>NZ_FOQK01000004.1 GCF_900113715.1 Pseudoselenomonas ruminantium | reverse complement strand
CGGTAGCAGCAAATAATTGCTACTACCGGTAAGGTCTAACTTTATGGGGTCACTACATATAAGCGCCGGACGGATTTTTTTTACGATATTTTCAGCAGCGATCCACTGGAATCCTATTTACTTCATATGCGGCTTGAAGTTGAAATACGTATCTGGATACGGTTCATTTTTCAGCGTGAAATGCCACCATTCCGTAGCCAGCGGCTTGAACCCGTGACGAAGCATCGCCTGGCGCAGGAGCATGCGGTTCTTGAACTGGACCTCATTGATCTTTCCATCTTTAGGCTGCATGTTCCCTTTGTATTGGCCCGTATATTTGCCGGTCTCTGCATCTCCGCACCAATCGGGATGGCTCTCGATACCAAAGTGGTCAAAAACACCGCCCATATCGACATCTTTGCCAGTGTTCATATCAAACAAAGTCAAATCGAGCGTCGAGCCGCGGCTATGCCCGGACTTGGCATCGATGTAACCATCAGCGAACAACCGCGTCTTATCCACCTGCGGATAAAAATAAGGCTTCATACGCGTATCATCCAGTTTCTCAGCCCAAGCTACGAAATTATCGACAGCCATCTGCGGGCGGTACGCATCATAGATTTTCAAGCGATAGCCCTGTTTCTTCATATCTGCCGCCACTTCTTTGAGGGCTGCTGCCGCTTCTTTCGTCAGCATGACACAAGGCTGCTCATAACCAGCGATGCGGTCACCGACAAAATTATAAGTCGAGTAATAACGCACCTCAAGGATCACATCAGGCACAGCCTCGGATAATACCACAAAGTCACGGGAATCCTCTGGCGATACCTTTCCCGCCTGCTGCACAGCTGCAGTTTCTGCTGCTGCCATCTCTGCCTGCGCCGGAAACAGCGAACATCCTGCCAGCAGCATACCACCTAATATTCCCAGCCATTTTTTTCTCATCATTTTCATCCACTTTCCTCCTGTTGACTTGAAAAATTTCATACAAGTTAGGATTCAACAAGAATAGAAAAAATCCTGCTTCAAAAAAATGTCCTCCCGTTAATCCGGAAGGACATGACACGTCTGCAACGCTATCAGAGATAACGCAGCCATACATATATATTTGCCATGATAATCGTCAGCACCATGACCGGGAATGCCACTTTCATAAAGCCCAGGAATGAAATCTGGCGGCCACGCTGTGTAGCCATCGAAGCCACGACAACGTTAGCGCTCGCACCGATCAATGTACCATTGCCGCCGAGGCAGGCACCAAGTGCCAGCGACCACCAGAGCGGATCAAGGTTCGTAAGTCCCATCTGGCCCATATCCTGGATCAGCGGAATCAGCGTTGCCACAAACGGGATGTTGTCGATGAAAGCCGAAGCGATAGCGCTCATCCAGAGAATCAGCACTGCCGTGGCCGTGACATCGCCATGGGTGAGTTTGATGGCCTCAGCAGCCAGCATCTCGATGACGCCCGTCTCCACTAAAGCGCCAACGAGCACGAACAGGCCCGCGAAGAAGAAGATGGCCAGCCACTCGACTTTCGAGAGCACCTTGGCAATCATGGGCTCATTGCGCGTGAACGTGATGAGCAGCAGGAGGCCTGCGCCCGTGAGCGCTGCCGTTGCCGTCTCCAGCCCCAAGGCACCGTGCATGACAAACAGCGAGATCGTGACGAAAATGACAAACAAGCATTTCTTGAGCAGCTTGACGTCGGAAATCTGGCTCTTCGCGTTGAGGCGCATGACCTTCTCCTGCAGCTCCGGCTGAGTCTTGAGCTCCTTGCCATAAAGCAGGATCAAGAGTGCCTGGACGACCAAGAAAATCACGATGGACACGCCGGTTAGGTTGGCGATAAAATCCATGAAGTTCAGGCCGACGGCACTGCCGATCATGATGTTCGGCGGGTCACCGATCAGCGTCGCCGTGCCGCCGATGTTCGACGACAGGATCTGAGCGATAAGATACGGCTTCACATCCACCTTGAGCTGCGCTGTGATGCTGAAAGTAATTGGAACCGTCAGCAGTACCGTCGTAACGTTATCGAGCAGCGCCGAGCAAATCATCGTAAGCGCTGACAATGCCACGAGCAGCGCAATCGGACGTGCCTTTACCTTCTTAGCCGCCCAAATAGCCAGGAAGTTGAACAGGCCAGTCTCACTTGTGATGTTAACGATAATCATCATGCCCATCAACAGGCCCAACGTATTGAAATCAATATGATGAATAGCAGTTTCCTGACTGATGATACCACAGAGAATCATCAGCATAGCACCGAAAATTCCCACGATGGTGCGATGCACCTTCTCCGAAATAATCAGCGCATAGGCAGCCACAAAGATGATGACCGCCAGGGTTGTGCTGCTTAACAATGCAATCCACTTCTTTCCATAGTCTTTGAATTCGCTTATTTCTCTTTTTTATACTTCGGGGTCAGCACGATATTTTCACCATCGCGCTTGATCTTGAACGTATAATGCTGGATACCCTCGCGGAAAAGTTCCATCTTGAGCACCATCAGAGCCTTGCCAAGATCCTCAGTAAGCGCCGGTGTAAACCCAGCCCGGCTAAGCTCAGCGGGCGGCTCTGCTGCCGCCTGCTCCCGGCGTTTTTTGTCCGCGAGCTTCTCAGCCTTGACAAAGGCATCCTCAAGGGATTCCTCCTCCACGTAATTCTGGAACATATCCTTATCAGTAAGTCCCTTTGGAATCTTGCTCATGTTATCCCTTCTTTACTTTAGCCCAGCTGTCACGCAGGCCAACCACACGGTTGAAGACCAGCTTATCCGGCGTCGTGTCCGGATCGACAACGAAATAGCCCTCGCGCAGGAACTGGTAGTGCGTACCAGCAGCCGTGAGCTTGACGCTCGGCTCGATCCAGGCGTTCTCGATGACTTCCAGCGACGTCTTGTTGAGCGCAGCGATGAAGTCATCCGGCAGGTTGCCGTTCTCATCGGTTTCGAGCAGGTAGTCATAGAGGCGTACCTCGGCCGGCAGTGCTGTCTTGGCAGCTACCCAGTGGATCGTGCCCTTGATCTTGCGGCCAGCCGTAGCACCGCCCGTCTTGGATTCAAGATCCGCGGTGCAGCGAAGCTCGACAACATTGCCGTCTGCATCCTTCACGACTTCCTCGCACTTGATGATGTACGCATGCTTGAGGCGGACCTCCCCGCCCGGCTTGAGGCGGAAATACTTCTTCGGCGGCTCCTCCATGAAGTCTTCCTGCTCGATATAGATCTCGCGGGAGAACGGCACGAAGCGGCTGCCACCATGCATCGGATTGTTGTCAGCCAGCAGGTACTCCTCTTTATCCTCCGGATAGTTCGTGATGACGACCTTCAGCGGACGCAGCACTGCCATGACGCGGTCCGCATGCTCATTGAGGTCATCGCGTACGCAGTGCTCAAGCATGCTGACATCGACCAGGCTGTTGCCCTTGGCGACGCCGATCTCCTCACAGAAGTTGCGCAGCGATGCCGGCGTATAACCGCGGCGGCGCAGGCCCGAAATGGTCGGCATGCGCGGATCGTCCCAGCCGCGTACATAGCCCTCTTCGACAAGCTGGCGCAGCTTGCGCTTGCTCGTGACCGTGTTCGTGAGATTGAGACGTGCAAACTCAATCTGACGCGGGCGCGTATTGACGTCAAAGCCCAGTGACTCCAGGAGCCAGTCGTAGAACGGACGGTGCTCCTCAAACTCGAGCGTGCAGACCGAATGCGTGATGCCCTCGATGGCATCCGACAGCGGATGGGCAAAGTCGTACATCGGATAGATGCACCAGGCATCTCCCGTACGATGATGATGGGCGTGGGCGATGCGGTAGATGACCGTATCGCGCATGACCATATTCGGCGAAGCCATGTCGATCTTCGCGCGCAGTACCTTCTCTCCATCGGCGAATTCGCCAGCCTTCATACGGGCAAACAAGTCAAGGTTCTCCTCGACGCTGCGGTTGCGGTACGGACTTTCCTTGCCCGGCTCCGTCAGCGTGCCGCGGTACTGCTTGATCTCCTCAGCCGTGAGGTCATCCACATAAGCCAGGCCCTTCTTGATGAGCTCGACCGCATAGTCATAGAGCTTATCGAAGTAGTCCGAGGCATAATACATGCGGTTCTGCCACGAGAAGCCGAGCCAATGGATGTCCTCCTGGATGGAGTCGACGTACTCCGTATCCTCCTTCGTCGGATTCGTATCGTCGAAGCGCAGGTTGCAAAGGCCATGATTGTACTCAGCCAGGCCGAAGTTCAGGCAAATGGACTTTGCGTGACCAATATGGAGATAGCCATTCGGCTCAGGTGGGAAGCGCGTATGAATGCCCTCCGTATATTTGCCATTTTTCAGGTCATCCTCAATCGCATTCTGAACAAAATTCGTAGCGATTGTCGTATTCTCTGCCATGTGATTCTCTCCTTTATACATCCACACGGTCTTTGACCGCGCATTTTTCTTCTATATATTGGCGCAAGCGGCGGATGCCGACATCAAGCCCCTCCTGCTCAGGAAGATACTTGATGATGAGGTCGATATAGCCGCGCTCGACCATCTTGCGCAGCGTCCAGCTGAAGTTGACATCGTAGACCCACATGAGCCGCACCAGCTTGCGGTCGCCATGGGTGCGCAGACGATGATAGTCGGCCTGCTTGCCCTCGGCAAAGTCGCGGACAAAGTCCGGACTCACGAGCTGGCTCGCATCAGCCTTGATGAATTTCGGCGCCTTATCGACACCATCCGGTGTCAGATAGGGCGAGAGCACGCGGTAGATATCGAGCTTGTCTGCATCGCGCAGGAGACGGGCAAACAGCAGCTTGCGCTTGTCTTCCGTCGGCTCGATTTCCTTCTTGTTGTGATTGCGGATGGCAAAGCGCACCAGCTCTGCCTCCTCTGCCGCCAACGCCTCAAGATACGGCATCTCTTCGGCCAGCACCTTTAGCCCGAGATCGGCATGATCCTCTGACTGCGCATCGTTGAAGGTCTTGTAGATGCTGTACTGGCGGAACCGTCCCACATCATGGAACAGCCCCATGATCTCAGCCAGCTGTACGTCATGCTGGCAAAGCGCCAATTCCTGCGCCAGCTCACGGGCAATGGCCGTGACATAGCCGGTATGGATCATCTTGATGCGTATGCCCTGCATGACTTCTTCGTCATCGGTGACAAAACGCTTCATATAGGCGTCCATCCATGTGTGCATTTTCTTCAGTAATTCTTCCACGAATCGTCTTCCTTACTATAAATACCTTTGTCACTGCATGAAAACATTATAATTATACTACGAAGGGAATTGCCACGCAATATCAGCCCCGGGCCACGCCATCCTCCACGAGGATGTGCAGGCCCCGCAGATCTGCACGGATAGCCTGCAGGGTTTCCTCATCGGGAACCCGCACCGTATGCATATGGATGCCCCCCGTCACGACGAGCAAGGGATTGGCCTGGCATTTCTGCATCTTGGACAGGAAGGCGCGGACATCCCGGCGGTTCTCCAGCAGCAGGTCGCCGCGGATGGGGCCATAGAGCGGATGCTCAACGATGACATCGAGCACCGCCCCGCCATTGTCGACGATGGCCAAGAGCTCCTGCTCCATGCCAGCTGCGTCGTGCTGGCAGACCAGCGTCACCATGCGGCTGGCCTCAGGCTGCTCCTGCGGCAGGATATACCCGCGGGGCGTTGCAAAGATCTGCACGCCCTGAGCCCGCAGGATGCTGATATCGCCGACGATGATCTGCCGGCTCACGGCAAATTCCCGCGACAGCTTGGTTCCCGTGAGCGGCTGCTCTGCCTCACGCAGGCGTTTGAGTAAATGTTCCCGGCGTTCTTCCGTATTCATGCACAAACCTCCTGTTCCTCTGACACTGCCGATAACAAAAAAGGCCGCCCTTCGGCAGCCTATATTTTTGAATGGTGGGCGATAACAGGATCGAACTGCTGACATCTTGCTTGTAAGGCAAGCGCTCTCCCAGCTGAGCTAATCGCCCGGAAATGGTGACGCGTATGGGATTCGAACCCATGAAGCCGCCGTGAAAGGGCGGTGTCTTAACCACTTGACCAACGCGCCATATGGCTCCTCGAGCAGGATTCGAACCTGCGACAGCC
The DNA here is from genome assembly GCF_900113715.1 of Pseudoselenomonas ruminantium. Classification (GTDB taxonomy): domain Bacteria; phylum Bacillota; class Negativicutes; order Selenomonadales; family Selenomonadaceae; genus Selenomonas_A; species Selenomonas_A caprae. Next base: position 160,375 of record NZ_FOQK01000004.1, on the reverse strand, counting down.
TGATTAACAGTCAGGTGCTCTACCGGCTGAGCTATCGAGGAATAACTCTTGTGACACTCTCGTGTCAACAAAAGATATTATACGGGATTTCTTCGCATAATGCAACCCCTTTTTTTCATATCATGAAAAAATTTTTCAGATGCGGTCGCGGCGCATATCCTCAGCGATGAGTTCCTCCAAGCGGCCCACCGTCATATCCTTGTCCGAATAGACCGTGATGCCATGCTTCTGCAGCAGGGCCGTCGTCACGCCCTGACCCTTGATCTTCTTGTCTTCGAAATTGCCATTGTAGATTTTCTTGACGCCGCAGGATGGGCTGCCTTCCTTGAGGATCGCCACCTTCGCATGATAGGCTTCGGCTATCTTGAGCACCTTGTCGGCACCGGTCAGGAAATACTGCGTCATATCCCGCCCATTCTCATCCATGGCCTTAGCCTTGCCCGACAAAACCTTCTTGCCTGTACCGCCCTGGAGCTCTACGCAAGGACGCGGCACGGGCAGCATCGCAAAGCATTCGGGACAGACCGCGATGAACCGGCCCCGCTCGTTATACTTGAGCAGCAGTTCGTGAGTATTGGCCCCGCCACTGTATTTCACCTTATGTCCCAGCAGACATGCACTTACTAAAATCATCGTCTACTCCCCTTTCTCACACCAAATGGCTGCACCCGTATCCCCAGCTGAGCCGTCAGTCCCTGCAGGCTGTCCACTGCCATCTCCTTGGCAGCCGCCACGGGGATATACGCGCAGGTGCGCGCATCATCCAATGCATTGTGATGATTGAACTCGATATGCAGGAAACTGCCCACCGTATCAAGCTTATGATTGGCAAGCTCCGGCCAGGCCTTGCGCGAAATAGCGACCGTGTCGCAGTATGCAAAGTCCGGCGTTGCCAGGCCTTCCCTCGCTAGGCAGGCTCCCAGCACGCCCATATCGAAGCGGGCATTGTGTGCCACGACGATCCGCCCCTCGAGATGCTGCCGCAGTTCCGGCCATATAGCTGCAAAGCACGGCGCCGCAGCCGTATCCTCACGCGTGATGCCATGGATGCGCGTATTGAACCAGTTATAACGGTTCCCCGGCGGCTGGATCAGCGTGTAATACGAATCATAAAGTTTTCCTTCCTTGACCTCGACGACAGCTACGCTGCAGGCAGAATCCCTGGCCGACGTTGCCGTCTCGAAGTCAATGGCAGCAAAATTCATTTCCTGTTTCCCTCTCCCTTGAACCAACGATAAATCCGCCCCAGCTTCTGATACTGCCGGGACGGACTACCTGCGGTCACCCTTGACCGAATATGGTTCTATCAGTTGTTCTTCTTTTTCTGCAAATACTCGTCAATAGCAGCTGCTGCCTTGCGGCCTGCCCCCATGGCGAGGATTACCGTGGCAGCACCCGTTACGATATCGCCACCAGCGAATACGCCCGGCTTGGACGTGGCGCAGGACTCTTCATCGGCCTCGATGTTGCCGCGTTTGGTCGTCGCAAGGCCCGGTGTCGTATGCGCGATGATCGGATTCGGCCCCGTACCGATGGAGACAATGACCGTATCGACAGCCAGCTCAAACTCTGAGCCCGCAACAGCCACCGGCCGGCGGCGCCCCGACTCATCGGGTTCACCGAGTTCCATGCGGATGCAGGTCATGCCCTTGACCCAGCCATTCTCATCACCAAGAATCTCGACCGGATTATTGAGCAGCTTGAAGTCGATGCCCTCTTCTTTGGCATGCTCGACTTCCTCCTTGCGGGCCGGCAGCTCAGCCTCGCTGCGGCGATAGACGATATAGACATGCTCCGCGCCCAGGCGCAGGGCCGTGCGGGCTGCATCCATAGCAACATTGCCGCCGCCGATGATAGCGACATTCTTGCCGACCTTGATTGGCGTCGCATATTCAGGGAACTTATAGGCCTTCATCAGATTGCAGCGCGTCAGGAACTCATTGGCCGAGTAAACACCGTTGAGCCCCTCGCCCGGGATGCCCTGGAAACGCGGCAGGCCAGCCCCCGTACCGATGAATACAGCATCAAAGCCCTCTTCTTCCATAAGCTCATCCACTGTGAACAGACGGCCAGCCACCGAATCAAGCTCGAATCGGACACCGAGCTTCTCGATGTTCTCGATTTCCTTCTTGACGACTTTATCCTTCGGCAGGCGGAATTCCGGGATGCCGTAGGACAGGACGCCGCCAGCCTTATGCAGCGCCTCGAAGACCGTGACCTTGTAGCCCTTCTTGGCCAGGTCACCAGCACAGGAAAGGCCGGAGGGGCCAGAGCCCAGTACGGCTACCTTCTGCGCATCTTCGGCAAAGGCGATCGGTTTCACTTCCTCATTCTTGGCCATATGGCGGTCAGCAACAAAACGCTCGAGACGGCCGATGCCAACCGACTCGCCCTTCTTGGCCAGCACGCAGTATTTCTCGCACTGGTTCTCCTGGGGGCAGACACGGCCGCAGACAGCTGGCAGCGCATTGGCTTCCTTGATTTTCTCGATAGCGCCGTCAAAATCGCGCTCTTTGATCTTGCCGATGAACTCCGGGATGTCGACCGACACCGGGCAGCCCTTGCGGCACTGCGGGATCTTGCAGTGCAGGCAGCGCTCAGCCTCAGCGACAGCCGTTTCTTCATCGTAGCCCAAGGCTACTTCGTCAAAATTATGGGCACGGACTTTCGGGTCCTGTACCGGCATTTCGTGTTTCTTCAAAGACAGAGCCATTGCTTACTTCCTCCCCAGTCCGATGTTGCAGATATGGTCTTTTTCCTCGGCCTCGAGGTCGCGGTACATACGCTGGCGGCTCATGAGGGCGTTGAAATCGACAAGGTGTCCATCGAACTCCGGGCCATCAACGCAGGCGAACTTCGTCTCCTCGCCGACCTGGACGCGGCAGCCGCCGCACATGCCCGTACCGTCAACCATGATCGGATTGAGGCTGACCACCGTCGGGATGCCGAGCTCGCGCGTGCAGTCAGCAACGCTCTTCATCATGATGACCGGGCCGATAGCCGTGATCTGCGCGATCTTCTCCCCGCGCTGGGCCAGCTCCTGTACGGCATAGGTAACGAAGCCCTTGATGCCGCGTGAACCATCATCGGTCGTGATGAGGATCTCATCGGTCACTGCCTTCATCTCATCTTCCATGATCAGGATGTCCTTCGTCTTGGCACCCATGATGGCGATGACCTTGTTGCCAGCCTCTTTCATGGCACGGGCAATCGGGAACGTCGGTGCGACACCGATACCACCACCGACGACGACAACCGTACCATCAAATTTCTTGATTTCCGACGGCTGCCCCAGCGGACCGACAAAATCGATGATCGACTCGCCCGGCTCCACAGCTGCCAGCGCCATCGTCGAAGCGCCGATGACCTGGAAGACGATATTGACGACACCCGTCTCACGGTTGAAGTTGGCAATCGTCAGCGGGATGCGCTCGCCTTTCTCATCCACGCGCAGGACGATGAACTGTCCTGCCTGGGCCTTTTTAGCCACGCGCGGCGCATCGATATCCATCGAGAAGACATTCGGGGAAAGCTCCTCTTTCTTCAGGATCTTAAACATGGTTCACTCTCCTAATACATATACAACAGTATCCGCAATTGCCTGCGGTCTCATTTGCTCACTTGCCGTTGTCAGCGGAATACCCCGGCCAGATATTCCTCGAGATTCGTGCGGATCGGCATCAGATAGAGGCTCGCATCCATCTTGTCAGCCAGCTCCATGACCTCGCGCGAGAACTGTACGCTCCACTCCAGGCTAGGCTCGAAAGCCTGCGGGAAGACGACATTGTTCTTGCGCTCCCAGTAACTCTGCGAACCGGCATTCATGACCGGCGATACGCCCCAGTATACCTCAAGGCCAGACAGCATATCAGCATATATCTCGAGCAGCCGCCTGTCATAGAACGGCTGGGTGAAAAAGCCCTTGGCACCAGCCTGGACCTTGCGGTGGATGCGGTAAAGCTCATGGCGCATCGAGCTGCGGTACTGGTCAATACCCGCATAGACCGTGACCTCTGGCATCTCCTCGCGGAACTTGCGGATGACATCGGTGCTCTCCGTCGGATAGACCGCATGGGTCATGCGCTGGGGAGGATCACCCTCGATGACGAGTACCTCGCGGATATCATGCGCACGCAGATAGTCCTTCATCGGCAGTTCTTCCTCAAGATTGATGTCCATCGCGCGGATATGCGGCATGGCATCGGGGAAATACTCCTTAGCCATCGCCGCCCCCTGCCAGCTGCGCGTCTCAAAGCGCAGCAGGTCGGGGATATTGATGACGTCGATCTTGTCCTGATACTGCTGCAAGAGCGCGAGTTCAGCGCGCAGCGTTTCTTCGTCACGCGGCACGAGCTCAACGGATACACGTTTCATAGGCTGCCCTCCGACTTTTTCTCATGGTTATGAATTACATAAATCATATTGTAAGGGTTTTTTATGTATTTTGCAAGTAGCTGGAAAATCACACAGATAAATACCGCTAATGATAAAATAAAGCGCATGAGGAGGTCTCTCCCCATGCGCTTTAACGCAGATAAACCAGCAGATCCGGCCTTCCTGTCAGAAAAGCCCCGTGATCTTGCCGCTTTCATCGATATCCATATTTTCAGCCGCCGGTTTCTTCGGCAGGCCTGGCATCGTAAGGATGTTGCCCGTCAAGGCGACGATGAAGCCGGCACCAGCAGCTACGCGCAGCTCGCGCACCGTGATGCGGAACCCTTCCGGGCGTCCGAGCTTGGCCGCATCATCCGACAGGGAATACTGCGTCTTGGCCATGCAGACCGGCATCTTGTCAAAGCCCAGCGCCTCGATTTCCTGCAGCTGCTTTTTCGCTGCTGCCGTGAAATCAACACCATCCGCACCATAGATCTCACGCGCGATGGCCGTGATCTTTTCTGGAATGGACTGCTCCGTCTCATACAGGAAATGGAAGTCGTTCTTCTTGGCAAAAGCTTCTTCAACTTTCTCCGCCAGTTTCAGGCCGCCCGCACCGCCTTTGGCCCATACCTCTGACAAAGCGACTTCTGCACCGAGCTCGTTGCATTTCTTCTCCACAAAGCTGAGTTCTTCCTTCGTATCCGTCGGGAAGGCATTGATGGCCACAACGGCTGGCAAGCCAAACTTCTGGATGTTCTCGATATGCTTCGTGAGATTGGCCAAGCCCTTTTCAAGCGCTGCCATATCGACATGGTCAAGCTCCTTCTTATCAAGGCCGCCATGCATCTTGAGCGCACGTACCGTGGCCACGATGACGACAGCATCGGGATGGATACCGGCGAAACGGCACTTGATGTCAAGGAATTTCTCAGCCCCGAGGTCAGCACCGAAGCCGGCCTCCGTGACGACATAGTCCGCAAACTTCAGCGCGAACTTCGTGGCCATGACGCTGTTGCAGCCATGGGCGATATTGGCGAAGGGGCCGCCGTGGATAAAGGCCGGCGTCCCCTCCAGCGTCTGCACGAGGTTCGGCTTGATGGCATCCTTGAACAGCAGCGTCAATGCCCCCGTGACATTGAGTTCCTTGGCACGGACCGCACGGCCATCCCGGGTATAAGCGACCACGATTTCGCCGAGACGCTTTTTCATATCCTCAAGGCCCGACGCCAGACACAGGATAGCCATCATCTCCGAGGCCACTGTGATATCAAAACCGGTCTCCCGCGGCACGCCGTGAGCCTTGCCCCCCATGCCGATGACGACATGGCGCAGCGCGCGGTCATTGAGATCCAGCACGCGTTTCCAGACGACACGGCGCACATCGATATCCAATGCATTCCCCTGCTGGATATGGTTATCAAGGACAGCGGCCAGCAGATTATGGGCCGTCGTGATTGCATGGAAGTCACCGGTGAAATGCAGGTTGATATCCTCCATCGGCACTACCTGGGCATAGCCGCCACCAGCAGCGCCGCCCTTGAGACCAAAGCACGGCCCCAGCGACGGTTCGCGCAAAGCCACAGCTACCTTCTTGCCCTGCTTATGGAAGGCATCGGCAAGCCCTACACTTGTCGTTGTCTTGCCTTCGCCAGCCGGCGTCGGGTTGATGGCCGTCACGAGAACGAGCTTGCCGTTCGGACGATCCTTGACCTGCTGCCAGGCATCCAGGGTAACCTTGGCCTTATACTTACCATAGAGTTCCAGTTCATCTTCCGAGATTTCCAGTTTCTCGGCGATTTTCCGGATGTCCTGCATCTCTGCTTCCTGAGCAATCTCCACATCAGTTTTCATTAGGCTTTCTTCTCCTCTGTTTGTTTCCGTGAAAGATATTCGGTTTTATTTGCAGGCTGCCGTTTCGGCGGCCTTGACAACATTCTGCATGAGCATGGCCACCGTCAGGAGTCCTACACCTCCCGGCACTGGCGTGATTGCCCCGGCCACTTCCTTGACGGCCGCAAAATCCACATCGCCCACAAGCTTCTTCGGGGCAATGCGGTTGATGCCGACATCGATGACCGTTGCTCCCGGCTTGACCATATCCGCCGTGACAAAGTTCGGCTTGCCGATGGCAGCCACGAGGACATCAGCCTCACGCGTGATCTCAGCAAGATTTTCCGTATGCGAATGGCAGATAGTCACGGTCGCATTCTTGCCCAGCAGCAGATGAAGCATCGGCTTGCCGACGATATTGCTGCGGCCGATGACAACGGCCCGTTTCCCATCCAGGGGAATGTCCGCCAGCTCCAGCATGCGGATGCAGCCTGCCGGCGTACACGGGACGAGCCCATCCTCACCGGTCACGAGCCGCCCCACATTGACCGGATGGAAGCCATCCACGTCCTTGGCCGGGTCGATGCGGTTGAGGATCTCAGCCTCATCCTTGGCTATCTGTGCCGGCAGCGGCAGCTGTACAAGGATGCCGTGGATGCGCCTATCGAGATTGAGTTCATCGATCTTGGCGATAAGCTCCTGCTTCGTTGTCGTCTCCGGCATCTCCACGACCTCTGAATAAATCCCGAGCTCTTCACAAGCTTTGTTCTTATTGCAGACATAGACCTGCGATGCCGGATTGCTGCCGACGATGATGACGGCCAGTCCCGGATCCACACCGTATTTCTCCCGCAGGGCTTCCGCCCTGCGGCCTGCATCCTCCTTGAACTGCTGTGCAAAGACTTTTCCTTCCAAAATTCTTGCTGACATAAAGTCCCCCCTAGGTATACGGCTCAGAACAGAAAGCTGAGCCAGGTGCATACGCAGATGGCTACCGATACGATGCCATTGCGCATGAAATAGCGTTGGGTCACCCGCGAAAAATCCGTCGGGCTGACGATTTTATGCTGATATACCAGCGTTCCGGCAGCAATGCCGACGCCGATATAGTAAAGCCAATGCAATTGCAGCATCACGCCGACAGCAAAGAAGCATGCAACACAGACGATATGCAGGGCCACAGCAATCTTGAAGGCCCCTTCAGCACCGTACTCGGTCGCCAGCGAATGCAAGCCCTGGCTCTTGTCGAAGGCTTCGTCCTGCGCCCCGTACATGGCATCGAATGCGCCGATCCAGAGCGCCACGGCGATGCACAGTAGCACCATCGGTGCCGTTATCTGGCCGCTGACACCTACCCAGCCGCCAGCCGGCGCCATGCCGATGGCAAGGCCCAGGAACAGATGGCACCAACCCGTGAAACGCTTCGTGAACGGATAGATCATGAACGGGATCGCGGCAATCGGCAGCAGGTAGATGCAGATGGGATGCAGCTGCGTGACCGAAGCCACCATCAATCCCAGGCATATGACAATGAAGATCTTTGCCTCCCGCTTGGAAATATCGCCCTTCACCATGGCGCGGTACTGCATGCGCGGCTGCTGGCTGTCGTATTTGACATCGGCCAGATTATCCATCGCCAGCGCCGCAGCCCGGCCTGTCGTGATGGCCAGCGCAATCCAGAAAAGATCATGCAGGGATGGCTGGCCGCCAGCGGCCAGCAGCGCCGCCATGAACGCAAAGGGCAGGTCGAAGATCGTATGATGCAGCGCAACGTTATTGATATGTGCTTTGATATTAATCAATCGAGACCAAGCTCCTTCCACTTGGCATCGACCTTCTGGCGGATTTCCTCAGACATGCTGATCTCTTCCGGCCACTCACGGGTATGCCCCTCTTCCGGCCAGGTCTTCGTGGCATCAATGCCGAGCTTGGCGCCCCACTTCGCCATCGGCGAGGAGTGATCAAGCACATCGAGCGGCCCCTCGACGATCTCGAGGTCATGCTTGGCATCGATGTTATTGTAGACGCGCCACCAGACCTCCTTCAGATCCTGGACATTGACATGGGCATCGACGACGATGATCATCTTAACGTTCATCATCTGGCCCATGCCCCAGAGTGCATGCATGACCTTACGGGCCTGCATCGGATAGGACTTCTTGATGGATACGATGCAGCAGTCATGGAACACGCCCTCCAGCGGCATGTTGATATCGAGGATCTCCGGCTGCATCTGCTGCAAAAGCGGCAGGAAGATGCGCTCCGTGGCCTTGGCCAGATAGCAGTCCTCCATCGGCGGCTTGCCGACCACCGTAGACGAGTAGATGGCGTCCTTGCGGTGGGTGATGGCCGTGATATGGAATACCGGATAATCGTCAGCCAGCGAATAATAGCCCGTATGATCGCCAAAAGGGCCCTCGCGGCGGACTTCATCCGTCATGACATAGCCCTCGAGGATGATTTCCGCATTGGCCGGCACTTCGATATCGACCGTCTTGCATTTGACCATCTCGACGGATTTATGACGCAGGAAACCAGCGAAGACCATCTCGTCGATATCCCGCGGCAGCGGTGCCGTCGCCGCGTAGGTCACCACCGGATCGGTACCGATAGCCACAGCCGCCTCGATGCGGTCACCGCCCTGTGCCTTCGTGTCGCGGAAGTTCTCGGCGCCGTTCTTGTGGATATGCCAATGCATGCCCGTCGTGCGGCTGTCGTACTTCTGCAAGCGGTACATGCCCACATTGCGCTTGCCCGTCTTGGGGTTCTTCGTGAACACCAGCGGCAGCGTGACGAACGGGCCGCCATCATCCGGCCAGCACTTGAGGATAGGAATCTCGTCAAGGTTCGGATTCTCCGTCTCCACCACTTCCTGGCACGGTGCATTCTTCACATATTTCGGGAAATTGATGGCGCGCTTGATCATCGGGATCATCGTGACCACGCTCATCTTGTTCTGCAATGAAACATACGGCAGCTTCATCATCTCACGCAGTTCATCGGCGACATCGTCGAGCTTCTCTACCCCCAGTGCCAGTGCCATGCGTTCATAGCTGCCGAAGGCATTCATGAGTACCGGCATCTTGGACCCCTTGACATTCTCAAACAGCAGGGCCACATTCTTGTCGCCTTCCATCTTGGACACACGGTCCGTGATTTCCGTGATTTCCAGCTCAGGGTCTACCTCCGTCTGGATACGCTTGAGCAGGCCGCGTTTCTCGAGCTCCGCGATGAATTCCCGTAAATCCTTAAAAGCCAAATTATTTCCTCCCTAAAGCCCTGCTTCAGCGTCGCAGGACATAACGAACGATAAAATAGCCGACCTCGTAAAGCACAATGATCGGCAGCGCAATCATCGACTGCGTGAACACATCCGGCGTCGGCGTGATCAGGGCTCCGGCCACGAACGACAGGAAAATGATGATGCGCTGGTACTTCTTCAGAAATTCCGAAGTTATGATGCCCATCTTGCCCATGATCGTGATGACGAGCGGCAGCTCAAAGATGAAGCCAAAGGGCATCACGAACATGATGACAAAATCGAAGTACTTGTTGACCGAAAACATCGCCTCGAGCTCAGCACTGTTGAAGCCCATGAAGAAGCGGATGCCAGCCGGCAGTACCAGGAAAAACGAAAAGGCCAAGCCTGCAAAGAACAGGATGACCGAAGTCGGCACGACAATGCCGAGGACTGCCCGCTCCTTATGGGTAAGAGCCGGCAGGAAAAAGCGCCAGATATGCCAGAATACGATTGGCAAAGCCAGCAGGAATCCCGCCACACAGGCAACCTTCAGATACGTGAAAAATGCCTCGGATGGCTGCATATAGTAGAGCTTGCCGGCTGGCAGGGTGATGTAATGCATGATTTCTTCGATGAAATAATACCCTACACAGCTGCCAAGCGCTACTGCCACCAGGCATTTGATCAGCCGGCTGCGGAGTTCGGTCAGGTGCGCGACCAGCGACATGCTGCCATCATCCTGGACATACTCCACCGAGCCCGGCTCTATGACTCCCCGTGGTTTGGGAGCCGCTATCTCTTCATATTGTTTCTCTTCTGCCATGTAACTCCACCTGGCTTACTGCTTCGTCGTATCCGATTTCGGCGGCAGTTCCTTCGGCTGCTCCGTTACATTGGTCATCAGCTTCTCTTCCGGCTTCGCTTCTTCGCCAGTAGCACTCGATTTGAACTCACGGATGCCCTTTCCAAGAGCCTTGCCGATTTCCGGCAGACGGCTGGGTCCAAAGATAACGAGCGCAATCAATACTACAATTCCGGCTTGCCATGGACTAAACATAGAAATATCCTCCTAAAAACAATTCATTAACGCGACGGTATTTATTCGTTTCTATTATAACGAAAAACCATAAAAATCTCAATGAATCTTGTTACAGGCTGCATATGAAATCCTTATGATGCATATAACAAAAACCATCACTGCCGCTGGCAGTGATGGCCTTCCTTCCCGCTTGCGGGATACTTTATTCTGCTTTCTTGGCCTGCTCCTGGATCTGCTGGCGTACCGAATCCTGCGTCGGGGCCTGATAGGACGGAGCAACGGGAGCGGCAGGCGCCGGCTGGGATGCCGCAGCCTGCGGAGCTGTCGGTGCCTGCTCATTCGCCGGATACGGCTGTGCAGCTACGGGATTCACCGGCGCAGAGGGCTGCGTTTCCGCTGGTGCAGCAGCAGGTGTTGGCTGTTGCTGTGCCTGCACCGGCTGCTGCGGCTGTGCGGCAGCCTGCTGCTGGACAGGTGCCTGCTCCGGTGCGTTGATAGCCTGCGACAGCACATTCGTCGCTTTCTTGAACTCCCGGATGCCTTTGCCTAACGAGCGCGCAACCTCAGGCAGCTTGCCAGGGCCAAAAACAATCAAGCCAACCACTAAAATCAGGATAAGCTCGGGAACACCGATTCCAAACATAACTAATTCCTCCACGCTTCATGCTCAACGAGCACTGAATCTTTCTAACGATATCATCAAAAATCACGATCACCGATAAAGTCAGCCACCATGACAAAGGCCTCACGGATCTCCGGTGCCAGGCTATCCGGCAGCACACTGCGTGCCCGGTCAAGATATTCGTCGACCTTGGCCATAGCCACATCGACGCCGTCGGTCGCCTTGACGATAGCCAGCGCCCGCGCAACCATCTCATCCGTCATAGCCGAATCGGTCACGATGCCCTCGAGCTCGGCAGCATCCGGGCTGACACTGAGCGCATGGATGACCGGCAGCGTCACGATACCCTGGCGGATATCGTTGCCAGCCGGCTTGCCGATCTTCTCCGACGTCTGCTGGATGTCCAGCAGGTCATCGGTGATCTGGAAAGCCATGCCGATGCAATGACCGTATTCTGCCAGCTTCTGGACATCTTCCTTGCTCATGCCGCCGACAAAGGCACCGAGCTCACAGCAGATTTCCAGGAAATCCGCCGTCTTCTTCTGGATGCGGTTGTAGTAGTTGTCGAGATCCTTGACCGCTTGATAGACCGTATGATCCTGGATGATCTCACCGACACTCAGATTGCAGACCAGCTCGGCCAGACGCTTCGATACATAGTTGCCATAATCGCCCTCGGCAATGAGGCCAAACGCCCGGGCAAAGATATAATCGCCACTGAGGATCGCTATCTGGTTGTCCCATTTCGCATTGGCGGTGATGCAGCCACGGCGCGTATCGGCCTCATCGATGACATCATCGTGGACCAGCGATGCCGTGTGGATAAGCTCCAAGGCCTCCGCCAAAGGCAAAAGGCGTTCCAAGCTGTATGCAGGGCCGCCATGGGCTGCCAACAGGCAAAGTGCCGGACGGATGCGCTTGCCGCCCGCCGTCACCAAATGTGTTCCTATTTCCGTCACGAGATCTACCGGAGAGGTAACTGCCCCGATCAGTCCCTCATTGAGCTCCTTCAGATCCGCTTCGATTACATCAAACATGGGGTTTGACACATTCATCACCTACAAAATCTCTCGTTCTTGTTTTGTCACATATATTATAGTATTGTACTACATTTCGCGATTTTTGTCATCGTCATACTAGATAAAATTTATCGTCGTGGCCGGTTGCGATAAGCCTTGGGCCGCCCTAGTATCTCCGCCAGGATGACGGCCTGCTGTGCCTTCGCTGGCGTCAGCGCCGGGATACGCAGTCTGCGGCGCGCCGGGTCTGGTGACGGCAGCTTCACCTTGGCCTGCTGTTCATACGCAGCGAGTTCAGCCGCGCGTATGCGGGCCTCTTCCTCTGCCCGCTGGCGCTCATAGGCCAGCGCACGCTGCCGGTCAGCCTCTCTTGCCCGCGCTTCCTGCTCCTGCTGCCAGACCGTATCCGGAGCAGCCGTTTCCGTCTCGCGTGGCGCCGACGGATCATTGCGCAGTTCGGGGATCTCGAAGCCGAGCCTGCCCGTCTGCTTCGGTGCCGGTGCCTTGCGCGGCCAGGGCGCAGGGGCCGGCGGTGGCAGCTGGCTGCCTTCCTCCCGCGGCCGTCTTGGCACCTTGGGCTTCTGCCCGATCTTGTCCGACAATACGGCAAACAAAGCAAACAAGACAATCATCAGGATAGTATCCATGATGTCCTCCTTATTTTACCGGTGCAATCGGTGCCTGATTCTTCACCTGTCCATCGGCATTGCTTATCGCGTTGCGCATATCGGTATCAGCCTGGACATTGTTGAGGTTGTAGTAATCCATGACCCCGAGCTTGCCCTCGCGCAGAGCCTGCGCCATGGCATGAGGGACTTCGGCCTGTGCCTCGACGACCTTAGCCTCCATCTCCTGCGTATAAGCCTTCATCTCCTGCTCTTTCGCCACAGCCATAGCCCGGCGCTCCTCAGCCTTCGCCTGGGCGATGCGCTTGTCGGCCTCAGCCTGGTCCGTCTGGAGCTCGGCACCGATGTTGCGTCCGACATCGACATCGGCGATATCGATGGACAGGATCTCAAAAGCCGTACCAGCATCAAGGCCCTTGCCCAGGACCGTCTTCGAGATATCATCCGGATTGGCCAGTACGTCGTTATGGCTGTCGGAGGAGCCGACCGTCGTGACGATGCCCTCGCCAACACGCGCGATGATTGTCGGCTCGCCAGCACCACCGACCAGACGGTCGATATTGGCACGTACCGTGACCCGCGCCTTGATCTTGAGCTCAATGCCATTCTTGGCCACTGCCGAAACCACCGGCGTCTCGATGACCTTCGGATTTACGCTCATCTGCACAGCTTCCAGCACATCGCGGCCAGCCAGGTCGATAGCTGCCGAGCGTTCGAATGGCAGAGGGATCTGCGCCCGATGTGCCGCGATAAGGGCATCCACGACCTTATCGACATTACCGCCAGCCAGATAATGCGCCTCCAGCTGGTTGACTACCACATCCAGCCCCGCCTTATTGGCCTTTATGAGCGGCAGGATGATCTTTGCCGGCGGCACGCGGCGCATGCGCATACCAACCAGCGTGATGATACCGACCCGCACATCAGCTGCCAATGCCGAGATCCAAAGGCCCAGCGGCACAAAATGCAGGAAGATCATGATAAACGCAATCAGCAATACCAAAAAGAATCCAGAACCAATCAATCCAACCATACGAACCTCCTATAAAACCTTGTTACCTGAAAACTCACGACTTGCGCACGACCACCCGGCTGCCTTCAACAGCAACGACGCGGACAGCCGTACCTTTCGCTACGAATACGCCCTCAGACACCACATCCACCGGCACACCATCGATGAGTGCCGAGCCAGCTGGCCGCAGCTCGCTGAGCACCTCGCCGGTCTTGCCGAGCAGATTGTCTTTCGGCGTTGAGCTCACATAGCCGCGATTCGTCCGCGACTGATCCTTGAGCACCACATGGGACCACAGCCTGCTCGATGGCAGCCGCTTCACGATAAGGGCAAAGAGCACGATAGCAGCTGTGAATGCGATCAGCATGGCATAGAGCGCATTGATGTCGCCCCCCAATGCCAGCACGACACTATAGAGCATCGCCGCCACACCTACACCAGCCAGCAGGCCTACCGTCGGCAGCAGCATCTCCACGATGATGCAGAGTATCCCCGCGAGAAAGATGGCTATCTGATAAAGATCCACGAGCCCTTTGACGTACTGGCTGCCCCAGAATACGCCAGCAGCAACCAGCCCCAGCAGTATGCCTGCACCCATCCCGCCCGTCTTTATCTCCACAAAGACGGCCAGGAACATGATCGCCAGCAACAACGTCTGCAGCACTGGAATACTCACGAAATCCATGATATATCACCTCCATCATCTATTATATTCGCTAATCATTAAAAATAACCTTCTTTGCTGCCTGCAAACAAAAAAGCCTCCCCCGTTCGCAAACGGAAGAAGCTTCCTGAAGGCTATCAGCCCTGCAGCATGCTGCGGACAAGCGTATTGACGAGCTTGCCATCGGCACGGCCCTTGACCTTCGGCATCAGTGCCCCCATGACCTTGCCCATATCCTTCGGCGTCGCCGCGCCGGTCTCGGCGACAGCTGCCTTGACGAGCTCACGTACCTCGTCCTCAGAGAGCTGCGCCGGCATATACGGCATCAGCACATCGATCTCTGCCTGCGTCTTGGCGATGAGATCCTCACGTCCACCCTTCTTGAACTCTTCGATGGAATCCTTGCGCATCTTGATTTCCTTGCTCATGACGGCAATGACATCTTCATCGCTGAGTTCCTTCTGCCCATCGATTTCCTGCTGGCGGATGGCGCCACGGACCATGCGGATAACGGCCAGACGATCCTTGTCATGGGATTTCATGGCCTCTTTCATATCAGTCGTCAGCTGTTCTTTCAGTGACATATTGCTTCCTTCTTTCTATAAGTAAATGAGGCGCCTGCCACCAAGGGCAGGCGCCTCACGCAAATCATCCAAGGATTAACCGCGGAACTTGCGTTTACGAGCTGCCTCAGATTTCTTCTTGCGGCGAACGCTCGGTTTCTCGTAATGTTCACGTTTTCTCACTTCAGCCAGCGTACCAGCTTTCTGGGACATACGCTTGAAGCGGCGGAGAGCACTATCGATCGATTCGTTTTTACCAACTTTGATTTCGTTTGCCATCTATCATTTCCCCCCCTCCACTTAACTTGGGAGTTTGTGTTTTCATAACTACACCACACAATTATACATCAGCCAAGCAAGTCATGTCAACACATAATCGCAAGACTTATCAGCCCGGCGGCCACTGCATGGAACGGCCGCCCAAGAGGTGGAAATGCAGATGCTTGACGCTCTGGCCACCTTCTGCCCCCGTATTCGTGACGACACGGAAGCCTTTCTCGTCTACACCGAGTTCACGGGCCAGCTGCGGCACGACATCCACCAGGATATGCGACACCATCGCTTTATCCTCAGCCGTGAGTGCCAGAACACTTTCCACATGCTTCTTCGGAATGACCAGCACATGGACCGGAGCCTGCGGCTCAAGGTCTTTGAATGCTACAACCTGCTCATCCTCATAGACAAGACTGGAAGGGATCTCCTTCTGCGCAATCTTGCAAAAAATACAATCTGCCATCGATAACACCTCCTTTGCTGGATTTGCTCTTTGCGTGAGTGCCTGCCAGAAAAATGGCCGCAAACACGATACTTTTATAGTAATTCGCTAAGAATCGCGAATTCCCTGCTAAACCGTGAAAATTATTTTACCTTCTCTGTGACCTTGCCCCAGACGCCATCGCGGTAAAGGCGTTCGAGCTCGACCTCATAAAGATCGCCACAGACGACGGCATCATCGGTGTAGACGCGGATATAATTGTCCGTCAGGCCGTCCGTGATACCGTCCGTATCCGTCTCAAACAATACGCGCAGCGTCTTGCCGAGGAACTGCTGATGGAATTCCTGCGTCTTACGTACAGCCAGTTCCTGCATGCGATGGGCCCGCTCCTTCTTGACCGGGTCGGGGATCTGGTCCTTGCGCTCAGCTGCCGGAGTACCGCTGCGGCGCGAATAGGGGAATACGTGCATGCGCGAGAAATTCATCGCAGCGACGAACGCGAGCCCCTGCTGGAACTGTTCCTCCGTCTCGCCAGGGAAACCCACAATGATATCCGTCGACACAGCCACTCCCGGTACTTCACGTTCGACATGCTCAATCAGGCGGGCAAACTCAGCCGTATCGTAATGGCGGTTCATATCCTTGAGCACGGAATCCGAACCGGCCTGCAGCGGCAGATGCAGATGCGCACAGAAGCGTTCATCGCTGCGGATAAGCTCAAAGAGATCCGGCGACAGCTCGATGGACTCCAGCGAGCCCAGACGCAGCCGCTTGAGCCCCTCGACCTTCAAGACCTCACGGCAGGCATCGGCCAGCGTGACCTCGCCCGCAAGATCGCGGCCATAAGCACCAAGATGGATGCCCGTCAGCACGATTTCCTTGAAGCCTGCGGCAACGAGTTTCTTTGCCTCGGCATGGATCTTGTCGAGATGCCGGGACTTGACCGGGCCGCGCGCATAAGGGATGATGCAGTACGAGCAGAAATTCTGGCAGCCATCCTCGATCTTGAGGAATGCGCGCGTGCGCTGCGGCATATCGTAAAGCGGAATGTCCTCAAAATCACGGGCTTCCATGATATTGCCAACCTCATCGATGATGCCATCCTCGCGGGCCGCCTGCTCGACCAGCTCGACGATCTGACTGCGCTCCTTCGTGCCCAGCACGACGCGCACTCCTTCGATTGCCTTGATTTCCTCAGGATGCACCTGCGAATAGCAGCCACAGACCGCGATGATCGCCTGCTCATTCTGGCGCTGTGCCCGGCGGATGATCTGCCGCGACTTGCGGTCGCCGAGACTCGTGACCGAGCAGGTATTTATGACATAGAAGTCTGCCGTTTCCTCAAAGGGCACGATCTCATACCCTTTCTGCTTGAACAGACCTTCCATTGTTTCGGTTTCAAACTGGTTGACCTTGCAGCCCAGTGTCGTTAATGCCACCTTTGGCAATGTATTCCTTCCTCTCCTATCAACTTCCTAAATCACCTTTTTCATACTGCACGACAGTCAGCGCAGCCAGTGCCGCCGTCTCTGCGCGCAGGATGCGCGGCCCCAGCGTCACACTGCGGCCGCCAGCCGCCGCGACAGCCTGTGCCTCAGCAAGCGAGAAGCCGCCCTCCGGGCCTACCAGCAGCACGATGCGCTTGGCCTTTACTGCCCGCAGGTATTCCTTGACCGTCTGCTCGCTCTCATTCTCGTAGAAAAAGACCAGCACGCTGTCCTCTGCCTTCTGCTCCGCAGCCAGCAGCTCGCCGATAGCCGTGACAGGCGCAACCTCCAGAAGCGCCGTGCGTCCGCACTGCTTGGCTGCCTCGTCGGCAATCTTCTGCCAGCGCTGCTGCCGCGCCGCTGCCTTCTTGTCGTCATAGCGCACGACGCAGTTCTGGCTGCGCACGGGAATCACCCCGACAGCCCCCAGCTCCACCGCCTTCTGGACGACCATATCCATCTTGTCGGCCTTCAGCAGGCATTGAGCGAGCACGAGCTCGACCGGCGACTCCGTGTCAGCCTCCAAACGCTCCTTGAGCGCCAGCGTCACCGCATCTTCGCGGAAAGCCGTCATCTCCATGCGTGCCACCTGATTCTCATCATCGACGACGAGGATTTCCTGGCCGGCCTTGGCGCGCATCACATGCATGAGATGATGGGCATCGCTGCCCGTGATCTCGATCGTATCGGCCAGCAGCCCCTTGTAGAAGAGCCGCCTCATTTTTCATCACCACGGCTGATGACCATAGCTGCCCAGCCCTTTTCCTCGATGACCTTATCGACCACGAAGCCATGCGCCAGGCAAGCCTCGGTCACATCGGCTACACGCTCCGTGATGATGCCTGAAGCCAGCAGCTTGCCGCCCTCTGCCAGATGCTCATCCAATTCTTCGAACAGACGGATGATGATATCGGCGATGATATTGGCGACAATGAGATCCGCCTTGCCTGCAAAAGACTTCAAGATATCGCTGATTCC
This sequence comes from Pseudoselenomonas ruminantium, assembly GCF_900113715.1. Lineage (GTDB taxonomy): Bacteria > Bacillota > Negativicutes > Selenomonadales > Selenomonadaceae > Selenomonas_A > Selenomonas_A caprae. The sequence continues at coordinate 142,202 of NZ_FOQK01000004.1, read as the reverse complement.
CGTCTGCACGGTATCTTCCACATGGTTGGCACGGATATTCTCAGCCGCCACATTGACCGCCGTGCGGTCATAGTCCATCGCCGTGACATCCGTAGCCCCGAGCTTGGCCGCCGCAATCGACAGGACACCCGACCCTGTGCCGACATCAAATACCCGCATGCCGCCGCGCACGAGCTTCTCAAGCTCGCGGATGCACATGGCCGTCGTCGGATGGGTGCCCGTACCAAAGGCCGCACCAGGATCGAGCTCGATGACGATATCGTCAGGGCTTGCCGTATAGTCCTCCCAGGTCGGCTTGATGACGATCATGCCACCGACCTTTTCGGGATGGAAATACTTCTTCCAGTTATCGGACCAATCCTCATCCTGGACGGATTTCCAGGAAATCTCACAGGACCCCTTCGTGATGCCATCGCCTTCGATCTCGCGGAATGCCTTGATACGCTGCTCGAAATCACGAAGTCTGCTATCGAGGTCTTCATCCATGGGCAGATATGCCTTGACCGTGACAATCTCCGTATTCTCGGCACGCTGGATATCAGAAAAATCCCACATCCCCGAATCGATATAGCTGTTCAGGAGTTCCGGATCCTCGATGACAACGCCCTGCGCACCGATATCATGATAGATTTCAGCCACCACATCCGTGGCTTCATGCGTGGTCAGGATACTTACTTCTGCCCATTTCAAAATACATCGCTCCTTTTCCTTTAGCAATTATCTAATTATATAGGCATTGCCTGTAAAACACAAGGAAATATATCACCCGATACCCTCCAACCGTTTTTGCAATTCTTCCCGCAAAGCCTGTAATGCCGTTATATAACTAGTAAAGATTGCTTCCATTACGAGTAACGCTCTATCTTCATCGTAAACATGAATGGCAATATTGCGTTTTTTCAGCATATCCAACCAGATTTTCTCATCGGATAGCCAGCCTAATTTATACGCTGCCTTGAATATCTCCCGCGGCGAACCAGTAGCTGCCTCTGCTACACCATATAGTTCCAGCACTTCTTTCAAGGATTTCCATGCCAGTTCAAACGTCAAGTTAAACTGACCAATGATTCCCATCCGATAAATTTCATTTTTCTTTGCCATCATATGATCCGCTCGTTCCAATACCGTCAAGCAGTTTGCAAAGGATTCATATTTCTTCATTTCAGCACATCCCAATCGATACAAATCAATCCCATCGCGCTTGATTTCTTGCCGCAAATTCTCCGTTATCAACTCATTCATATCTACTACATCAAACGACAATAATGTATTAGTCTTTTCCTCAACATCTAGCGAAAACCCCAAGGTATCGCCACCAGCAATGGCCAAATCGATATCGCTATGCGCTTTATTATCACCGCGTGCCCGAGAACCAAAAAGCAATACTTTTTCTATCTTGTGTGCCTTAGCTATGTTGACAATCTCGACAATCAAGTCACGATCAAGCTGGTAATTACTCATAACAGTTTCTCCATAATTTTCCGCTGAATGATGCCTTCAACCTCTTCAGCGGCACTACGACGTTTTCTGCTATTTGCATAACGTCCCCCAGACTACTGATTTCTCTTGCTAGTATACCATATATCTTACCTGCATATAAAAGAAATCCTTTTGCGCAAAAATAAAAACTGGAAGCAGCTAAAGAATAATCTAGCTACTTCCAATTTCGTTATCATTTAAAGAGATTCTTTATATTATCCAGGAAGCTCTTCTGCTCCGGATTGACTTTATCACCGCTGATTTCACCGAACTCTTTCAGCAGTTCCTTCTGACGCTGATTGAGGTTCTGTGGGGTCAGCACCTTGATGACTACATGCTCGTCACCACGGCCCGTACCGCGCAGATGCGGGATGCCTTTCTCACGCAGGCGCAGGATCTTGCCCGACTGCGTGCCGGCCGGCACCTTGATCTCAACCGTGCCATCGATGGTCGGCACCTGGATCTTATCGCCCAGTGCAGCCTGCACGAAGGATACCGGCACCTCGACAACAACATCATTGCCCTGGCGCTGGAAGATCTTATGCGGCTTGATGAACACATAGACGTAAAGATCGCCCTTGCCGCCACCGAGGGTACCCGCCTCGCCACCGCCGCGCACGCGCACGCGCTGGCCGTTGTCGATTCCCTTCGGGATGCTGACTTCGATCTTGCTCGTCACCTTCTTGCGGCCTGTACCATGGCACTCCCCACAAGGATTCTTGACGATCTTGCCCGTGCCGTGGCAGCGGCCGCAAGTCGTCTGATTGACCATGCGGCCAAACGGTGTGTTCTGCACCGTCTGGCGCGTACCCGTACCACCGCAGTCCGGGCAGGTCTCCGGGCTGGTGCCCGGTGCTGCGCCCGTGCCATGGCAGGCACTGCACTCATCCGTACGCGGGATGTTGAGCTCGACCTTCTTGCCGAAGGCCGCTTCCTCAAAGGTGATCTCGAGATCATAGCGCAGATCGCTGCCGCGCTGTGGCTGCGGGCCGCGCGACTGGCGGCGTCCGCCACCGCCGAAGAACATATCGAATATGTCATCCATACCGCCGCCACCGAAGCCGCCAAAGCCACCCTGGCCGAAACCGCCAAAGCCGCCGCCACCACCCATGCCGCCTTCAAAGGCCGCATGACCGAACTGGTCGTACTGGGCTTTCTTCTGGGGGTCCTTGAGGACATCGTAGGCCTCGTTGACTTCCTTGAATTTCTCCTCGGCAGTCTTCGGGTCGTCGCGGTTGAGGTCCGGATGATATTTGCGGGCCATTTTCTTATAGGCCTTCTTGATCTCCGCTGCCGACGCGCCCTTCTCGACGCCCAGCACCTCATAATAATCGCGTTTATCGCTCACGTTGCACCATCCTTAAATATAATTGTTGGGAGCCCGCAGGCTCCCAACAATCCATCCATCAAAATCGCCGATTATTTCTTATCGTCTTTGACTTCCGTATACTCTGCATCGACTACATCGTCGTCGTTCTTGGCATCCTGCTGTGCACCAGCCTGCTGAGCACCCTCAGCGCCCTGAGCTGCACCGGCAGCCTGTGCCTGCTGATAAGCAGCTGCGCTCATCTCATAGAGCGGCTTCTGCGCCTCTTCCATAGCCTTCTTGATCGTCTCGGTATCGTTGCTCTTCAGAGCCTCTTTTACCTTGTCGACACCTTCCTGTACCTTGGCAACCTGAGCCTTGTCAGCCTTGTCGCCGAGATCCTTGATGGTCTTTTCAGCCTGGTAGACGAAGCTGTCAGCCTGGTTCTTGACATCGATGGCTTCTTTCTGCTTCTTGTCCTCAGCTGCATGTGCCTCAGCCTCTTTGACCATGCGGTCGATATCTTCCTTGGTCATGCCGCCGTCCGACTGAATCGTGATCTTCTGTTCTTTGCCCGTGCCGAGATCCTTAGCGGATACATGCACGATACCGTTGGCATCGATATCGAAGGAAACCTCGATCTTCGGAACCCCACGCGGAGCTGGCGGGATATCGGAGAGCTCGAAGCGACCCAGCGTCTTGTTGCCGGCAGCCATCTCGCGCTCGCCCTGCAGGACATGGATATCAACGGACGGCTGGTTGTCGGCAGCCGTGGAGAATACCTGGCTCTTGTGCGTCGGGATCGTCGTGTTGCGCTCGATGATCTTCGTGCAGACACCACCAAGCGTCTCGATACCGAGAGACAGCGGCGTTACATCGAGAAGCAGGACATCCTTGACCTCACCAACAAGGACACCGCCCTGGATAGCAGCACCAACCGATACGCACTCATCCGGGTTGACACCCTTCGACGGCTCTTTGGCCAGGAACTTGCGGATAGCTTCCTGGACAGCCGGGATACGGGAGGAACCACCGACGAGGATGATCTTGTTGATATCGCTGCCGGAGAGGTCAGCATCAGCCATAGCCTTGCGGGTCGGCTCCATCGTGCGCTCAACGAGGCTGCTCGTGAGCTCATCGAACTTCGCACGCGACAGCGTGAGGTCGAGATGTTTCGGGCCCGTAGCATCAGCCGTGATGAACGGCAGGTTGATGTTCGTCTGGGTCATGCTGGAAAGCTCGATCTTAGCTTTCTCTGCAGCCTCTTTGAGGCGCTGCGCAGCCATCTTGTCCTGAGAGAGATCGATGTTGTTCTCTTTCTTGAACTCCTCAACCATCCAGTCCATGACAGCCTGGTCGAAGTCATCGCCGCCGAGGTGCGTATCGCCGTTCGTCGCGAGAACTTCGAAGGTGCCGCTGGAGAGCTCGAGGATCGAGACATCGAACGTACCGCCACCAAGGTCGAATACGAGGATCGTCTCGTCATCATCCTTGTCAAGGCCATAAGCCAGCGCAGCGGCCGTCGGCTCGTTGATGATACGCAGGACTTCTAGGCCGGCGATCTTACCAGCGTCTTTCGTAGCCTGGCGCTGGCTGTCGTTGAAGTAAGCCGGAACCGTGATGACAGCCTGGCTGACCGTCTCACCGAGGTATGCCTCTGCATCAGCCTTGAGCTTCTGCAGGACCATAGCCGAGATCTCCTGCGGCGTATAGCTCTTGTCGTCAACCGTTACTTTGTAGTCGGACTCGCCCATGTGGCGTTTGATCGACGCGATCGTGCGATCCGGGTTCGAAACAGCCTGGCGCTTTGCCAGCTGGCCGACGAGACGCTGTCCGTCTTTCGTGAAGCCGACAACGGACGGGGTGATACGGCTGCCTTCCGGGTTCGTGATGACCGTCGGCTCGCCGCCTTCCATAACAGATACAACGGAGTTCGTCGTACCTAAGTCAATACCAATAACTTTAGACATCTTGAAATCCTCCTAAAAACATCTTGCAATCTATGGGAAATAAAACTTTGTTGACCTTTTAGTTGGCTACGACCTGCACCATGCTCGGGCGGATCACCCGGCCCTTGACCATGTAGCCCTTCTGGAGCTCCTGGGCGATATCATCGTCCTCAAGCTCTTCGTTCTGGACACGCATGACGGCCTGATGGAAATTCGGGTCGAATTTCTGCCCCTCGGTCTCGATCTTCTCAAGACCGTTCTTCTTGAGCACCTCACCAAACTGCGTGAAGATCATCTCCACGCCCTTCTGGAAAGCCTCGCCGTCCTTGGCCTCAGCGGCCATAGCACGCTCGAAGTTATCGAGGAGCGGCAGCATATCCTTGAGGATGCCCTGGGTCACCACAGCGGCAAGTTCTTCTTTCTCCTTGCTCGTGCGGCGGCGGAAGTTCTCAAAGTCAGCCTGCAGCCGCAACGACCGATCGGTCTGCTCCTTGAGCTCCGCCGTGAGTTTCTCCACCTGCTGCTGCGCATCGTCAGCGGCTGGCTCCTCAGCGCCCGCTTCGGCATTCTCTGCCGCCTCAGGTGCCTCTTCCTCAGCTTCCTCAGTCATTGCTGCCTGATCGATTTCCTGCTGCATCTCGTCAAGTTTCTGCTCATCTTTCTTTTTCAATTCATCTTTCATGAATGATGGCAATTTCTTCACCTCTTTCAAAGGGGATATATTATCTTGCTAAGCACCAGCAGGTTCTACCAGTGAAAGCGTTTGATGACATTGGTAAGGTTTGTGTTCATGTACTCCAGCAGGCTCATCGCCTTGGCGTACTCCATACGGGTCGGCCCCAGCACAGCAATCGTGCCCAGCAGCTCGCCATCGAGATGATAGGTCGCCGTGATAATGCTGCTGTCCTTGAAGTGCTGGTTCTCATTCTCCTGCCCGATCGTGACCTCCAGGCCATCGCCCATATGCGCGTGCAGGATATCTTTCATGAGCTCCTCTTCTTCCAGCATCAGGAGCATTTCCTTGACCTTCTCCACATCGTGGAACTCGGGCTGGCTCAAAAGCTGTGTCGTCCCGCCGAGATACAGGCGCTCATGCTTGCCTGAGTCCAGCGCGCGCTGGATGATTTCCAGCGCCGACTCATACAGCAGCTGATCCTGTATCTCGTCCTGTATCTGTGCCAGCGAATGATGCTCGATTGTCTGCAGCGAATGGCCTGCCAGGTTCGCATTAATGACCTTGGCCATGCGCTGGAAATCCTCGAAGACCGAGCCATCCGGCATCTCGAGGATCTTGTTCTCGATGAACCCGGCATCGGTCATGAGCACCGTGATGACGCGGCGGTCATCGAGCGGCAGGAATTGCAGGCAGCGGAACTTAGCCTGCGTGACCTGTGGGGCCAGCACAAGGGAAACATTCTTCGTCACCTGCGAAATGATATGCGCGGTTTCCTGGAATACTTCCTCGATGCGCTTGACCCGCGACTGGTACCAGCGGTCGATGCGCGCCTTCTCTTCGGCGCTGACCGGCTGCGGCGGGATCAGGCCATCCACGTAGAAGCGGTATCCCTTCGACGACGGCACCCGTCCAGAGGAAGTGTGCAGATGCTCAAGATAACCAAGCATCTCAAGATCCGCCATCTCGTTGCGGATTGTCGCCGGACTGACACCAAGGTCATGCTTCCTGGCCAAGGTTCGCGAGCCGACAGGCTCAGCTGTCTCGATATAGTCATCGATGATCGCTTTCAACACCCGCTGCTTGCGCTCGTCAATCTGCTCGGGCATCTGCATCCCTCCTCCCTTATTCACTTTCGCTGTTAGCACTCAACAGCAATGAGTGCTAACTTCGAATCTATTAAGATAATAACGCGAATAAGGCAAAAAGTCAACAGTAAAAAGGCAAAAAGTCAAAAGAACAAACTTCTTTATTCCTCTTCCGTCAGCAAGAATTCCTCAAAAGCCCAGTTGCCATACTTCATGCCGAGCTTAGTAAGGCGGACCGCATCGCCATCATCGATGAGAAACCCTTTGGCACTGAGCCGCTGCACGGCCTTTTGATAGACCGAATCCAGCGAGCAGCCGAACTTCTGCTGGAATTGCTGGCGGCTGATGCCCGCCGCTGTGCGCAGGGCCAGGAAGGCAAATTCCTCCATGGCAATCGCCCGCGTCGCCGGCTCTTCAGGCTCGCAGGGGCGCCTGCCCGCCTGTATCAAAGCGATATAGTCAGGAATCCCTGCAACAGCTTCCCAGCGCTGCCCCTCCAGATAAGAATGCGCAGCTGCGCCCAGCCCCAGATACGGCACATCCTGCCAGTAGCTGAGGTTATGACGGCTGGCCAGACCGTCCCGGGCAAAGTTAGAGATCTCATAGCGCTCATAGCCCTTTGCCGGCAGGGCTTCCGTCATATAATCATACATTTCCTCGACAGCTTCATCATCTGGCAGCTCCAGTTTCCCCATTTCCTGCATGCGGGCAAAGGCCGTGCCCTCCTCCAGCTGCAGGCCATAGATCGAGATATGTGCTGGCTCCAAGGCCAGGGCCTGTCCCACACTGGCTTTGAGCTGCGCCAGCGTCTGCCCTGGCAGGCCATACATGAGATCGATGCTGATATTGGAAAAACCCGCTGCCTTGGCCATCGTCACCGCCTGCACAGCCTGCTGCCCATCATGGATGCGGCCGATGCGCCGCAAGAGTCCATCATCGAAGCTCTGCACGCCAAACGACAGGCGGTTGGCACCGTGTATCCGCATCATGGCCAGATAGGCCGCATCAACAGTCCCCGGATTGCACTCCACGGTGAATTCGGCCTGGGCGTCCGCCGGACGGAAAACCGTGCCGATGGCCAGCAGCAGCTGCTCCATCAGCGCAGCCGGCAGAGCCGATGGCGTGCCGCCGCCGATGTAGATAGTCGCAGGATTGCCCCAACGCCGCGCATACGAAGAGCCCCGCACCGCGATTTCCTGGCACAGGGCTCGTACATATTCTTCCATATAGCGCTCCCGCCCGGCAAAGGACGGGAAATCGCAATAGAAGCATTTCTGGCGGCAGAAGGGAATGTGGACATAAACGCCCCATTGCTTCTGTTTCATAGATTTCTCCTATCAGTCAATCTTGAGGATAGCCATGAATGCCTCCTGCGGCACCTCGACGCTGCCGACAGCCTTCATGCGCTTCTTGCCTTCCTTCTGCTTCTCGAGCAGCTTGCGCTTGCGCGAGATATCGCCGCCATAGCATTTGGCCAGGACATCCTTGCGGCGGGCGCGCACATTCTCACGCGCGATGACCTTGCTGCCGATGGCTGCCTGGATGGGAATCTCGAACATCTGCTGCGGGATGATTTCCTTGAGCTTCGCCGCCAGCTGACGGCCACGGCCAGCGGCCCGGTCCTTGTGGACGATAGTCGACAGCGCATCGACCGGGTCACCATTGAGCAGGATATCGACCTTGACGAGTTTCGATTCCTTGTAGTCAGCCAGCTCATAGTCGAGCGACGCATAGCCGCGCGTCGCCGATTTCAGGCGGTCGAAATAATCGAAGATGATCTCATTGAGCGGGATATGATAGGTGATCATGACGCGGTTCGTATCGAGATAATCCATGTTCTTGAACTCGCCGCGCTTGTCCTGCGAGATCTCCATGACCGCACCGACGAAATCATTCGGCACGATGACCGTTGCCTTGACATACGGCTCTTCGATATGCTCGATTTCCGTCTGGGGCGGCAGGTCGGACGGATTGCTGACATTGACTACCGAACCATCCGTCTTATAGACATGGTAGATGACCGAGGGAGCTGTCGTGATGAGCTTGAGGTTATACTCGCGCTCCAGGCGCTCCTGGATGACATCCATATGCAGGAGCCCCAGGAAACCGCAGCGGAAGCCGAATCCCAAGGCAACAGAAGTCTCAGCCTCGAACACGAGAGCCGCATCGTTGATCTGCATCTTCTCGAGGGCATCCTTGAGGTTATCGTAGTCCGAGCTTTCCACCGGATACAGGCCGCAGTAAACCATCGGCGTGACGCCGCGGTAGCCTGGCAGCGGCTCAGCCGCCGGATTGTCGGCAAAGGTGATGGTATCGCCGACGCGCACATCGCGCACATCCTTGAGCGAGCCAGCCACGAAACCGACCTCGCCGACATCGAGATAGCCGACATCCATAGGCTGCGGCTTGAAGCAGCCGACATCGGTGACCTCGAACGTCTTGCCCGTAGCCATCATCTTGAGCTTCATGCCCTTCTTGATGCGGCCCTGCTTGACGCGCACATGCGCAATGACGCCCTTGTACGAGTCAAAATACGAATCGAAGATCAACGCCTGCAGCGGTGCTTCTTCATCACCGCCCGGTGCCGGGATGTACTCCACGATCGCATCGAGGATCTCCTCGATGCCGATGCCCGTCTTGGCCGAGGCCAGCACGGCATTTCCGGTATCGAGGCCGATGCTGTTCTCGATCTCCTCCTTGACGCGATCAGGGTCGGCACTCGGCAGGTCGATCTTGTTGATGACCGGCACGATCTCCAGATCGTTCTCCAGTGCCATATAGACATTGGCCAGCGTCTGGGCCTCGACACCCTGCGCTGCATCGACGACAAGCAAGGCGCCCTCGCAGGCAGCCAGGCTGCGCGATACCTCATAAGTGAAGTCGACATGGCCCGGCGTATCGATGAGGTTCAGCTGGTACATCTCCCCATCCTTGCCCTTGTAGTCGATGCGCACCGTCTGCGCCTTGATCGTGATGCCGCGCTCGCGCTCCAGATCCATATTGTCGAGCACCTGCGCCTCCATCTCGCGCTGCGACAGGGTTCCCGTATATTCGATCAACCGATCCGCAATCGTCGACTTGCCATGGTCGATATGGGCAATGATCGAGAAATTGCGGATATTCTTGTTCTGCATGGTCATTTTCCTTTCAAATAATAATCCATATCCCTGTTATTATATCATCGAACGCCGCCCCCCTGCAAGAAATCCGCAGGAAATACGAATAAAACTGTTGCTTTTTAGAGATTCACATGCTATGATAACAAGGTAACGAATTTGTTAAGGGGGGTGAATTACTTGCCGAATATCAAAGCATCTATTCTTAGTGTAAAATCTGACGCTAAGCGCCATGCAAAGAACGCTGCTGAGAAGTCCCGTGTACGCACTGCTTCCCGTCGTGTTCTCGACGCTGTTGAGGCTGGAAACGCTGACGAAGCGAAATCCCTCCTTACGGTTGCTTGCAAGACGATCGACCAGGCTGCTGCTAACCATGTTTATCATAAGAACGCTGCTGCCCGCAAGAAGTCCCGTCTGGCTCGCAAGGTCAACGCACTCGCTAAGTAATTTTCTCAGATGAGATATAAAGAGGCGGTCGCCTGAGTTGTCATCAACTCAAGCGACCGCCTCTTTTTTTACACAGCCTGTTTTCTTCTTCTCACCAATCATCGGCAGCATCCAGCCGGAAAGCATATGTCGTAGTATAACGTCCCCGGCTGCCATTCATCTTAAAGCGGCAGCCATAGGTAGCTGACACCGCAGCAGCATCCATTGCTGGATAGCCCGAAGATTTTATTACCTCCACCTGCTCGACGGAATCATCGGCTGCCACGAGTATCTGTACCCGTACCGACCCCTCCACACCTTGCCGGCGAAGCTCCTCAGGATAGGCAGGTACTGGCTGATAAACACAGCGGGCCGCTACGCGTCCGCTGCCTGCCGGCGCAGCACCGCTCCCTCCACCAGTACCCGCGCCATTGTCAGTACCATTCCCGCGCCCATGGCCTGAGCCAGTCCCGCCAACGCTATCCTTTTTCCCGCTACCTTGACTAGGCCCCACACTCCCGGCCGCAACAGCATCTGTACCAGCAGCGGTATCTGCCGCTGTTGGTTGCTGCTGCTGTTGCGACGTTTTGGTATAATCTTCACGTATTGCCGGCAACTGCGCAGGCAACGCGATCTCCCAAGACTGTGAAGCTCCTGCGGCAGCCGGCGTTTCGCCAGCATCACCAGGCTGCACAGCATCGCCTGCCGGCAAATCTGCAATCGTCACATCCACTGGCTCACGTTCCTGTACGTCCGGCCGTATCAGCACAAACACCCCGCTTACTGCCAGCAGAAAAAAAAGGCACAAATGCACGAATACCGATATCAGCCAGGCACGACAAGCCACATGATCTTTTTGCATGTCACCTGCTACCTCCAGCCGCATCTGCTGCCAAGCCCACCTTGCTGACGCCAGCGCCCTTGAGCTTATCCAGCAGTCCCAGCACCATACCATAGTCCAACGTCTGATCTGCCCGGACTACCACTGTAAACTGCGGATTCTTCCGCTGCTCGCCAGCAGCCCGCTGCAGAAGATCTGCCTCTGTGATGCTTTTATCCTCCAGCCAAAGGCTACCATCCTTTTTCATGGTTACCACATACGTGACTTTCAGCTTTGTATCTGCATGAGCAGCCTGCGGCATATTGACATCCACAGTCTTGAGGTTGACCATGTACAAGGTACTCATCATAAAAAACACCAATAGGAAAAACATGATGTCAATCATAGGAATGATGATGATTGCCGGTTTTTCCACCTCATGCCGGTTACGAAGCCTCATGCACCGCACCTGCTTTCCCCCAATCAGATTTCCCCGCTTCCACAAGCGAAAAACTCTGTTCCATGTCAGTCACGATGTTTTCCAGCCACTGCGTAAAGAATGCATGAATGGCCAGCGCCATGATAGCGACACAAAGACCAAAGGCCGTGGCAACCAGTGCCTCGCCTACGCCGCCTGTGATAGCCGCCGCTTGTGCAGACTGCACATTGAAAACATTGAAAGCTGATATCATGCCACTGATTGTCCCCAGCAGCCCCAAAAGCGGTGCCATTGTCACAATGACATTCAAATAGTACAGGCGCTGGCGGAACCGCGCCAATGATACCCCCGACTGTATTTCCATAAAGGCCTCAGCCTCCTGCCCGTCCGCCACACGGGCAATAGCCTCGGCAACGATTGCTGCCACACTCCCTTTGCTTTCCTGTGCACATATAACTGCTGCCTTATAGTCTTTCGCCATGACCAAAGCTTGAAAGTTTCGCGCAAACTTCCGGCCCGAATCCATCTGCCGGAAATAATGCCAGCGCTCGATTCCCACAGCCAGTACAAACAGGGAACAACCAAGCAGCAGGTACATGATCAATCCGCCTTTTTGGAACAATGCCCAACCCGCCACGATATTTTCCATCATACGCTTACTCCATTCGCTGCTGCCGATGCAGCAGATACAAGAAATATGGGGTACCGACAAATGCCGTCATGATCCCTACACGGATTTCCGTCCCCGTCAACAACACTCGCCCTGCGGTATCACATAGCAGCAAGAAAGCCCCGCCAGCTATCACACTGGCTGGCAACAGCCGCCGATGGTCCGGGCCGATAAGCATGCGCATCATATGGGGGACCACCAGGCCGACAAAGCCGATATTCCCACTGATGCTCACAGCCGCCGCTGTTGCCGTGGCAGCCAGCAGCAAGAACAGCAGGCGGATGCGCATGACCGGCAAGCCCACGGCTTTGGCCTCTGTTTCCCCCAGCGCCAGGATATTCAGCTGGCGTGCCAGCAGGCACAGGATGACAATGCTGACGCTGATTGGGCCCAATGCCAGGAAAACGTGTTCCCAGCGGCGATAGTCTAGACCACCGATTGTCCAGAAAAGATACTCCTGCATCTTGCTCTCATTGACAGCTGTCAAGATCAGCGCCGTTGTTGCAGCCAAAAACATCCCTACCACAACACCAGCCAGCAGCAGCGTCAATACGGGAATACGGCCGCGCCGCCAAGCCAGTGCCACCGTAAGGCTCACAGCCAGCAGCGCTCCTGCCAGCGCACAAAGCGGCAAGGCAAACAGACTGACTGCCGTCAAGCCGCTGGCAATGGCAGCAATCGCCCCCACAGAAGCTCCGCTGGATACCCCGATGATACCAGGATCTACCAGTGGATTGGCGAACAGGCCCTGCAAAGCAACGCCTGCTGCTGCCAGGCCAGCACCAGTCAAGAATCCCACTAGCGTGCGTGGCAAGCGGATATGCCAGATGACTGCGTCTTCATTGGGAAGTACCTGCCCAGCCGTTCCCAGCCCCATCCCAGCCTGCAGGCTGTCGGTCACGTGGGAAAACGGGATTGCCATCTGTCCCCAGCTCAACGATAATACCATCATCAGCATCAGCCAAATCGACAAGCCAGCCAATACCAATGGGAAATGCAACTTTGCCGATCTCACTGCGTCTCTGCCTCCCCTTGCCCCGGCAGTATTCCCTGCCTTCTTCCTTTTCTTTCGGTGTAGATATCCGCATGTCCTGTAACCGGATGGAAACCGACCTGCACTGGCACACCATAGGCCTCGCTCAGCCGCTCTGCCGTCAACACCTCCGCCGGGACGCCATCAGCCAGCAACTGCCCCTTTCCCAATAGCAGCAGCCGCGAGCAGAAGCGGGCTGCCAAGGACAGATCATGTACCACCAGCAGAACTGACCTGCCCGCCGCACATATGTCACGGCAAAACCGGAACAGCTCCTCCTGATAGAAGAGATCCAGTCCGCTGGCCGGTTCGTCCAGCAACAGAAGCGGTGTCTGCTGCGCCAAAACTTTAGCCAGCAACACCCGCTGGCGCTGGCCGCCAGACAAGGAATTCAAGGGCATGGCAGCCAAGCCGCGTACGGCCATATAGTCCATGCAAGCGGCAGCGATCTGCCGGTCCCTCCCGCTTTCCCGCTGCCACCAGCGAAGATACGGGGACCGTCCCATAAGCACCACCTGCTCCACGGTAAAGGCAAATGGCACCTTGCTTTGCTGCGGAAGATATGCCATTGTCCTGGCAAGTTCCTGTGGTCCATAATCCCCCAGCTGCCGGCCAGCGATACAAACTTCCCCTTCCGCAGGCATCAAGCCGCGGATTGCCTTCAGCAAAGTGCTTTTCCCCGCTCCGTTAGGGCCGATGAGCCCCACCAATTCCCCACTGCCCATGGCAAAGGAAATATCCTGCAAGACCTGCCGCCGATCATACCCCGCCTGCAGCTTCCGTACCATCAACAAGCACTGTTCCATCAGAACGATACCGTTACACCCAGCTGGAAGGAACGCCCCTGCAGCGGATAATATGCCCCCGTATAAGCCGATTTCGGGTAAAGGTAATAAACCTGATTCGTCAAGTTATTGACCTTGAAATACACGCGGATATTCTTGGCCGCAGCATAAGTCGTGTTGAAATCCCAGATTGCATAATGCTTGCAGCCATAAAGCCCCTCATCGAGGCCACTGCCCATCCGCCCCAGCAGATTAGCCTGCCAGCGATTGCAATGATAATGCAGTCCCAGGCGATAGCCATTCGGCTGGTAATACAGTACCTTGGCATCATCGATCTTGCTGTCGATATACGAATAGCCCAGATCATACGACCATTTATCCGACGGCCGGCCTGTGAACGAAATCTGGATTCCCTGTTTTTCCTCCTTCGATACATTGGTCGCATTCGTCAGCATGGTTGCTGGATCATACACCCATTTGATAGCATCGTGAAGTTCACTCCAGAAATAGCTGACGTCCACACTGGCTTTCTTGCCGAAATCATGGCTTACCCCCAGCGTCTCTACATGACCAGCCTCTGGTTTCAAATTCGGATTTCCGCGCATCCATGCATCCGTATAGAACATATCATCAGCCGTCGGCGCCTTGAATACCCGGCCCCAAGAACCATAGATTTTCGTATGCTTATCGGCCCGATAGTTTAATGCGGCTTTAGGTGTCCAATGCGTGCCAAAGGAATCATGATGGTCGACGCGCACCCCTGGTACGAAGAACCATTTATTATCTAAACGGATTGTATCTTGCAAATACATAGCCTGTGTCGTGATTTGCTTATCCACATATCCCGACTGCAGATTGCTGGAATTACTCTGATGCCATTCCGCACCTACGATCAACTTATTGTTCTTCCCCAATTTCCAACCATTCTGATAATCGATACCTTGCATGCGCGTATCGAACTTGCCCTGATAATCCGTTCCCTTGTAGTTGTTGAAATACCGCAGGAATCCCGGTGTTGCCTGCTGCTCCTTGAAATGCCAGGTCACTGCTACGTTATTGTAATTGTGCTCCTGGCGCATCGTCTTGCGGATGATGCCGCTATCGCTGAGCCGATGCTCAAAATTAAGCTGCAGCGAATCATCCTTCGACAGCTGCTTATCCAGCCGCAAGGAGAAACTGCTCTTGCGATAATCGCTGTTTTCCATGCGCTTACTGTCATCGCCATCCCCTTTGTAGTTGAAATAGCTGCGCCTCTGCAAGCCAGCCGTGACAAACCACGACCAGGAATCCTGCGCGCCTTGGTTGGTCAGTTCATACTCATGCGTCCGCCCTGTCCCTGTACTGATATCCACCGTAGTCTCGGCTTTGTTGCCACGGCGCGTAATGATGTTGACCACACCCCCCACGGCATCACTGCCATAAAGCGCCGAGCCAGCGCCTTTGACCACCTCGATGCGCTGGATATTCTTCATCGAAGGCAGCATTCCCAGATTGACGCTGGCCCGGGTCATGGAGCCTTGGTCATTGTTCAGCCGCTGACCGTCCAGCAGGACAACGACACGCTCATCGCCGTTGATGACCACTACAGAATCACCATTGGAATTGCCATTGGTGACCACTACGCCACTGACTTGTGCCAGCGCCTCGCCGACGTTCTGATAGTGATTGGCCGCGATCTGCTCCTCAGTGATCACCGTCACATCTGCCGGTGTGCTCATCCGCGAGGACGGAATCCTCTCCGCCGTGACCACCACATCGCCGAGATCCCCGGTCACTTCCCCGGCCGCACATACCTCCGTACCAAAGCACAACGTACTCATGGCTAAGGCAGCCAATACCTGACACGTCAATCTTTCCTTCATGCTCTGACTCCTCCTGTCATTCATCTACAGCTGATAAATGTTCCTGCGTTCCCTGCGCAAAAGCATCACCATACACACGATAAGCGATTTCCTGCACACCCAGCACGAAATCCTGTGAACAATTATATATATATCCTTCAAACGGTTCGCGCAGGTTTCCCTGTTGGACCGCCTTCAGTCCCTGCAAAGACGGATCGCTAAGATACTCCATCCGGAATTTGCCGATGTCATATTGCCCATGATCGTTATACGTGGGCAGGAACAGGACATCGGGATTGATAGCTACCAGTTTTTCCTTGCTCATCGCCTGCCCATCTTCGATGCCAGCAGCCGCCATGCCATTGACCACTCCCGCATAGTGGCAGGCCTCATCAAAACTGCAGCCACGGCCGCCATAGGTCTTCATCAGCGAAATCAGCACCACGGAGGGACGCTGCTGCTCTGGCAGCTGCGGCAGGCGCTGCTCGATCCAGGCCAGCTTTTCGTCCATTTTCTGCAGCAATATCGTTCCGCGCTGCGGCTCGCCGACGGCCGCAGCGATGAGCTCCACCGTCTCCCGTATCTCCTGCAGATTCTTGGCACCCTTGCAGACCACCACAGGGATTCCCAGATCTCGCAGGGATTGCACACGGGAAATATCGCCCCAATCCGGTACGATGACCAGATCCGGCTGCATCGCAGCGATTTCCTCCACGGACGGATTGCGGACCTTCGTCGCGACCTGCCGCCCAAGCTCCACCACATTAGAACTCACAGGATCATCAAGCATCGCATTGACACCGGCCATCCGCTCGGGTTTCACCAACCCCAGCACAACCTCATCCGTGCTCATCGACAACGTGAGTATCCGCTGCGGTTTATGGGGAATGCTCACCTGCGTTCCCTGTATATCCGTGACCACATAGCCACCCGCTGCCTGTTGTCCAGTCTTGGGCCCACAGCCGGTAAGTGACAGCAAGATGGCCAGCAAGCCAGCCAGGCACCATATCTTCCAACACTTGCGCACACATTCCACTCCTTTTCCTGCACACAAAAAGCCTTCTCCCAAAGGAGAAGGCCGCTAAAAACTGTATACCAAAACTACACTGCAACAGAATCCCACTGCTAATCCCCTCCCCATCGCTCGCAGGTCTAACGGTGATTGTCAATCAGGCAGTTCTCCTGGCTCCAGTTCCTCGCCATCCCGCGCCTTCCCAAGGCTTTCGCCTTAGTGACATACTTGCAGGACAGCTCCCTGTTACAGTGGCGTGACCGCACCGGCATCTACCGGTTTCTCTATTAAGTCTCCCGACACCTGATCCTTGATTTGAAATTGGCTATATCATCATCGGCTGACAACAATAATACTTTGTCATCATAGCATTATAGATATTTATTGTCAACACCCATCAGCCCAGCCGCGCCTGTACCTGCCGGAGCCGCAGTACCAGCAATACCGCACCGGCAAGGATACCTCCAATCAGTCCCAGCCAATAACCATAAGGACCCCAGGACGTATAGTTGGCCAGCCCCCAGCCCAGCGGCAGGCCGATAACCCAAAAGGAGAGCACCGCAAGCAAAAACGTCACATGCACATCCTTATAGCCGCGCAAGGCCCCCTGCAGCGGTGCATTGATACTGTCTGAAACCTGCATGAACACCGCATAGACAAGAAAGCCAGCCAGGATGGGCTGCACCTCGGCACTCGATGTGTAGAGCGATGCGATCTCACTTTTGAACTGGGTCAGGACAAGGGCCAGCGTTCCCACGAAGAGCATCGTCAGCACGCGGCTCAGGCGGATATACTGCTGTGCATCTGCGTAGCGCTTAGCCCCGACCTCATAGCCAACGAGAATCGTCAGCGTCATGCTGACTGCCAGCGGAATCATGTAGACGATAGTCGTGAAATTCATTGCTGCCTGATGAGCGGCAACGATGACCGTGCCATAGGCCGTCATAAATAGGCCCACCGCACCAAAGATGCTCTGCTCACAGAACATGGTGCTGCCAATCGGTATGCCCACACCGAGCTGCTTGCGCCACTCGGCAAAGTCCGGCCGTGGCAATGAACGGAAGACATGATAGCTTTGGAAGGGCTCGCAGTGCGTGACCGCCAGGACATTCAGCAGCAGGTTCAGCGTAAAGGCAATAGCGGAGCCGACGCCCGCGCCAATGCCACCAAAGGCTGGCAGACCAAAATGACCGTACATGAATACATAGTTGAGCGCGATATTCACGGGCACTGTCGTCATCGTGATAAGCATCGTAAGCCGCGTGCGCCCATGGGCATCGATGAAGTTGCGCAACACCGCCGCCAGGAAAATCGGTACAATGCCTGCCGATACCGCCATCAGATAATGCTGCGTGATGTATTCCACCCGCGGCTCCAACGCCAGCAGCGGCAAGATATACGGCACCAAGAGCCAGCCTGCGCCAATAAATAACACCGCAAGTGTCAGTGCCCAATAAAACCCCTGTTTTACGATAAAGCCAATCTTCTCCCGCTTGCCCGCTCCATAGAGCTGCGAAATGGTCGGCGTCAATCCCGAAATGATTCCGAGAAACGCTCCGAAAAATGGCAGGAACAGATTGACGCCCACAGCGACACCTGCCAAATCCTGCTGGCTGATGTGCCCAGCCATGACCGTATTGAAAAACCCAGTTGCCATAAGCGACAGCTGGGTGATGAAGATTGGCAGCAGCACGGCAAAGAACTGCCGTGCTTTTTGTTTATAGCCAATAGTCTTTTTCATTAATTCTCATCCTTATGCAGGCAGCAATTCTTGTACTTCTTGCCACTGCCACAAGGGCATGGCTCATTGCGCCCGACCTTGCGGCGGCGGACCTCCTCGAAGGGGATGATCTTGCCCTGTCCGGCAGCTGCCATGAGCTGTTCCGGCGTATGGCCCTTGAGCGGCCAGAGATGCGTCGAATTGTTATAGGCGATCAAGAGCGGCACGATGGCTTCGGCCTTGCGGTCATCCTTCATGAATCCCAGCTCCGTCAGATAGTCCACAGCTTCTTCCATATTGCCGCCGTTCTGCAGCAGGATGAGGATCTCGCCGACAATATCGGCCGCCTTGAGCACATCACAGCCATGCTCACGCATGAAGAACTGCGCCAGATCCTTATACGCGATGGTCGCATCGATATAGCTTTCCGTACCAGCATCATAGACCTGGCTGTAGCTCAGCGTGGCAAACGGCAGGCTGCCATGCTTGCGCTGCTCGTCTTCGAGCTTGTTCTCATCGATCAGCGTGTAGTATTTGGCGCCCTGCGGCAGTGCCACGAGCGTATTCTGCCAGCACGAAGCATTGAGCATGACACCGACAAAGTCCATGAACGACAGCTGCTCGCGCTGTGCCTCCTCCAGATACGCCGAAACCTGGGCATAGAGCTGGTCGTAGTTCATATAGCCATAGTAGAACAAGCAGCCCGAAGCCAGACGCGTGACTTCCGTATTGAGTTCTGCCAGACTGCGAAAGGCCCCCGAGTCGAGCTTCTTGAACTCAGCCTGTACTTCCTTCGGCATATACCAAGCCAATTTGTCCTCCTGCTTGCCGCAGGAAACGAGACCCAGTCCGCGCAGATAATCCAGCCGCACATCGTCAGCGCGGAATTCCGTCGTCAGGCCATCATGGGCGATAAGATGCTGGAAGCACTCATACTCCTCTTCGAGGATCGAGGGTAACCAGCGCTGGGCAAACTTCAAAATCTCGCCTGCCAGCCGCTCAGCAAGCTCAGCCTTCTTGAGCGAGCTCACCCCCGTCACATTGAGGTTGTAGCGGATGTCGTCCAGCTCTGCCTTCGTCATAGCTTCGAGCATCGGCAAAAGCTCCAGCTTGGCCGGCAGCTTGTGGCGGAACAGAGCCTTGCGGCGCTCTTCCATATCCGCCTTCACCATTTCTTCCAGCGTCTCGTTATTCTGCTCGATTTCCGTTTTCTCTTCCATTATATAATGTCAAATCCTCTCTTTCCCTACTGTCATCCAATGAATCTGTGCAACCTCCTCAACCGAAGAAGTCAGCGATGCCATCGGCGATTCCCTGCGCTGCCTTCTTGATGCCCTCTTCACTGTTCATCAGCTGCTCTTCGCTCTTGTTGGAGATGAAGGCCACCTCAACGAGTGTTGCCGGCATGTCCGTATGCTTCACGACATAGAAATTGCAGCTCTGCGTGCCACGGCTCTGGGTACCGATCTGATCGATGACCCCCGACCGGATCTTATCGGCCAGCTCACGGGAACGCTTCGAACCCAGCGAGTAATAATACCCCGTTGTTCCCTTGGCAGCACCATTCGAGAACGAGTCCATATGGATGGACACGAAGATATCCGAGCCGTTCTTGTTCGGTATATCGCAGCGCGCCTGCAGCTCCTCGATATCCGTAGCCTTAGAGCCTTTCGGTGATACTTCCGTATCGCGGTCACGCGTCATATAGACCGTTGCCCCCTCCGCTACGAGCAGCCGCTTGAGCTCCTGGGCCACGCGCAGGGTCACGCTCTTCTCCATGACCCCCGTCGGGCCGATAGCCCCCGAGTCACTGCCACCATGGCCAGGATCGATGGTGATCTTGCGCCCCTTGAGCCCCGTGATGCCCGCCAGTTCATCGTCTTTGTCCTCAGCCGGCTTTTCCGGGGCTTTCTCCTCTTCCTTCGGCTGCGGTGCCGGTTTCACTTCAGGAGCAGGCTTGGCCGGCTGTTCCGCTGGCTGCGGTTTCGGCTTCGTCGTTCCCGGCAGGTCGATCTTCGCCTGCAAGGAATCCGGGCTCAGATTGCCAAAATCCATGACCACCCGTCCGGGCACTGTCCCCCCCTTGAGGGTGAACACCTTGTAATTGTTCTTCCCCACCTTGGTCTCGACTACGATGCGTACCGTCTGCTTATCGAACTGGGCCAAGCGTACCTTGCCGACAAAGCGGCTGCCGATGTTGTTATCCTTCTTTACCTTCGGCGAAAGCCAGGCCTTGGGGATATCCACCACCACGCGATCCGGATTGGAAAGGACCATCTTCTTGACACTGACGGCTTTGTCCGCATCGACCACGATGCGCGTCCGGTCCGAATCGGTGCTGACCCGCACGGCCTTCACCTCAGCCAGCCCATTCACCCGCTGGCCAAAATCCGAATCGGCCGCCGCAGCCGGCAGCGCAGATACCATCATATATAATGCAATAAAACACAAACGAATAAGCATTCGTCTCATATCCATAGGCTCCTCCCATCCAGGCACATATACTTCATTATCGTATTTCTCTTGACAAAAATCAAGAAACTTATGTACGAAAAACAGCAGACTGCCAGTATCTACCTATCTATCGTACTACGGCTTGGCAAGAGAATCCTAAGACTTGCGTGGCGATTGGATTAGAAATTCCATAAAAAAAGAACTGCGGTCCCCCACAGTTCTCTGACGATTGCTGCCCAATCAAAGCATATTCTGCAGAAATGCCTGCGTGCGCTCCTCGCGCGGCTGGCTGAAAAAGGTTTCTGGCTCGCCCTGCTCGACGATATTGCCATCAGCCATGAAAATGACCTGACTGGCAGCCTCACGGGCAAAGGCCATCTCATGGGTGACGACTACCATCGTCATATGCTCCTCTGCCAGTTCACGCATCGTCTTGAGCACCTCACCGGTAAGCTCCGGGTCGAGAGCCGAAGTCGGCTCATCAAACAGCATGATATCCGGCTTCATGCAGAGCGCACGCGCAATGGCCACACGCTGCTGCTGACCGCCCGACAGCTGCGATGGATAGTAATCAGCCCGGTCCGACAGGCCGACCTTGGCCAGCAGCTGGCGGGCATACGGCTCAACCTCCTCACGCTTGAGGCCCTTGACCTGCATCGGCGCCTCAAGGAGATTCTCCATGACCGTCATATGCGGGAACAGATTGAACTGCTGGAACACCATGCCCGTGCTCGCCAGCAGCTGACGCTCTTTCTTCGTCTCCACATACTCGGCTTTGCCATCGCCATCAGTGACGGCGAGGAACTCGCCCTTGATCTCGATCGAGCCGCTGTCGATCGTCTCCAGCTTGTTGATGCAGCGCAGGAGCGTGCTCTTTCCCGAGCCCGATGGTCCGATGATGGCGAGCACCTCGCCGCGGCATACCTCGATGTCGATGCCCTTGAGCACTTCATTATCGCCAAAGGCCTTATGGATGTCATGCATGCGCAGCATGACTTCCTGCTTATCTGTCATATTTGCCATAATATGCCTCCAGTCTCTTGAAGCCCCAAGTCAGAACAAACGTCATCGCCAGATAGAAAACCGCTGCGATCAAGAACGGCGTCATATCGAACTCACGCTGCACGATCGTGCGCGCTACGCGCAGCAGATCATTCATGGCCAGGATATACACCAGCGACGTATCCTTGACGAGATTGATGGTCTCGTTGCTGACCGGCGGCAATACCATGCGGAAGACCTGTGGCAGGATGATGCGCCGCATCGTCTGCGGATAGCTCATGCCCAGCGTGCGGGCTGCCTCATACTGCCCCTTCGGCACCGACTGGATGCCCGCACGGAAGATCTCAGCAAAGTACGCGGCATAGTTGAGAGTGAATGCCAGGAGTGCCGCCGCAATATCCGGCAGGCGTACGCCGACCATCGGCAGGGCGAAATAGACAAACAGCAGCTGCAGCATCAGCGGCGTACCACGCATGATCCAGATATAGAATTCGATGAAACGGCTGAGCAGCCTGAGGCTTGAGAGCCGTCCCAAAGCCGCCAGCATACCGAGCGGCAAGGCAATGATCAATGTGATGAAGAAAATTTCCAGCGTAATCTCTGAACCTTCGAGCATGAGCAGGAAAGTATCGAACAGCTTATCCATGCAAGCGTCTCCTTTAGTGTAGCAAAGTGTTAATACGCTATATTATACACGAAAGCTGTCACCCTGTAAAGCAAAGAGACAGGCCGAAGGGCCTGCCTCAAAACTGTTCCTGTTTATTTTTTCGTGATGTCCTTGCCGAACCATTTCTCGGAGATCTTGGCCATCGTACCATCGGCCTTCATCTCGTCGAGAACCTTCTGTACTTCGTCACGCAGCTGCTGGTTATCCTTGGCAAAACCGATGCCGAAGGTGCTGATCTCACCGACCGGCGAATCGATAGCCTCAAGGCTATCAGCATGCTTGCTCATATAATAGCGGCCCGTGATCTCGTCTCCGACCACAGCATCGATGCGGCCATTTTCCAGATCCATGAAGGCCGAGACATAGTCGGAATACTTCTTGACCTCTTTGACATTCTTCTTGAAGAAATCCGATTTATCCATATACTCTTCCGCCGTGCCCGCACTCTGCGTGCCTACAACCTTGCCAGCCAGGCTCTTCTCATCCGTGATGCCCGTCGTGCCCTTCTTGACGAAGATGATCTGGCGGTTATCCATATACGGATCCGAGAACAGCATGTTCTCCTTGCGCTTCTCCGTGATGTCGAGACCGTTCCAGAGGACATCGACACGACCGCTCTTGAGCTCAGCCTCCTTGCTCGACCAGTCGATCGCCTTGAACTCGACCTCGCGGCCCAGGCGTTTCGTCGCCTCCTTGGCCAAGTCGATATCAAAACCGACGATCTCATTGTTCTCATCCTTGAAGCCCATCGGCGGGAAGTTGTCATCAAGGCCGACAACGATTTTCTTGCCCGCGGAGGACGAGCCGCCGGCATCTTTGGCATTATTGCTGCCGCAGCCGCTGACAAATGCCGCCGTCATCACAGCGGTCATCCCGATTGCTAAGAGTTTCTTCCATTTCATATGCAAACGCCCCTTTTCACTTCTTTATCTCATTAAAGGATTAATATGATGCTATTATACTGTAAACCTGTAAAGGCTGTCAAGCATTTTTTCCTTCTGGTACTTTATTTCGCTTTATTTCCTTTTTTTGCAGGTATTTTCCCCAACAGTGCGAATTATATATATTAGATTCGTATTTCCGAACTACAAGGAGGAGATTACTTTGCGAGCCGTTTCCGTAGAGGATTTAAAAACTGGCATGATCTTAGCCCGCACCATCGTCAATCCCGACATGGTTGTGGTCTTGTCTGAAAATACATTGCTGACCAAGGCACATATCACGCGCCTGACTTTCCTGAACATCCCTGTCGTCTACATCAAGGACGAATACTAACTCAGTCAAAACTATCAGGCCGTATCCACGATCTTCAACCGTGGCAACGCCTTCATCAAAGACTATGACAGCGTAGTCCAGGAAGCGCGCTCCATCTTCAGCAACGTAAACAACACCGGTACGATTCCGGTGCAGAAAACCGAAGACATGGTGCAGACGCGCATTGCACCGATGGCTGCCAACAGTGGTGCCATCGACTATCTGTATGAGCTCAACCATCTAGCCAGCGATATATACAACCACTCGCTGCGCGTTTCCATTCTCGCCGGCGTCATCGCCAAATGGATGCATTTCGACCGCGAAAAACGCAAAGATATCATGCTTGCCGGCTTCCTGCACGACATCGGCAAGACAAAGTTCCCGCAGCGCTTGCTCGACAAGAACATCAACACCTTGAAAGGCGAAGATTATGAAGCCTATATCCAGCATACCGTCGATGGTCATCATATCCTGAACACGGAGCCGTCGCTTTCCGAAGGGGTAAAACTCGCTGCCATGCAGCATCACGAGCGCATGGACGGCACGGGATTCCCGTTCAATTGCATGGGTGCCGATATCCACGAATACGCGCGCATCATCGCAATTGCTGATATTTATGACAATATCACCACCGAGCGCGAAGGCTATGTCAAGCAGACGCCATTTACGGCCATTGCCTACCTGACCGAGAACATGTTCACTTCGCTCGACCCGACGGTCTGCGTCCCTGTGCTCACGCATATCAAAGATGCCTTCCTCGGTTCGCGCGTCACGCTCAACAACGGCGAAAAAGGAACCATTGCGGCTTACCCGAACGACTTCGCCGCTCACCCGGTAGTGAGCATCTCCCCCGATGAGATCCTGAACCTCAACGAACATCCGGAGCTCACGATCACCGAATACAATCCAAAATAAACCAGGCCACAGAAAACCAAACGCCCCCACGGGTCAGAAGCAAAGCTTCAACCCATGGGGGCGTTTTATTCCCCTGTTCGCCTCCTACGAGGCGTATCAACAATCCAGCCTAAACCGTTGCTCCCGTAACAAACACATCAAGGCCTTGAAAGCCTGACACACTGCATCTTACTCGTACCGCAGTGCTTCAATCGGGTCGAGTTTCGCAGCTTTGCGGGCCGGATAGATGCCGAAGAACAGTCCGATGCCCACGGAAAAGACGAACGAAACGACAATCGGCAGCATCGTGATGACCGTCGTGAATGCGCCGATCTTGGCAATGAGCTGCGACACGGCGCAGCCGACGATGATGCCGATGATGCCGCCGATGATACCAATGACCATCGACTCGATCAAGAACTGCGTCATGATGTTCATGAACGTCGCGCCCAAGGCCTTGCGGATGCCGATCTCCCGCGTGCGCTCTGTGACCGACACCATCATGATGTTCATGATGCCGATGCCGCCGACCAGCAGCGAGATGCCGGCAATCGCACCCAAAAGCATCGTCAGCATCGCTGTTGACTGGCTCATCGTCTCCATCAGGCTCGTGAGATTGCGGACGTTGAAGTCATCCTCCTTGCCGCCGATAATATGATGGCGCATCCGCAGCAAATTCTCGACTTCGGCCTGCACCTGGTCCATCTTATTTTGATCAGCGACCTGGATGTTGATGGACTGGACATAGGTAATGCCAAGCATGCGCTCCTGCGCTGTCGTTATCGGCACATAGACCATATCATCCTGATCCTGTCCCATCGATGACTGCCCCTTGGATTCGAGCAGGCCGATGACTTTGTACGGCTGGTTGTTGATACGGATATTCTTGCCGACCGGATTATCCTTGGCAAACAGATTGGCTGCCACCGTTGTGCCGATAACCGCTACGCGCGAACGCTTATTCATATCATTTGCCGAAATGAACGAACCATTGCTAACCGCCAGCGAACGGATGGACATGAACTCCGGCGTCACACCCTGCACCGAGGTTTTCCAGTTGTTATTGCCATAGACAATCAGATATGACCCCGACACCGACGGAGAGACGTATTCGATATTCTTGATCTTGTTCTTGATAGCCTCCGCATCATCGTATTTCAGCGTCTGCATCGAGCCAGCCGCGCCGCGTACACCGCCGCGGTTCGATGACCCCGGCGAGACGATCAGCATATTGGAGCCGAGACTTGCAATGGAATTGGTGACATTGCTGCGCACGCCCATGCCGACCGATACGAGTGCGATAACAGCCGCGACACCAATGATGATCCCAAGCATCGTCAGCAGGCTGCGCATTTTGTTCGCGTAAAGGGAGGTAAGCGCCATCTGGAAGCTTTCACTAAACAACATCCATGACCACTCCCTTCCCTTCGTCGCGCGTGATCTTGCCGTCACGCACCAGCAGCTGGCGGCTTGCGCAAGCAGCGATCTCCGGCTCATGGGTGACGAGGATTATCGTGCGTCCCTTCTCATGCATGGTCTCGAAGATTTCCATGATTTCCTTCGTCGATTTCGTATCGAGGTTGCCTGTCGGCTCATCGGCCATGATGATATGCGGATCGTTGACGAGCGCGCGAGCAATTGCCACGCGCTGCCGCTGGCCGCCCGAAAGCTCATTGGGCTGATGGTCCGCACGGTCGCCAAGACCGACGGCTTCCAGATAATGCATCGCGCGCTCCAGCCGTTCCCTGCGTCCTACGCCCGCATAGACAAGCGGCAGAGCCACATTCTCCAGCGCCGAGATGCGCGATAGCAGATTGAAGTTCTGGAACACAAAGCCGATTTTCCGATTCCGTGTGATAGCCAGCTTATCATCGCTAAGGCCAGCTACCTCCTCGCCATCGAGCTTATAGGACCCTTCCGACGGCCGGTCAAGGCATCCCAGGATATTCATGAGTGTCGACTTGCCCGAGCCTGACGGCCCCATCAATGCAGCAAACTCCCCTTGATAGATATTGGTCGTGATACCATCAAGCGCGGCGAGTTCCTCGCCGCCGATATGATAGATTTTCCGGATACCGGAAAGCTGTATGGTCGGATAACGATTTTCCTTTTTTTCCATCGGATTCCCTGCTTTCCCTCTCATTACATTGGCGGCGGGCCGCCTCTGCTTTTCTTACTGCTCGTTGTCGTTGTTGATGCTTTAGCGATATAGGTGCTCACGACCTGCTCCCCCTCGGACAGCCCTGCAAGGATTTCCACATACTCATCACTGTAAATGCCCGTTTCGACATAGCGGTTCTCCTGCGTGCCATCGGGATTCTTGACAATGACATAGGAGCCATTCGCATCGGTCTTGAGTGTCGAGATGGGGACCGCCAGCGCCCCTGCCTTCTCAGCCGTATTGATTTCCACGCGCGCCGTCATCGCTGGCAGTAGTTCATTGCCGGGATCATCGACATCCAATGTCACATAGTAGTAAATGACGCTGGAGGACGAAGTGCTCGACGAACTACTTGAGGAAGAAGACGTGTCCCAGCTATTGCCCGTATCCGTCTGCGAGATATTCGTGACGCGCGCCGTAAAGGTCCGGCCCGTGAAGCTGTCCACTGTGAAGGTCGCCGTCTGGCCAATCTTGACACTGCCGATATCCGTCTCATCGACTTTGGCCTGGATCTGCTTGCTCGAAAGATCGGCGATGCGCATGATGACCGTCGGGCTGCTAGTCCCCTGCACGGCCATCGTGCCCGGCGTCTTCGGCTCGCCGACAACCACGCCCGACATCGGTGCCGTGATTGTCATCTCATTCATATCCGACTGCGCTTCCGACAGTGCTGATACCGCTGTCTCATAATTCATCTGCGCATCCTCCAGATCAGCCTGGGTCTTGGCGCCAATGCTATAGAGATAACTGGTGCGCTCATATTTGGCCTTGGTATTCGTGACTTTTATCTGTGCCTGGTCACGCTTGGCTTCATAATCTTTGCCATCAAGTGTCGCAATGGTCTGCCCGGCCGTGACTGTATCGTTCTCCTTGACGAGCACGTTCTTGATCCGCGCCGTGACCTTCGAGCTGACCTCGACCGAGTGCACAGGACGGATGGTTCCCGTCGCTGAGACCGTCGATTTCATATCCATGCGTATGACTTCCGTCGTCTCCACGGCCGCTGCCTGCTTGGCCTGCTGCTGGCCCTGATAATATTTCCAGCCGCCAAACGCACAGGCCGCTACGAGCACTGCCGCGATACCGGCCTTTACTTTCCAGTTGATGTTCATTTCGTCTCCTCATTTCCTGCCAATTCATCCGCTACAGCCGCCGGTGTTGCTGCCGGCTGCGTATCTGCCCCTGCTGCCACTCCGGCCTGCTCGATGGGAGAGCTTGCCAGCGTCGCGGCAACGTCGGTTGAGAGTTTTGCCGCAGCCTCTTTTTCCGCAGGACTCAAGCTGATGCCCATGGCATTTTCCACCGATGCCTTGTCGCGGGCATAATCATACTGCGCACTGATATAGTTGAGCTGCGCCGTCGAAAGCGCCTCCTGCGCATCGATGATATCGAGCATCAGGCCCTCGCCGGCACGATATTTCTCGCGGGCAATGTACGCATCTTCCTCAGCCTGATGCACCGCATCCTGCGTCGAATTGAGCCGTTTCTCAGCCTCCCGCATATTGTAATAGGCCTGCCGCACAGCCAGGTCAACATCCTCCTTGTCCTTGAGCAGATTGAGCTTCGCCACGTCGTATTCCGTCTGCGCCGTTTTAACGGCTGCATCGGTGACGCCGCCATCGAAGATGCTCCACTTGAGGCCGACGCTGGCCGATGCCCCCTGGCTCGACGAGCTCGACGGTTGGAACACATTCGTATTATCTAGGCCCAGCGATAGTGATACCGATGGCAGATACCCAGCCTTTGCAGCCTTTACGGCCTGCTCCTGCTGCTCGACCTTATACTGATCGACACGCAGGTCCTTACGATTGGTATAGGCATAGGCAATGCAGTCATCGAGCGCGATCCCGAAAGCATCGTAGCTGAAATCCGTCGTGAGATTCAGCGGCTCCGTACGGTTTATATTGAGATAGTTACGCAATGTCGCCAGATCTACCTCATAGCTGTTCTGCGCTTTGATGAGATTCTGCCGCGCATTGCTAAGCTCGACCGACGAGCGGATCACATCGATGCGCGCCTTGGCTCCCGCCGAGTAAAGCTGGCTGACATTCGTGTAGTGCTCCTGGTATTTATCCACGGTTTCCTGCCGCACAGCCACCGTCTTCTTGGCCTCCAAGGCGTCATAATACGCCTTGATGACACTAAGTTTCAGATTTTCGCGGCTGCGATCTGTTAGCAGCCGGGCCGAATCAGCAGCAAGCTCTGCCTTTTTGATATTGGCCTGATTCTGGCCACCTGTATAGAGCGGCAGCGAAGCTGACACACCGGCTCCATTTCTCGCCTGGCGGTCACTGTCACTGCTCTTGCTCGTGCTAAGGGTATCCGAAGCCGTTACCGACACGCCATTGCTGCCTCGGGCTTTCTTGAGCGCCGCATCAGCCGTATCCTCACCTTTTTGCGTGACCTTCAGGCTCGTGTTCTGCGTGAGGGCCATGTTCACGGCCTCCTGCAGCGACAAATCAGCCGCCAAGGCTGCTGGCATCAGGCCCAGCATGACACTGGCCAACGCCAATGCTATTTTCTGCTGCCGTTTTTTTATCTGACGACTTATCTTCACAATTTTTCCTCCCCGAAAAACTACTTCATCCTGAAATTCGAATCCTGTTTTCTATTTTAACATAATTCCCCACAACTACATGGGTTTATTGGTTAGATTATGATAAAATAGGGTTGTTGTAAGAACATAAATTTTCTCTGAGAAATTCATTAAAAATAAGGAGCCATCCATGGACAATCCATACTTTGAACAAGCCTTGGCGCTGCTGCGACGCTTCTATGGCTACCGCAGTTTCCGCCCAGCCCAAACGCCGGTTATAAAAAGCCTGCTCTCGGGCCAGGACACGGTTGCCATCATGCCGACCGGCGCCGGCAAAAGCATCTGCTTCCAGATACCCGCTATGATATTTCCCGGCATCACGCTCGTCATCTCACCACTGATTTCCTTGATGAAAGACCAGGTTGACGCCCTCGCCGAGCAGGGCATTGCGGCCACGTATATCAATAGCACGCTCTCGCTTACCGAATCCGATCTCCGCTTAAACGCCATTGCAGCCGGCCAATTCAAGCTCGTCTACGTCGCTCCCGAGCGGCTTGAGACAAGTTATTTCCAATACATCATCGAACATCAGCCTATCTCGATGGTCGCCGTCGATGAGGCGCACTGTCTCTCACAATGGGGCCATGACTTCCGTCCCAGCTATCGTCAGATTGCGCCCTTCATCGCCAGCCTGCCACGCCGCCCGCTTGTCGCAGCTTTCACAGCCACGGCTACCCCCGAGGTCAAGGAGGATATCATCAGCTTGCTCGGGCTGCACGCGCCCCAGGTGCATGTCACGGGTTTTGACCGTCCGAATCTTTATTTCGAAGTACGCCGCGGCGAAGACAAGAAAAAATTCATCGTAAACTACGTCCGCAACCATCCCGACGAAACCGGCATCATTTATACCGCTACGCGCAAGGAAACCGACAAGGTCTACGAACTGCTGTCCAAGAAGAAGCTCGCCGTTGGCCGCTATCATGCCGGTATGACGGAAAAGCAGCGCACCAAGGCCCAGGATGACTTTCTCTACGATAACATCCAGGTCATCGTCGCCACTAATGCTTTTGGTATGGGCATTGACAAGAGCAACGTACGCTACGTCATCCATTACAACATGCCCAAGAACATCGAAGCCTACTATCAGGAAGCAGGACGCGCCGGCCGCGATGGCGAACCAGGCACCTGCATCCTGCTCTACTCGCCGCAGGATACCATGACGCAGAAATACCTCATCGATGTCTCCATCGATGACGAGCAGCGCAAAGCCCATAACCTCGGGCGCCTGCAGAAGATGGTCGACTACTGCCATACACCAGAATGCCTGCGCCACTTCATCATCCATTACTTCGGGGACAGCTCAGCCCCCGAAACCTGCGCGAACTGTGGCAACTGCAAGGCAGGACTTGAACGCGTCGACATCACGCTTGATGCGCAGAAAGTCTTTTCCTGTGTCTATCGCATGCGCGAGCGCTTTGGCCTGACGCTTGTCGCCCAGGTGCTCAAAGGCTCAAACGATAAACGTGTCCGCGAACTCCATTTCAACGAGCTATCAACCTACGGCCTGATGAAGGAACGCAGTCTTGCCGACATCAAGCTGCTGATCCAGCGCTTTGTCGCCACCGACTATTTAGCAATGACCGAAAGCCAGTATCCGGTACTGACGCTTGAGCCCCGTGCCTACGCCGTACTCAAAGGGCAGGAAAAAGTCTATCAGGCTATGCCCAAGCCCGAACAGGAAAAAGAACCCGCTGCCCCAGAGCTTTTCGGCTACCTGCGCGGCCTACGCAAAGAAATCGCCGCCCGCGATCATATTCCGCCCTATGTCGTCTTCTCCGACGCCACCCTGCGGGATATGTGTGTCGTCCAGCCAGCGACCCTCGACGAAATGCTTGATGTCAAAGGCGTCGGCGAACTAAAACTCGAAAAATACGGTGCAGCCTTCCTGCAATGCATCCAGGAACACCGCTAAAAACAGCAAACACAAAGCTCCCCTAAACCAACCTTGGCCGTCTAGGGGAGCTTTGCTATATTCTGCATATTTCCTACAGATTGCCTACCTCTATAAGCTTGCCGCCTTCGAGGACAAAATACCCGCAGGCAGAATCCACCGCATCATTGCGCGGCATACGGAAGTTGAACGCAAATGTGTATTTGCCATCAGCGAGTGGCTCATTTTGCAGAGCCGGTTCCTTATCGAGAACAAAGCTCTCGCCATTTATCATCTTGCCATTTTCAAGCAGGAACAGCGGCGTGATCTTATCCCCTGCATGGAGTTGCAGGACTTCACGATCCAACTGCTCACCTTCAATCAGTCTCTGCACACTCAGGATCTTCCAGGCAGCTTTTTCCTTGTTATAGGCAGCGCGCAGATAGCATTTCTTGTCATTCAGCAGGATGTAGGAATGGAACATATTATAGTCCGGCTGGTGTTCGTCAAGATCCAGCAGGATAGTATGTCCATTGAGTGCCGGCCACGTACAATCAAAATCATCCTGGAAAACGCCTTTTTCCCAATCCACCGTCAAGCTGTCACTGCTGCCCAGAAAAACGAATTGACCGTTCTTATCGTTATAGCCGAGCCAAAACGCTGCGTCACTGATAGCATGGACATCCTCCGGCGGCAGCGTAACTACAGCCGTGTTATCCGGGCCGATAACCAGCGGGCTCTGGGCAATCCTTTCCGTATCGAAATGATACCATGGTTCCCCACCGCCACTGCCGCTTAGCATATTCCGGTAGAACTCAATAAACACCGGACTGGCTCCAGGTTGCGGCGTATATTTTGCCAGCGACAATACGCTGCCATCTAAGCAATAGTAACCAGCCAGTCCCCAGCCATGCTGGCGGTAAGGACCAGCCACCCGGTAAACCACTACATCCTTGATGGCTTTTTGCAGCGCCTCAGCGCTTTCTATGCCATGCAGATGCTCTGCCAGATTCCCCAAATCAATCATGTTCGTCCAATTATCTTCCACATTGATGCCATATCGTTCCACCCCATTAGCCACCCGGTCATATGCGGTATAGACTTCACGCGGATTCGCATTGGCTGCGTCTTGTATTTCCTGCCCCATCGCTTCATAGGCATCATTGAGCGCTGGCACTTTCTGCATATCGAGCAAGGACAGCGTTGCACTATCTTCCGATTGATATTTCGCACAATAAGGCAGATAGGTCTCGCAGATAATCTTTCCCAAAGCGCGTCCATCCATCGACGGTTTCTTGGTCAAAGCACCAACCCAGCCGGCATAATCCGACCCCGTTCCCGGCATGATTTCCTCTGATGCCGTTATGTAACGGGTATACCCATACAAGGTATTCGCTGTCTCGATGTTAGCCATCAAGCACATGTCAAACAACACCAAATCGAAAAATGGTGCATCTTTATCCGCCTTGGCCACTGCTGCCATTGCCTGCTGCACATCATTCAGGCTAAGTGATTCTTCATATTTTTCATCGTAGCACAAGCCGTTCAGACTGCCGCCGCCATGATCCCAGAATATCAGCATCCGATGTTCAGCAGGATAATTGTCTTTGGCATAACGCAGGAAATCCTCAAAAGTCTTCTCTTCGGCCATGCTTGCCTGCTCCAACTCGGCCAGCTTGTGGAATCCCTTGCTGTCATAGACAAAACGCCCCAAGGCTTCGCTAGGAATCCCCTCGGTATGCCATGCATGCGCACCACCTGTCTGGATAAAGAAACGCACGTTATCCGGCAGCGGGACGGATTGCAGGCTGGCAAGGTTCTTCGAAGCCATCCCCTGTTCCGACTCCAGATCAGAACCGCACATATAGATATAGACAGCCCAGCTATCCTGCGCCAAAGTCTTTGACGTACAGCCAAACAGCAACACTCCAGCAGCCAAGCAAAAAACCAGCAGCAGCCGGCACAGCCAGCGCCTGGAATTCTGTCCTGTATCCATTTTCATCGCTCCTTCTCTATACGCATCACCTATACAGCCCGCAGGAATTCTCTCCGTTGAGCCTTTCATCTGTACTGCTATTTCTATTATTTCGACAAAATAAATTCCAGTCCTGTAAACAAGCAAAATAAAAAACGGAAAATCTGCCGCAAAACAGCAGACCTTCCGTTTTCTTTATTGCATTTTCTGTTGCAGGATTTCTCTCGCCTTGGCAAGTTGCACATCGGTGGTATCGCCTTCTGCAAAGTCCACCGTAACGTCCGGCTCAATGCCAACGCCATCGATACAGCGCCCATTCGGCGTATAGTATCTGGCGATCGTGAGTTTTAATCCATCATCCTCAAAGAGTGGTACGACCACCTGCACCGATCCTTTGCCATACGATTTCGTCCCTACAAGAGTACCGGCACCGGTATCCTGCAAAGCTCCCGCCAGGATTTCCGATGCGCTCGCGCTGTTGCCGTCAATGAGTACCACCACCGGATACTTAGGTGACTCAAGCGAAGAATCATGCTCCTCTTTCGAGCCATCACGCTGGACGACGGAAACGATTGGCCCCTTCGGCACCAGCAGATTGGCAACCTCCACGCAGCTCTTGACGAGACCGCCAGGATTCTGGCGCAGATCGATGATAAGCCCCTGCATGCCCTCCTGGCCAAGTTTTTCAAACTCTTCCTTGAATTCCTCGCCTGTGTTCTCGCCAAACGAGGCGATGCGGATGTAGCCCATCTGGCTGCCCTCCAGCATCATGCCCTTTGCCGTGCGCAGCTTTATCGTATCGCGCTTTATCGTGTAGTCTCTGTCCTCAGTTCCCGCGCGGCGGATAGTCAAGGTCACATCCGTACCAATGTCGCCGCGAATATGCATCGAAACTTCTTCGGGCTGATATTCTGTGACCGGCGTGCCATCGACAGCTACGATTTCATCGTTGGCCTTGAGGCCTGCCGCCTCACCTGGCGTGCCCTCAAGCACCGACACGATGGTGACCTTGTTGTCCTTGAACCCCATCGTCACACCGATGCCACCGAAGGTGCCCGCCGTATGCTCCTTGAGCGTCTTGTACATATCCTCTTTCAGATAGATCGAATGCGGATCGCCCAATGATTTTACCATGCCATCAATGGCCCCATTCATCAGATCATGCGGGTTGACATCGCGCACATAGCGCGCCTCAATCATACGCTTGACGCCGAGAAAGCGAACGATATCTAGCGTTTTGGCCCCATCAAGCCCCAATACAGCCGCCAGCCCCATCAATGTCAGCAGGCTCGACACCAGGGCCGTGGCTGCAAGGCCAAGTATTATCTTTTTTTTGCTCACATACTGCATGTCTTTCTCCGTTATAAGTAACTATACGGGCTGACCGGCTCACCGCCGCTGCGTACCTCAAAGTGGCAATGCGGCCCGGTGCTGTTGCCCGTCGAGCCGCAATACGCGATGGTTTCGCCCTGGCTGACCGACTGCCCAACCGAAACGGCCAGCGATTGATTGTGTCCATAAAGTGTCGTGATACCGCCACCATGATTGATGATGACCGTATTGCCATACCCTGAAATCCAGCCGGCATACTCGACAGTACCGGCCTGTGCAGCACAAATGGCATCGCCATAGTCGGCACCGATATCAATGCCGCTATGGTATTTCTGCGTCCCCGTGATTGGATGCACACGCCAGCCAAAATCCGAAGTAATCGTACCACCTACCGGCCAGATCATCGAGCCATTGCCAGCCGCCGGCATATTCGCCATGCTGCTGCGCTGCAGCATCGCCGCAATCTGCTTCGATGCGGCCATGAGTTCATCATACTGGCGGTCAACGGTCGCCTTATCGCTCTTCATCTTATCGATGATTTCCTTGCGGCGGCGTACTTTCTCCTCCATGACCTCGCGGGCCTGCCGCGCTTTTAGCTCCTGCTCAGCTCGCGCTTCTTTGTCCTTGGCCAGGCTCGCCTGCGTCGTCTCGATTTCATTTTTCTCAGACAGTACGCTCTGTACAAGGTCGTAATCCTGACGGATGACTTTTTTCAGCAAATCCATACGCGTCATGAAATCGGCAAAATCTTTCGCACCGAACAGCACATCCAGATACGACACCTGCCCGTTTATATAGATATCACGCACACGCTTGCCAAGATGTCCGCTCTTTTCGGCGTAGTCCTTACGGACCACTTTGAGCCGGGCCTCGTTCTCATCCATGCGGGCGATGGTCGCATCGAGCGCTGCCTTGAGCTCCTTATGCGCGGAAATCGCCACCTCTGCCTCTTCATCGACCTGCCGCTTTTCCTCAGACAGCGACTCGATTTTCTGCTGCAGGGCCTCGCTTTCCTTGCGTTTCTCCTCAGCCTGGCGTTCGTAGCTGGCCTTGTCATCCTCACGCGAGGCCTGTACCGTCTCGACGCCAAGTGTCGTGAGGAACCCCGCCGCAAGCACAACCGCCAGAGCCTGTTCTGCTTTTCTCTTCATGCCTCTGCTTCCTTCCTCAGACCTTCAGGAACCGCTTGAGTGAAATCGCCGAGCCCAAAGCACCGATAGCCATGCCCGAGAGAATAATCGCCACCGTGACATAGTTCATAAACGGATACTGCGGCATCAATGGGAAAAAAGCCAGCGTATTGTAGATCTTGGCGGCCATCGCCGCATAGAAGCTGCGCAGGGCAATAGCCGCAAGCGTACCACCGACAAAGCCCATGACAACACCTTCGAGCACAAACGGCCAGCGGATGAACCAGTCCGTCGCCCCGACGTATTTCATGATGGCTACCTCTTTGCGCCGCGCAAATACCGTCAAGCGGATCGTATTTGAAATGATGAAAAGAGTCGCTGCCGCCAGCAGCACCATAAGCGCAAGACCAAACACGCGAATCAGCCGCGTGATGTCAAAAAGATGTTTGACGACGTCCTGTCCATACTTGGCCGCCTCGACACCATCCATCTTCTCGATGGCCTTGGCCGCCGTCTCAACCATATCCGGCTGGGCTACCGTGAGCTCAAAGGACTCTGGCAGCGGGTTCTGGTCGCCGAGCGCATCGAGCAAATACTTCTGGTCGCCGAGACGCTCAGTCAGACGCTCCTTAGCCTCCTCGCGGCTCACATACTTGACACTCTCGATGCCTTGCATATTCTCAAGGTCCTTCTGCAAATCCTTGCGTGCCGAAGTCTTTATGCTATCCTCCAGATACACGCTGATCTGCACCTCCGACTCCAGCGAGGAAGCCAACCGGTTCATATTGAGCACCAACGTCAAAAAAACGCCGAGCACAAACAGCGATACAGCCACCGTACCGACCGAGGCAAACGACATCCAGTTATTGCGCCGGAGCGAGTGAAATACCTCCGTAATGAAATATTCACTGGTCCTAAGCTTCATAACCATAGCCTCCTCTTAATTCATCGCGCACGATATGGCCATCTTCGATGGCAATGACGCGCCGCTTCATCGTATCGACAATCGTGCGGTCATGCGTTGCCATGACGATTGTCGTGCCTGCCTTGTTGATGCGCTTGAAGATATCCATGATATCCCAGCTCGTATCCGGGTCAAGATTGCCCGTCGGCTCATCGGCAATGACGATAGCCGGATCGTTGACGATGGCGCGTGCAATTGCCACGCGCTGCTGCTCACCGCCGGAAAGCTGTGCCGGGAAGCATTTATACTTCTCCCTAAGGCCAACGACATCGAGAACGGCATTGACACTGCGCTGCATCAAGCGGCGCGGCGCTTCGATGACCTGCATCGCAAAGGCCACATTCTCAAACACCGTCTTATCGGGCAGCAGGCGGTAATCCTGGAAGATAACGCCAAGCCCGCGGCGCAGGTATGGCACCTCCTTATGGCTCATATTGACCACATCATGACCATTGACCGTAAGGATACCGCTCGTCGGCAGCTCCTCACGGAACAGCATCTTGATGAACGTTGACTTGCCGGCACCGCTGGCACCGACGATAAAGACAAACTCGCCCTTTTCGATATCGACATTGACACCGTCGAGAGCCACCGCACCATTTTCATATATCTTGGAAACGTTGCTCATATGTATCATAGGATACTCATCCTCCGCATTCAAATTGCAAAACTATCTTTTATTGTACCATATCCAAGGTAAAAATATAAGCCTTCCCCCTACAGGGAAGGCCTGTGTCTATTCACTTATGGGCCAGATTCAGCGCCAGCTCTGCATTGCTGGCGGCCTGATCGCGCAGTGCCGCCAAAAGCTCAGCATTCTGCTGGCGGAACGTCTGCTTATCGTTCCACTTGCGGCGGATTTCCGCCATGAGCTCATCTGCCGTGACATCCCGCAGATTGCCGACTGGCTGCTCGCCAATGGACTGCAGGAAACGGTCGATTTTCGGATCGTAGGAAATGCCAAGCATCGGCACACCCATGACCCCGGCAAAAATCAAGGCATGCAGGCGGATGCCCAGCATCAGATCCATGTTGCCGACGAGCGATAGGAACTCGCTGGTCGTATACTCATCTTTGAGCACCGTACATGGCTCCTTGGTACGCGCAGCGATATCGCGCGCAGCCCGCACATCGTCGGGAAACTGCATCGGCAGGAACACGACGCGGGCACCGAGCTCACGGACCACGCGGTCGGAAACCTCGGCCAGCACCTCTTTGTAATGCGTCCAGCCCTGCCACTCGCGCACCGAAATGCCAACAACCGGCTTGGCTCCATCTGCCTGATAGGCCTTGAAGATGGCACGGCCAGCCGCACGGTCCACCGGATGGATAGCCAGCACCGGATCGGCCGTACATTGAATTTCCGGCCGGCGAATGCCCAGACGGTCAAGCTCCTTCAGCGAGCCCTCATCGCGTACCGTGATAAGATCCACGCGATTGCCCAGCCAGCACATCGCCCGCTCAGCCACACGGCCAAGAATCGGGCCAATGCCCTGGGCATAGAGCATGACCTTCGTGCCCAGCAAACGGGCGAGCAGGATGATAGCCAGATAGTAGTAAAGACTGCGGCGGCTCGTGACATTCTGCAGCAGGCTGCCGCCGCCGCTTATCAAAAGATCCGCCTGGCGCAGTTCACGGATGATGGCCGGCAGGCCAAGCCAGGAAACCGCGTCGACACCATGACGCTTGCGCGTATCTTCAGGGTCAGCAGAAATCACCGTGATATGAAGTTTTGGGTCGAGATCTCCAAGGACCTCCAGCATTGCTGCCAGCATCGCTTCATCGCCGGCATTTTTCGAGCCGTAATATCCCGATACGACGATCCTGCTCATGAATCTGCCTTACTCCCCTTTGCTTTCGAAATAATGACCTGCCAAAGCTCCACAAGAACCATGGCAATGGCGCCAATCCCTGCGCCCAGCACAATGCCGCCGATGCCACGCATGAACGACATATAGACCGGCGTGCGCATATGCGCAAACGTCTCTACCATCGACCCCTGGCCAATCGTGGCCACGAGCACCAAGGCGAAAAATACCATCGTCGGCCACTTGCGCCAGAACGCCATTGCGGCGAGCATGAAAGCCGGATGACCAATCATAAGCTCTTTGGTGCGTGGTCTGGCATAGAAGGCCTGCTCGAGGAATGCGCGGAACTTGAGCTCTGACTGCGAAACCGGCATACCCGACGTATGGCCGCTGCGGGCCACGAAGACGATACCAGCTATGAGCACAAGTCCCATCAGGAAAAGTGTCTTGACGCGAACCGGCATATCGAGGATTTTCTTGAGCTGATTGACAACGCCTTCGGTATCATCCATCTTGCCATCGAAAATGTCAAAACGCTGCAGGAAGGCTGCGCCCACCAGGATAATCGGCAATATAAATGTCAGCTTGATGCCACGGAAAATCTGGAATTCAAGCAGATATTCCGTATCGGCAAGCGAACCCGAAAGATAAGCCGCACCGATATAAGCAAGTGCGCCAGTGACAAACAGCGCCAGAGCTGCCGTCACGATAAGGCGCGGCAGGGCGATTTTGGCCTTCTCCTTGAACGCGCGCACGCGGTCAAGCTGGAAGATGACCGCCAGTGCCGGGAATACATTTGCGCTGGCCAGTGCTGCCAGGATGCGGATCTTCGAGCCATTGCCCATAAGCACCGGTACCGCAGCCGCCAAAGCGAACAATACAAACAAAAGATACTGCGTTTTAGGACGCGCGTTGAGCGCCGGAATCACCAGCGAAAGATAGAGCACGACAGCCGCCGCTACGCCCATCATAACGAGTGCACGCAGCCCCTTGGACGGCAAGAGCTCCGGGAACGTGCCCGCTGGGCCGATCGTATAGCCATGCGCCACGAGTTTATCATGCGTGTCCTGGAAATATTTCAGATTCGTCTCCAAAAGGCTCATATTCGGCGACGGCTTATCGTAGATGCGCATGAGGTCGATGCGGATATTGCGCTCCTCGTCCGTATTTGACCAACGCTCGACAGCCGTATCGATCTTGAGTTTCGGCTGCTCATCCTTCGGCACCGAGTAGAGACGGGCCACATGGTCATAGCCAACACCTTTGGCCACCTCGTTCATGCCATCCTGATGATAGAACTGCAGCTGTGTCGTCGCCTCGATAAGGCCCAGGGTCAGATTGCGTTCCTTCATCTCATCAATGGTCGTCTGCAGCGCCTTTGTTGCGCCGAGCACCTGGCTGCCCGAGAATACGACCTCCGAAATGCGGAAGCCATCCATGCGGCCAAATACAGCTTTGACATCATCAGGCGTGCAGGCCGCATAATTGCTTGGACGGGCCAGCACATAGAAGCCCGCATCGTTTACAGCCTGCATCTCATCCGTCGGCATGCCGATATCCATCTTGACGAAGGACTCATAATGCGCCTTTACGGCCATGACCTCTTCCGAACCGACCGTAAAGAGTCTGACGCGGTCTTTCCCGAGACGGCGCGGCAGGTCTTCCTTGAGTTCCTTCCACGTCTGGGCATGATGGCCGACGATATAGACCTCCGTACCGATGATTTTGCCCTCAGCGGCAAGCTTCTGCCAAAGCGGGTCCGTCAAACGGCCACTGTGATAGTCGGCCAGCAGCTGGCTGCCTGCAATGGCCGTCGCCTTGCCATTGGCATTGAGTTTCTTGAACGTCGTATCATAGACAGCCAGCGAAGTGATGCCGGCCTCCTTGGCCTGCTGCAACACCTCGTCCACCGGCTTGCCCTCTCGCTCTGCCAGCTCGATAAGCCCCTCATAGTCGATAGCCATATCGACCTGCCGGTTCACCTGCTCGGCAGCATGGCGCTGAAAGCTTATCGCCAGCGCTGCAGCCAGACCGATGGCGATAAGCAGCAGCAGCCAACGGTTATACTTAAATACCTTCATTGCTTCACATTCACCTTATTCCTTATTATCCCGTGCCGCCGTGATGATGACCGCGCCATCGGTCTGCTCGACCTGACGGATCTTCATGCCCAGCGGCAGTTTATCGGCAGCCGCCAGCTGGATATTGCCGAAAAGATCGCCCAGCTTGGCCGTACCGATAAGGGTATTTCTCATTTCCAGTCTCGTCATCAAGAAGAACAAGGCCCCGCTGTTCTCGGTAATCTGCCCTTCCATCTCGATATCTGCCACACGGCCGAATATCTTGGCATTGGCCGTGACCAAAACGCGGTCACGGTTGATGTTGACCTGGATATTTTCAATTTTATCTATGCGGCGCTGCAAGACTTCCCGCAGGTTCTCCTCGTCGACCGTTCCCATAAGCGTCAGTTCATCGGCCTTCTTTACCTGTATGCCCTGCTCGCTCAAGAGTGCTGGCATATCCAGCTGCACATTGCGCCCCTTGAGCGTAAGTTCCCGCAAGAACACTTGGCCAACCTTCGCCTGATGCAGTACTGCATCGAGCTGCTGGATGCGCCCGATAGCCAGCAGTGCCGTAGGCGTGGAATCCACCGTAACCACAACATCATCCGTCGCAGCCCTCTGCGCCAGTTTCGTCTT
Organism: Pseudoselenomonas ruminantium; assembly: GCF_900113715.1. GTDB lineage: Bacteria > Bacillota > Negativicutes > Selenomonadales > Selenomonadaceae > Selenomonas_A > Selenomonas_A caprae. The sequence goes on along the minus strand of NZ_FOQK01000004.1, from coordinate 101,039 downwards.
GATTGTCGACTGTGCCAGCCAGGGCAGCACCGTCGCGCTTGACACGATTAATATTATGAATAACAAGCCCAGAATAGTCAAGCCTTTTCGCAAATCAATCACCTCGCAAAGTAACAAGGAGCCAGGAACATTCGCGTACTCCTGACTCCTTAAAGATTAAAATTCGTGATTTGCCTTAGCATTCAAGAAGGCACGGATGAACGGATCGATTTCACCATCCATGACCGCCTGAACATTGCCCGTCTCATGGTTCGTGCGATGATCCTTGACCATCGTATATGGCTGGAATACATAGGAACGGATCTGGCTGCCCCATTCGATGTTCTGCTGGTCACCCTCGAGCTTGGCAAGCTCCGCCTCTTTCTTCTCCATCTCGAGTTCAAAGAGTTTGGCGCGCAGCATCTTGAGGCACTGCTCACGGTTCTGCAGCTGCGAGCGCTCATTCTGGCACTGGACGACGATACCCGTCGGCTCATGCGTCATGCGGACAGCCGAAGACGTCTTATTGATGTGCTGGCCACCGGCGCCCGAAGCACGGTATGTATCAACGCGGACATCGGACATATTGATATCGACCTCAACGGCATCGTCGATTTCCGGCATGATATCGCAGGCCGAGAACGACGTATGGCGGCGCGCATTGGCATCGAACGGCGAAATGCGCACGAGACGATGGACGCCCTTCTCCGACTTGAGGAAGCCATAGGCATTGTGCCCCTTGATAAAGAGCGTTGCCGACTTGACGCCAGCCTCATCGCCCGGCAGCAGGTCAGCCGTCTCGACCGTAAAGCCGTGACGCTCCGCCCAGCGGCCGTACATGCGCAAAAGCATCTGCGTCCAGTCCTGTGCCTCCGTTCCGCCTGCACCAGCATGCAGCGTCAGGATGGCATTATTGGCATCGTATGGACCTGAGAGCAGTACTTCAAGCTGCAGAGCCTCAAGTCCCTCGGCGACGGCGTCAAGTTCAGCCTTGACGTCCTCTTCCATGCTCGCGTCATCTTCTTCCATGCCCATCTCGAACAGCGTTTCTGCATCCTCAAACTTGTTGAGCAGTGCCTTGTATTTGTCGACGCTGATCTTGACATCGTTGAGCTCCTGGTTGATTTTCTGTGCCTGCTCGGCATCATCCCAGAAGGTCGGCTCGCCCATCTTGTATTCGAGCTCGGCGATTTTTTCCTCTTTTGCCGGAACCTCGAGGGACGTTTCCATCTGGGCGAGCTTTTCACGCAGCTCGCCCAGCTGTGGTTTCAAATCTTCTAGCATTGTTCCACCTTTACTTATGTAAAACCTAATGATCTATCTTACTCGTCCTTGCCGCAGCAATTCTTATACTTCTTGCCGCTGCCGCAGGGACATGGGTCGTTGCGGCCGACCTTTTTGCCATCATTCGTGACCGGTTTCTTCTTCGCCTCAGCCGCGCTGACTTCATCGCCATGGGAGGCCTGCGCATTTTTCAGATGGTCGGAAAGCTGCGAGCGCTGCTCCTTGATAGCCTGCTCGAGTTTCTGCTTCTGCGCGGAGCTCGGTTCCTCGCCAGCCTCCTGCTGCGCAGCAGCTGCCTGCTGCTCCGGCGTAATGATGCTGACATGGTACATCAGCGAAGCGATCTGATCCTGGATAGCTCCTTCCATTTCCTCGAACATATCCAGCGCCTCGATCTTGTACTCGACGAGCGGATTGCGCTGGCCATAGGCACGCAGGTTGATACCCTCGCGCAGCATGTCCATATGGTCGAGATGCTCCATCCACTTGCTGTCGACAACACGCAGCATGACGACCTTCTCGAGCTCGCGCATGTTCTCTTCGCCAAACAGCAGCTCACGCTGATGATAGCCTTCCTCAGCGAGTTTCTCGAGCTCTTCTTTGAGCTCATCGCGGCTGAGCTCTACGAGCTCTTCCTTCTTGAGGCGGCCAGCCGGCGCGTAGATCTTCTCGGCATCTTCGATAAGACCGTCCAGCTGCCATTCCTCCGGATAGAGCTGCTCATTGGCATACTGGTTCATCTCATCTTTGATGATGTGCTTGACCATGCCCATGATATTCTCACGCAGGTTATCGCCCATGAGGATCTTGCGGCGCTCACCATACATGACCTCACGCTGCTGGTTCATGACATCATCATACTCGAGGACATGCTTGCGGATATCGAAGTTGCGTGCCTCGACCTTCTTCTGCGCATGCTCGATGGAGTTCGTGATGAGCTTATGCTCGATCGGCTCATCCTCTTCCATACCCAGTTTGTCCATCATGCCCGCAATGCGGTCCGAAGCAAACAGGCGCAGCAGGTCATCCTCAAGCGACAGGAAGAAGCGGGATGCACCCGGATCGCCCTGACGGCCCGAACGGCCGCGCAGCTGATTATCGATGCGGCGGGACTCATGACGCTCCGTGCCGACGATGAACAGACCGCCAAGCTCTGGCACACCTTCGCCGAGCTTGATATCCGTACCACGGCCAGCCATGTTCGTCGCAATCGTGACAGCGCCCTTCTGGCCGGCATCGGCGATGATTTCTGCCTCTTTCTCGTGGAACTTCGCATTGAGCACATTATGCGGGATGCCATTTTTACGCAGCACAGCACTGAGTTCCTCCGACTGCGTGATGGACGTCGTACCGATAAGCACCGGCTGCCCTTTGGCATGCAGCTCCTTGACCACCTTGCCGACCGCTCTGTACTTAGCCTTCTTGGTCTTGTAGATGAGATCCGGATAATCAACGCGCTGTACCGGCTTATTCGTCGGCACGACAATGACCGGCAGATTGTAGATCTTCAGGAACTCATCTTCCTCCGTCTTCGCCGTACCAGTCATGCCAGCCAGCTTGTCGTACATGCGGAAGTAGTTCTGGAACGTAATCGTGGCCAGCGTCTGCGACTCGCGCTGAATCTTGACGCCCTCTTTAGCCTCGATGGCCTGATGCAGGCCATCGGAATAGCGGCGGCCTTCCATCAGTCGGCCCGTGAATTCATCGACGATGATGACCTCATCGCCACGCACGACATAATCGCGGTCACGCTTCATAAGAGCCTTAGCACGCAATGCCGCCGTAAAGCAATGCGAGAGCTCGATATTCTCCGGTGCGTAGAGGTTCGTGATGCCGAGCATCTTCTCGATTTTCGGCACCGTACTGTCGGCTGCAGCTACGGTCTTCTGTTTCTCATCGACCGTATAATCAGTACCTTCCTTGAGTCCTGCTACCGCCTTGGCCATGACTGCATACATATCCGTCGATTTTGCGCCCGGGCCCGAAATGATCAGCGGCGTACGTGCCTCATCGATAAGGATCGAGTCCACCTCATCGACGATCGCATAATGCAGCTCACGCTGAACCATCTGGTCCTGCGAGATGACCATGTTATCGCGCAGATAGTCAAAACCGAACTCATTATTCGTACCAAACGTGACATCGCAGCCATACGCGTATTTACGCTCCGGGAAATCCATATCATGGACAACAAGGCCGACCGTCAGTCCAAGGTAACGATAGAGCTTACCCATTTCCTCGCTGTCACGGCGGGCCAGGTAGTCATTGACCGTAATCACATGAACGCCCTTGCCCGTAAGCGCATTGAGGTAAACCGGCAGCGTCGCCACGAGCGTCTTACCTTCACCGGTACGCATCTCAGCAATGCGTCCCTCATGCAGGCACATACCACCGATCATCTGGACATCGAAGTGACGCATGCCGAGCACACGGCGCGAACCCTCGCGGACTACAGCGAAAGCCTCCGGCAGGATATCATCGAGCGTCTCGCCATTTTCGAGACGCTCACGGAACTTATTCGTATAGCCCGTCAGCTTATCATCCGTCAGATTCTGCATCTGCGGTTCGAGGGCATTGATTTTCTCGACGACCTCGCGATAACGTGCTATCTCTTTATCGTTATTGTCACCCAAGAATCTTTTAAGAAATCCCAGCAAACAAAATCACTCCTATTACAATTATAACTTCTACAAGTAGTCTTACCTTACAATATTAACAAACTGCCTTAGATAAGTCAATTCATGCAACTCTTTTCCTATTATATTTATAGCTTTACTGCATCATAAAAGCCTTCCCTGCCGGGAAGGCTCTTTTTTCGCTATTTATTTGTCCTGGACGGTCAGTTGCCCGACTCGATCAGTCCATAGTTGCCATCGGTGCGCTTATAGACCACATTGACTTCCTCCGTCTCCGAATCGCGGAACACGAAGAAGTTGTGATTCAGCAGGTTCATCTGCATGATGGCTTCCTGCGTATCCATCGGTTTGACGATAAAGCGTTTCGTCTTGACTACCTTGTACTCCTCGTCCGTCTCATCCTGCTTTTCGGGAACAGCCGGCACATTTAACGCCTCAGCCTTGAATCCGCCACCGCGGAAACGACGAGCCAGTTTCGTTTTCTGTTTGTGGATCTGACGCTCCAGCTTTTCTACGACCAGATCAATCGACGTGTACATGTCCATCGTGGCTTCCTCGCCGCGAAGCAGGATGCCACCTTGCACCGGTACCGTGACCTCAACGATGTGACGGCCCTTCGATACCGTGAGCAATACGGAAATCTCGCCGACATTGTCAAAGTACTTCGTCACTTTGCCGACGCGTTTCTCCACGTACTCACGCAGGGAAGGAGTGATCTCGATGTTCTTGCCTCTTACAGTGAATGTTGCCATACGACACATCCCCTTTCTTATGATGGACCATGGCAGATGCCACGGCTCTTTTCGTATAATCCTGCCTCCCGGTAGGTTTATACCCTTAGTATTCGCCAACAAGCAGCAAAACCCTTCTTTTCGGGCAAAGAAAAAATCTGAAATTTCAATGAAAGTGATTCTGCCCATCAAAAAACCCGGCTCAAATGAGCCGGGGTGACATTTTACCTTTGTCTTACGCCGTCTTTACGACATTCGACGCCTGCGGGCCGCGTGCACCCTCGACGATGTCAAACTCTACAGCCTGACCCTCGTTCAGAGTCTTGAACCCTTCGTCCTTGATTGCCGAAAAATGTACGAATACATCATCGCCATCCTCGCGAGCAATGAAGCCATAGCCTTTTTCCGCACTGAACCATTTTACTTTGCCAACCATTGAGATTCCTCCTAGTGAAAAAATACCACACCACAACAATAGTGGTCAATCCTAATTATAATTGTTGGCAATCCCACTGTCAATATTTCTATTTTTTTCTGACAAATTATTTTTATCTTGCAAATCCGCGATTACAGTACTTTGGATAAAAACAGCTTCGTACGCTCCTGCTGTGGATGCTCGAACACCGCTTTAGGCGTCCCCTGCTCAAGGATCTTGCCCTGATCGACAAACAGCAGCCGGTCGCCGACTTCACGGGCAAAGCCCATCTCATGCGTGACGATGACCATCGTCATGCCCTCCTTCGCCAGGCTGCGCATGACATCGAGTACCTCGCCGACCATCTCGGGGTCAAGTGCTGATGTCGGTTCGTCAAACAGCATGACCTTCGGCTTCATCGCCAGCGCCCTGGCAATCGCCACACGCTGCTGCTGGCCGCCCGAAAGCTGGGTCGGATAGTTATCAGCCTTATCTGCCAGTCCCACGCGCGTCAGCAGCCGGACAGCCTCGCTTTTCGCTTCGTCCGCTGCCATATGGCGAACCTTCATCGGTGCCAGCATGATATTCTGCAGCACCGTCATATGCGGGAACAGATTGAACCGCTGGAACACCATGCCAACTTCCTCACGCACCTTATTGATATTGGCTTCGCCATCCAGCACGATGCCGTCGACACAGACCGTTCCCTTCGTCGGCTCCTCCAGATAGTTCATGCAGCGCAGCAGCGTGCTCTTGCCCGAGCCCGACGGCCCGATGATGACGACAACTTCTTTTTCCTTGATATCGAGGTCGATGCCCTTCAAGACATCCACCTTGCCATACGATTTATAAAGATCCTTAATGTTTATCATCAGTCTTGAACCTCCACTCCAGATAAGCCACGAAACGCGAAATGGAAAGCGTCATGATCAGATAGATAATCGCAACGCAAGTCCAGATTTCCACCGACGCATACGTCTTGGCGATAATGAGCTGGCCGCGGCGCGTAAGCTCCTCAAAGCCGATAACCGAAACGAGCGAGGAATCCTTGAGCAGAGCGATAAACTCATTGCCAAGCTGCGGGATAACACGCTTGAACGCCTGCGGAACGATGATGTAGCGCATCGTCTGTGCCCAGGTCATGCCCAGCGAACGTCCAGCCTCCATCTGTCCCTTGTCGATGGACTGTATGCCCGAGCGGAAAATCTCCGTGACATAAGCCCCCGAGTTCAGCCCGCAGGCACTGATGGCCGCGACATACGGATCGCTGCGCTGCCCCGTCAGTAGCGGCAAAGCAAAGTATACCAGGAAAATCTGCACCAGAAGCGGCGTACCGCGGAAAAAATCAACATAAACAGCCGCGATGATGCGGAAAATGCGGATATTCACGATGCGGGCAATGCCCATGAACAAACCGATGATGATACCGACGATAACCGACAACGCAGTGATCTTGACGGTAATAGCCGCCCCCATCAACAAGAGCGGCAGCGAGTCCTGCACCAGCTGGAAATTGAAATCCATAAACCTTCACCTGTTTCCTTTGCCATTTTGTTTAATATTTATACATCCATAAATAATTCTATAGTTTATTATATTTCAATGTCCATTCGGTGTCAACACTGAATCATAAGCTATAATTCCAGTAAACAAAAAACACCGGTCGCCTAGCTGACCGGTGTTTTTTTATGCAATTTCAGTGATTATTTTTTCTCACCAAACCATTTGGCGAAAATCTTGTCATACTCGCCGTTTTCTTTGATTTTCTTGAATGCAGCATTGATCTTTTCCTGCAGTTCTTTGTTGTCCTTGCCGACAGCGATGCCGTAATCCTCAGCCGTCAGTTTCTCCTCGAGAGCCTTGACGCCCGTAGCACCGCTCTTCGTGATGTAGTAGTCATTGACCGGACGGTCATTCACAACAGCATCGACACCGCCAGCCTTGAGCTCCATGAAGCAGTCTGCCGGCGTGTTGAGCGTCTTGACCTCAACCCCATCGATCTTGCTGACCTCAGCTGCACTCGTCGTGCCCATCTGGACGGCAACCTTCTTGCCTTTGAGATCCTGGAAGGTCTTGATACCCTGCTCATCGCTGCGGACTACCATCGTCAGACCAGACTGATAATACGGCTCCGAGAACAGCACATTCTGTTTGCGCTCATCATTGATCGTCATACCCGAAATGATGACATCGATGTTCTTGCCCTGCAGCGCCGGAATCAAGCCGTCGAAGCCGAGATTCTGGATCTCGACCTCATAGCCCATCTCCTTGCCGATTGCACGGATCAGATCCATATCAAAGCCCTGGTATTCCTTCTGTCCCTCATCCTGGAACTCGAACGGTGCAAAGTCGATGGACGAACCGACCTTGAGCACCTTTGCCCCCGAGCCGCTGCCCGAAGAAGCATTCTGGCTGCCGCCGCAGCCAGCCAGAGCGAACACAGCAAAGGCACAAACTGCCAGAAGTGCCAATACTTTTCTCATTTTCATGAAAATCCCTACCTTCTCAAATAGTTTTGTCATTTACAGTGAAACAAAATGGAGCCCAAGCGTAAAGCTTGAGCTCCATTGCTCACGCACATTTATTATTATAGCACACGCTGAGCAAACTGCAAGAGATTAGTCTCTCTCAACTCTTTTTTTATTGAAGCAGTCACGGCAGTAAACCGGACGGTCATTTTTCGGCTCGAACGGAACTTCCGTCTCCTTGCCGCACTCAGCGCAAGTTACCTTGAACATCTGACGCTGCTCACCGCCCTCACGCGTACGACGGCGCTTGTCACGGCAGTCACGGCAACGTGCCGGCTCGTTCTCGAAACCTTTCTCAGCGTAGAACTCCTGCTCACCAGCGGTGAACGTGAACTCCTTGCCACAATCTTTGCATACCAGTGTCTTGTCTTCGAAAGCCATAAGATAATCCCCTTACTAGAAAAAAAATAAATGTTACTTTTGGTCCCCCACTTCTCTTTATGTAAAAAACACGAAGAAAAGAACGTCCCAAAGGTTATTATACTAAATTACTGTCAAAAATGCAAGTTTTTTTGTTATTGTTTAATTTGTGCAAAAATTCTCCCATATTTGACAATAACCAGTTTCCAACTCATTCATATAGTTTTTGCGATCCATGAGCGGCGATTTGAGCAGATTCGCCCTAAGCCCCGAATGGTACGCCCCCACGAGCTCCGGTGCATTGCCAAGCTGCACAGCCCGGCGCACATAGTTGATGTCATTTTCAACTACCAGCTCCTTGACTCCGGCATTCGTGAGGATTGACGCCCCAAAGCGTGCCCCGTGACTGCGCCCGCGAATACTCACGACTGGCACGCCCATGTAGAGCGCCTCACAGGTCGTAAGGCCGCCATTATACGGCATCGTATCAAGCGCAATATCGATGTCGCGGTACTGCTCGAGGTAATCAGGACTGTACGGCCGCAGCTCCACACGTCCCAGGCTGATACCCAGCCGTGTCAGGCGGTCTTTCACGATTGCCTGTCCCGATGGGATGCTGCAAATCTTGCCCTTGATGACAAGCCGCGAGTCTTTGACCTGATCGAGGATACCCCGCCACAAAAGCAGCGTCTCATCGGTCACCTTGGCAAAATTGTTGAAACTGCCAAAGGTCATATAGCCATTGCGCATGCACGGAGCCTCCATACCAGCTGCTGGTATCTCGCGCACAAAGCCTGGCGCATAGCAGAGATGCGAGTGAGGCAGGCGCAGGATCTTTTCTGTAAACCCAGCGGCCGTAGCCTCCCCTGTCGGCAGACAGACCTCATCGGAAAGAAAATAATCAACAGCCGATAGACCTGTCGTATTCATATAGCCAATGCCTGCCATCTGCACGGGTGCCGGACGATAAGCCATGATTGGCAGACAGCTCCCCTGCGTATGCCCCGACAAATCGACAAGGATATCGATCTTGTCCTCAGCAATCAGCCGGGCCGCCGTCCGCGGACTGCGGCCGCGCAGCTCCCGCCAATGTACATGGCAGGCACGCAGCTTACGCGTTACCTCATCGGTGCGCCCTGTCGAATAGCAATAGATAGAAAACCGCTTGTCATCGTAATACTTGAGCAGCGGCTCCAGAAAAGAGGCTACGGCATGTTCGCGGAAATCCGGCGACAGATACCCGATGCGCAGCTTCTTGCCCGGCAATTTCTTCACATCATCGTGCGCATAAGCCGTGATGCCAAGCAGCGGTTCATATTGCTCAGCGGCCTGCCGGCTCTCCTGCAGCGACTGATTACGGTAATTGCGCATGAATAGGTACTTGCTGTACGAATCCGCCTTAGCCAGCGGCTCATCCATAAGCTCACTGCGCGCCAGAAGTTCCGCCGCCGCCTTGTCAGGTGCTGCTGCCAGATATTCCCCATCGGCAAGCCATCCACGCGCTTTGTCAAGGATATGCTGCAGCACACCGTAATACGCATCATCGGGGTCAAGTGCCTGCCGCTTGCGCTCCGTCTCTGCGACGATTTCATGCAAGAGCGGCAATTCCTCATCGAGACGGAACTCGACAGCCGCCAGGCCTGCCTTTACGAGCCGCCCGCGCAAATGCTTGGGCTTCCTTGCCAGGATCTCCTCCACCAATGTCTGTGCCTCTTCGCGTTCTCCCGAATACAAGGCAGCTTCGGCCATGACAGCTGCGCCGTCCATGCTTTCCGCATCGAGCTCCCAAAGCTCCCGCGCACAAGCGCGCATCCCCTTGGGATCGCCATCCGCTGCAAATTTATCTGCTAAACTCAGCCAATTCAGTACATCGTGGTTCATGAACAAGGACTCCTACTCCGTCTCGTAATCTCGCATATTTTCTTACATTCGACAAAAAACCTGAAACTCCTGCTAAACTACAGGAATTTCAGGTTTTCACTCACACCTCTGGATGCAGCTCGCTTCCATATTCCTTTACGAATATCTTCTGATACCCCTTATATTCCACAGCCAGCGGTTTTTCCTTCGGGCAATGGATGCACCAGAAATCTTTTTCCTGATTAGGAACTACTACCTTGAGCCCGCGCCGCTGCATCTCCTTGCAAAGCGACGTATCGTAAAGATGAAAGCCCGTGAACAGGTCTTCACGCCACGGGATATCATACTGCGTCGCGATGAACAGGCCATCGACAGCCTCGACCTCCTGGCATTCTCCCTCGGGCTCCCGGCAATGGGAATCGACAACGCTTTCGGGCTCACAAGCATGCAGCACGCGGCCATACGTCCGCAGCCCATCCCACCAGACACCGCTCTTTGGCAGGCTGCGGCAGCCAATCACACCAACTGCACCTACTGTTTCATCGGCAAACAGTTTTTGCAGATCACGCACCAGATGCTTATTGACTACCAGCGTATCCTGATGCAGATAGACCTTATACTTGGCATCCGACTGCTGCATGCCAGTATTGTAGCCCGCACACATCGAAGCTGCGCCATGCACGGGGATAAATTCAGCCGTCATCCCAGCAGGCAGCTCCAAATGCTCCAGATAAAGGCGGCACTCACTATACCAATCTTCACTATTGACGCAGGTAATAAAGGCTACCTTACTATCGTCAAGCGCTTTGTTTATCGTCAAATCCATCAAATATCCCTCATCTTCCCGGCTGCGCCTGCAATTCCTGCTCCAGCTCCTCGATCCAGCGCATTTCCTGCACCGAAGTCACATTTTCCCGCGCACTCTCCAGCATCGCCACGATTTCATCGAGTTCCCGCCCCGAATAGCGGATAAGATTCCGATAGAACCTTTCTGGATGGAACACCGCCTGTTTCACGAAATTTGCCGTATAATCGGCAAACAATCCCGTCTCTTCATAAAAAGCCCAAAACAAGCGGCATTGCCCCTCTAAATCCACACCATATTCGATGCGATGAAGATAATCCGACAGCTGTTTGCGCTGCTCCTTCGTATACATAGACTTTAACAGCGCCATCTCGGGCATCGAACGGTCAGCCTTCACCAGCCAGAACTCCGTATCGATATCCGCATGGATATTCTCAAAGCCCGCCGCCACGAGCTTGTCCACGATATCGCTATCGGCCTCGCGCCGCTGCGGCCGCACGGTCACATTCTTGTAATACGAAGCATAGAGCAGCCGCTCAAACTCTGACTTCGCATAAAGCCGCGCCACCACATGATAATAATGGCCATCCATCAGCTCTTCAAGCACCGACCAATGACGGATATTGCGGAAACTCGTAAGGAAAGACCCCGTCTGCTTCAAAAACGTCGAAAACCCCGCCGCAATATCCTGCGGATTGCCCGCCTGCTCCAACGTCAGGTCCGAAATGATGTAATCGAGGCTCTCCGCAGCAAACGGCAGCCGTTCATTGAGATAATCCACGCAGGAAAACTTCACATCCAGCCCCTCATAGCCATCCATCGCATCAGATTCAGCCGCCACCGCCAGGATTTCCGCCTGCGGCATCATCTGCCTAAGCGCCGGCAAATAATAGAGACTCTCCACCACCAGAATCCGCAGCGGCAAATCCCCCGCCTGCAAAAATCCCAAAAGCTCCGGCTTTATCTTCTCCGCCATTACAATCCCCCATCAATCCGTCCTAGCCTTTATTTCTGATAGATTTCCCGCCTGTGCCCAACCGTCAAGGCAAGAATTACAAGTTTTTCATCCTGAATATCACAAATCATACGGTAATCCCCTATCCGATACCGCCACAATCCACTTAAATTCGCGGTCAAGCCTTTGCCATGTACACGGGGATTTTCACAAGCTACCAAATTATTTTCAATCCAAGCCTTTAAGATTCGTTGGGTATATTTATCCAGCTTCTTGAACTCCTTATCAAAGCGTACTGTAGTTGCTACTTGATAAGTCATACATCCAGTTCCTTCCACAATTCCCCGATGGGACGACTCTTGCATCCATCTGACACATACTCATCATAAGCCTCTTTTGCCACAGTTACGTCATATTCATCCTGTATTTTCTCAAACAGCGCTCGCTTAAAAGCTTCCCCTAAAGAAATTGCCTGTAATTTAGCATAACTTTCTGCCAACATACGTTCTTCATCAGTCAATCGAATAGAAAATGCCATGATCATCGCCCCCTTTAGTACATTGTACTATGTAGAAAAAACAACGTCAACATTTTGCGTATTACAATTCACCACTGACAACTTCGCTTTTTACTGCCGCCAATGCCGTCTCAATGACTTTATCCATATCATAATACTTATACATTGCCAGCCTGCCACCGAGAATCAGATTATCTTCCTTCGCCGCCAGCTCTGCATACTTTGCATAAAGCTGCTGATTCCGTTCATCGTTGACCGGATAATAGGCTTCCTCGCCGGGCTTCCATTCCTGCGGATATTCGCGCGTCACATAGGTCATCGGCTGCGTGCCGAATTCAAAATGCTTGTGTTCGATAATGCGCGTATACGGTACCTCGGCCGCCGTATAGTTCATAACCGCCACGCCCTGATAATTCGCCTGCTCCAATCGCTCCGTCTCAAATTTCAGGCCACGATACTCCAGCCGCCCAAGCTTATAGGCAAAATATTCATCAAGTGCTCCTGTATAGACCACCTTACAGGCCACGCCTTCATACTCAGCACGCGAAGCATTATAATCTACACCCGTCCGCACCTCGACACCTTCCAGTAAACCAGCAACAATCTTGTTATAGCCGCCGATAGGAATGCCCTGATAGAGCGCATTGAAATAGTTATTATCATACGTATAGCGAACCGGCAGACGCTTAATGATAAATGCCGGCAATTCCGTACATTTGCGTCCCCACTGCTTTTCCGTATAGCCCTGAATGAGCTTCTCATAGATATCACGCCCCACCAGCGAAATCGCCTGCTCCTCAAGATTCTGCGGCTCGCCTTTTATCTCTGCCCGCTGCGCGGCAATCTTCTCTGCCGCTTCCTGCGGAGTCACTACGCCCCACATCGCATGGAACGTATTCATATTGAACGGCAGATTGTAAAGCTCCCCACGGAAATTGGCCACCGGCGAATTCACATACTGATTGAAGTCCGCAAACTGATTCACATACTGCCAGACCTCTTTGTTATTCGTATGGAAAATATGCGCGCCATACACATGCACATTGATGCCCTCGCGTTCCTCGCAGCGGATATTACCACCAACTGCCTCACGCTTCTCCAGCACCAGACACTTCTTGCCCCGCTTCGTCATCTCATGCGCAAATACTGCGCCAAACAATCCCGAGCCGACAATCAAATAATCCAATCCATCCTGTCGCATCATGCTCTACTCCTGATTTCTTATCTATCCTAATGTTAAACCGATTCTTCATAAAGCCGCCCATATAGGGATTCCATTGCCCGCATATACGCGTCACCATCCATAAGCGGCGACGCCTGCATCATACGGCGAAGATTTGCCCGCAACAAAGCAAGCAGCTCCCAATCGCCCGCAATCTTCACAGCAATGTCCACATAGCCTTCCGCATCCTCAGCCACCAGTTCCTGCAAGCCCAAGTTTGCTAGGAAACTATAGCCGAATCTTGCCCCATGACGATTGCCCTTGAGCGTCACCACTGGTACGCCCATATACAGAGCCTCACAAGTCGTAAGACCGCCTGGATACGGACTGGTATCCAGTGCAATGTCCATATCGTTATATTGTTCGAGATAATCCTTCGATAATCCTCTAAACTCGATGCGCTCCATCGGCATCCCGAGCCGCTCAAAACGCTGCCGTGTATAGGAAATTCCCTCCTCAATCCCCAGAAGCGAGTGTTTGAGCAGCAAACGCGAATCTGGCACACGCTGCAGGATTTCCTTCCAAACCAATAGCATGCCATCATTGACCTTCGCAAAATTATTAAAGCAGCCAAACGTCACATAGCCCTTTGCCAGACACGGCGCCTGCCCCACCGGTGGGAATGCTGAAAACGGCTGATAACAAAAATGGCTCTGCGGCAGACGCAGTAATTTTTCCGTAAAATAAGGCGAGTGTTCCTCCGGCGAACAGTAACGATCGGACAGAAATCCCTGCATTTCCTGCATCCCAGTGCTATTGAAATAACCAATCCCGGAAATTTGTACCAGCGCCGGCCGATACGCAAACACCGGCAAAGCATTCTCTGCCGAATGCCCCGCCAAGTCGATCAGAATATCGATTTCATCGGCGCGTATCTGTTGCGCCATTTCCACCCACGAACAGTCGGAAACATCCCGCCAGGTATCGCATCCCTGCTGCAAAACAGCCGTCACATTATCAGGCTGCCGCACCAGCGAATACCCATAAACACGAAAACGATTCCTGTCATATTGACAAAACAGCGGCCGCACGAACTGTGCCACCGCATGCTCCCGTAAATCAGCCGAAAGATACCCCACACGTATCTTCTCATGCTGCCAGTCCGGTGCTGGATATGGCTCTATCGCTAAATCCGCTAAGAGCCTCCGATACAGCGCATAAAGCGACTGCATATATTCCGCCGTAACGCCATCGATGGCATTGGCGGAAAACAGTGCATTGCTGCACTCCACCAGCTTCTGTTCCTTATCCGGCTCAAGCTCCACAGATTTTTTAAACGCTTCTACCGAAAGCTCGCTCTCCCCAAGCCGCCGCAACACCGAGCCCAACATACTCCAGGCATCAGCCAAAAGTTTTGCCTCACTCGAATCCGCAAAACGCTCCAATAGCTCCTCCAGCACCTTGACTTCGGACACATACTTCTGCCGGTCACGCAGGATATACGCCATAAGCAGCATCCCACGCAAAGACTTCATGCCACTTTGCTGCCAAAACTCATCCAGCAACTTTTCCGCCTCAATCAAACGCCTTTGTTGCCATAAGCGGAACGCACTCCGATAGGCCTCGATTAACCGCTGACGCCCATTTTCCATATCCCAACCACCTTAACTATATCGCCTCTACTTGGCTTGATAAAGCTCTAAAAAAATCTGTTCCCCAAAGCTGCAATTTTTCTTCCTCTTTGATAAAACTCCTCACATCCTGCTTTGCCTGTTCATAATCGATCGAATCAAATCTCTCAGCCAACATATTCCTCAAATCCTGAATGGTCAAAGTATCTTCTTTATTCCAGTGCCCAGTCTGCTCCAAGCGCTTTTGTAAATGGAACAGATTGACCTTTGTCCTATTCGTAATATACCAGACAAAGTCATAAATGTCTCGCCCTTTTACCCTGTTTCGCCAATTTCGACAAAGCACAGCGTGTAATTTACCGGCAAACAACGACGGTTCATCATACAATCGAACCATGTAAGGAACAGGGCGCAGCCCGTACTTGATATCATACAAAGCGCCCGCAGGAGGATTCGTATCAATCTTCATCTTGATTTTTATTACCTCATGTGGTGCAATCCCTGGAAATCCACGCTCCTCTTTATCCCATATCGTAATCAATTGGATTATGTTTTCGCCCTTGATAAATGCCGACTGAACGTCGGTTTGATTGGCCTTGATCTTTTTAGAAACCGACATTTCCAGGCCATGACTTGCCAAAGCTTCCTCCACATAGGAAAAATATTTCTCCAACGAAAAGTCCGCATTCGGCTCAGCTAGGGAAAAATCCATATCTTCAGAAAAACGATCCAGCCCGTAAAAGATCCGCAATGACGTCCCACCATAAAAAGCCGCTTTTTGAAAAAAATCACTGTGGCTCAATCCATATAACGCAATCTCCTGGACAATCTCTTTCAACGCATTCCTATAGTCATCCGCCGTCTGTGGCGCATAGAACTTCATATAGTCATTCAATAACGTATCCACCAGCTCACCGCCCCTTGTCCAATAATTCCCCTAGCAAATTCAAAGTGCGCCGTCTATAGCGTGGCATCAGCTGCTGTAGCTCTTGTCGATTTAGCTGCGCAAAAGCTTCCTCATCAATACGCAAATCAGCAAACAACAATTCCCTCAATGCCTTTTGACTATATACGGGTTTCTGAACATACAGCATATCGCATAATGCCTTTTCTGGCGATGCAATTGCATAAAACATATCATTCTCCCTCTCACACTTAACCCCAAGCGGAAAAGCAGCCGCAGGAATATCACGATATGTAAAAACGCCCAAATCATTTTTATATATCTTGGAACGATTCTTCCGAAAAGTAGCTGAGGTACAAGCATAAACACGCTCCGGAATCAAACCATATCTTGAAAGCGCAGTTTCAAACGAGATATACGACGGCCCATATATAACACCTGCTACTAGATATGAGGAAATTTTAGCGGTTGTTACATATAATCCTCTTCGCAAACGAAAAAGATTCCCCTCCTGAACCATTCGCTTGATTTTCATATCAGGATTGGCATAACCAGAAAAAGAATCTAATAAATCATATGTCGTTCTAATCATATCACTTTCCTCCACTAACTATAATTATATGATAGTTAGTGGAGGAAATCAAGATATCTTCAAATACTCTAAACGTGTTAACCAGAAATCCACGTAGCAAAATACTAGCAAAACTTACCAAGAAAATTCACACTAAGAACATCACCTTACAATACATCTCCCTACGCTCATGCATAAGAGAAAATGCTTCCTTATATTCTGCCAAGGAAAATCTATGGGTAATAAGGCTCTTCAAATTCAGCCGCTTATCTTGCATAGCCTTGACAGCCTCCTGCCAGTCATTCTCCCGGCTGCCGAAACTACTATTCCAGGTACCTGTCAAAGTCAGTTCCTTACGAAGGATTTTCCAATAATCATTCTGAGACAAATCCATGCCCCCCAGAGGATTTCCCATGCAAACCACCTGGCCGCCAGCTTTGACTAGGTCAAGACACGCTGCCCATGGTTCTGGCGCCCCCGTACCTTCGATGCAGGCATCCGCACCTCGCCCGTCAGTGACTTTCTCCACCAGCTCTTTCAGACTTTCCTTCTTAGCATTAACAGCTAAATCAAAACCCAGTTTCCTGGCAAATTCTACCTTGGCATCTGTTCGCGCCGCAAGCAGGATGTTCTTCACTCCCGCTGCCCTTGCCCATTGTGCGAGGATTAAACCAATGGTACCTATTCCATAGATAAATAGCGTGTCACCGTTCCCCACACCGCTTTTCTTAAACGCATGAAGAGCCACTGCCGCAGGTTCGCTCATAGCTGCTTCCTCATAGCTCACGCCCTCGGGCAGCAAGCAAAGATTTTCACACTTCACCGCCAGATACTCAGCCATAGCACCATCACGGCGCGATCCATAGTAATCATAGCTCGAACACCTTGCATACTGCTCTTGTCTGCAGGCCTCACAATGTCCACAAGGTATCAATGGAAACACAGCAGCTCCTCGCCCCAGCAAACTTTCCTCTTCTGCCTCCACGATTTCACCAGCAAATTCATGACCGATAATGGTAGGGAAATGATATGTGCCCTTGGTAAATACCCGAGGAATATCACTACCGCAAATGCCAACAGCCTTGATTTTCAGCAACACCTCACCAGCCCCCGGGGCTGGCCGCGGCACTTCCTCATATCGCAAATCTCCCACACCATGCAGATTCAAAACCTTCATTTCAGCCAATCATCCCTTTCCGTTGCCAGCATAGCCTTAAACATATCGATATCTTCCGTACGCGTCAATTTTATATTTCTCTCGCTCCCTTTAGCAAAGAAAATATTCCAACCTAATGCTACCTGCAAGGCAGAAATCGAATCAATCTCCACGCCCTGCTCAGCTGCCCGTACATACATTTCCCGCATCCTGCGCCCTGATACACACTCAGGCGTTTGCCCCCTAACCAATCCAGCGCGTTCCACCACTTGGCTAGTAGAATCCGGCGATTTACGCAGATACATGGTATCAACACAGTCAAGCACAGTCATTGCATTATCGTGCTCTCGACATACCCGTATCATATCTGAAATCGACTCTGGTGCCACCAAGGGACGAACAGCATCATGGACAATTAGAACATCATCATCATTAACTTCGCCCAAAGCCATCATCCCCGCCTTTGTAGACAGGAATCTCGTGGCCCCTCCAGGGACAATTCCCCGCAATTTAGTTATATTGAACTGTTTCGCATACCCCAAAAGCACCTGTTCCCAGCCTTCAATGCAAACAGCCTCAACGGCATCAATTTCAGGATGCCGTTCCAAGGCCAATAGCGTATAGATAATAACCGGTATATTATTCACGTGTATAAACTGCTTTGGTATGTCTTGTCCCATACGACTGCCCATACCACCAGCTAACAGAACTACAATATTCATTAAAAATCCAACTCCCGTATAGAATCCAATATATCTGCATACGGTCTACCCTTACCAAACAACAAGGTTGTTCCTAGCACAAACCCCTTTACCCCCATCGGAGCGAACTTCTGTATCTTATCTGCTCCACAAGCACCATCCCAGTATAACTCAAATCCCATCTCATCCTTCACAGACAACAGCCTTTCGATTTTACTTCCTACATACGGCAAATACATTTGACCAGCATTACCAGGATTCACTGCCATGACTAAGACACTCTTCACTATCCTCAGCATCTCATGCACAGTCTCAAAACTAGTACCTGGATTGATTGCAATACCTGGCACTAAGCCAGCATTGATAATTTTCTGTAACGTTGTCGATGGATGATATTCTGCCTCAGGATGTATATAGATAGTATCTCCAGGCTTTAAATTATCGATAAAAAGCTCAATTGTATTGTTCGGATGCTCCACCATCAAGTGAACATCCAACGGCTTACTAGTAAGCGAACGTATGCATTTCATATCATTAAGCGACATAGCATAATTAGGCACATACCGTCCATCCATAATATCTATGTGAAAGGAATCTATACCGCCTTCATCAAGATTCATTACTTCCTGCTGCAGATTCCGATAATCCGCACACATCATTGAAGCCATCAGTTGAAAATTCATATCTATCACATCCTTATGCTTAAAGACTACTATAGAAAATAAATATTCGTTTATCGCCCCCTAAAATCCTTCTAAATAAAAACATATCATGATCCCAAAACATCATTGATATCTGTCATCCTGCCAAAGAACGGATCTTCCACCTTCAAAGATAGAAACGCCTTACTACCTATCCTCACACGATTAATCAACGCCAAGAGGCCTTCGCCTAGATTTTTATTAACCGTCTCAGCATCACCAGGCAATATATCAAGATAATCATCAAAAAATTCTACAATGCCATTTTGAACTTCAGATATACAATTAATGTTCTCAGCACTTCTAGTTTCATCAGCAAATACAGGATTTCCCATCTTATCAAACTCTAATACCTGTGGATAAGGAGATGTAATTATTGTCTCTAAAATATAATAGTTATCAAACATTACACTTTTATCTTTTTCTGCATCATCATAAAACGGCTCGACTTTAACTCCTTTGTTCTTCATAGAGCTAGGTTCCAATTGTATAAAATAAAAACCTTTAAAATTCATCCCTAATATTCGTTGCAGATATAATTGGACGGTTCCCTTTGCCACAAAGTCAAATAATGCCGTCTTTGTATTTTTCAATCCAGATTTATCTGCATAACGACAATAGTTTATTCTTTGTTGCTTTGCTTTATTAACTATAGTTTCTACACGATTTTTCTCAGATATATTTGCGTTAGATAATCCAAAACGAACGAACATCTCTTTATCTTTATTACCGAAAAAATTCATTCTGTCTACACTGGCTATATCCGTTTCACCTTCGATTCCAGCACGAATTGCTGCTATTCTTGAAGTCAAAAAATATATCGACTTCGTAACATCATCTATACGTCTATACAACTTTCCAATCAAATACCCATCACGTGAGCAGAAAAGAATTTGTGTATAATCTTCATTCTTTATCTTATTTTTTATCCAAAAAACAAATTCTGAAATAATCGGAGCGAAGAACGCATATCCTATATCCCTATCATTATCGACAGAAAAAGAATTATATCCAAACTGAAATGGATTATTGAATAACCTAGCTATAAACAAGCCTGCGATAACATGATCTGATATATCATCATTAAAACATACATTATCGTTACATAGTAAATCAAAAAGATCACTACCACTGTATATCCGAAATGTCGTTATTCCAAACTTAGAAGGCTCTACCACATCGGCAATTTCATCATCACCGACATGAAGCACTTGCTTACCTTCAACTTTTGATTTCAATTTTTCATACAAACCAGTTGTCTTTGATTTATGCTCCTCACATGAAACCAGCAGATACGAATAGCCTTGTAATTTATATCTATTTAACAGTTTTTCTATTTTTTCCTTTGAATAGTATGTATCCGTTACAATCGCAACATTTTTCCCTTGGCTAACAATATCACAAAACTTCGCGCACATACTTTTTCTAGGAATCATTGTTTGGAAATCAATCTGCCACTCTAGCTCAGCTAATTCTTCGGCAGAAATAAAGCTCCCGCCAACCAGGCTCAACACTCTACCATATATTTCTTCCAATGTAGGCGCATTATTTCTTGATAGTTCTTTTTCAGCGAACAATCTCAATCTGATAAAATCAGGAATAATAATGCCGCGCTTTCTTAACTTTATATCAAGTAACGGAAAAACATCTGTATAACTATACACTTTGCGCATCACAAGTGTATCAAACAAATCAAAACTAACGACGTCACATTTTTCGATTTTTTCATCCAAAGCAGCTGATGTTTTGGCATAATCGTACCCGATGACACAATGATTCTTATTCGAAGATAATAAATCATTGCCTCTGATGTCGAACAGCTTAATATGATTAGCGATGCAACTAGCAGAAATTCGTTTAGCAATAGCTTTGCATGATCCCGGTCTAGCAATGACTAATATCATTGGTACATTACCATCTATTACATCCTGCATAGTAATTATCGGATAACCGAACATTTCTCCATCTTCTAGATATCCATCTAATAGTCCAACAATGGATATTTTATTTTTCCATTCAGATATGAATTTAGATGTTTCATCCCCCAAACCGTAAATAACTATTGGTGATTTTAAACAATCATATATATTAGCTGGAATTCCCCCCATAGATATCCTCCCATGCATTTCAACCACTAATCATCTCTTCAACCATCTTTAACAATCTATCAGAAAAAACTTTTTTTGAAAAAAACTTTTCATAAATTTCTCTACTTCTACCTCCCACTTCTAATACCTCATCCCTATTTTCTATGGCATAAATCATCTTATCTTTTAATTCATCAACATTCTCTGATGTAAATATCCAGCCATCCAAGCCATCAGTAATATACTCCGCGACACCAGCTGAACTAGAAACTATACTTGGTATGTCACGAATCATAGCCTCTATGACTACAATTGACAAACTTTCTATTCGTGATGGACATACAACCACATCAATGTTTTTATACATATCATTCAATTTCTCCGGACTCATTTCTCCCAGAAAATGAACTTTACTATTCTCTGCCACCTTCAATTTCTGTGCAAAACACGAACTATTATCACCAATAATCAAAAACTCTACATCATCATAGAAATCCTGAATTTCCTGTATTGCTTCGATAAAAAGATCTTGTCCCTTCCACGGTCGAACATATCCGATTGTAGCAAAAGTAAATTTCCCTCTCAGTTTACGATTAACTTGTTCCACATCATCAACATAAACAGGAAAGATATTAATCGTAATCTTTGGATTATATCGCAAGCATGCACGTTTAGCAACTTCACTAACAGCCAAAATAATCATATTGTCCTGAGAAATATTTTTTAGAATATCTATATCCAGACCTTCGTAAAAAAAAGCTGGTTCATGTAGCCACCATATAGTAGGAATATCACCACAACGCTTCGCCAAGAACCGATAAAAATGGATTGTATTACAAATTATTAATCTTGCCCCTGATAACCACTCTATTTGCTCCATCGATAAGACAGAAATATTCTCATCAATAATAACATCTATACCCCTATCGTTTAGTATTTGCCTGCAATAACCATCCTCACTAGTCGCTACAATTACATCGTAAGTAGCTGCCAAAACACTAGCCACATTAACTACAGCCATACTAGCACCGTTAATATATAGATCATTAGAAAATATCACCATTTTACCAGCCGCATTATAATCAACGTCCCTGCTATCATGTAATTCTACATGATTTTTCTTATAAATCCTGACAGGTTTTACATCCAAATCACGTTGAAATAGATATAAATCGTTTTGATTATATATCTGTTTGGGATTGACGCCAAGTGATACCAGCTGTTCACGCATTTCCTTATCATGAATACTTAAGATAACAATAAATTCGTATTTAAGACAAATAGCAGATTGGGGGCTCATCACTGGATAGCCATCTAACAATGTCCCCTGTTTATGACTATCATTATCTATCAAGGCAATAATCTGATAATGATTTAACCATTTACAATACCTTTGATAATAGTCACCTGTACCAAATATTAAAATCCGTTTTGAACATTGCATATCTTAATCCCTCAATAATCTATGCTTCTTCAAGTACTCATAACTAGCATCTGGCAGTAATTCTTTCAAGGTGACTATATCACCATTCTTTATAGCAGAACGTACCGTCGTTGCGGATATCGGATTGTTTTCATTTTGCAATCTGTCAATTTCTATCAATTCGATGCCAAAATCAGCTAAATGCATCTTCATTGTTTCATTATATTGACGAGTCACATTATCCAATGGTTCTGTGCCAACAAAGCGCTTCTTAATCCTAAAGAATGGCGCAATATAAGCACCGAAAATATTCACATCACTAATTGGCGATATTTTTTCATCTTGAATGTCATCTTTGTTGAAATATTCCGCAAACGTGTAGCTAGAAATCATCAGCATTCCCGAGGGAAGGACTTTAACATTATTGAATTTTTTGCAATTCTCGATAGCAATTGCCACCCTATCTTTAAATGAAAAAAAAGACTTATCTTCCTCCACAACAAAAACATATAAAAATTCAACTTGTTTCCTTGCCTGTTCCACCAAATATAAATGTCCTTTAGTAAACGGATTGCAATTCATCACAATCGCGCCTGTATTTTGAAATGGCATGCGTTCTTTGGCAACTCTTTCGATATAACTTTGTAAAGATTTGGCGATAAAATTCTCCTTAGAATCGATTACCTTATTGCAAACAGGAGGAATCATATCCTCCGCATTTTCCCGTTCATCAAAATCTATTATGTCAAGCAGAAATTTAGCAACCATACGATTTCCATCTTTATTTATATGATACCATTCATTATCTTTAAAGCACTTCACATTTTCATATTCAGCAAAAGCATCTTTTATATCAAACCGTCTATTTCTGTCTTTTAAATATGGTAATGATCTAGCTAAAGTACTGTCTTTATCAAAAAAAACTAATATGTCACCAGCTAAAGGCTTTATATTTAAAACCCGATGAAATGTGTTAATTGCGGAAACTATAACATCCGAATTACTTCCACAACTATAATTCAAAAAACGTATTCTTTTCCCTTGCTCATTTAATTTAGCTTGCATGATACTTTCTATCGTATCTTCATCCCTGGTATATGAACCTAACGTTATGCATGCTCCTAACATATAACATGTATTTATAAATTTTTGGGGTACATTACATGTTCTACGAATCCCCCCCACCACATGATAACCATCTATATCCCTATCAGATAAGTACCAACCTGGAATGCCATTTTGCATAATTACAGGATTTCTACCACGTTCATACATATAAAAATCATGCGCATCACCACGCATGTGTTCTGGAGAGTCTCCACCTTCAATATTAATATAATAGTAGCGAATATCATTCTCCTCTAGCCATTCAAATACCATTATGCTTAACCAAGCAAAATATAGCTCGAAGATATCCACCGCAATACAATCTCTCCCTACAATTGTATCGCTATCATATAATATTATGCTCTTTTCTCCTGTTTTTTTATCAATATATTCTTTATACGCATTTTTAAAATCAGACAACTGCTTTGATTCCCCATGTATAACGGGCGTCCATTCTAAAAAAAATCCTTCGACATATGATTTAGGAAATATATCCCAGAGCAAGCGAACCCCCAGCCTATACTTCTCCCTTCTATTTGACATCAATCTCACCTCTTTCATAAATGGAGGTCAAATGCCTGTAATACTCTTTCAGCACTTTTATCATCGCGAAATTTATGGAACACATGATATAAATCACTGCGAAGTTTTGCACCAGAATCAATATTTGAAGCGACCTCTTTAATATATTGCTTCATATCATCTACATTATATAATTTCAAACCTGGTAGCCAATTTTCAATATCACCCCAATGAAATGTGCGGCTTTCTGCAAAAGCTTCACAATCATCCATCAAAAATGCAATAGGACGATTCAATACTAAATAATCAATCGCTACCGACGAAAAATCACTGATTAAAGCATCAGCATTTCCCAACAGTGATGAAATCTGTATATCTTTTTCCGCCAAAAAATCATTATCCAGAACTACAAAATTTGTCAAATCTTTTATTGCTTCATTATCTTGCACATTTTTCTCCGAAGGATGCAGCTTTAATACCATAACCATATCAAGAGTAGTTAAAAGATCATTCAATTCTTTCAGCTGTTCGTTTTTAGTAAAAAAAGGCAACCCCGTTTCGTTAGCCAGCTTGACATCAGTTACAATCTCTGACGCTCTCCACGTAGGAAGCCAAAAAATATATTTTTGGGCAACAGGCACCGACAGAATTTTTCTCCACGCTTGCAATGGATGAAATGATTCGTCATTTTTCGGTTGCCCAGTTACCACCATCTGATCTTTGCGAAGTCCATAAAGCTTAGCATGTATAGAAGCATACGTTTCACTAGTTACCGTCATGTAATCATAACGTTTCTCATCAACAATCTTCGCCCTATCCCCCTTGAACCCACTGCCATGCCATAACTGAACTCTTACTTGGTCTGGACGTGCATTGCGCATAAATATTGGTGTCTGCGCAATAAAAAAAAATTTTGCCAAACATATATAATAATAATATAATGAACGTTTTACTTCATCTTCCGTATCTGCCCACAAATACGAAATAAATTTTACATTCGGTACATCTCTATATTTTTCCTGATACTTTTCTGGATCACATACCAGCCACACAAGCTCATATTTCTTATTATAGCCGTTACAGAGCATATACTCAAACAAAGCACGCGGATTGTCTGAAAATTCCCATCCAGCCATGTAATGCGATGCTGGCCCAGCACTGCGAAACACTACAATATCATGCAATGCATTCTTTTTATATTTATGACGATAATATAAATCATACGAAATTTCACGATCAGCATAAAAATATATTTCCTTAAATTTTTGCTTCAATATTTCAATATTTTTTAACTTATCAAATATTTCTTTATAATAACCGCTTAAAATTAAGCAAATCGCATCATCTGGTAATTCTTTCAACTCATCATAAGAGTGAATAACAACTTCATGCCCATTGAACAACCTCTTCCCTTGTTGCAAGGGACGATCATCATATATCCCACGTACTCTGTTCAGAATATTTCGTTCTTTTATAAGTTCATTCAAATAAAAATTTGAAAAATTTATAATAAATACACCAGACTTCGTTATTTTTTTATAAATCTCATCATGTATTTGAATTAATCGCATAATGTCATTCACCTTTATCACGAATCTACTGATACAAATTTCTCAATATTTCTACTGTGTGTAACAACCCACGTTTTGCATCGAAAAGCCCTCTCCATCCCAGCGCGTAAAGCGCACTCGCATCTAACGATGAATTCTGCATAGGATTAAATCCTTTTTTCTCTGCAACATCAGCCATTTCTCGTCGCAAAGAACATCTTCCAACCTCTGCCAAAATTCTCGCTAATTCTTTAATGCTGATAACAGATTGTTTGTTTGAAACATTATATGCTTGCATTGGAGTTCCCCAAAGCAATACCTTTAATATAGCTGTCACGCAGTCCAAGACATAACAATAACTTCTGATCTGTTCGCCATCGCTTTTCATAATGATATTTTCTCCCCTTGCAGCTGCATAAGCCCACATGGAAGAAACCCTATTATCCGACGCCTGTGCCGTAGGGCCATATATGTGTCCAGGTCTAACAATTACAGAATCGATGCCCCATTCTGCCCCATAGGAAACACATAAAGTCTCAGTCGCACGTTTTCCTAGCGCATACGAGCTGCGTGGCTGCAAGATATCTACGTATCCATAATCATCGATATCAAATGGACTATTGTGGCTTGCACGTCCATAAACTTCTGAGCTGGATATATAAAGAACTCGTTTTACATGGTGCTGTTTGGCATACTCTAACAAACAGTAAGTTCCCATAAAGTTGCCCACCATTGTTTCCACCGGCTCGGTCATAATCTTATTTGGAGAGGCATTTCCAGCACCATGAATAATGTAATCACAAACAACATCTTCCTGCAACCCTTCAGACACCGCATCATAACTTACTATTTCAAACCATTTTCTATCTATCAGTGAAGCAAATCTTGCTTCGCTAGATGCTTGATTCCTACCAGCTGCCAAGATGTTGATTTTTTTTTCATGTGTATCATTCCAACGTGCCAAAGCTTCAATCAAGGCGGAGCATATGAGTCCCGTACTCCCTGTAACCAACACGCTAGATCCCGCTAAGTCCGTAAGTTCTGGCATTATATCCAGGACTTCATCGATATCCTCTAGCCATTGTTCATTATTGTAAAGTTCCATATTATCCCTTCAACCAATCAGACCGCTTAGCCATCAAAAGTGCTTTGAAAATATCAATATCCTCTATCGTCGTCAACTTGATATTTTTCTCAGAACCTCGCGAGAAATAAACTCGTTCTCCCATCTCTACCTTCAATGTACAAGAAGCCACCGAATTAGTAATCCCCGCCTCTAAAGCCCTTCGATGCAAATCACAAATTTCACCAAGCTTAAAAGCCTGTGGGGTTTGAGTACGTTTCAGATTATCACGAGGATATAATGAGGATGAATCAACTCCATCTTCTGTACAAAGCATGGCTTCCGCGCATGGAATAACCGTTATCGCATTACCATATTCCCTGCATACTCGGATATTATCCGATATTATTTCCGATGAAACCATAGGTCTTATTGCATCATGAATCAACACTATATCCTCTTTATCACAGTGTTTTTCTAATTCAAATAGACCATTACGAATAGAGTCCTGCCCTTTCTCTCCCCCTTTCACTACATACTTCAGCTTATTTATATTAAACTGTTTAGCATATGCCCACAGAACATGGTCCCATCCATTCAAACATACCACTGCGATCGCATCGATCTCCGGATGTTTCTCAAAAACCTCCAATGTATAAACAATGACCGGCCGCTCATTAACCGTAAGAAATTGTTTAGGTATATCTTGTTTCATACGATTCCCAGAACCGCCAGCAATAAGCAGCGCTATATTTGCCATAACATTCACCTTATATCCTATCAAACGAAATTATCAATTCTTTATCAATCCTTCGTCTACAGCAGCTAAAACATCGGAAACTGAAATTTGATTTATGCAGTGAGCTCTACGCTTGTAACATGTCGCGCCACACCCCGGAAGAGCCTTTTTCGGCCTTACAACAAATGATTTATTCCCCCAAGCTCTATACCGGTCAGGAGAGGAATATTCTAAAGGATCACCCTCCTGCGCATGACAAATAATTTCCACAGTAGACAACCCCACAGCAGCAGCAATATGTTTCAACCCAGTATCCGCGCCTATGTAAAGTCGACAACGTCGTAATATTTCTGTAACCTCACACAAGCTTGTCGCACCACATATGTTCAACAAATTGTTGCAATTTACCATATCGGTTATTTTATCACATACACTCCTCGCTTCTGTTCCTCCCAACAATACGAAAAACAGATTATCATATTTCTCATTAAGCCTTCTGATTAATTCAGCATATTTTTTCCAGTCCCACATTCTTGCACCATCTAAAGCATGTGCGACTACAGCGATTACAGAATATTTTTCCAGATGATTTTCTTCAAAGAATTGATTGGCGAATTTCTTGTCTTCATCTCTTGTCCATATCTCCAATTTTTTTGATTTCACATTACCACCTAAAGTAGTAATAATCGATAAGGCCCTTTCTACATCATGCATTATAGTTTTAGATTTTATGGGCATTGACAAAAAATAATCATATCCTCTATTGCAAAATTCTTTGTGCAACATATTATGCTCAGAAAAACCTATCCGTAAACCAGCATTAGAAAAAACAGCTAAAAACAACCCTTCTATGTCTATATTATGCCATCCTGTTAAAAAAACCACTTCGTATTTAATTGAGCGAAGATACTTATCTGCAAAACATTTACTTCTTATTATACTATCTTCAGTATCAACCCCTGCATATTCTTTTTTGTCACAAACAATTACGTTATTTATATACGGGCACAATTTCATAAATTGTGCAGATGATGGCTGGGCCACGATATCGATTCTCGTTTTCGCCCCCACATTATATCGCAATTCTCGTATAAAAGGAATATTTATGATAACATCACCTATTCTGTCCATACATACTATTAATATATTTTTCCATTTATGTATAGCATCATCCATATAGGATCTTTGGGCAAAGAAGTTTTTATACTTATCAATACATTGGGGCAACAACTGGTGATTACACCAATACATATGTCCATATTCGTATGCATCAAAAGAGACGATTCCATCATGAATATCTTTTAGTTTTTGTAATATAAATTTGTGATGCTCTACTCCCAACGCTAATATAATTCCTGCATTATTTCGATTTACATCTGTAATATCCAAAACATCTATATTACAGATTTTTTTTGGATTATTTTTCTTATCTGACACTAGAAATCCTGAAACGTATTTATCTAAACCTCCATGTCTTCTCAAAAAAACTAACACATTCTTGCCGATAAAGCCAGCCCCATAAATATAAATAAAATCATACGACCAAATAAGTTTTTTTATTTTTTCGACAATCATCTCTTCTAATTTGACATAGTCTTCCAACTCATATCGAATATAACCATTTCTTTTCACTATCACAGATCTCCTACAAGCTCAACAAGACAAGTCATTTTCATCTTCTAGCCAGTTTCCAAAAGTTATCATACTGATTCTGCGTCCTTGGAAATGTCTGAATTATAAAACAGCATATGAGGTTCATTTTTCGAAAGCGTTGCACATGGCTTGACAATCCATCCCATACTTTTCTCCCTTATAGTGCCGCAGTAATAACACTAATCATTTCACAGATCATTTCATCAGTCAAACCAGGATATACCCCTACCCAAAAACTATTATTCATAACATAATCAGT
The DNA here is from genome assembly GCF_900113715.1 of Pseudoselenomonas ruminantium. Lineage (GTDB taxonomy): Bacteria > Bacillota > Negativicutes > Selenomonadales > Selenomonadaceae > Selenomonas_A > Selenomonas_A caprae. The sequence continues at coordinate 71,740 of NZ_FOQK01000004.1, read as the reverse complement.
AACAGAAAGGCTACCTACAACTCTATAATCCTTGCCTTCAGACAAATTTTGAAAAGCTGGATGACGTATAATGTTCCCTGCGAAGAGATTTCTAGTTTGAATATTATGGTCTTCAATAAATCTCACTATTTCATTTCTTGATTTCTTACACTCTTGCCGGACAGTCATGATGAAACCAAACCAACATGGTTTTGAACCATCATCTTTCTCTGGAAGGATCAACACATCTGACATCTTTTCAAGTCCAGCGCGTAGCTTTTCCCAATTTTCTTGTCGCCGCTTGACAAAATCAGGCAACTTATCCAGCTGAGCACAGCCTATAGCCGCTTGCATATCCGTAACCTTCAAATTATAGCCAATATGCGAATATACGTACTTATGATCATACCCTTTGGGCAACGTACCAAACTGTCCATCAAAACGATGTCCACAAAGATTGTCCTGCCCGCCGCTGCAAACGCATTCACGTCCCCAGTCGCGCATAGAACGCACAATCTTGTTTAGCAAAGGATTGGAAGTATAGACTGCTCCCCCCTCACCCATAGTCATCTGATGTGCTGGATAGAAACTGCTGGTACCTATGTCACCTACAGTACCTGTCATGCGGAGCTCACCATCAATCTCAATAGTGCCTCCCAGCGCATCACAATTATCTTCCAACAACCAAAGGTCATTTTTCTTGCAAAAAGCTGATATAGCCTTGAGGTCAAAAATATTCCCCAGACTGTGGGCCAGAAATACAGCTTTGGTCTTTTCAGACAAAGCATTTTCCAAAAGCGACACATCCGCATTATATGAAGGTATCTCGATATCAATAAATACTGGTACTGCACCACATTGCAGTATAGGTGCTACTGTAGTGGGGAAGGCCGCCGCCACAGTTATTACTTCATCGCCTTTTTTCAGCCTGCGCTCCCCCAATAAGGGCGACGTCAGAGCTGCTACAGCCAGGAGATTTGCAGATGAGCCAGAATTCACCAGTGCGCAGAAAGGCACCCCCAGATAATCTGCCAGCCTTTTCTCGAACTCTCTGGTATATTTGCCAGCTGTCAGCCAGAACTCGAGTGATGAATCAACCAAATTGACCAACTCATGCTCATCGTACACCCTGCCTGCATAATTAATTCTATCACCAGATTTAAATTCCTTCTCCTGGTAATTCTCTCTGTAGTATTTCTTGACTGCGTCAAGAATTTTTTCTTTAGTCATTGCTCTCCTCCTCACAGTCAAAGCATATAGCGGCAATCTATGACAAGTTTATCTCCCCACTGAGGAATTTCCCTAAATTCTTCCCAAGCCGTCAAGATAGCCACTTTATCAGAAGCAGCATATACTGCCTGCGCCGACGGCAAAAAATCGATATCCAGCTCAGGATAGTACTTTGCAAACTCGTCCATGGCCACAGGATCATACGCCTTGATATTTTTATAGCCCATCTTGATAAGCTCGCGGATAATACGCGCAGCAGGAGTATCACGGACATCATCTGACTCAGGCTTGAATGAAAGCCCCATTATGCCAATGACAGCATCATGATAAGATTTTCCTGCTATATTTTGGGCCATAGCAGCTGGCCGGTTGTCATTAATTGCGATGACATTTTTCAAAATCTGCGGCTCAAACCCCTTTTCACGGGACTGCGCCAAAAGTGCATTGGTATCCTTAGGCAAACAGTAACCACCATAGCCGCATCCCGGATACACATATGATGCCATTGTACCACCGTTCCAACGCTTGTCCATGTGCAAGATATGAAAAGCGTCTGCTACGTCAATGCCGCCTATCGTCTCTGCCACCTGAGCCATTTCATTAGAATAGCTAATCATGGTGGCCAGGAGTGTATTAGAAAGATATTTTATAAACTCACCGGTGGAAGAAGATACGCATTTGATAGGCACCCCCATCGGTTTATAAAGCGCAATAAGCATAGCTTGAGCTTTCTTGTCTTCCGAGCCAAGCACGATGCGATCTGCTCCCAGAAAATCTTCCCAGCAATGCCCCTCCCTCAGGAATTCTGGATTATTGGCTACGCCAAAGCGCTCTGACGTACCTCCCTTACTTCGTACATAAGGCAAGATTTTCTCTGCGGTAGTAGAGGGGGGAATAGTTGATTTTGTAACCAGTACCCGATATTTCTCATCATGAACGGCCTGAAGAGTAGAATCCACTGCAGAAAAAAGATACTTCAAATCTGCGCTGCCGTCCCTACCATATGGAGTTCCCACACAATAGAAAACAAAATCACTGTCTTTCACTGCCGTTTCAACATCATCAGTCACAAAGAATCTGTTGCCTAAGTTATCTTTAAGCACATCTTCCATTTCTGGCTCCATAAAAGGAAGCTGCCCCTTCCTAAGGATACTTTTCCGCTCCGCATCAACATCAATACCATAAACCTTATAGCCAAGATGAGCGAATCCTAACGCCGTCGTAAGCCCCACAAACCCCAAACCAAATACTGTTACCATATAAGATTTTCCTCCGGACTTTCCTTGATAAATCTTAGGAACCTCTTTACACCTTCCTCCACATATATTGAAGGCTCATAGGAGAGTATGTTTCTTGCCTTTTCGATTACTGGGCAACGACGCTGGGGATTGTTGGTAAGATACTCAGCATCTTCAGACACCGCATACCTCACTTCTCCCTCATAACCGAATATCGCCCTTCCTGCTTCCTTGTAAATTCTGGCCAGTTCTGCCACAGAAATCTCAGGCTTGTCAATACCGATATTAAAATAATCATATTTTCCATGCAGAAGTATTTTCAGATATCCAGTTACCGAATCGGCAATATAGCAGAAAGTTCTGCTGGGCGCTCCATTGGAAAGGATAACTATATCCTTTCCCTCCCGCACATTCTTGGCAAAATCCGCAGGGACACGCTTATCATTCAGTTTCATACCAGGACCATAGTTATTGAAAGGACGTACAACACCTATAGGCATTTTGTATTCCTGAGCAAAGAGCCTACACATGGTTTCCCCAAAACGCTTAGACTCATCATAGCAAGCCCTAGGGCCAGTAGCACTTACATTACCATTATACTCCTCAGATGTAGGCACTGCCTCCGGCACTGGATCTCCATACAATTCGCTGGAAGAGAAAAAAAGAAAACCTGCTATATCTTTATCTTTATAGAAATCAAAAAGTCGGCGCAGCCCCCAGATATTTGCATCTATTGTTTCTATGGGATGCAGGCGATAAAAAGTAGGCGAAGCTATAGAAGCCATATGGATGATATAATTCGCTTCATTTGCTTCCGGTATATCTTCCAGCCTGTCCTTGATAATATCAAACTTCTTGATGATGAAATCCTGGTCGGCAGCTATTTCCCTCAGCCACTTCGGCTCTCCCAACATGAAATTATCCAAGCAAATCACTTTTTTTATTTTCAGTTCCTCTTTGAATTGATAAAAGAAATGGGTAAAATAATACCCTATAAATCCGGCACTACCAGTAATCAGCACCGTACCACCACTTAACCTCTCTTTTTCATTCTTTGATAAGCATCTAAAGGTATGATCCAAATCTTGTTTAAGCTGCTCTGTAAGCATGGAATCCCATCATCCTTTCTCCAACGTCATAACGCCTGCATGTATCATGGTAAATATATTGTCATCAAAAATCTTGACCCCTACAAAATAGCCTTCAAAGTTTTTATTCCCTCATATGTAATCGTAAATATATCACCCAAATATTTCGACCTAAGTTCATTCTTCATATCTGGGTATTTTATTAAATCCATAGCTAAAACGATTCCGTCATAATCGCTTAAATTAATTTCAGAATACTCTTTTACAACAAATCCATTCAAATCTGTAAACCTCTTTTGTCCATCAGATACAATAATACACTCTATTCTCTTTGCTAAGCCTTTGATAAACTTTGTAATTTCATCACCAAAATATCCTGCTCCATAGCATGCAACAAAATCATGTTTATTTAAGAAATCAATCAGCATATCAGATTCCTGATTAATGTCTATTTTATTCTCATCTCCAAGTATATCTATAACTTTATCTCTAACAAGTCGCAGATTAAGCTTTTTTGATCTATAATATATATTTTTTAAATATCTGTCATAGTATGAAACTCCAAACATGTCTAGATATGCTTTTTTATTTTTTTCCAACCAAGCAACTCGTCTCAGTAAATCATTTGTTGTATATAATACAATTTTAGACAAATCAATCGTATGTATATAATATAATTTATCCATACGAATGACATTTGCTTTATCAATCAAATTAAAGAACAACGACCAATCATCACGTACTGTACCATCAAAAGATTCTAAAAAATAATTCTTAGAAACAAGCAATCCAGAAAATATATGTGGATAGTATTCAAGTCGAGCCTTATGGTATGCAGATTGCTTTGAAAAATCAATCTGCATATGTTCAACTTTCGTATCTATCACTCCAGGGACATCCTTATTGATATATCCAATATACGCATCAGATATAATCACTGTATCTGATGCGTATTCCACACGTTTTATTTCTTCTAAATAACTCTCTAGTTTATCCATAACCCAACGATCATCAGAATCTATGAACGCTAGCCAATCACACTTTGCGTACTTTGCACCGATAAATCGAGAAGATGTATTATTTCCATTGGATTTTATAATAAAATTTATATTGGCTACTTCTCGGGATAAATTTCCTATCACCTTATTTATCGTTTTACTTTTTTTTTCCACAATCACAACAATATCATTTGGTAGTGTCGTCTGATTAAGGATAGATTGTATGCACCATTTAAGACTACCAGAATCAGTACCATCTTTTAATGTAGCAATTACCGATATCCCGTTATCCATGTACTTCACCATCTCTATTTCTTAAGTATGTATCAATCACAGATAAGACTGCTTTTGCATTATTCTCTGGAGTAAATTTATACTTAATGATATCAAAGGCTTTTCTCGCCATAACAGTACGTTTATTGTCATCATTCAATAAACATTCTACCATTTCAGGAACCCTGTAAACATTATTCCAGTTGAACAACTCAATCGCATTATATCTTTTAAATTCTTCATCTAAAAATGGACTATACTCGCTTACAACAGCTACACCACGAGATATTGCCTCTATATTTCTTCCGTGCGTTACGTTATTGAAACCCGCAAGGTCTGATACCAATATTTTGGCTCTCTTGTACAACTCCATTGTCTCCGCATGGTTAGTACCTAAAATTCTCATTTTCTTAGCATATTTATAATCTAGCCAAGATGCATCACACATTGTAATCGGCACTTCATTCTCGATCAAAACATCCACTAATTTTTGTCTTCGCCACCGAATAATATAGTTAAACATTACTTGGAAATATGTATATATCTTTTCCAATAATTCTTCTTCATGATAAACATCGGTTACTTTTTTAAACGCATGATAAACAGATACAGCTTGATTTTCTAAATAATCTGCCACTTCATTTAGTATGTTTCTAAGTTTCATAGGCATCGGTTCTGTATTCCAGCTACGTCGTAACGTATCAGTTGTGTACAACCGCCCCGTGTGCAACACGTCAATATCTCGTTCATAATTTAACGATTCTTCATCGACCTCATAATATGTAACATTATCAAAAAATGCACGAATCTTACTTTTGAAGTGAGCCATTTCCATACATTTTACTACCGAGTATCCATTATTGGTACCAATAATCAAATTATTACACCTTGCATTACGCAACCGCCCTATGTAAAAGCTTTCTGACCCTGCATATGGCTGATCTGCATTTAGAGAAATATGCGGTACATCATAACATTCGTACAAGCCTTTTCCATCTTCCATATAAAGATCCAAACCAGCAGCATTTATTCCAATCGAAAAAAATACATCATCTTTTCTGAAAAGATCTAATACTTTTCCTATATCTTCCCAATTACATGTATTACATAATATTACTGAATATCCTAGATTCTCAAATTTTTCTTTTTCAATAAGTGCAGATTGATAAATCACCTCAGCGTTATGTTTATCATTTGAATCCCAGTACTTTGCACCATCATAGTAGTACACAATTTTTTTCAAAGCAATATCACCCTACACCTTTTCAATATCACTAAGATATTTATTCGTCATAGCAATCCCTTTTTTGAATTCAATTTGAGCTCTCCATCCTGTGTCCTTATATATTTTATCTACTGAAACTTGTAAAGATGTAGCATTTACAACTTCTTCTCCATACAGAAGATTGCCATTTGGCGCGATGAGTTTCCTTATTTCCTCAGTAAAATATTTTAATGGATGAAAATCTCCATTAGCAACGTTATATATTTCGCCATCCTTCCCCTTCTCTCCCAAAGCGATCAATGCCTCAGCACCATCTGACGAATACAGATAATCCCAGTTCTGTGTTGCCGCAGATAAATGGAATTCATCATCCCTCTTTAAGGCTTTTATTAAATCAGGCAACATCCTCCCGTATGGTTCGTATTTCCCATACAAACTGAAAATACGCCCCCACACCCATTCTATCTCCAAATCATTAGCTAGCTGCCTAGTCAGCACACATGCAGCCAATTTAGATGCACCATATGCGGTAGTAGGATTTGGGCAAATATTTTCCGTTATTAGCCCCTTTTGCGGCCCATATTCTGCCTGCGTACCCGCACCTATAAATCTTTTACAACCAATACGTTTTGCCGCCTTAAGCGCCTCTATGGAAAAAGCTATGCATTGTTTTTGTTCCTTAAACCCTCCCGCTTGCCAAGCGAGGTGATATAATGCATCACAAGGCCCTTCGATATATCGATGCAATTCATTATAATCCTGCATACGACATTCGATTATTTTTAAACGATTCGACTCCAATAAGCGAAAATTATGCGCCGAATCAGGACGTACCACTGCATAAACAAAGTAATCTTTTTTCATCAACATTTCTACAAGATTACAACCGGCAAAACCGGCGGCTCCTGTTACAATTACACTTTTCAATTAAACCACCTTACAACGATACATACAACAGTTCGCTTTATTATCGACTTGTTATAAAGTTATATAAAAATTTTTTTTGCAACACATTTGTCACTTTTTTGAATATAATTTATTCCATCTTTACAATAGACAATATGGCCTGATGGAACCGCGCTACGTCTCAGGACAACACCAGCCCCAATGGAACATTCGTCTTCTATTTCACAATTTTTTATTAAAGTAGCTCCTGAAAATAAAGCGACATATTCTCCAATTTTACTCCCGCCTGTTTCTATTGTTACGTTCTGTGAAATATATAAATAATTGGAATATTCTATGTTTCCAAGTACAGTTCCAACAGGATGATCCAAACAAAACACATCTGGCAACTTACATTTATATGAGAACCAGCATCCTAATAAACTACGATTAAGAAGAATCAACTTATCACTCATCCAGTTATTTTCTCCAATTACTTTGTAGATGCTATTTGATAAATAATACAAAAAAGTTCCATATTGATCCATATGTAAATGATTGAAATATGCCACGCCATCTTTTCGATAACCTCTAACAGCAATATGCGAAAAACATTTTTCTGTTCTTTCCATAGCCATATCAAATCCTTTTTTGAAATAGCTATCTGTCCTACAAGACTGTCCATCAGGAAAAAAATGACTCATTTGTGCAGACACGTAATCTTTCAACTCTTCAGGAAGCATTGTACATCTCATCAGTTTACCATATCCTTTTTATATCTAATATCAATTATTTTCAATTTGAAGCACAACTAAATTCATAAATCAGTATGAAAGTGTACTACTTCAGTTTTATTGTTCTCCTTATAAAAAATCCTCTCTTGCCCTCTCAAAGTCTTCCATTCTCCCTACATCCATCCAATACTCACGAATAGGAAATGCCATGTTTTTTCTATTTTTTTCTATATTTAACGCGAATACATCTGTCATATCGAAATATGTATCCTTCGGTATATCCTTTATCACTTCCGGATTGAGCATATATATTCCCGCATTCACAAACGCTGAATGCACTGGCTTTTCCGTCAATCCAGTAATTACCCATTCTTTTTCATCAGCTATATCAACTACGCCATATGGCACTTGATATCTATATTCACGTACGCACATTGTAGCATCAGCATGACGATAATTATGGCAGTCTAGCAACTGACCAAAATCCACCTTGGTTAATAGGTCTCCATTCATTACCAACACTGGCTCCTCAATGTTATCTGGCAACAAACTAAGTGCCCCCGCCGTCCCCAACCGTTTCTTTTCTCTAATATAGTTAATACTTATTCCATATCTGTTCCCATCCCCAAAGTAATCTTCTATCATATCAGCTTTGTAATTCACAGATATATAAAAGTTAGAGAAACCTTGTTGTATAAAGCTCTCTAAAATTATTTCCATAATCGGTTTGTCACCTATACGAAGTAGTGGCTTTGGACATTTATCCGTAAGTGGTCGAAGCCGTGTCCCCAATCCTCCAGCCATCAAAATAACAGGATTACTATGCTTTAGGCGACTTATATCAAATTCGCTCAAAATTCTGAGTCCACAAAGACATCCTTTAGAATCCACCAATGGCAATTGTCGAACATTCTTATTCAACATCGTTTGGTGAATCAATATGTTCGATGCACTGGATTCTATAACTTTTGGATTCGCATTCATTATCGATAAAGCCTTATTCTCTAACAAATCCATCCCGCAAAGTACAGCCTTACGTACATCATAATCAGTAATACATCCCAACAATTTTCGATCTTTATCCACTACCAAAGCAATTTTAGCAATACTTGCATCAATCACTCTTGCTGCATCCACTACACGTGCAGATGAATCTAGCAAACATATTTCCCAGTTATTCATAAGACCGAACCCTCATCATCTTATTACAATCTTCTCATCTTTTTGGTAAGAACGCTCTGCTTTCTTCCCCAACACATCCCATATATCCATAGGACTAATACCTGTCCCATCTCGTTTTGCAGCAAGATTTCTTAACGAAAATGTATCGCCTTTCGCAATATTATCCTTTGCTACCAAGCTCTTTCTCACAATATCAATGTTGAACTGTTCTTCTAAGGCAGGTATTTTCCCCCCACTGCCAATGGCCTGCTCCACATTTCTTATAGACTTTACCATTTTTCTCAATTCATTTATGTCTAAAGACGCCTTATGATCAGGACCAGCTAATGACTTATCCAACGTAAAATGTTTTTCAATAATGACTGCCCCTCTAGCCGCCGCCGCCACAGGAACAGCTATTCCTTCTGTGTGATCAGAATACCCCACCGACAATCCGAATGCACTCTTCAATGTTTCCATTGCCTTTAAATTTACTTGATTGACAGATGCCGGATATTGAGTAGTACAATGCAAGAGTTGTACTTTGTCTCGTAGAATATTTTGACCTTCTTGTGACACATATACCCTCTGTACCTCCTGATAACTAGATGGAAACTCCACCTGCAGATATCCGTAAGATAATACCGCTAATGCTTTTTCAACTTCCCCCAACGTTGCCATACCAGTAGACAATACTACTGGCTTTCCCGTTCTCGCAATCTCAAAAAGGAATGGCGCATTACTTATCTCTCCCGAAGACACTTTTATAAAAGGCATATCGCACTGTGTAATCAAGAAATGTAAGCTATCACTATCAAATGGGGTTGATATAAACTCCACACCACATTCCTTGCATAAGTGTTGCAACTCCAAATAGTCATCATCTTGTAATGTCAGCTTCCGAAGCATGTCTAGCTGACTTTCCTGTATTCCTGTAGTCTCCTTTTGATATGCTGCTTTCTCTGCCGTTTGTGTTACCAGATTTTCCGGACGGAACGTTTGAAACTTTACCGCATTAACGCCTGCCTCAGCCCCTTCCCTAATAAGCTTCCTGGCCATATCCATACTCCCATTATGATTCACGCCTGCTTCAGCAATTATGTATATCTGCTTTTTTTTCAAAGCATCCCACCTCCTGACAAATCAAAAAATTTTTTCTTTAAATCTATGTCTCCCTGTAAAACTTCAATAACCTTTTGGGCGATCTTTGGTGCCGCATGTCCATCACCATAAGGACTAGTTATATGTCTGCACTTTTCCTTATGCTCGTGACTCATAGCTATCTCTATCCCCTGTGCAATTTCTGCAACAGACTCTCCACTGTTTATAATACTCTCTGCCTGTAATCGTCCCCGCTGACGATCCCCAATGTTAACAGTAGGCACATGCAAAGCAGGTGCCTCAATAATGCCACTAGAAGAATTTCCCAATACAAGTTCTGCATATTTCATTAATGATAGATACCGCCTTACCCCCAATGACGCATATACATGCAGATTGGGCAATGCCGCCTTATCCAGCAACTCATTAATTTTCGCGCCCCCTTGATCGGCATTCGACTTAGTTACAATGAACTGCATATCAGAAAAAGCCTTTATTGCCTCAATAAAGGCCTCTATTTGCTCCTCAACTTTACCTTCATCTATTGTCACTGGATGATAGGTACATAAGATATAATGACACAAATCTAAGCCAATGCTCTTCAGCGCATCCTCCTTGCCCATATCTGCCACAGCTAAAATGTTGTCCATACTTGTAGAGCCATAGTTAAATACCCTGGCCGGATTTTCTCCTAATTGAATAACCCTTTTCCTACTCTCCTCATTGGTAACCATATGAAGATAACTCATCTTTGTTATGGAGTGACGTATCCACTCATCCATAGCACCTTCTGTAGTATCTCCACCATTTATATGAACAATTGGTGTATTAGTGTTACCTGCAGCTATAGCTACCGCTAACATCTCGTATCTGTCACCTAATAATACGACCCCACTATACTGCTTTTTAAAAAAAAGCTCTGTAAACTTGATTAAAGTTTCTGCCTGATTGCATGAAATATCCATCGCTGTATCTGATCTAACAGGAATTTCTACCTGCAGGTCTATCCTCTGTCCAGAATCTTTTATCTCCTGTACTGTCAGGCCATATAATTGACTCAAATGCGTACCTGTGACAATCAGGTCTACCTTTAGATTCTTGTTTTCATACTTACGCAGTTCCCTTACCACTGGAGCAAGCAACCCATATTCAGCCCTTGTGGCCGTAACAACGCATACTTTCCGCAAATCTGCCATACTCCTTCATTATATACGCTAATACTATGTTATTAAAGCTATATTACTTTTGCCGGTACTCCCGCAACTTTCATGTCTGCCAATACATCTTTCAGTACTACAGCACCGGCTCCTACCAAAACATTGCGCCCAATGTCTACCCCTTGAATAACAGTAGCGCCCACACCAAGATGAGCACCATCGCCAACATTCACCCCGCCAGATATTGTACATCCCGGTGCAATATGTACATGCCTACCAATGAAACAATCATGATCAACTATTGCACCAGTATTTATGATAGAATCAGCAGAAATTTTCACCCCTGTGTTCACCACAACACCAGCCATAACTTGAACTCCCTCACTCAAATCACAATCTCTTGCCATTGTCGCCGCTGGATGAACTACCGTGCGAAAACTGTAGCCTAACTTCTTAAATTTGTTATAAATAGCAGCACGCAAACTCGTATCTCCTACAGACCCAATCCCATTGACAAGCTCCACCGCATCAGTGGCGTAAGCATGAATCGTGCTATCATTCCCAAGGATAGGTATCCTCGATGTTCTATCCCCTTTTGGGTAACATTTATCCAATGCACCTAAAACTTCCACCCCAAGCAAGCACAGGCAATCATACAGCACTCTGGCATGCCCTCCGGCGCCAATGATGATTACAGGTTTATCCATAAATTCAATCTCCTAAAACCACACTAGATGGTATATTGATCAGTCGCCTGCCAATATCCTTAGCAACACTGCAATCCATACGTGGACAGTTCTGGTACATTTCAAGCGTATACATAAGATTCCAAATTGGACGACTCATGATATTATTGTCATTCAGCAAAGCTAGCATGTCGTCCCGCAAATATTTCATTGCCGGCTTTAGTATAAGCGCATTAAACCAATAGTTACTCTTGGCAAATTCGGGTTCTACAAAGAAATCTACCACATCACTCTTCGCAAAAACTTGCCTGTACTTCTCTGCTAAAGAACGTTTTTTCTCCAGGAACTCTGGTAATTGTTCCAGCTGAGCGCATCCTAATGCAGCATTGATGTTCGGCATACGATAGTTGTACCCTACCATATCATGGCGGAATTCCCATTTATGCGGAATTTTGGCCTGCGTAGTCAAATGCTTTGCAAATCTGCCAAGTTCCTCATCATTGGTAAGCACAGCCCCACCACCACCTGTAGTGATAGTTTTATTGCCATTGAAACTCATAGCACTCACAAGACCGAAATTACCAGTATGTTTTCCCTTATAGAAGGAACCAATAGACTCAGCACAGTCCTCCACCACAACCAGATTATATTCCTCTGCCACTGCAATGATTTTATCCATATCTACCGGGTGACCAAAAGTATGCATAGGAACTACTGCCGAAATACGTCTACCTGTTTGCTTGTTGTAACATACACCATTCTTGACTTCCGCAATATCAGACAAATAGACTGCTAACTTATCCGGATCTACCCCTAAGGTTTCATAGCAACTATCCACAAAATGTGGAACAGCCTGACAGTAAACTACTGCATTAGCAGTAGCAACAAAAGTCAGTGCAGGTACCAACACCTCATCACCTGCCTTTACCCCTGCTAAAACAAGACAAATATGCAAAGCCGACGTACCATTCGCTACTGCTACAGCTCTTTTTACACCAGTATAAGCAGCCAAATCTTCCTCAAACCGATCAACGAACTTTCCCAATGAGGAAACCCAGCCTGTATCAATACATTCCTTCACATATTTATTTTCATTTCCCCGAAATAACGGCTCATGCAAAGGTACCAAATGATTCGTAGGTAAAAAATCTTGTAACGTTTTCAATACACTATCGATTTTTCCTTGTTTATTTAACATATCCAACTCACATCCGATTTAAATAAAAGGATCTTCTTCACATGGCAAATGACCTACCATATCCTGTATTCGAAGATTGTACGAAATAGCCCGACAATTCTTACACAAGCCAGATTGCCATTGCCTATCAGATATATCTTTCACATGTTTATGTTTTTCGCTATTCCATATTTTTTCAAAAGACTGCTCATACAAGTTTCCTATTTTAAATTCACTATGTCCTATTTCCGATATATTAGGATAAACATCCCCTTCTGGAGTAATTGCAGCTAGCAGTCCCATTCGGTTAATATGACAAATTCCATCCGGATTATAGGGGTTACGATAAGCAAAAATTCTTTCAAGATTAGTAAATCTTGAATCAAGGTCTCCATTTTCCTTCAAATTCTGAACTTCTATTTTTAATTTATCTATCATCTCTTCCGAAACGCCCAGTCCCCGGTCCTCATAATCCCGGACAATCTTGAATAATGCATAATCAAAATTGCGTTTTTTCAATGTAGTAAGAATACATGGAACCTCTTCTGCTATAAGATTTGTTATAACCACACGAGCCCCCAAAATCGGCGCGCGTCCCCCCCAACGCTTTTTTATTTTATCCGGCAATGAAAGAACTTCTTCCATTAGTTTCCTGCCAGTAATTTTCTCATATATATCCTCCGTACAGCTTGGGACAGAAAAAGCTATATAGTTTATGCAATCAGCCACTTCCATAAGTCCCATTCTCTCAAATAAAGTTCCGTTTGTCACTAGTGCTACTTCTACACCGTTTTCTTTCAAATTTTGAATACCATCTGAAAGGCCCTCATAAGTGCAAGGTTCCCCACCACCTGAAAAATATACACCATGCACCTTCATCTGAATCAACGATTCCAACAGGTTCCAAAACATTTCTTTCGGCATCTCCACACGACTTTCATTACGCTCTTGGTAGGAGCAATGTATACACCTATGATTACATTTTGCTGTAGGATGTATCTCCACTGACCACGGTGCATAATCTTTCGTTCCGTCTAAATAAGAAGAAAGATATTTTACCATCGGATACACTATTTTTTTTGCATTAAGAAAATCATCGCATAATGAATATTTCATCTTAACTCTCCCGCAATATTAATTCTATTAGCATCTCTTATACACAATATAGTACAGTCTCTGCCGCCCCATAATTATGATGCCTTATATACATTTTATATGTTGGAACCAATGATTTTATATATCTCGGTATATCTATAATATCCTCTTGATTATGGTAAACACATATTGCAAGTTTTGGCTTATATGCTTTTATTGTTTTCTCTGCGCCTTTTAATGCTTCCAATTCCATACCTTCAATATCCATTTTAATGAAACTAATCGGCTCAGAAATTTCTTTATCAATAGAAGTTACTTGTATAAAATAATCATAATCCCCGGACTCGACAACCCTTGAAGCACCTTTTTCTGTATCTGTCTTAAAATACAATGTTTCCTCTTTATTTCCTGCTCCTTTTGGTATAAAGATTATTCTATCATCTTTTTCTTTCTCTATTTTTTCTCTTATAATACTAATACATTTCACATCTGGCTCAAAACAATATATTCTCTTATATTTGCGATTCAGCCTGTCCAGTAATTCAATCAAAGTGCTACCATCATTCGCACCCACTTCAATAATTGTTTCATTTTCATCCAAGCTAATAATATCATCTGGAAAATACTGATTAAGCGTCATCACATTCGAAAAGTAATCCTGATTCCCCGTAATCCTCCCCTTCAAAATTGAGTCTAATGTTTCCCTAGATTTTTCATCAGCTAAAGACTGATATACATCATCCAATTCGTCGTAATGTTCCAACAAATATTTACGATACATCTTGACATCCTTGATAAAATTACAGTAGATTTCTGTCTCAAATGAATAAACTGGTACATTTTTCCATTTTTTTAAGATCTCACTTATTTCTCTTTTGTATTTGGGCGAACCAATAATGACACATAAATTATATAGTCCAAACTCTCGCTCTACATCATCCATAGACTTTATCTCAACAGAATCAATATATGATCCCTTCTGTCTTAAATCGCTATCGATAATGCACAACGGCTCTATTCCATGACCTCTTAACCATTCAACATACCATAAACATGCAGCTCCCCCTCCATAGATTACAATATTCTTGTCAGAAATCATTGCATTCAAAAAACTTTGTGGCAAATTATTTGCTTGCTCTATAAAGTCCTTTTCCAACATAATTTTACCTCAATATTTCCAATTTAAATCATCTAAATTATCGCATTCGTAATTACTCCAGCAGAAAAATCCTCCATTAAACCTATTTCTCCATAGACAATCCCTTTGCTTATCCTCACTTTAACAATTTCTACCTTCTCGATAACACCGATATCGTTGCCAATCCTTATCACTTAGTTTGGGCGCCAACTCATTCAATGGAGCAGATACCATCTCTCCTGACTCTAGTTTCTTACTAGTGGTCTTGAATGCTGGCCCCTGCGAGGAATCCTCTATCAGTTCACATAATGCATATCCAGGCTTCGCCAAGAACTCTTGTAATTTCCTATCGATATCCTGTACATTCTCCATTTTTGTATACGGAATATCATAGGCATAGGCAATCTTTTCCCAATCAGGGCAATCCAGTCCAAATTTCGGTGTGCAACCAGTCAGCCTTCCTTTGAAATAATGTTTCTGTGTCCGCACGATTCCCATATATCCATTATTGTTATATATCATTATCTTGATAGGTATCTTGTTCAACACCACCGTCTGAAGTTCCTGAAGATTCATCTGTATACTTCCATCTCCGGTCAGGCAAACAACAGAACGTCCACTTGCAACAGCCGCTCCCATTGCCGCTGGCAGATCATACCCCATTGTTCCGCAGTTTCGATTGCCGAACAGCCTTTGACCGTCTTTTTCCACGCCATAGTGAAGAGCCATTGCACTTCCCGAACTATTCCCCACAACCACAACAGCATTGTCATCTAGTGCATGCATAAGCCTTTGAATCATGCGATAAGGATTTATCCCTTGAGAATGTTCTTTTATTTCATTCTGCAGAGAAAATCTATCTTTCAAGGTATTGGCATAAGCTATCCATGACTCCTTCGCCTGCCAAGGAGTCAAAATAATTTTATTCATAACAGTTAGAAGTTTCTTTAAGTCTGCCTGAATGGGGAAGTCTATTTTCAACGTATGCTTCTTCAATTCATTTGCATCAATGTCAACCACCATCTTGTAAGCTTGTGGCGCAAAGGCATCATAATTAAATCCAATCTGATTCAAAGACAAGCGACATCCAAGTGATAATATTACATCAGCATTCTGTACAAGGAAATTTCCAGTTCTACCTCCGACAACGCCAAAATTCTGATAATAATACGGATGGCCTATCGGAAGTACATCTGCAACACAAGTTGGCGAAACTACAGGTATACAGAGCTTATCTGCCAACTCTCTGAATACATCATAAGCACCAGACCTGCGTATAGATGCACCAGCGAGTAGCAAGGGAGCCTTTGCCTTTGCCAATTTCGACAAGATCATCTTTGCTACAGGTTCATAATCTACACAGTCTAGCGGCGGCTCATAACCTTTCAAGTCATCAGTCTCGATACTTGCCCCTTGCACATTAAGTGGAACATCCACCCATACAGGCCCGCGCCTGCCATGAAGGGCCAAATACAATGCTTTTTCCAGTACATAGCGAATTTTTGAAGGATCTTTTACCGTATAAGCATACTTTGTCATAGGAGCTGCTGACCGAATAATATAATACTCTTGTTCTCCAAATTGTCTCAAATCAAGACCAGAATTCTCCACCGTTGTTGAATAACGCACCTGCCCAGAAACAACAATCATAGGCACATTATCCTGCCAGGCACATAAAACCCCCGTAAGAGCATTAGTCCCTCCAGGTCCCGTAGTAACACACACAGCTGCTGGTTTTTCATGAATACGAGCATATCCTTCTGCTGCCATAGCACTAGCCTGTTCATGATGATTATGAATGACATGTATTTTATCATGTTTTCCAAAAGCATCATTTAGGAACATGGCACCGCCACCAACAACTGTAAATACTGTATTTATGTCATGTGCTACTAAAAAATCTGCTATATATTCTGCCACACTTTGTTTCATTTCTACAATCCTCTTTCAACATATTCATAAGTACGGAAACTTGTTCTACCAAACCTTCCACGGAGCTTTATTCTGAGCCCACAGGCTTTCAAGCTCCATCTTTTCACGTAAAGTATCCATACAGCCCCAAAAACCCTCGTGTCTGTAACTCATAAGTTCGCCTTGTTCTGCCAGTAACGGTAAGACATCCTGTTCAATGGTACAATCATCTCCACTAATATAGTCTAAAACCTTGGGATCTATTACCATATAGCCAGCATTAATATAGGCATTATCTTTTATCGATTTTTCCCGAAAAGCTCGTACCGTATTATCAATTCCGATATTCAATATTCCCTTTGATTGTTTCTGCAAGACAGATGTTAACGTAGCTATCTTACCATGTGATTTATGAAACTCCACTAATCTATTCACATTCACATCACAAACACCATCACCATAAGTCAGTAAAAACGGTCCATCCCCTAGATATTTCCGAACACGTCTTATTCGTCCTCCAGTCATCGTTTCCAAGCCAGTATCTACCACTGTTACACGCCAAGGCTCTGTAAACTGATCATGAACAATCATTCTGTTTTTCTGCGTAAAGTCAAACGTTATATCCGAAGTATATACAAAATAATCGGCAAACCATTTTTTTATCATATGCTGTTTATAACCAGCACAAACTATAAATTCATTATATCCATAAAAGCTGTATTCCTTCATAATATGCCAAAGAATCGGCATCCCGCCGATTTCTACCATTGGTTTTGGACGGTATTCCGATTCTTCCTGTATACGAGTTCCCATTCCACCTGCTAGCAATACAACTTTCATTTAATAAACACTCCCTAACTCACCCCATAAACTACTTAATTAATGTTCTGTAAATATTTCCCCCGATGTCATTTATATTACAATCTATTACTGTTTTTCCTTTTTCTCGTAAAACATAAAAAACTGTCTCCTCGTCCAGCTCCCATTCCGCAACTCCATATCTCTCTGCATATTCTTTATGATACTTATCTTTTAGTTCCGGAGAAAAATCAACTATCCAACTATCAACCTTTTGTGACTTAGTATGGATACAAACGAGCAAATTCCCGTAATATGGTAAAAGATATAAATCATCTCCTACAACCTTCAGTATTGGCATCCCCAATTTTCCTTCCGATTTATTATTGATTTTATTTCTATAAATATTAACTTCGTCTGTGTCAATATTATAAATGCCATAAACATCCTGATAACTAGCAATAATCCATATATTTCTATTGACACATTTTATAGCACCATAGTTAGCGGCAATCCCCAGGGGGTTTACTATTTTTTTCTTTTGCCCGGACTCAGGCGTCCAACAAATCAAAACGCCCTCTAAAGTATACAGCCAAAAAAACTCCCCATCATATTCGATATAAGCAACTTTTCCATATTCTTCATCAATATCATGCGAATATACCTTGTGAGATATTAAATCAAATTGAAGTATTTGCGAGCTTTGTGCTGCTATTATCCAAAGACTTCCTCTTGCCAGCATTGACTCTCCATATATTGGATATACATCCTTCTGTACATCACGCAACACTCCATATATCTCTGGATAATATTCTACTTTTTTTGTTCTTAAATCATAGGATACAATCGCCTTACCATGATGTGGAATCATCCAGATTCTTTCACCCCAAAGATAAACTCCATAAAACTGCACATCTCCATTTGTGTCTATTCGTCCATCAACAAACTTACGACTAATAGGTATTTCTTCTATCACATCCCCGTTGAAATCAACGATTCTTGCATACTCATTATTAGCCGGAGCAAGAAAAAGCTTATCATTTAAAGAGCAAATTCCTCCACAACACCAAAACCTATTTATCCTTTGTCCTAGCCAAGATAAATGTTCTAATCTATTTTCATTGGTCTGGAATACAAATAACCCTTTATAATTCATTGGCGTAAAATATAAATCACCACCAATGACTATTCCATGCGGGATATTTATTTTCCAATGATATCTATCACCATCTTCGTCATTTCTGTTTATTGCTTCATATATTATAGGTTTATTTACTTTTTCATATAATGATACAACACTACTCGAATCGCCATAATATGCATCTGTCCATGCTACAGCCCTATTCAAATCTGCTGTATCATCATAAATTCCCCAACCTGCCGAGCGATATTTATTTACTATATCATCGTATTCCTCTAAAAGTTCTGGATACATAGATTGAAATGTAGCTCTTAACAATGGATGTGGCCGCCACCAAAGTACCACATCATGCTGAGATTTGAACGTTGAGAGAACCGAGCATATTTTATTAAGATAATCTTTACCATACCTCAACATGGTAGTCAAACCAGTATTATAAAGGACAACCTTTTTTTCTTGTATAAGATTATACCACTCCTGTGGAAGTTCATAATACTCTTTAGATGTATTAGTAACCTTATCATATTTAGGCGACCCCAATCCTAAAATATGTTCTTCCCAATACCGGCGCTCTACATCTGTATGTCGCATCAATACATTTATATATTTTTTTCTTAGTTTTTCTGACTGAACAATTGTATAATCTGCATTTATAACTCCAGGTGCCAAAATAAAGTTTGCGATCTTATCTTCTTCGTTAGTATTACCACTATATCCTAATTTTGATTCCGTCAAAACAAAATAAGGAATATATACAAGTCTATCTGTACATTTTTTCAAGTTACTTGAATAGTATTGTTTATCGATTGAAGTAACCGCATTATAGTTATCGTACGGGTTATGAATGAATATAACATCCGGGTGCCATGATTTCAGCTTTTCAAACGGATAGTCATTCCAATCCAGCACTGGAACATCCTTTGGAAACAACTCTGCTTCACAATGCCAAGTAGCTACTGTACCATCAGGATTTCGATCAGCATACGGGATAGGGATAACATACGTATTGCAATGTTCTTTATCCTCGCTCGCCGCCCGCCAGACGCTTTCGAGACTATCCCACATTGATGCTTTATAGGGCAGGAATACAATGTCTTTTTTTATTTCTTTTTCCTGACGTAATTTGCTGATAACGATATGAATGATATCCTGACAAAGGTTACGGCACTCATGCTTTTCCTCGGCCTGCAGATTCAGCCAATCTGTCTGGCCAATAAT
The DNA here is from genome assembly GCF_900113715.1 of Pseudoselenomonas ruminantium. GTDB lineage: Bacteria > Bacillota > Negativicutes > Selenomonadales > Selenomonadaceae > Selenomonas_A > Selenomonas_A caprae. Next base: position 51,507 of record NZ_FOQK01000004.1, on the reverse strand, counting down.
CTGGGCCAGACCACTGAGCGATTCCGCATACACTGCAGCCTTGAGTGCTGTGAAATCCATATTGCACCGCTTGTTCACGGCTTCGAGGATTTCCACTACGGTCTGCCGCTGTACACCATCACTAAAGTCAATGCCACGCAGCATTTCATTCAATTGTAACAACGCCTTGATAAGCTCCCGTTGTGTTCCTCGATCCATCATCTGGCATTCACTCCCTATACTTGCCTATACTATATCTATATTATAATTCGGTACACACCAAAAGAATCCTGCTCTTGTGCCAAAATCTCCCTAAAATCTACCCTCCCAATAGTAACAAAGCACCATCATCAATCACCATGTCATTTTCCTGCGAGATAAAGCCTTTGAACCAAAAGCGAGCGGCCTGACTGTCCATTTGACTTGTCAAACCGCCCGCTTGGCGTTTATTTTGTCATTTACCAATTTGCTTCTACATATCCTTGGGCCACATTCAGTTCAAGGTTGAAACGTGTCATGATTTTATCGATGGTCGTTGCCTTGTCAACATTGAGCTCTTTAAGCGTAATAATTACAGCCTTTATTCCTTCTTTGCGACCTTCCTCGACAGCATATTTCAACTGTGCCGCCTGATCACGGCGGAATTTTTCTGCTTTTTCATAGGACCGTTTGGCCACTTCGTCCTTGGTGAACACGTCTTCCACCTCCATCGCTTCTTGGATTGCCGCTTCGCTGGCGGCGATTTCTGCCAGCTCCTCATCAGGAGTACTGGGGGAGAAATAGGCGGCCCATTTCTCCATGCGGTTCATTTCTTTCACGTTCTTGCTCTTGAACTTCAAAAGTTCAAGAAAATGGATTTCCAATTTATCCGTCAGCTGGCAGCTGGTCTTCACATCATAGATACCAAAACAGCTGTGCATATCCGGATATTTACTGCCGTCAAACAGGTTGAAGCCCAAAATGTTGATGGCCACGGTGCGGCTTAACTGGTCGTATTCCTCGCCCCGCTTCAGATCAGCGTAGTTGCGTGCCCAATAGTAAACGGAACGCTCGCCCATGGCGGCCAAGGAGTTGACCTGCATTTCTATATTGACCTTGGTGCCGGAAGCCGTGCGGCCCAAAATGTCCAGCCGGGATTCCTTGCCCTCATATTCGTCGGCGTCCATTTCCCGGTCAATAAATTCTATGTCTTCGATAAGCTCCGTACCCTGAAACTCGAAAAAGGCGTTAATCAGAGCCAGCGTTATCTGCGGGTGCTTAGCAAAAACCGCCTTGAATACCGCATCATTTGTTCGATTGATACGAAAACCTGCCATGATTTTTTCCTCCTGTTTCTTGTCTCTATTTTATGCCTTTGCCTCGGAAAAGGCAAGATTTACCCGCAGGTTAGACGTATATTTGCAATTCTATAACAACGCATTACCTTTTTGCTAGAATTACTTCCTTTTGCACTATCTAAATGCTCTGTATGACTTCCTGATGGATAGTCTTCACTGCGCTATCACACGTATATGCCGCCATAACACACTCCTGTATCTTTCATTTCTCCTCAATAGCAGTACAGCACCGTCTCACAGGACGTTGGTATCTTATACCCCAGCCCATATTCACGCAGCAGGGCTTTATCCTGCTCCGACAGCCAGTAGTCCGTGACATCGATTGGATAGTGGCGGAATTCGAAGCGATAGCTTGGGCAGAGGGCGGAGACGTATTCGCGCAGTGCCCATAGGTCATAGGGCCGATGATAGGCACTGATGGCCATCTTGGGCTTCCATTTCAGAATGGAGGCCGCTGCACCTTCTAACACTTCCTGCTCGGCTCCTTCGACGTCGAGTTTGATATAGTCCACCCTTGGCAAATCAGCCCGCTCGACATAGGCGTCGATGGAAATGAAGTGCGCCACTTCCGCGCCGTGGTCCAATTTGCAGCTGGCCGTGCCGCCTCGATGATAATGCGCGTCGGATTCTGCATTGGACAGGCCCATGTTTTCGACAACGAAACCGTATTTCTCGGCTTTTTCCTGGCATACCTGATAGTTTTCCCTGTCCATCTCAAAGGCATAGACTTTCGCCCCCAGGGAGGCAAATAGTCTAGCCGTGCCGCCATCATAGGCACCGCCGTCAATCGCTATGTCATTTTCCTGGGGGATGAAGCCTTCGAGCATGTACTGTGGTTCCGGTGCGAAGTGATAGTCCCGTACCTGCCAGGATACATTACCGGCCACAGCGGCCAGATAGGCTTTTTTCGATTCTTCCTGACCAAGGCAGGCATAGGTTTCATAAAGCTTTGGCAAATTGTCAAACATAAAATCCCTTATGTTGATGGCGTCCTGTAGATGGCCCAAATTGATAGAATCTACACCGATAGGAGCTAAGACCTTATCCAGCACGGGCAGCCACATCTGGGTATGCAGCAGCATGACTTTCACGCCCTGCGGATCTGCCAGGAATTCTTTCAGTCCAACGACACGGCAGGCAGGATAATCGATTTGTGCGAGGTGTTTATCCCAAGTGCAGATTGTCGTTACGTTCATGCCCCATTCCCGCACTGCGTCGATGTTTCCAGCTTCGAATGGTTCCATAGGATAAAAATAGGCACAGGGAATCTGCTGTTCCTTGATTGCCTCCATCGAATCCTCATAGTTGCGATAATACAACTTCTTGACCATTGTTAGAAAATCCTTCATCGTTATCCCCCTTCAATCCATATCAACCTTATGCGATTTTCAATTCTAGCAGCAACGCATTGCCGCTTTGCTGGATTTTATCCACCTGCCCCCAGCCTAACCGATAGTCGAGCAAAGCCCGTTTCCATTCATTGGCCAGGTATTTGACCTCCAGACTCGGCAAGGAGGCATAAATCAGCAGGACAAACTGCTCTGCCTCATCTGCCAGCTGCAAGAGGGCATCGATATCTGCTCCTTCTACGGTCACTTCCCTTTGCACAAGCTGTATGCGCTCTATGGCTTCCTGCTGGATAGTCTTCACAGCACTATCCCAGGTATCAGCCGCCATAGCCTCATGTTCGGCTGCACTTATGGTGCTTTGACTTACCGTCCAGCCATCACCTGCTAAATACGTTTCTGCTCCTTTACCGTTAAATGCCTGCTGCATTTCCCTGCGCCGGGACAGGAGGATTAGCTGCCCCTCAGGCCGCAGGGACAGCCATAGATGCTCCTTCAGAGAGGGCAATAGGTATTCATCGGTATCATCGAGTACGATAAGGTCAAAAGTTTTCTGTGGCAGAAGCAGTTCTTCAAAGGGCATCGTCATGCAGATGCAATCTGCCCGCTCTTCCCTGCATGTTGGCGTCAGCCAATACATACGGTTATCCGGGTGGAATTTTGGCAGCAGCTGGCAAAAGCCCAGGAATCCTGCGCTAGTCCTGCCGCCTAGATGCAATAGTTTCAGCGGCTTGTATTTCCGCAAGCAAAAAGCTGCCAGCATCAAATTTATCATTTGGTACCCTTGGCGCAGGGAGCTGTCGCTGACAGCTGTTTCCAGTGAATGCAGCAGTTTTTTTATTTCCCGGTCCAGTACGAAGTCAACCGCAGCGCCATCCTCCCCCACGGTATGCATGGGCAGAGCGCTATGATTGCTATATAGGTCAAAGGTATCGAGCAATAGCTTTTTGCCGCCCTCTATTGCTTCCCCATAATAACGGAAATATTCCCGTGCCTGATCAGCCATTATCCCACCTCTTTGAAAAGCAGCCAATATAGGTGCTGAATGATTTTCTCGAAATCATATTCTTCTTTGGCATAGGCCAAAGCCCGCTCGCCTCCCTGCCTCATAAGATTTTCATCCCGGCATACCTGATATAAGATATCTGCCAGCGCAGCAATGTTTTCCCGCTCGTACTTTTTCCCGCAGCGGCCTTCGTCGATGACATCATCGGCTGCATCGATGTCCGAGGTAACCATATAGCAGCCACTGTATAGAGCTTCCGCCACCACATTGGGCGTACCACCTTCAAAGACCGAGGTCAGTGCAAAGATTTTCGCCCGTTTATATTCCGCCAGCAACTGTTTTTTCTCAAAGATTGGCCCCGTCATCACCACTTGCCGGCCGATTTGCGGATAGCGCTGACAAAAATCCTCAAACCACTGGATAAAATTCGGTTCCACATTGCCTACCAAGCGCACCGTCCAATCCGGCAGCTTATCATAAACCTTGGCAAAAGCTTCCAGCAGTTCTTCGTTACGCTTCTGGGCAGAGCCGATCCGGCCCACGGTCAGAATAACCTTTTCTTTTTGCTCAAAGTCTACCGCCATATCCAGCTGGTCAAAGTTGTAAAAGCCATTGGGCAGGTATTCCACCACGCAGGGCCATTTTTGTCCCAGGCATTTCTGCATGCGATGGCAGCTGGCCCCTATCACATCACATTCCTGCAGGAACCGCAAAAAGGCGGGATGTGTCCATTCCAGTGTGTCTTCATAATAGGAATTGGGATCGAGCTCCAAATAAACCTTGCCATCAGGACGTAGCTCACGATAACGGTGCAGGATGGGAAAATAAAAGGGAAACAAGCCATGCAGGACCAGTACATCCATATCTTGATAATTTTCAAGGAGATACCGGCATTCCGTCTCCCATTCTGCATCTGGCAGAAGATCCATCTCCACCCCCTGTATATAGCGTTCCAAAGACGGATACTCCGCCTGCATACGTGTACCAACCATCACCGCCCGATAGCCATATCTCTTGTGAAATAGATATGGCACAATCCCGCAGTTCTTCGTCAGCTGCTGATCGTTCCAGCCATTATTGGGGGCAATACTGTAAATCCCTCGTCTTTTCCCAGCCATAACTCACTCCTGCTTTCCCCGCATATCCTTACAGAATCGCTCGATTGTCCCGATAACCATCTGGGGCGTGATTTTCTTCGAGCATTCGTATTCCCGCGCGGTTCCCTTATGGTAGGGACATTTATCCTCCCGCCAGTCCACGCGCAAATCGTTATAGCAGCCATGGCAGACCTGCCGATTCTGCACGCGGCAGGGCGTATCGAATTCCGAATAGGGCAGCGATATGCCGCTAATCAACACCACTGGGCACCCAGCTGCATGGGCCAGCCACGACAAGCCACTTGATAGGCCAATAAAAAAGTCTGCATAGGCCAACATATTGACGCGATCCATCAACGTGTAAGAGCCCGACATATCCTCGGCACCAGCTGGCATCTCGATGGTCATGCCATCCGTATGGGTCACCCGTTCACGATCGATGCAGAGTACACGATACCCCAGCTGTTTCAGATAGGCAACGACCTCGTCCCATCCCTGCGGATACAGCCAGCATTTGCGTGCCCCCGAGGCCTGCACCGCGATACAGACATAGGGCTCCCCTATCGCCCGCGGCTGGGTTGGCTCATAGATAACATTCTCTACCGCCCGATACAGCCCCAACAATTCCCGGCCGATATACGAAACAGGCAAAGACCGGCTGTCGTCCGGCATCAGAAAGGGTGGCGTCTGAAAGGCACCGATATGGTAGGTCGCGTAGGCATCCTCAGGAAATTCCTCCACCACGGTAAATTCTGGATAGTAGTTTGCCAGGATCTCGCGGAATGCCGGTTTATCGAGAATCACGCCACGGCATTTCCATTGCTGCACAAAGGCCCGGAGGTAGGGCAGCAGCATGATGATATCGCCGAGCACATCATCTGCCAGGTCAAAGCAGACCACCTGCCCCTCCGCATCATACGTATGCGAAAAAACGAGCTCACCATCTTTGGCAATCTCAATCTGCCAGCGGATGAAATACTGCTCCATGGAGATAAGCACCGTTTCTGACACCTGATCCGCGAAAAACACCTGTCCGCTGTCCGCATCGGTAATCCTGACCTGCCAATCGCCAGCAGGAACTGCCACCCTCACACCGGCATTGAAATCGATTTTTAATCCCTCAATGCCCGTATCCCCCTTGACCGTCCCTGCCAATTCATCATAACGTACAAAGATCCCGCTGTCTTCGGCGGTAAAATCCTTCACGCCCGAATAAAAATACAATACCGGCCATAAGTGCATCCTGCAACCCCCTTCTACAGCTGACTATGCATTTCCACCAACGGAGTATCCATCGCGCCAATGATGGCATCCTGCAGCACGGCCTGCCAAAGCTCCTGCCATTGCGGCACACCGCCCTGCAGGAAATCCCGGCAAAACCCGCACCGCTGCATCGTCTGCCGCCGGAACAAAGGCGCGGACAAACCGCCCGTCAACAGTGCCTGGTGCTCTTGCAGATATTGCCGGTAGACATTGCCATCACCGATGGCAAAACCATCTGGCAGCTGCAAATCCACCAAAGTGCCCTGCGCTTTTGCCGGTTGCAAAGCAGGATGATCCAGACTATTCGTCAGCACGAAATTGATATTGCCATGACGCGCCAGCGTCGTAACCATCGGCTGTATTTTATGCTTCGCTAAAATATCGCCAGGAAATACCCATTGGATGAATTCACCATCTGCGGACTCCCATAAATCCTTCCAGAGAATATCTCCCTGCTCCTGCAGATAGATAATATCCTTCGTGGTCTTTTCCGACTGCTCTTCCAAGAATCCGAGCAGCCAATCGTCACGACTTGCTGTTTCTCCCAACGGGAATACGATAAGGTTCACCTGCGGATAATCCTCCGCCACCACGCTGGCAAAGGACTGCTGAAAGGGCTCCTGCTCTCCAAGATAGGGCAGCAGGAGCGATACCTTATGCTGTTCACTGGCAGCCTGCTGCTCACTATATGCATTGGCCAGCTGTTCAGCCGCCAGCAAGACATTGCGCAGTAATACCACTTCACCGCGCTGTGCTTTCGTATACACGAGCTGCCGTGCCTTGCAAGAGGGGGCAATCCGCGCCGGCTGACCATGTTTTAACAGCGGGCGAATCATTTTTTCGCCTGCCAGCAGCCGATAGAATCCCTGCCGCCAATGATTGGCCAGATTCGTCTGCCGCGAGTATTTAGCCACATTGGCCAGCCACCCCACAGCGACTTTCGACGCCGCCTGTTCGCTGCTGCGCCAGGAGTAATGTGCCAGATGGACGCCATTTAGCGGCAAAGGTTTCAGCCGCTGCCAGCCATCTGCCCCAGGAAGCAAGGCATGATGGTTCCCCTGGCTCAGCCGGAAACTTGTCTTTTCCCAAGCCTCACGCCCCAAGAGAAGTTTCCCGAGTTCTTCGGACTGGCTTTCTCGCTGGCTTTCCATTGCCAGGATAAACTGCTGGCCATGATATTCTTCTGCCGTCTGGTAAGTAACCCATGGCAGCTGATAAATATCCGTTGGCTTGCAGACCGAAAGCAGCGCCTCGCGGCACCAGGCCATATCCTGTTCTCCATCGGGCAGCAGGAATTCGTCGGCATCAAGCGGCAGAACAAAGTCTCCCCCCGCCGCAAAAGCCTGCTCCATCAGGTCTGTCATGATCTCAGCCTGTGCCTGCTCCGATTCGGAAAACTGCTGCACACTGAGCGGCAAGCCCTCTGTTGCTAGTTGCTGCAGGATCTCATAGGTACCATCCGTACTGGCATGCTCTACTATATAAAGTTTATCCGCAAAGCTTGCGGCATGGCGCACAAAGCTTTCGATGATATCCGCTTCGTTGCGTACCATCGAGATTACCGCTATCTGCATCATGATCTTCCTTCCCTCAGTTTATAGATTACGGATCAGTGCTGGTGAACGGAAAAGATGACCGCTGTATTTCTCCGGCAGAAGCAGCCAACCATCCATAAAATCCTGCCCCTCCTGCCAACCTGCCGCTAAAAGTTCCTGCTTTATTTTCTCATACTGTCCCGAAAACAAGATGTAGAGCCTGCGTCCCGCAGGACTTACGCGCTCATATTGGCACAGGCGTCCCGCCCAATCCATATCACTGCGCATCGTAAGGTAACGATCCTTCCCTCCCAAATTGAAAAGTTCCTGAATCGCTTTCTGTGAGGCTTCATTGGCGCAAAATATCCGCTGCCTTTGACTGGCAACGCTGAATACCTGCCGCGCCAGCTCCAGATCGATATCATGTTGCCGCTCCATCTGCGCAAAACAGCGATAGAGGAAGTCTTCGTCGCACCATGGCGTCTGGGAAAACACCGTATAGAATAGCCGATCATAGACGTCGTCTTCCCGCAAACCGAGACTTCCCGCATCATAATGATAAACTGCGGGTACCAACTGCTGGATTTTACGAAACTGCAAAGCTGGCACAAACGCATTATAGGCAATATTCAAATGTTTATAGCCGTTAGCAAAATATGCATTGAGGATATCCTGATCGTAAAACACAAATCCTTCGAGCTGTTTTAACCGCTTGATGCCTGCCCGCAGGATATCGCCCTGCGCCAAAAACTTCTCACGGTCTACAAGCAATACCCCGGAGTTAAAATAATCACGGCCATCCAGCCAGCCTGCTGCCACCATCGGATTATCCGCCGGATCTCCTGCCTCATCATACTCTGCTACCGCAGCCAGCGGATAATCCTCCAGGCTCTCCTGCCACAAACCAGCGATATCCATATGAATTACGGTATCGGCATCAAAATAAATAAACCGCGACACTGCTGGCGGCAATAACCGTGCCGCCAACAAGCGGTAAAAGGCCGCATAAGTATAACGCGATACCCCAGCCTGAGGTAATTCCTGCCGCAAATAGTCAAGCTCCGCCGCTGCCAGCACTTCCACATTGTAAAACGAAAGCTGCTGGCCAAAATGCATGGCCGCCTGGCGAAACCTCTGCTTTTCTTTTTCCCGCAGCGTCCCATCGTGCAATATATGGATATGCAAATCCTTCGCCGCATGCTGCTGGCAAAGCGACCATAGCGACGTTCCCAGGAACTTGCTGTAGGTCCCCTTTTCATCCGCTATCGCATAGCAAACATCAATCATTGTTCCTATACTCCTTATATCTCGCCCTTTATCAAGAAAATATCCCACAGGCGATTGGGGCCAACATCCTTAAAAGCTACGAGTGAATCAACAGGCCAAATCGCCTCTCTTCCCTCCATATACTCTTGAATCAGGATGTACTTTGTATATCCTGCCTCACGCAGATAGTCCACCATAGTCTGCAAAAGCCCCTGTTTATTCCACCAATAGGGATTGAATTCCATGTACAACGGAATAGCCCGCTTCTTCAGGATGTTCATTGCACCGCCCACGACAAAGGGCTCAAAACCTTCCGTATCAATCCATATATACTTGATTTTAGCATCATCGAGGCCGCTTTCCTCAAAGTATTCATCCAACGAAATCAACGGCACCTCTGTGGCCGTGCCACCGCTATTTCGAACCAAGCTCGTTCCACCTGGGTTGTTTTCATCATAGTAGAGTTCCTTGTTTTCCCGTCGATCGGATAAACCATAGGCCTCAACATAGGCCTCACCTACCAAACCATTCAGCAGCATATTAATCTGCAGCAGCTTATTGTTGCGCTCGTCCGGCTCAAATGCGATTATCTCAACGTTCGTATCAATCTTTTTGCGGAAATATATACTCGTCGTGCCAATATTGGCTCCTAAATCGAGGAAATAGCCTGGCGTATCATCGCGAAGTGCATAATATTCATGGGCCAGTTTATAAAACAAATGCATTTCATCCGCCGACCAAACCTGCCCATCACGCATCATTGTCGGCATGATTACCTTATCATCCACCGAAGCTATAAAAGTAAGCTCTTCGGCCTTACAACTGCAATAATCCTTAGCACTGCATTCATGATACCAAAAAAGCAATCGCCTCATGCCACCAGGATTATCCTTGAGCAAGAATACCGCTAAATCAAACTTCTCATACCAACTAATCATCTCATAAATGAATACCACTCTATCACTGTGGAAACCAACATTATCCAACAGCTTTACGATATTGCTGTCTATGACTCTGCTAGCAATCAACAACAAATCGATATCATCACTCAGTTGAATATTATTCTCACCAGAAGGTATTCGTTGCACCAGTTCTACGCGTTCTGCCTGAATATTTTCTTCAAACCACTTTTCCCCGTTGCCGTCCATATCCCATAAGATTATGCGTGCCTTCACTGTCATCAACTCCTTAATTACAATCCTGCCCGGCGCTCGGCCTCATGGCCTAACAACAGCATTTCCCGCAAGGCGGTACCGTCGCGATGCTTTTGCTGTGCAGCCAACCGCTTTACCAGCCGGTCGCCCCACCAGAGCTGAAGTGACGTAAAGTTCCCGGCCGCAATGGTGCGCCTTATGGCCTCCTCAATAGTCTGCTGGAATAAGTCACTGATAATACCCGCCCGACCGCGGCTTCCTTCTGCCATATGCCACAGCTGGAATAAATCATACGTCTGTTGCTGCCAGGTTTTATGCCCTTCATCATACTGCTGCAAATAGTCAAGCATCAAATCAAGTGCTCCACGGAAGTCCTTCCGCTGCCAGCAGCCATAGACACGCGGCAGATTCGCCTGCTGGTGCACCTGCCATTTCCGCACGATATCCCTGCGGCCAAAATCATTACTGATAAGCCCCTTCAAAGGATAGCCCTCACGCGCAAGGATACGCTCCCAAAAGGCTGCATCCATCTTATTCCAGCCATGCGCGCCGAATGGCCGCCAACCAGCCAGCATGCGCGGATAGGCATGCTGGATGTTTTCCTGCACGGCAAACTCCAGGGCTGTTTTCACATCTGGCACCTTGAAATCCACTTGAGGATTTTTCCCGCAATACCCCCAGAACGCGTCTTCACAGTCCAGCAGTTCCCCACTCCAAGGATGGTCGTCAGCCCACATCTTTTGCCAGATAGGAATCATCGCCCGGCAAGCCGCTACGCGCCGCAGGGAAAAGCCGCCATTGCCTACCCGCGCGCCGATTGCATGCCACAGCGGTATCAGCCGCCGTACAGGAGCACCGATATAGTCATAGCCCATTTGACAGAACTCCGCCAGGCGGTCAGCAAACACAAAGGCATCAAGCTGATAAATCAGCACGTATTCATAAGCGGCAAAGCGGTCATAAAATTCCGCCGACAGCAGTAAGGCGCTATAACCGGTAGTGCTCTGGAAATAAACATCATCAAAGGCTTCGGCAGCGATACCTGCCCCCAGTTCCCCATAATCCGGCTCCATGGATTCCGGGTGGATAAAGCACAGCGGATAATGGCCCAGCACCTTGCGCAGCTGCCGCAAGGCTACGATTTCAACAGGTGTTAAAGCCTGCTTATAAACTGGTACTACAACAGCCGCCAATTGTTTCTGCATCATAAAAGCGTCTCCTGATTCACACATATTGTTCCATTTTGACCGCTATTGCAGCGCGCCCGCAAAAGGTCAAACCCCTTCCGCATTGCCTGTACCTTGATCTGAACAATGCAATGCGCCTCCTTAGCATTAGAACACCCATATTCGGAGCGCTTCGTTTTACAATCCTCCAAAGCCTTTTCTGGCTGAATGAATACAGCTGGCGTCTGACGGGGAGCAAAAATCGTCGGTATATCATCAGGCCCCAACGGAAACTCTGCGGGGAAACAATTAGGAGCCAAGATTGGTTTATCCAAGGCTGCTGCCAAATGCATATTGCCCGTATCATTGCCGATATAGGCCTCACACTTATCGATAACCGCAACGGTCTCGCAATAGGTTAGTTTGCCGACAAGATTCCGGATAGCGTCTGTCCGGCCCTGCAGCTCACCATATACCTGCAAGAAGCGCTGTACCTCCCGCTCATCAATTGCACCGCCACCAAGCAGCACAAAACGCAAAACAGGATAATCTTCCTGCAAAAGCCGTATAAGCTGCGCATATTTTTCTGGCGGCCAGCGTTTGTACGCTCCCTCACCACCCATGACGATGGCATAAAGCGGATACTGCTCCACCAGCCAATCAGAAAGGATTTCCTCTGCACAGTTTATATCTTCAGGACAGCACCAGACTTCTGTCTCGCGCGCCTTTACCTTTTGCCCCCAGAATGCATCCAGTACCCCGAGATAACGGTCTGTCGCATGAGTGTTTTCACTGCGATAAGGAACAGACCGATTAATAAATGGCTCCACCACATCATAGGGTATGTCACCATGCCAAAAGGATGACTTCTGCACACGACTGATGTCATAAGCCACCCGCTCCTTTGCGCCGCTCAGATACGCCAGTTGCACCGCACTGCCATAATGCGGAAACACAAACGCCAAATCAAAATGATAGGGCAGGAGCTTTGCACAAAAGTCCTGATTCCATTCGTAAAGCGATAGAAAATCATCCCACCAGCATTGGCGCAGATTTGGTATTACCTCATCCACATAGGGGCAGGCCTCAGCCAAGGCCAACGCACGCGGGAAAAGTACCAGCACGATATGCGCCATCGGATAATGCTCGCGGATGGCCCGCAAGCATGGCGACAGATTGATGAAGTCCCCCACGCCCGCATCATGAATGATCAGGATATTCCGCGGCGATTCTGGCATTGCCGTACGATCCCCATACCGCACAAAATACGGTTCCATATATTGGATAAAATCATGCGTATTAAATTCCTTCGTTTGCTTTATCTGTTCTTCATAAATCGCGATGCCCTGCTGTATATCCTCAATCGCCCGCATATCTATCACCATCCCTGTATTCAAGCATCCTCTACATTGCGCTGCTCACAATACGAATGCTGCTCATCATAATAATAGAGTTTCCCCAGCGGTTTTAAGCGCCGGGCAAGTTTTTCCAGCACCTGCTTGCTGTCCGGAATCGTCCGCACATTGCCCAGTACCAGGATAATATCCTGCCTTGCGGGAATCGCAGCACTGATATTTTCCCATTGGGGCACATAGCGAATAGGAAAATCCTGCACGGCGTTCGCCTTATCCGCAACATTTAGTACCACTCCAGAAAGGTGCAGCTGCGAATATTTGCGCTTCAAATTGCACAAATCGAGTCCCACACTGCAGCGTACCAGCAGAACATGCTTGCCTGCATCCTCTGGCTGCAGCACATCCGTAATCCCATGGAATACTTTATGGTCTGGCGATACCTGCCATTTCTGCATGAATTTTGCTTCGTTCGCCTGTAAAATTTTGGCAAAGCGTTCCTGTCTGGCCTTGGCTTGCTCAGGATCAAGTGCCTGCTTGAATGAGGCACTGCCGAAATGATGGATAAACGTATCGGCGCACAAAAGCAGCCGGTAACCTGCCTGACGGATTGTATACGAATAGTCATCATCCTCGTAATTTCCCGGCGAGTAACGCTCGTCCATACCGCCAATCTTATCGTATACCACACGTTTCAACAGGAAGCAAAAACCAACCAATGTTGGCCAGCTGTACCACTTCTGCGCATCGCTGTGGTTGTATCCTGTTGCAAACTGCTGCAGTTCCTCTACGGTCTGGTAATCCACCGCAATCGACTGGCCATTGCTGCAGTTATTGGTCACGCAGCTGACCGCGCCGATATCTTTCCCGCTGTAAAGTGCCTGCTGCAGATTATCCAGCCAGTGTGGCGTCACAATCGTATCGCTGTTGAGCAGCAATAAATCATTTCCTGGCGCGGCGGCCTTCATGCCTTGATTGCAGCCGGCTGGAAAACCAACATTTTCCGTATTGGCGATGAGTTTTATATCGAGCTGCTCCTTGAGCCATTCCAACGAACCATCCGTAGAAGCATTATCTACCACGATAATCTCATAGCTATTTTTTCTCGTATAAGCGCGAATACTTTCGATACAAAACTGCGTATACGAAAGCGTATTATAGCTAAGTATTACAATACTTGTTTTTCTCATAGCTCAATTGCTCCATTGATTTGAATCGGAGACTCCAACGGCACACAAATTACATTCACCGATACCATCGGTACCTTGGCAATCGTATCTTCTGCCACTGGTATCGAAGCTACAAAAACATTATTCGGATTATGGAAATAATTATCCTCATTATACAAAGGCGCATTATGCGCATAAATCCGATATCCCAATGTTTTTGTATAGGCTAGCAAGGCATCTTTCTTCTCCGGACGATCTGCCTCCATATAGATGATTGGCCTGCATTTTTTTATCGTCTGTGCAGCTCCTTTTAATACATTCAACTCCATCCCTTCCACATCTATTTTCAAGAAATCACACCGTGATAGGGAAAGAGAATCCAATGTTATAGCTGGTACCGGCTCTCCCGTCTGCGTATGCTCCAACGACAAGCCGCCCCAATTCACTTCTGTGCCAACATCCTGCACAGGAACCAACACCGTCTCTGGCCGATCGCTAACACATTTCTGCTCACAATATACATTGGTAAGACCATTTATAGCGATGTTTCCTGCCAGCAACTGAAAAACCAAGCGTTGCGGTTCAAATGCCCATACAGTGCCATTATCGCCAGCCAACTGCGCTAAATGTACCGTATGGGAACCGATATTAGCGCCCACTTCAACCACTGTATCTCCTGGCTGAATAAAAAACTCAAAAATACGTGCTTCTGATTCCGAATACTCACCATACAATTCCAACGATTTACCAACATACTGATCCAAAGCATTATACATTATTTTCCCATAACGAAAATCAATGCATTTATTCACACTTTTCATCCCAATCCTCCCTACCATTTTCCAGGCAATACTTTATCTTCTGCCATACATATTCAACCGTAATTCCCTTTGAGCATTCCATTTCTCGCTCCGTCCCTTGATGATACGGGCAAAAATAATTCTTATCGTCAACGCGCAAGTCATTATGGCAGCCATGACAGACCTGATAGTTGATGACCCGATACGGCGTAAAGAATTCATTTGACGGCAGGGTAAAGCCGCTGATCATCACCACCGGCGTCCCTGCCGCATAGGCCAGCCAGGAAAGCCCGCTCGACACGCCAATGAAGCAGGCCGCCCCATTGAGCAGTGCCAGGCGTTCATCCAGCGGCCGCCGTCCCGTATAATCTTCGGCCCCTTTAGGAATCCCCACATGATAACTCCCCTGTCGCAGTTCCCGATCGCCATCGATGCAAAGCACGCGATAGCCTGCCTGTTTCAGCCGCTTGATGATGATTTTCCAGCCCTGCGGATAATGCCAGCACTTATTGACCCCCGAAGCCTGGGTAGCAATACATACATAAGGCTCTTCTATTAAGGGATTCCGCCCCGCAGCCGTAAGCTGCAACTTCCTTGGCACAACCGGCAGATGCAACAGAACACCGCCAAGCTGCGTGAGCGGCACCGAACGCGCATCCGTTGGCGATAAAATGGGGGCATTCTGAAAGATTCCCAGCACAAAGGCCGCATAGGCATCTTCTGGCAGTTTCTCCACCATGGGAAATTGCGGCCAACAGACGTCAAACAGCGGCGCGAAATTTTCCTGCCGCTCGCAGACAACCCGGCAATGATATTTTTCTTGAAAGGCCAAAACGTAAGGCATAACCGCCAGCATATCGCCCAAAGCATTGCCGAGATAGAAGTATACGGTTTGCTCCGTGACATCCAGGCGATGCGCAAACACCATGCTGCCACTTTGATAGACTTCTACCTGCCAGGGAATATAATATTTTTCCATGGAAGCCAGTAGCTGATTGCTGACCGCTCCCTCAAAATACACCTGGCCGCTTTCACTGTCGCTCACGCGGACGGCAAAATCCCCCGCTGGCACCTCAAGACGCAGCCCAAAATTAAAATCAATCCTAAGGCCTGAGATGCCAGTCTCCCCCTTGACTTCGCCAGCCTTTTCCATCAGCCGGACTAACAGCGCCTGATGGTATTCATTCATTTCATTTTGCGCAGCACTAAAAAACACGATTGGTTTCATTCTTCTTCATCCTTAAGCTGATATTGTTGCATCACACAATAATCCAGCAACAACATCACAAAGTCCTGCTGTTCCTTAAAGTATTCCTGACAGTATGGACCGATTTCCTGATTGATTTGTTCCAAGGAATAGCACTTAGAGACAGGCAGCATATGCCGCTTTAGGAAGATGCCGAAAAAATAAGCTTTTATCCGCTGCTTGAGCTCCGGATTCTGCTGGAAAAGCTCCATCCCTGCCATCCATTGCTCGCAGGCCAATAATGTCTTTATCCCCGACAGCCAGTACTGCTTTATCTTAGACAAATCCTGTCCGCGTGACAACGACTGCTCCCGCACATGATAGTGATAGTCCGTGGCGGAAATAAACACATAGCGTTTGGCATAATAAAGGCATAGAAAATTAAACAGACAGTCTTCAAAGTTTGGCATATCATCAAAGTGCAGTTGATATTTTTCGATAAGCTCCCGCCGATAAAGCTTGCCCCATGACGCAACATTGGTTCGATTTTCCAGCATTGCCTCAATACGCAATAAAACATTTTCTGGCATAATCCATACCGAATCTGTCAACCGTACTAAATCATACAAGAGGTATGAACCATCCTTCTGCAAGCGATACTCCTGACTACCACCTGAAACCACATCTGCATTATGCAGTATTGCTTGCGCGTATAGTGTCTTCAGATATTCTGGCTCAACGACGTCATCGCCATCCACAAACGTCAAGAAGCGTCCTATGGCGGTCTCCATTCCCCGATTGCGTGCCATACCGGCCCCGGAATTCTCTTGCAGCTGCACAAGCCTTATACGGCTGTCAGTCGTCGCCATAGCCGCGCAGATTTCCCCGCTGCGGTCTGTCGACGCATCATCGACAACGATAAGTTCAAAATTCTGCAGCGTCTGGGTCAGCAGGCTTTGCAGGCAATCCCGGATATATTTTTCGCCATTGTAAACAGGAACTATAACCGATACCATTGGAGCTCTCATACTATTCCTCACGTATTCTTTACCAGCAATTCAAAAGCCGCCACGACCTCATCGGGTGAAATCGTCGTAATGCAATGCGCCTCTTTGCCGCAGCAGCCACCATAGATGATTTCATCCTTGCACGCACCGATCGCCTTATCCGGTCGCAGGGCAATATAGGGCACCTGCCACGGGGCAAAACGATGAAAACCACTGAATACCCCCGGCAGGAAATCATCCTTGTCCAACGGATCGCGGAAAAAAGCCAGCACTGGCTTCTGCAGAGCCGCCGCAATATGCAATGTGCCTGTATCGTTGCCGATATACATAGCACATAGGTCTATTGCCGCACCAGTCTCCCGCAACCTTGTCTTGCCCGCCAGATTCACAGCTGCGCCTTTTGGCAAAGCCTCTTGAAGCTGCTCCGCTGCCTGCTGTTCCGACGGGCCCCCCAGCAATACGAAGCACAATTCCGGATAACGCGCTTTGAGTGTATTCAGCGCTTTAGCCAACAAAGTCGGCGGATATTTGCGATTTAGCGTTCCCGCGCCAAGACCTAGCGCAACATAAATTACTTCTGCTTTCTGCTGCCCAGCCAGCAAATCTTTAACCCGCTGACAATCTGCCGCACTATACCAAAACTCCATGCTGGTATCGGCTGGCTTATGCCCAAGCGCCTCCAGCACATAAAAAATGCGCTCGGCCTCATGCATACATTCTGGCGGACTTACCAACGGCTTAGTAAGCAGTTCCTCTGCAAAATCAGGCTTTGCCTCGAAATTACCATAGACATTGAACACTGTATTGCTGAAATCCACGCGTTCTTTGGCGCCACTTAAGTATTCCACCAGACGGATTTCATTGCGCAGCTGCGCCCAGCCCCAAAGCTTTGAGATACATACATCGAACTGCTTTGGCCAAAGATGCTCCTCTGCAAGTGCCACTAGCTCCTGCCAAGCTTTCCGCTGATTCTCTTGAAAGCGGCGCTCATCATACAAAATACGTTCATTGATATACGGACAGAATTCCCAAAGCTCCGCCACACCAGACCGCACCAGCACAGCAATATACGCCTGGGGATAAGCGCGTCGCAGCTCCCGCATAAAGCCTGTCGTTAGCACCGTATCGCCTACCGCATCGAATAACAACACCAATATTGACTTCACTGCCCCAGCCTGCTGTTTGCGCAGACCTGCCTGCTCAAAAGCCGGCTCCATCAGCGCTTTGAGCTTCGCGACGGAAAGCTGATGCACATCCATGGCCAGTTGCACTAGCTGTTCCCCAGCTAAAGACAAAGCATGTTCTCTCATTGCAGCAACTCCTTCTTATGCTCCTGCCGGCAACGATCGATAGCTTTTTTCACCATTACCGGAGCAATCTGACGCTGGCACTCCAGATAATGCGGACTCTTCTGCTCATGATACGGGCAAATTTTCCGCAAGAAATGAACACGGACATCATTGAAACAGCCATTGCATACGCGGGGATTCATGACCCGATAAACCTCCGGGAATTCATACCAAACTGCCGAAAAGCCAGCAATCATGATAACAGGACACCCCGCCATCCAGGCCAACCACGAAAGGCCACTGCCAAGGCCGATGAAAAAATCGGCATACGCCAGCATATCAGCCCGCTCAGCCAGTGGAATATTGCCCGTAAAGTCCTCGGCGCCCGCTGGCATCTTTACAGTGATGCCTTGGTCACTTACAACCCTGTCGCGATCAATGCACAGCACCCGATAGCCGAGTTGTTTCAGATACGCCACGATTTCGTCCCAGCCATTTGGCCACTGCCAGGTCTTAGCTACGCCCGAAGCCTGCACGCCAATGCACACATAAGGTTCTGCGATTGTCCGCAGTTTACGCGGTTTCCAGGGAATACGCGGTGCGATACAATCCTGTCCGAGAATATACTGCGCCGATGCCCGCATCGGAATCCGCCGTCCATCCGTCGGGATAAAATGCGGATCATCAAAACCGATTACGAGCCAGAAAACCGCATAAGTATCCTCGGGAATTTTCTCGCATTGCTCAATCTCCGGATAGGCACACTGGATAAACTCCCGCCACTTTTCACGGACATCAATCGAGATTTTCGCTTGATACTGCTTGGCAAACATAACAGCCGCAGGCAAGAAGGCAATCGTGTCGCCCATAGCCGTACTGACAACGCCAATATGGATACGCTGCCCTGTCGGATCAAAGCAATGCTCAAACACCTTCTGCCCCGCGTTAAAGACCTCGATAAACCACGGGATATAATATTTTTCCTCCGATACCAGGATGACTTCGGCTGCATCTTCATCAAAATACACCGTGCCAGTTTCGGCATCTGCTATCCGCACATGATAATCCCCTGCGGGGACCTGCAAGCGAAGCCCATTGCGGAAATCCAGCTTCAACCCGTCAATGCCCGTATCGCCAGCTACAGCTCCCATATGAACATGCATTTCATTAAAAAATATACGATTGTTTTCTTCCATCAATTCCTGCTGCTTTTCCGAATATTTGCGGCAAGGGAAATACTGGATGGGATACGGAAACATCTCCATTATTCTTGCTCCTTCCTGTTTTTATTCATACACCAGTCCAGCAGCAACGTCACATATTGATAGTTCTCACCAAATTCTTTTTCCATAACCGGCCGTATCTGCTCATTGATTGCCTCCAGGGAATGCTGTTTGGTCAAATCATAAAAATGCGACAATAACGATAACTGCATGATAAATACGAATAATATCTGTTTACTTCCCTTATCTGCCGCTAAATCAGGAATGGACTCCATATAGTCAGACAGAAAACGGATAGCTTTTACCACGGAATCCACATATTGTGGAGCTTTCGCCAGCAAATCCCCACGCGTGATGGATTCCGGGGTCTCAATGATTTCATACAGCGTATCCGGCAGTAAAGCAAACCGTTTCGCTGCCAATAGCGCTTCGATAGAAAACAAAACATCCTCAAGGAATACGATGGGATGAAACCGGATATTGCTACGTAAAATCAACTCACGTGAAAACAACTTCTGATAACAGGCTGTCCTATACTTGCCTTGCCAGACATATTCGGCACGCTGGGCCAATGGGATCTCCAGTCCTAAAGGCCCCGTAGTTTCTCCGCTGCCCTCCGCTACGATATCGGCATTTTCCCGCAATGCCATTTGATACATCCGCTTCAAATAATCGGGGTGAAGTACATCATCGGCATCAACAAAAGCGATAAACCGGCCACACGCTGCTTCAATACCAGCATTGCGCGTAGCACTAGCGCCCATGTTTTCCACATTTTGCCATAAATGCACCCGCTCTTGCTTTCCGTACAAGGACTGGCATAATTCATAGCTGCCATCGGTAGAGCAATCGTCGATGAGCAATATTTCAAAATTCTGCATAGTCTGTGCCAGTATACTGTCAATAGCCCGCTGCAAATATTGGACCTTGTTATAAATCGGCACAATTACAGATATGTTAACCATATTAGCTTCCCTTCATCATAAGATCTGCAGCAGCGTTTGCTGATAATGCTGCCAGAGCGGTGCTGCAGTATCTATCC
This sequence comes from Pseudoselenomonas ruminantium, assembly GCF_900113715.1. Taxonomy (GTDB): domain Bacteria; phylum Bacillota; class Negativicutes; order Selenomonadales; family Selenomonadaceae; genus Selenomonas_A; species Selenomonas_A caprae. Next base: position 31,290 of record NZ_FOQK01000004.1, on the reverse strand, counting down.
CCTCGGCAATAGCCCGTGACAGCAAACGCTCACCATTCTGGCAATAGTGACTGACAGCCTCCTGCCAAGACTCCACCGGCCAATCATTTTTTGCCTGCTGCAGCAGTTCATACCACTCCAGCTGATGCATGACGAGCGTTTCCAGCGGCAGTTCCACCGTCTGGGGCCAAGCATAGCACTCGGTTATCACGCCAACCAACTGCGTATCACCTGCAGTAAGCAGGATTTTCCAAGCCGTAAATGGCAGCATATAGCCCTCAGGCCGCAAAAAAGCCTGCCGCAGCCAGCCGCACGCATCCATCAAGCGCCGGGCCATCAAGGCCCCCGTCAAACCACCAGCCGGATATTTGCCGATTTCGACCAGCCGCTGCCAAAAAGTCACACAATAAGCCACTTGCGTATTATCCATAGGATGAATCGTAATATAGGGAAGCTCATTGCGATAGTCCTCTGGCCCGTCGGATATCAATAGACTGATAGGGACATTCTGTTCCGCGATAGCTGACACCATACGTAACATAAAATTGGCAGCCATTTCTGTTCCCGGCAACTGCCAATGGATAAAATCGCCTTTAGCAGTTGCCGAAAGCTGGGTAAATACCTCCCCCGCTGGCGAATCTGCCAAAACCTGCCAGTCGAGCTGCTTTGGCAGATTCCGCTTGCAGCTCTCCTTGATTTTCATCCAATCGCTGCTGTTTACCTGATTCATGCAGGGAATCAATACCTGCCGATAAGGATACTCCTGGTCTGCCACCTGCTTTAGACGCAAGCAAAATTCCTCCCACTCCCCGAGATAAGGAACGATTGTCGTGACCCATATCTTGCGAGCCAATATCTTCTCTTCCTTCAATCGTTCCGCCAGCAAAACACTGGCCTGCATCAGATTGACCTGCGGATTTGGCGTGACCTGCTGACTATAGCGCAGTTTCTGCGGCTGCACCAACGGCCGTAAATCTACCCCATTGACCCGTTTGAAAAATTCAAACGGATTGATGGCTTCGCCCTTTATCAGCCGCTGATGGAAGAGGCGGTAACCGCCACCACCGATAGAAGCCAGCGAATATTTCGATACGAGAATTGGCCAGGCAACCGCAATCTTTGTTTGGAACTGCTCGGAACTGCGCCAATAGAAATGCGCGATTTCCAGTGTCTGGCAATCCAGCATATCCCTGCCCACCATCTTGCCCTCTTGTACCGAATACAGATAATGGTTACCCTGTATCACTTGGAGCTTATTGTCTAATACGGCCTTGGCCCCGACGATGCATTTATTTCCCGCATCACGGTAAATGTCCCCCAGAGCCGGCCGCGCCAACAGGAACTCCTCACGCCGCACATCTGGCTGATAAGGACTATAACGCCGCCAGGGCAGCTTATATACAAACTCCCTATCCAAGTCTTCTAAATATTCCCGTATGCTCTTCCCGGGCTTAGTGCCTACCAGGAACTCATCCGCATCCAGCGGAATAACCAAATCGGCCCCATGCTTATTGATTGCTTCATACAAGAGATCTGTCGTCATATCGCCCTGGGCATATTCGACCCGATTCGATGTATGTACAGTAAGAGGCAAGCCTTCCTGCTGCAAGGCCCGCAGGATTTCTGCCGTCTTGTCTGTACTCTGATGGTCGATAAGCAACAGTTCATCGGCAAAGCTCAACGTATGGCGCACGAAACTTTCAATGATATCCATTTCGTTCTTGACTATGCCAATGGCTGCGATATGATATTTCTTTATCGCAGCGGGAGCCGGTTCTGCATACTGAGCCTTAGCCTCCCACTCTTGCCAGCGAATTTCCTCAATCTGCTGGCAAAGCTGCTCAGCGGCCACTGTCTTGGACTGAGCGATAAGCGGCTGCAGGCTTTCAAGCAGCCAGAGAAGATTTTTCTCCCCTTCACCAACCTGCAAACTGCGAAGTATTGCTTCATCGAGCACCTGCTCCAACCGCTCCCAAGCCAATACCATCGTTGGCTCCGTGAGCCGCTGTTGCCGGCAGCTGCGCCAGAAATATTGCAGTTCTTCGCCATAGCCGATCCATGCCTTATCCCCAGCTGGATAGCGATCCAGCCAGGTCATAAGCAATAGCATCATTTCCGTATGTTTTCCGTGGCGCAAAGCCCCCCAAAGCCTTGCCATATCCATATACTGGCGTTTCTGCCAATAAGCCTCTAAATCTGTCCGCCGGCGGCTCTTACCATCTACACAGGCATGTCCCGTAAGGTCATAGCCACAAGCTGCAATCTTCCGCTGCCAGAACGCCACATGGCTTTCATTCCAGCCATGACAGCCAAAAGGCTGCAAAGTTCCCGCCTCGATCCGCCGATAACATCGCTGTACCTCTTCCTGCACAGCAAACTGCAAGGCAGTCGCAATCGGCGCACACCGAAAATCAAAATCTGACTGAACCCCGCACCAGCCCCAAAACAAGTCCTCGACCTGCAAAAAAACATCCTGGAAAATCTGCTGCCGCCCTACAGGAAGCTGCTCCCAGCGTTTGAGCGCCTGCCTTGCCGCCGTAATTTTCCGCAACGACAGGCCGCCATTGCCCACGCGTGCACCAATGGCATGCCAAATGGGATTCGACGGCGCAATCGGCGCACCAATATAGTCATAGCCCAAATCACAGAACTCCTGCAGCCGGTCCGAAAAGACAAACGCATCGAGCTGATAAATCAGCAGATAATCGTAAGCTGCAAACCGTGCATAATACTTTTCGGTGAGCAGCAATTGACTATAGCTGGTAATGCTCGTGAAATAATGATCGGGGAAGCGCTCCACGACAACGCCGTCTTCTAAACCTTCATAATCAAATTCCAGTGATTCTGGCGCCACAAAAACGCACGGGTAATGTCCCAAGATTCGCTTTAGCTGCTGCAACGATACTTTTTCAGTTATGCTTAAAGTCTCCCGATAAATGGGGATTGTAATCACTACGCTCATGTTCTGCCTCTTCCCTGACTCTCCATAAATTGCCGATAAAGGTACTGCACCAGCCATGCTTTATCACCAAAATCAGCGGTCAACGCGTCTCTTACACAGTCGGCTACCGTTTGGCGATGCTCGGGCGGCGTCGGATAAAAGCCCCAATGCTGCGGCATCTCCAGCATATAACCTGAGAGCTTTTCCATCACCTTATCTGCGGCCTTTGGATACTGCTGGAAATACGGTATCGCCTGCAGGCTGCGCCATAAAATTGCCGATAGCTTGAATGTATCCTGCACATGACGCATCAAATGGTCTAGATTCTTATCTTGCCGCAAAATCGAATCATCCGACAGACGATAGACATAATAAAGCTTTGTCGTAACCATGTATTTCCGAGCATGGAATACGCATAGGAAATTGAATAAGGTATCCTCATTAGCCGACAGCAGTTCAAATCTTAGCTGGTTCTCCTTCAGGAACTGCCGCCTATATATGCGGTTCCATACAGCCCCTATCCAGGCCGGACTAGCATAAACCAACTGCACACGTTCGCCGATATCCGGCGAGAGCTCCGCTAAATCCTGCATGTCGCCTGCCTCATCCGGTGCCGGCAGCAATTCTTCCTGTGCCGCCTTTTTATAGTAGCGTCCCATCGACCAAATGACATCCGGCTGATGCGCCAGCGCAATCCCCATCATATGCTGCAGGCCATCGGCCAGCAGAAAATCATCGCTGTCAACAAATGTGACATACTCGCCCTGCGCCAGCTCTAAGCCACGATTGCGCGCAGCGCTGACACCTTGATTCTGTGCCTGCATCACAACCTTGATGCGTCTGTCCCCGCAAAATGCCGCCTTGCACAAAGCCGGTGTCCCATCCGTCGAAGCATCGTCTACCAATATGAGCTCCCAATCGGCAAAAGTCTGCTGCCGGATGCTGTTTACACATTCCATGATATATCGTCGCCGATTATACATCGGCACAATTATCGATAATAGCGGTTTCTGTTGCATATGACTCCACTCTTTTTCCTTGACTCACTTTTATTCCATGCCATTGCGGAAATTCTTCGTGTTGGCCGCTTTTTGCAAAATATCCTGCCGGCCGGCTGGCGTAAGCATATGGCGGACAAGACGCTGCAAAGCCAGCTGACCACGATCAGGCGTATCGCGGCTTACTATCCAGCCGCAATCAGCCCGCTGTACCCGAAGTGCCTGCGCCCCCCAATTCATCGTAACTACTGGGTAGCCGGCCAAAATAGCCTCACTAGCCGTATAGCAATATGTCTCTGGGAAGGCACTCGGGATAAGTACGGCCGCCGTCTGCTGCTGGGCCAATAGATCCGAAACTTTTTCGCATTTATATTTGCCAGTAATGATTATGCCCTCGCGGTCACCAGCGACATCCTGAATATCTTCACCGACGACAACCAGCCTTACGGGCAGATTGCGCCGCTTAATCCAGCTATTTAACTGCAGGATATAACGCGCGCCTTTTTGTGCACATAAGTTCCCTAAAAAAGTCAACGTAAGCTCCGCTGTCCGCGCAAATTGCGGCTGAAACGTCCGCTCGATATTGCGCTGCAATTTATGCGGACGGCTCATAATCTTCACTTCGGGATAGAATTGATTCACCACTTGGGCTGCATAGGCAGACGGCGCAATCACTTCAGCTGCCCCTGCCAGGAACTCCCGGAAATTCTGCCGGAAAAGCTCCAAATCAAGATTTGGTACCGATAGTTCTTGGAAAATCCCCTGACAATACGGCTGGTTGCGATAATTAGGACAATAGGCGGCCTGACAATCCAGCGACCAATTGGGACAAACACACAAATAGTCATGTACATAGAACGTATAGGGAACGCCGAGCTTCCTTATAATCGCCATAATCTCAAACAATCTAAAACCGAGCAAATGATTGACCGTTATCTGCGTGATATGGTTTTGTTGCACCAAGTCCTGCCATTCGGCAAGGCTTCGCGGTGCCTGGCTTGGACGCAAAACCATTTTTTTTGCCACGGATACCTGCCTCAGGTATTCCTGCAAAAACACCTCCGTTCCACCGCCCAGCTCATGCGAGATAATGAGTTCCGTCGCTTCCCGAGCTGGTTTAATTCCCAAAGCTTCCCGCACCTGCTGGCAAAAAAGTTCTGGTTCCTGCTTGATTTTCTGCCGATAGGCAGCATAGCGACCGACTTCCTGCTCGTAATTTGCCAACAGTTCACGGATTTTGGCTATGATATTCGGAATGTTTTCCTCCGTATCCGCAAATTTCAAATCCTCAGCAATAGGAATATCCACCACATTGGCTGCTGCACCGCGTCTGCCGGTAATCAGGCAGCACCCCGACAGGACGGCCTCGCGCGGTATCCTGTCCTTGCCCGGATGATTGCCAAAATCCACATAGACTTTCGCCGTATGCAGGAATTCTTCCACCTGCTCCGGCGTCATATCCTGCACGGGACGCCAGGAAATATCTGGCGCATATTCCATGAGTTTGCGCGTAAAATCCAGGCCCTTCCGGGGATTGAAGGCAACAACATCCTGCCGGTTTTCTTTCGTTACAGTTTCATTGCGCAGCAAAAAGGCCTCGTCGAGATAATCCCCAACAGGCAGTATCTTTTCCGCTGGTACACCATTTAGCCGCAAGAACCGCTGCGCGTACTCAGACTGCACCCAATGGGTAAGGCCGGCATCATTCAACGCCCAGACATTTGGCAACGGCTCCGTATCAAACGCTTTCGCCTGTTCTTCATAATACTGCAGGAACTCATTGGTCAGCTTCCACCAATTATCGACGCTAAGCCACCACAAAACCCGCTGGATTTTCAGCGATTGCGGCACAAAGCCGCACAAGGTCTCAGGGATAATCAGAACATTATCCGGACAGTCATCGATAGCATCGGTATACGGCAAATTATATTTTTTATAACCAGGATGAACCTTCTTCTCTGCCGTAAGCGGCCAATAATACATAGCAGCATCCACACCAGCAGCCAACAGACACGCTGCAAGCTGATGCAGCAGCGTCGGCCCGCCCGAATAGGCATGTGCAGGACACATGATATAAACTTTACTGTTTTCCGTCAGATTCATACTTCTACCGCAGCCTCCCTGCTCATTTCTGCAGCAGGAAATCAAGCAACAAAAAGTCCGTCTGTGGCAATTTGGCGGCAAGCGCCAAGGCCTTGTCCGTCTTGCCCATGCGTTTTGCCAGTACGGCCAGATTGCGGATGACATTTGCATTCTTTCCATCGATAGTAAGAGCAGCTTCTAAAAGCTTAGCTGCTGCTGCATATTCGCCTGCCGTAAAATGACCACCAGCAAAGGCCTGCAACAGACGCACCTTGTCACAAAGTGAAGCATCCTTGTTCAGCACGGCCTGAATCTCTGCTTCCACATCTTCAGCTGCTTTTTCCTCTGCCTTCACTGGCTCGTCCATTGGCGCACCTGCCACCACTGAAGTCTCCTGCGATACATTCTGCGGTACTACCGGCGCTGCTGGCTCTGCAGGGATAGCTGCCGCCTGCGGAACTACGGCTGGCGTCAAGCCTAAGAAAGCCGCCACATGCGGGAACCCGGCCTTCAAATGATCTGCCTCATTGCGGCCATAGTAATCAAGGATATCCTCCATATCCTCGCGCTGCTCCTGCGTGAGCTGGCCCTCACCATGCTCAAGGACAAAATCGAAAATCGCCAGACTATCATCGGTGCGATCCTCCAAGATGCAGATACGTGCAAGCAGAATACGTGCTGCCAAATGACCTGGTGCAAAGTTCAATACATTTTCCACCATGCTTGCCGAACGCTCATAATCACCAATCATGAAGTAGCTGTATGCACCTGCATAGAGCATCTCCGGATCATAGTCGCCAGCCTGCACGAGCTCAGCCAGCTTGTTGATAACATCGCTGTATTTCTCTTCGGCAAACAACGCGCCCAGTTCCTCACGCAGTTTCTGTACCATAGCCGACTGCATCTCCTGTCCCTTTTTCTTTTTGTTTTTATTCATCTTACGGTTTGCTTTACCCATCGTATAATCTCCCTTCTTATTTTAACGTCTGCCTTCCCCTCTGGGGAAGGTGCCCCTTTAGGGGAGGATGAGGTTCATTTCGTAATCACATTTTAAATAAATTTACCTCATCCGAGCGCTTCGCGCCCACCTTCCCCAGAGGGGAAGACTTTATTACATATTCGGCGTAACAATAGCTGCTTCCTGCTTTTGCTGCCACTTGGCCCAGATGGTACGATACATATCCTCCACAGCCTGCACATAAGCAGGACCATCCATCAAAGGCGAATGCTGCATCATTACAGGGATTTGCTGATGCAGGATATGCAAGAGCTCTTTGTCCTTGGCCAGCGCCACGGCCTTGGCGATATACTCCTCACGCGTCGCACAGGCCAGCTCCCCCAGCCCGATATTCTGCAAGATGCTATAACTAAACCGCTCACCATGACGGCGGCCATAACGCGCAATAACCGGCACACCCATATAGAGCGCCTCACAGGTCGTACCTCCACCTGTATAAGGATACGTATCGAGCAGGATATCCACATCGAGATAGCGCGCAAGATAATCGCCGGTCGCATCCTCGAGGATATATTCCTCCGGTTTAAACCCTATCCGGTTAAGCTGACGGCCGATTATTTTTAACGCATTCGTTTTATGGCTCGAATTCTTGATAAGGATCCGGCTGCCTGGCACCTGCCGGATAATCTGTAACCAATCCTCCAGCATCGCCTCATTGATTTTGAGAAAATTATTGAAGCTGCCAAAAACAATCGGCTCATGCAGCTTGTATTCTTTTTTCACATTGAGCACCCGCACCGACGGCGTATAGCAGAAATGCGAATGTGGCAGACGCCAGATTTCCTCACGGAAATCCGCATCATGCAATCCCTCTGGATCGCAATGCGGATCGCCGAGGAAATAGTCCACAGCCGACGAACCCGAGGTGCTCATATAGCCAATGCCTGCCACCTGTACAGGTGCCGGACGATAACTCATGACCGCCATCGTCCGCCCGCCTGACGCATGCACATCAAAGTCAAACAGGATATCGATTTCATCCGCATAGATATCCTGCGCGACCCGGCTATACTCTACATTGCGCGGATAACGCCGCATCATGGCAATCTGCTGCTCGATATCATCACTGAGCAGATCCCGCCCCTCATACAGCTGATAACAATAAACGTCAAACGCATTGCGGTCATAGGCCAGCAAAAGCTGTATCGTAAAATAACTGACCACATTGTCGGTAAACTCACCGGCAATATAGCCAATCCGCAATTTATTATGACAATGGCGCGCCAAGTTATGCTCATACTGCTGCACCGCCCGTGTAAACTGATCATAGGCAAAGTGCAGCTGCCGCATCTCTGCATCCGTCACCTCCGGATAGTAATGCAGCATAAACAGGTAATCGCTAAACTCCAGCTGCTGGATACGGAACGGCTGACCTTCGCTATGCTGCAGAGCTGCCCAAGAATATTCCCGGCACTTCTGCTTATCAAAAAGCTTATAATAACATTGACTATAGTATTGCAGGATGCGCCACTCTTCATCTGGAGCATATCCCTCTTCCCGTACCAAACGGTTCAGCCGGTCCAAAGCCTGTTGTGGTGCTTCCTGGTCCAACAGCTTCAGCACCGCCCCATAGCGATTGTCCAAATCTCCTAAGTCCATTACCTTCCCACCTTTTCCAGCATCTGCCGATAGGCCGACTCCACCTCTGCCACATAGCGCTGCGTATCCATAAGCGGCGCTTGCAGGAGCATTTGCCGCAAATTTTGATGCATTGCCTGCAAAAGCTCCCTATCCTGTGCCAGCGATACCGCCCGCGCCACGTATTCCGCTGGCGTCTTGACTGCTAGTTCCCCTAGACCCGCATTTTGCAGCAGCGTAAGGCCGAAACGCGTATCTCTGCGCTCGCCGTAAAGCGATACTACCGGTACGCCCATATACAGGGCATCACAAGTAGTGCCGCCCCCCGGATACGGATAGGTATCGAGAGCGATATCGACCGCCAGATAGCGCTGCATATAATCCATCGATGCCGGTTCTAACGTAATCCTATCCACAGCTAATCCCAAATTCCGCAACCGTTTCTGCACCATAAGCTGCGCCGCCGGCTCACCGAAAATATCGCTCTTCAAAAGCAAGCGGCTGTCCGGCACCAACTCCATGATTTTTTGCCACAAAAGCAGCATATCATCGGTAATCTTCAAATAACGGTTAAAGACACCAAAGGTGATATACCCATTGGTCTGGCAGGGTGCTCCCTGCGATTCCGGCAAATCACTGCGACCCGTATAACAGAACTGACTCGTAAGCAAAACGGGCTGTTCGTGATACTTCTGCCACTCCGGCTCACTATTTTCAGGGTCCGTCCAGCCATCGGTCAGGAAATAATCCACTGCAGACAGTCCCGTCGGATGCGTATAGCCAAGGCCCGATACCTGTACGGGTACCGGCCGCCAGGCAAGGATTGGCAGTCCTGAATCTGCACTGTGCCCGCCTAAATCGACCAGAATATCGATTCCATCCTGCTGGATTCTTCTGGCCGCCTCCTCATAGGAAAGAGCCGAAATATCCACAAAATGCGCGACGGCCTTCCGGACCATGTCCGTATAGTTATCCTGCCGTGGACTGAGGCTGTAAGCATAAAGCTCAAACTGCCCGGCGTCGTGAGCCCCAAGCAACTGATAATAGAAATAGAACATCACATGCTGCCGAAAATCCGCCGACAGATAGCCGACGCGGATTTTGCGCCCCAGAGACCTCCTGGCTGGCGTCTGCGGCTGCACGGCGGCAAATAGCTTATCATAACCGCGATGTGCCTGGCCGTATGCCTCCGCGCTAAGCGGCAAATTATGCTGGGAAAGCAGCCAGGAACTGTAGAGCTGACAGCGGTCCTTGAAATCCACCGCCAGCTCGGCCGCCTGCTGGTAAAGTGCTGCCGACTCCTGGGTCCTGCCAATCTGCAGGGCGCAGTTGGCCCAAATAGCCAAAAGACTGGTCATGAATTCCGGCGTGACTTTTCCCGCCTGCTGCGCCAGTTTCTCTGCCCCCATTGAGGCGGCCTCATAACCAGCCAGATAATGCTTCTGCCGCATTTCGACGGCCGCAAGGGTACGCCATAATTCGACATCATGGGCTGCATCCTGCTGCGCAGCCTGCCGCAGCCACCAAGCGGCCCTCGCATCATCGTGCAGCGCTTCATAGGCCATAGCCCCGGCCGTCCAGGCCTTGGCTGACCGCTCAGGGAACCGCGCCGTCATCCGGCCGGCAATTTCCACCACCTTCGGCCAATCCTGACGAGCCTGCGCCAAGGCCAATTCGCTTTCTTCCTTACACTGGTTTTCCCAGCGTTCCTCCACAGAACAAGCCCGCTCGAGCCAATCTAAATGGATACGCGTAAAGGCCTGTTCGACTTCGCCCATATAATCTGCCGCCTGCATGACAGGCGACGCCAGGAGCTGCGGCCGTATCGCCTGATGATAGCAGCGCAGCCGCTCTTTGTCGTTGGCCAATGCCACAGCTTTTTCGACATATTCTTCCGGCGAGAACGCACAGAGTTCGGAAAGCCCTGCATTCATGAGCAGACTGTAGCCAAAGCGTGCATTATGGCGCTCTCCAACCAGCGTGATGACCGGTACGCCCATATACAGGGCATCACAGGTCGTACCGCCCCCCGGATACGGATACGTATCCAGCGCGATATCCATCTCGTTATAGGCCTGCAAATACTTGGCCTCCTGCTCGCCCAAAATCAACCGCTCGGTGGGAATTCCCGCCTGCTGAATGCGCTCTAGTGCCAGTTTCCTTCCATAGGGATTATTGAAAATAGCCGCCTTGAGGAAAAGTCTGCTATCGGGAACCGCCGCTAAGATTTTTCCCCAAAGTTCCAGCATCCCATCGGTCACCTTGGAAAAGTTATTAAAACTGCCAAAGGTCACATAACCATTCTTCTGAAAGGGAGCCGGTGCCGGCTGCTGCGGATTATCATGCCACATAAAGCAGAAATGGCTGTGCGGCAGACGAATGAGTTTTTCGACAAAATACGCATCGTTCTCCGGCGGGTCCGTATAATGATCTGCCAAGAAATAATCGATAGCGGGCAAACCTATCGTATCGAAATAGCCAATGCCCGATACCTGTACCGGCACGGGCTTATAAGCCATCGTTTGCAAAAATCCCCAAGCCGTATGCCCTGTAAGATCGACCAAAATATCGAGTTTGTCTTTATAGACAAGTTCGGCAACTTTTTCATCGGGCAGACCTCTTACATTCTGCCAATGATCAACCATGGCCGCAAATTCCCGGCTGGCATTATCCTCCTCACAGTCCGTATAGCAGAACACCTCGAAGCGGCGTTTGTCATAATCATGCAGAAACGCGTAGCTGAAAAATGCCACGACATGGAAATGTAAATCCGGCGAAATATAACCAATCCGTATTTTGGGGCTATTGCCGCGCCGCTTCTCATGACGATATTGCGGAATCTGTGCCAGCATCTGCCCATATTTTTCGGCGGCCTGACGCATGAATGACTGTGGCTTGTCGAGATAATGCAGGTTGAACAGATAATTACTGTATTCCGTAGCCTGCCCGTGCGCCAAATCCTTATACTTCGCCGATTCCAGATAATGCTGGGCAGCCTTCTCCCCTCGCGCCGTCTGCCGGTACAAAGTTGCCAGGATGCTATGCACAGCACCACGGTACCAGCCCACCAGCGTCTGATCTTCAAGCGATGTCGTGAATTGCTTCTCTGCCGTCTCCCAGTCTCCATTCAGGAAAGCCACACGCCCCAGATAGAAGCGGCTGATGCCATCAAGCGGGAATCGCTGCTGATATTCCACTCCCGCAGCCTCAGCCCTTGCAGCATCATTGCCATCAATATAGGCCGCCAGTATCGCCTGGAACATCGTGCGGTCGGTTACATCTGACTGCCGCAAGGCATCGGCAGTCTCAATGGCCTTATCCCACTGCCGTTTCTCCATCAGCTGGGTCAGCAGCTGATACAGCTGTTTTTTCTCCCGGTATGTCATCATAAATCTTTATCCCTCATGTCTTTTAGCATCTGCTGTGCCGCCCGCTCGATATCCTCACAACCAACCGGCAGCAATGCCGTCATAAGTGACGGCTTGCTGTCGCCTGCAGCCAGCCCCAGCCGATAAAGGAAAGCCAGCTGTTTGCTGGCAAGCTGAGCGGCACCATCGGGACGGCCAGCTGCCAGACAGTCAAGTACCGGCCGTTCACTGCTGCCAGCCTGCTTAGCGTAATAGATATAGACCAGCCCGCCATTCTGCCGAGCTAATTGCTGTGCCAAAAAAGCCGCATCAGCCTGCTTATCGTAAATGACATTAAGCACGGCGATGCAATCTGCCGCCTCAATGCCCTGCTGCTGCAAAAAGTGCCAAAAGGTCACCAATAAGCCACCATGATAGCGGTTCTGCTGCAAGCCCTGCCAATAGCACTCCTGTGCTCTGGCTGCATCACCCTGCCATTGCGCCAGCAGTCCGAGCCGCCAATAGACTGACGGCAACAGCCGTGCCGCATTGTTCATGACGCCGGCCACCGTATCTTTGGGATAATCCTTTGTCAACGCCAAACCTGCCTGCAGATCCTGCTCAGCCTGCAGATACTCTCGCCGGTCGAAATGCCACAGGCCGCGCATCAGCGGAAATTCCGCCAACTGCGGGCAGTCGCGGATAGCAGCTGCAAGGCAAGCCTCCGTTTCTTCCGCCGGATGCTTGTCATCGATACAGCAACTGGCCCATGTCTCATAGGCTCGCCCCCGCAGGTCTAACGCCAGTTCTTCATGGGCAAGAAGACGTTTCGCATAGGCAATGGCCTTCGCATGATCGCCCAATCCATACCAAATATCCATGAAGTAGCGGTCATCCAATAGCTCCGTCCGGCCATGATTCGCCGCAATACGCTCCTCCATGATTTTCAAGTTGCGACGAAGCTTTGCCTGTACTATATGCGTCGAATAGCCCGTATGATAGATTTCTATCTCATTGGCAAGTTCCAAAGGACGCCCTTTTGTCAAGGTCAGCACCTCATGGATTTTCCCACTGTAACGGAGATTCCGGCGGTTGCGGAACATCCGCAGCTGCACGAGCGTCGTCATGATGCGGTTATTATCATCTGTATCAATATTTATCAAGCGGCAGAGCACGCCCTCGATCTTCAAGTGAGGCTCCAAGCGCATCAATAACGGCCGCACCTTGGCCTGTGAAGCCGGTGTGAAATATTCATCAGCATCCAGGAACAATATCCAGTTGCCTGTCGCCTGTTCCAAGGCATAATTCTTGGCTGCGGCAAAATCGTTGCCCCAGGCAAAGGAATAGACCTTAGCCCCCGCTGCCCTTGCCATAGCCACCGTTTCATCCGTGCTGCCCGTGTCGACAACAATCATTTCATCCGCTATGGCCTGCATCGATTCTAGCCAGCGGCCAATGTTTTCCGCCTCATTCTTGACAATCACGCAGGCCGAAATCCGCATCTTCATAGCTTTTCCCTCCGCGCTATCCACGCTTGATAGGCTGGCAGATCTGGCTGCGTCGAACCTGCTGCCACCGCCCGCGTCAGGCATTCCCGCGCGGTTTCCCATTCTTGCAGGTGATACAGGCATCTACCTGTCTGATACCAAAACTCAGCTTCGTCCCCCATTTGGTCAGCAGGAATCTCAGCGAGCAGTGTATAAGCTGCCTGCCATTGCCGCTGTTCTGCCAATAGCGCCGCCGTCTGCCGCACCTGCTCCCACGGAAAATCCAGCGAAACCAGCGCATATTCCTGATAGGCATCTGCCCCAACAAAACCTTGGAGTACCTGCAATCCCGCCTGATATTCCGGCCAATCCTCTGCTGGCAATTTGTCACGCCATCCATAGATACGCGCAATGACGCGTTCCCAGGCTGCCGGCAGCAACGCCGCCCACTCATGGCAGTCGAGCGGCTGCAGCCGCCGTTTATCAACAGGCAGCATCACCAGTGCCGCAAACAGCTCCTGCACATAAATACTGGCCTGTAAGCTGGCTTGCTCGCCAGCCTCAGCATGCTGGCCTTTCGCAAATAATTCCCATAACTGCCGCTGGTTTTGTGGCAGATACGCAGTCAACAGCGAGATAATCCTGCCATGACCGAAACGCACGGCCCACGCCGCAAGATACTTGTAGCCTTGTTCCTTATCCGCAAAGAAAGCTGCCACCTGTGCGAGGAAATCTGCTGGCTGTTCCCCGCCAAGCTGATAATATGCCTGCAGGATTTCTTCATGATACGGATTGGCAGCTAACGCCTGCTGCCAGTCCAACCGTGCCCCGGCTGCATCTCCCAGCTTTGCCCGGCAAACAGCCCTGGCCGCATAGACCTCAGCCATCATGCCCTGCACCGCATTGCTGCCTGCGGCCAAATCCTGGGCAGATGCCTGTTGCAAGAACTGCGTGAGTAGTCCCTGTGCCTGTTCATACTTACCCGATTCGGCTTCGATAATTCCCTGCCAGCCAAGAAGCTCCCAATCGTCACAGCCATTCTGTCTGGCCTCCGCCAGGATTTCCAGCTGCTTGGCCGCAGGCTTTTGCAATTTACGGGCACAGTGCAGCCAGAGACGATAAAGTTCTCCCTCGCCAGCCACCGTCGTAATGCCCGACTGCAAGGCCTTCTGCGCATAAGCCGCCGCGAGTTCATACTCATGCAGTCCATATAGGCAGTCAGCCAAATACCGGAAATGCAGGGGATGCTCCCCCTGCTCCTGCATCGCCTTCATGATAAGCTGCAGATTGCGCGTAAGTTTCTGCTGAATGCGGCCAGCCGAATAGCCCGTATGCCGCACCGCAAGCTCGGCTGCATAGCTTTGCCGGATTTCACCGCGGAAGCTGTACAGTGCCTCATGAATGACTCCCCGATAGCGATATGCTCTGCGGTTGCGCCAGATGCGCAGCGCCCGGAAGCGCTGGATTTCCCGCCCCCAGGCATCCATATCCACATTGACGATAGGCACCTGCACGCCTTCAATATCCGGCTGCTGCCGCATCATATAGGCCAGAAAGCCCCGCAGACGTTGTGGTTCATAAAACGTCTCATCGGCATCAAGGAATACAATCCAGTCCGCATCATCCGGCACCTGTTCCAACGCAAAATTGCGCGCAGCCGCAAAATCATCCTGCCAGTCAAAGGAAAGCACCCTTGCTCCAGACTGCTGCGCCATCATAGCAGTTCCATCCTCAGAACCTGTATCTACCACAAGGATTTCGTCGCTATAGACAGATGCTTTGGCCAGCCAACTCTCAATTTCCCCAGCTTCATTCCTGGCAATCAAACAGGAAATAATCTTTAACCTACGCGCCTGCGCATCAAGTGTCTGCCACTCTTTTTGCTTCTCCCGCGCCACTTGGACCATAACTGACGAAAATTCCTTGGGTTCAAGACTAAGCGGGGGAAATTCTCTATCTTTCTGCAGTGCCTTTTTCATAGACGCCAGTGCTTGTGCATATTCATAGCTGGCCGCCTGGCAGATTGCCAGCTCGGCCCAAAACTCCGGCAGCTCGGGAAAGTCTTTGACCGCCGCTGCCGCCAGCTTATACCGCTCAGATTCGCGTCCCTGTTCTGCCAGATAGGAAAGCAGCATCCGATAGGAACGGCTGGCAAACGCCACTGGCCGGCGTCCCTGCGCAATATCGAGCCGTGCATAGTTCTCCATACCTGCCATATCACCAATTCCACGGCACGCCTCGGCCAAATACATGTAAAGCCTGCCGGGCTGGGTCGCATTCTTTAGTTCCTCCTGCAAAATACGCAGATTTCGCTCTGCTTTCGCCTTATTGACCGAAGCCTCATAGCCCGTATGATAGAGCTTCACCAGCTCCGGATTCAGTACACCAATGTCTTTAAGCGGCTGGCCATCCTCACAAAGCTCCTCATGAATACGCCCTGTATAGCGGAGACCAAGCCGGCGCCGGAACGCCCGCAAGACAAATATTTCGCCAAGGATATCCGTTTCATCCGTATCGATATCATAGCGCTTCATAAGCAAGGCATCATGTCCGCAATTCTGCTCTATAAGCTGCCGCAGCCTGGTACAGGATTCTTTTGCTACATATTCATCAGCATCCAAGAACAGGATATAGTCACCGGTTGCCTGTTCGATGGCAAAATTGCGCGGCCCTGAAAAGTCATCCTGCCAGGTATATGGATAGACTTTAGCCCCATAGCTCCTGGCAATCTCACATGTTTTATCCGTAGAGCCCGTATCCACAAGGATGATTTCATCGGCTGTCGGCGCTGCCGACGCCAATGAACGTGCCAAATTCTTCTCTTCATTTTTCGTGATATAACAAACAGAAATTTTCACGGCCGGCTCCTCCCCGCCAATACATCTGAAAAAAGACATACATAAATATATATTCGTCAATGCATACAAAAAACCCTCTCCCGAAGGAGAGGGTTTCGTCTACCTGAGTAGTAAAATCCGTTACCGGAATCTCGCTTACTGAAGCAGGCTGAGAACCGAGCTGCTGCTCTGGTTTGCCTGTGCCAGCATGGACTGAGCGGCCTGCATGAGAACGTTGTTCTTCGTGTATTCCGTCATCTCTTTGGCCATGTTGGCATCGCGGATCGTGGACTCCGAGCTCTGGACGTTCTCGGAAGCCGTCGTCAAGTTAGCGCTCGTGTACTCGAGGCGGGACTCGATCGAACCGATCGTCGTCTGCTGATCAAGAGCCTTAGCTACAGCATTGTCGAGAACGCTGATAGCTGCGTTAGCCTGCTGCTGCGTACCAATCTGGATGTTGGCACCCGAGGAGCTCTGGAGACCAAGAGCCTCTGCACGCATATCCGTCAGGCCGACTTTGATGCTCTGGTTTGCTTTCGTGCCAACCTGGAGAACCATAGCGTTGTCCGTGGACTTGTTCTGTGCACGGATGGACTCGGAGAAGTTGTCGAGAACTGCGTTAGCAGATTTCTGGACAGCACCCTTCGTGTTCGTTACGGAAATCGTGATACCAGAAATCTGGTTCGTCACCGAGGAACCACCAGCCGAAATCGTCAGTGCATTCGTAGCATCAGCCGTAGCAACCGTATCGCCAGCAACATCTTTACCGATGTAGGAGTTCGTACGAATCTCCGTGCTGAATGCTGCCGAACTCTGGCTGTTTGCCTTCGTGATGAGGTCAGACAGGCTGTTCGTAGCGCTGACAGAAGTCGTGTAGGTCTTGCCCTGTTTTACGAAGGAAATCGTAACTTTGTCCATCGAGTTGATGTTCAGGCTGTTGCCGTTACGATCTTTCATCTCGCAGAACTTCGTATCCCCCGTCGTAGCCGTGGAAAGGCTCTGGTTCGTCATAGCCGTGGACGTAGCTTTGACTTCGCTGTTGTGCGAACCATCTACGAGCAGTTTGCCGTTGTACGTTACGTTAGCGTTGTCGTTGATCTGGTCGATGCTCTGGTCGAGCTCTTTCTGGATCGTAGCGCGGTCGCTATCGGTGTTCGTATCGTTGGCTGCGTTGATGACTTTCTCTTTGAGAGTCTTCAGGATGTCAACCGTGGAGCTTACTGCACCCTCGGCAACTTTCATCATGCTGCTGCCGTTCTGCGTGTTGCTGTTAGCCTGATCGAGGCCGCGGATCTGAACGCGCATGCGCTCGGAAATCGCATAGCCCGAAGCGTCATCAGCAGCACCGTTGATCTTCATGCCCGAAGAAACCTTTGCCAGGCTCTTCGTCAGTGCATTGCTGTTCTTGTTCAGAGTGTTCAGCGTCGAGATTGCCGACATGTTGTTTTTTACTACCATACCCATGATAATATTCCTCCCTGATAATACAGTTAAATTATTTTGTAACGGACATCCATGCCCGTCGTTAGCTATATAATAGTAAGCTGATCCGTAAGTTTGGGGCTGCTAGCTGACCACCATTGCTTTCCTTAGCAGCTTACGTATTACCTTAAATAACTTCTTACACACTATATATCGAAGCTTTTCCGATTTCCTTAAATACTTTTTTATTTTTTTAGTATTTGCGGTTAAGAATATTGCCAACCGGATTGACAGACTGCAAATCGTAGGCGTGCACCGTAGCATTCTGCCGTTTGGATTTATTGAGCCACGATTTTGCCTTATAGATGATCTGCATATCGAGCGGCTTGATTTTCTCTACCAAGGCCTTGCATTCATCCGTCTGCCGATAAACTTCTGTCTCCGGTAGAGCCTTCATGCGCTCGACGATGACATCGCGCTGCCGCGTAAGCTCCGTAAACGCATCAATATCCTGTTTATCGATGAACTTCAAAAGCTCCTGGGAGAGTGTGTAGTACATCTCCCAGTTTGCCTTTGCCTGTTCCATTGCATCATTAGCCGACATAGCTGTCACCTTGTGCATTCTTCGTGCCCTGATCCTGACGCGCTTTTTTCATTGCCTGCGCCCAAGCATCACGAAGTTCTTTGATAATATCGATTGCTTCCTGCACCAGCTTCGTATCGCTCTTCATATTGCCTTCGACCAAACGATCGTAGGTATAATTGTAAAGCGGCATGAGCTGCTTGCTGATATCATAATCCATGTTCAGCGTAATGCGAAACTCCGAAATGATATTCTGTGCTTTCTGCAGCGAGATATTCGCCTGCTCCCACTGCTTGGCCTCAATGGCATCCTTGCCCTCATTCATGAATTTCAGGCAGCCATTGTAGAGCATAAGCGTCAGCGCCTCCGGCGTTGCCGTCATAATCTGCTGACGTTTGTAAGCTTCTGCTGCATTATTTACCATTTATTTGCCTCCTAATACGGACTTTATCCGTCACACGTCACGTGTCACCGTCCTCAAAAGAGGATCTCTTAATTGCCACCAGTAATATAATTGGCCTGCATGCTCAAGCGCTGGATGGCCTGTTCCATTGCATCATACTTCTTGTAGAGCGACTTTTCAAACGCATCCATCATCGTCTTGAAATTCGACATCTTCGTCTGCATCTCAAGAATCAAATCACCAAGCGTACTGCCATCCGATGCTGATGACGACGTACCTGCGTACGACTTCATCGTCTTCAGATTCTCATTGACCTTATCGGTAATGCGGTTGATTACGCCTTCTTTATTATAGTCCGTATAGGACTCACCCTTGGCGTTGACCGCATCGCCCGAAGCAGAAAAGAGCTGATAGACACAATCCGGATCAGCTGCCAGTGCCTTCTTGAGCTTATCCTCATCGAGGCGCAGATGACCGCGGTCCGTCGATGACTCGATACCGATGGACATCATCGTATTGTAATTGCTGTCTACCGAATCAACCGGCGTATAGATTGCCTCGCGCATTGCGCTGATAATCTTGCCAAGCGTCTGATCATGATACAACAGGCCCGATTTTTCCTTCTCGTTCCACTTCGTGATCTGATCCTGTGTCATCGCATTTTCCTGCGACTTCGTCAAGACATCGTAATCACTGTAACGAGTTTCGTTATACTTCGAGTTAAGCGAGTCAATCATCTTGTTGTAGTCTTCGACGAACTTCTTGACGTTCTCGATAAGCTTATCCGTATCCTGCGATATCGAAACTGTCGCCGAACCTACTGCTCCGACATTATAAGTAACGTTGGCAACATTGATCTTGCTGCTCGTCGTCGCATAGTCCTTACCATCGATGGTAACCGATCCATTCGTACCCGCTACCGTCAACGTATCGGTCGTGTGTCCTGCTGTCAAGCCCGCATTGAACATCGTATTGAGGAATGACCGCGAAGACGCTGCCGTATCGGTCTTGTCCATCGCATCAATCGTCAGCGTGATATCCTTGGTACTATCCGCATTTGTCAATGTCAGCTTGCCATCATTGGAAAGCGATGCCGTCACATTAAGACCAGTACCATTGATATCCTTCATCAAGTCATTGATAGACTTTGATGCAGCCTGTTCAGCCGTATAGACGATTGTCTTGCTGGCTGTACCATCATTGATAGTGAAGGACAGACCATATTCCCCTATTTTCTTTTTATCAACATCCGCAACAATAGAATTGAGACTTGTATTTTTCTCATACGCCGTCGTATTGACACTGGTCATGCTGCCAGTCGAAGACTTCGAGCTTACGCCATCCGAGGCCTCAGAAAGCTCTGGCAACGACGTCATCGAGTCACCATCAACCTTAGCCAGATTGAGATTGTTGATAAGCGCGCGCGCTGCATCATCAGCATTGGCATTCGTCGTCACGCCATCCTTCGTCTCGGCAGCTGTACGATTCTTGACCGCCAGGACAATCTGATTGTCGACACCACCATCTTTCTGATAGATGCTGAAGGCATCATTCGTCGAGTCATAGGTGGCCGTCATATTGACATTGGCATTCTTGATTTTTGCCGCCAAGTCATTGAGGGTCTGCTTGCTGTCGTAGAGCTCTGCATACGTGAAGGAAATCGTAGCAGTGGTTGTATTCTTATCCTTCGGATCACCATTGCTGATTTCGAAGGATAACGCCACCTCATTGCGGATTTTATTTTTATCCTCTTCGGTAGCGGCTCCATCCAAAACTGCCCTATATGCATCTTCATCCATTCCAATAACTTTGCTGCTGCCGCCAATTATATCCTTGATATACATGCTATTGCCGGCACTGGCATTATTGCGCGTGATTGCACTCTCCGACTGCACGTAAGCATTGCTCGATACCGAGTTGACCTTAACCGTATGGCTCATATTGGCAGCATCGGCATTCGCCGTAGCCGAAACCACTGACGAATTCGTACTGGCTGCCGTCATCGGATTCGTAGTATACGACATCTTGTACGTAGACATCGTCGAGGTTTTGAATGTATTCAGATCCGAATAAAGGCTCGTATAAGCTTCCTTGATCCACTCATTCTTGACCTCTTTTTTATACATCTTATCATATTGGCTCTGCTTATTCAGCATACCAACCTTGACCATCGAGTCAACGTCAATACCTGATCCCGACAGGCCATAAATTCCCTGTACACTCATTCCCTACACCTCCTCATCAGGCATTCTTGTCCAGGAATGCACCGAGCCAATCCTTGGCCTTTATCATGTGCTTGATCATTTCCTCTGGCGGCACTTCCTTGAGCACCTCACCAGTCTTCTTGTCCAGCATCTTGACCGACATCGTGTTGACTTCCTTATGATATTGGAATTCGAGATCGGCATCGATCCTGCGCATCAGATCGTTGAGCTCCTTCGTCATATAGCTGACGGAGTTCTCATCCATCTTCTGCTCGTCTTCTTTTTGCTGTTTCTGGTTGTTGGATTCCTGAGCGTCATCGCTCTTCTTTACCTGCTCCTTGACCGACTCCATATCCGAAGCCTTAGCCGTCGCCACTTCGGCATTGATCTTTTGCGTGCTGTCCGCCGTCTTGTTGGCACTGGCCTTCTCAGCTGCACCTACGACAATAGCAGAAGCTACCATATCCTGAACTTTACCTATCATTGTTATCCCTCCGTAGAATGAATCGAGTTTTCCCTAACCTTATTCTTGTTCTTTATGGGGCAAAGCAGCACTGAGATCCAAATCCTGTGGAGCCGGAGCTGCAGCCTTTTGGTTTTCTTCCTGAATAGCACGATAAATCTCGCCACGATAGATTTTCACCGCACGCGGTGCATCTATCGCAATCCGGACATTATCGCCCTGAACCTCAACGACATTGATGACGATATTGTCACCAATCATAATCTGTTGGCGTGGTTTACGGGTAAGTACGAGCATTATTTGTTTTCCTCCTTATGTTCCGGAAACAATCTATGCTTGGTCGTGTAGCGGCTCTTATCGAGCACGATCTGACGTGCCTGCATCGTATTCTGATTCAGGACAACGGGTGCCATGAGATTGGCCGTCATATCTGCTACCTTGCCACCAGGAATTGTCAAGAGCGTGTAGATCAGCATGTCCTCCTGGGTTTTGATGCCAAGCTTATTCTGACTGTCATCATCAAGCTCGAACTCATACTCTGGGAAGAATACGAATGGCATCGTCATGAGGAACGCCAGATCCGGCGTCGTGATTGACTGCAGGAACACGTAGGGACTCTCATCATCATAAGGGATGATGAGAAACTCATGCTCATCTTCAAAGGCTGGGATTCCATCTTCGAAATGTACTACTTTTTCTTCTTCGACTTCGATTTCGCCAAACCGTAATGTGTTGACCTTTTTCATTCGTTACGCCTCCAAATCCGCATGTTTCGTCATCTGTCATGCGTAGATATCGTATTTGCCCTCGGTCACCCAGCGTCTGACATCCGGTTTCTGCTGCAGGTACGTCTCGACCTTGCCCGGCGTGAAATGCGTCTGCGCAAAGGCCTCCGTGTCAATCTTGACCGTCACATCCCCAGGATCTACATTCCCTTCGGCCTGTACCGGCGTGAAGTGGATTTCCGGGTCAGGGATCAGATTGGCCACGATATGGCGCTGCTTGCTGATTTCCTGCTGCAGCTTGCTGTCATACCGTTGCTTGACCGGCTGCCGGCCTTTCTTGCCACCGTTCTCGATATTGTCCCAAGCCTCTTCCGTCCAGCGGGAAGTGGTCTTCTTCAGGTCACTCATGCCCTGCTGACCGTGCTCCCTGGCAAAATCCGTATGGTTCGTGAAGCCATAGGAATGCCGGCTCGGATACTGGTTTATCTCGACGGATGGCTGCGTCCAATGCGCATTGGAGCGGGCCTGCCGATTCTCACTATGCAGTTTTGCCGGTGTTGAATGGGCTTCCAGCTTTCCAAGCTGCGTGTGCATACCAATCATCGGTTGCGTTGTCCGCATATTTAACCGCAGCATAGATTATTTCACCCTTTCCCTAGGAAAATCCTGCTAATCCGTTAACTTACCTTTATTATACTATGTTTTGCGCCATTAGGCTATCATCTCAGATAATCTGCCAGCGACTGCGGCAGTATCCTGCCACCGAGCGACAAGCTCAGATTATAGATGGTCTGCTCCTGCATGAGCTGTACCGCCAGCTTCGCTACATCCGTCGAGCTGACATTCGTGATATCCGAAGTGATAAGCTCATTCTGGTTGCTGAGCATCGTATTGACCGATTCATACAGCTGCTGGCGCGCGCCAAGCTTAGTCTGCGTATTGACCGTCGTCGCATGCACACCATCAGCCACTGTCTGTCCATCCTTGCTGAGCCACTCATTATCCAGCCCCTCAACCTGTGCACGGACTGTCAGCATCTGATTAAGCATCGCTGCTCCCGATACCTTATTCCCCGAATTAGCATCATCGAAGATATCCGAGCCAAAGATTTCCGGCCCCGTAACATTGACCGTATCGGCTACAGGCTCCGTTGTACCATTCTTCTTGACCATCGATACGCCTTTGTCATCACCAGCATAATGGACAATCTGCTGTTTCACACAAATGAATGTGAACGTAATCTCAGACGGATTACCACTGCTATCCGTAACTGTCATTTTCATATTATTTGTCTTTGCCGTCTCAGCATCTGAATCCGTACGAAGCGCACCTGTATTCATGAAATACGTGGATACCTTATCTGCACCAGTGGCAAAAGAATCAATTTTACCAGCAGCATCGGTAGAGGGATTAACTTTTGAGATATTCTTGGCCACGCGATTTTTATAGCCATTTTCCACAAAGTCTTTGGTATAAACATAGCCATCCTTCGTGTTAAGATAATAAATATTCCCATCGCTCCCCTTTAGGGAAAGCATCTGTTTCAGACTGCCAGCATCATCAGCACCACTGTTGCCGCTGAAATATGCCGACTGGTTCTCATCAAGTGTCTTGGCTAAGCCACGATCGTCCTCTCCGGTCGACATGCTAAAGGGCTTCGTAAGATCCTTCTGACCGCCGAATACATAACTGTCACCCTGCATCGTGTTGCCGAGCGATACCAGCTCCTGAATCTCAGCCATCATCTCTTTACCGATAGCCTTCATATCATCGCTGTTGTTCGTGCTGTTGGCAGCAGCTACGGTTTTCTCTTTGAAGGTAGTCTGGATAGCCGTCATATTGACCAGTGCCGCATCCGACGTCTTCATCCAGGAAATCGCCGTATTGACATTTTCCTGATACTGCGTATTCTCATTTTCCGATACTGTATAGCGGAGATATTTCGAGTAGTCTACCGAATCATCCGAGGGACGGTGCAGCTTGCTGCCGTCGCCCTGCTCCAGGAGTTTCGTCTGCCGGTAGTTGGCATCATTGAGCTGTTTCTGATAGCCGTAAACCATCTGATTGCTGCTTACGCGAATAGACATTTTATTTCACCTCGTTAGTTCAAAGATTATCTGCCGACCGTACCTGTGCTATTGATAAGTTTATCGAGCATCTCATCCATGGTCGTCAGGCAGCGCGAGCAGGCACTATAGCCCTTCTGGAACGTAATCATGTTCGTGAGTTCCTCATTCCAGTCAACACCAGCTGTCGAGGAACGCCAGTTGACAATCTGCGTAATCAGATCTTCTTGTGCACTTTCCTTATCCTTAATAGATTCCGCATCGCTGCCAAGCTGCGACATCGCCGCAATGTAATAAGCATTGAGCGAGTCTTTATCTGTCGACCGGTCCTTCGTCGATACCGGTGAACCATTATTTTTGATTATTGCCGTGTTATATTTCACAGCTTCATCTTTACTCATATTGATGAGTGCCGCAATATTGACAGCATTCGTGCCGTCCTTGGTGCCGTTAGGCTTTACGCTGTAAGTCCCCGCTAAAGCCCCCGTGGAGGTAGTATCCTCCTCAACACTCAGCGTACGTGCCGCGATCAGATTCTGACCGCTTGTCGCCGAAATCTGGCTATTGACCGTCAGTGCTTTGATGATATTGATGCCCTTGAGATTATCGGTCGATGCCACCTTGCCCTTGATATCGATATTCACCGTGCTCGTAGCCGACGACACAGCAGAAATCGAGCGCACGACTGTACCAGCCTGGTAATTCGTAGCTTTGACGCAGTTATTCGTTGAATCCCACTCATAAACCGTATTGTCATCACCATAAAAGTTCAAACCGTAAGCTGGCCCCGTATATGCCGATGTACCAGCGGCATCCATCAGATTGCCATTGGCATCAGTCAGGAACGTGCCAATATTGGTATCCGTGCCGTTGATGCCCGCCCCCTGCTGATGCATATTGTTGAAGGTCGTGAGCAGGAACCCCGCCATATTGGCCACCTTATCCAGATAAGCCTTGTCCTCAGCAATCGTATCCTGCTGAGCCCGCAGAGCACCATTCTGTGGAACAAACGCTACGCCTGATTCCTTGATGTTAATGACATAATCATTGATGCCATAGTCTGCATTGTTGACAGGATCTGACATCTCTAGCGTCAACCGGTTGACACCGCCGACCATCGAGATACCATTGGACACAATCGAGTACATTCCCTTGTCATCCTCATAGACATTGAGGTTCATATACTTCGAGAGTTCGTCGACAAGCAAATCACGCTGGTCGCGAAGATCATTAGCCGTGCCACCAGTCGCTTCCTGCTGCATGATATTTTTATTAAGCAGAACGATTTTTTCCGTCGTCTGGTTCACCTTATCGACCGTCGTCTTCATGTCGTCATACTGTGCATTGATCTGCGTCTGCAGCTGCTCACCAGCTGTCTTGAGCTTGTCTGACAGGATATTACCTTTTTCGATGACAGCCACACGTGCACTAGCCGTTGACGCATTCGTCTGCAAATCATGCCAGGCATTATAGAACTCATCCATCGCATGACGGATGCCGGTCTTATCGGAGTCATCAAAGACAGCCTCTATCTTATCGTAGTTGACCTGCGTGGTTTTATAATACTGCTGGGTCGACGTCTCCTGCCAATACTGTTTATCCGCATAGACATTACGCGCACGTTCGATTGACATGGAGTCTACACCGGTTCCTACCACGACCTGTCCATAAAGAGACGAAACATTCTGTCCTCTTGTCGCTGCCAGATTCACCTTCTGGCGGCTGTAGCCTTCGGTCGAAGCATTCGTGATATTATGACCAACCGTATCCAGCGAGAGCTGATTGGAGAATACACCGCGAACCATCGTATTGAGGCCGGCAAATGTTGAACGCATATTATCTCACCCTATCTTTCATTTCCTTACAAATCCAACTGCATCAGGTATCAGACATTCGCATCGAACATCTTGATACCGCGGTGGTTCTCTACCTCAGTTGCTCCTGGCGGTGCATAGGTATCATTTGCCGCGGTCTGTGTCATCACATTGATGTGAAAATCCACAAAATCCTTGCTGCGCTGCAAGAGCGCTTGTGTCGATGCCAGTTCCTTCTGCATTTCATTCTCCAATCCATGGACTCGTGCTATAAGCCGCATGACCGCATCCCTCTCCACAGAGTCCGGCATGCTGGCCGCATAGGCTGTCATCCTCTTGTTTTCCGCTTCTTGCAGGAACTTGTCTTGCAGCTTGGCAATCTGGCCAAGCTTTGCGAGGGGAGTCTCCAGGGCCTGCACCGCTGCATTCACCCCCAAGCCATTGCTGGTATCCCGCAGGGCCTCTTTGACGGCCCGCAGTTTCTCCAGGCACTCGGTACTCAGCAGCATCTGTGCCCGCAGCAGCTTCACAGCCTCATTCATTTTCTCCCCACCTTTGTCAAAATTTTGACGCCCTACTGTCTTGCAACAAGTGTCAGGCGTCAAATTCGTAATTTTTCCGATGGCTTACGACCTCGCCGCCGCCATGACCATAAGTTGGCTCGACCGTCGCACCACCGATTCGATTCAAATGATAAGCAACGGCCTGCATCGCCCCACGGATCAGCAGGCTGTTGCCCTCGCTGAGCTCCTTGGCCGCTGCCGTGTTCTCCGACAGTGACTTGTGGAGCTGCCCTAAAATCTGTTTGAACTGCGCATTCGGCGCAAACTGCAACAAATCTTCAAGTTTGGAATCCTTCTTGATGGCACGGTTCTGCACCGCCAAATGTATCAATGCCTTCTGGCGCTGCTGTTCCAGATCCCTGATTTTCTTCGTCAACGCATCCTCATCCTTGAGCAGACTCTCCAAAGTCTTCATATCGATGGACACCAATGCGCCCCGCTTTTTTTTGCCCAGTTCGATGAGCTGCAGATAGATTTTATTGAGTTCGTTTAGTGTTGCTGCCAAATCCTGCCACATAGACTGCCTCCATCATCAGGAATCGAATCCGTATCAGTAACGCGTATCAAGCAGGCTGCCTGCCAGCTTCTGTGCATCTACCTGATAGCTGCCATCAGCTACCTGCTGGCGCAGTGCCGCCACCTTCTGCTCGCGGCTGTCATCCATGCTCTTGAGTTTCTGCAGCATGCTGCTGAAGCTCTGTGCCTCACTCGAGAACACAACCGCATCGCTCTCATGCGCCTCACGTGCTGCCGATGCCCGTTTCGTACCGGACGCCGTGCTGACATTGTACGCACCAGTCACCGCTTGAATGTTGCCATTGATTATCATCTGGTTCACCACCTGTCATCATTTTGGACTTTATCAAGATCCACAAGGGATTCTTATTCTGTCTTCTGGTAAAAGTATCGTAAAAAAAAACAGGAGACTTAACTCCTGCTTTTCAGCCATTATTCGTGATTACAATGGAATATCTTTTAAATACTCCGTTTTTCTATCTATTGCGTATCCGTTTCAGCTCAGCTTATTTTTCGAATACATGCCATGGCCCTGCGCCTGCTGTTTTGCGGCCTGCTTAGCTGCCGTGATGGCCGATGCCTTCTTCTGCAGCTCCTTGTGCACTTCCTCCTGACAGCTCTGGCAGATCTTGCCCGTAATGATAGGCGCCCCACACTTTTCACACGGATAGCTCATCTTGACACCGATCTGCTCGAAGCGGCCTTCACGGATCATCTTCTTGATCATGCCCTCAGGAGCCCCGGTAGCCTCGACGATTTCCGGAATCTTCGCCCCCGGATTATCGCGGACGTAATTGACGACCTCCGCCTCTTTTGCCTTGATCTTATCATAGCAGTCCAGGCATACACGTGTCCCATTATCTGCAAACAGCTTGCCGCACATCGGGCAATTCTTGATTTTCCCTGCCATTTTCTGTCACTCCTATCACTGTATCCCTATTGGCAATTACGTTGCACTTAAGAAATAAATTCGGCAGACAGGTTGGGTTCTCCTGCCTGCCGCCTTATTATTTTGTTTTTACCAGATCTTGCCGAGCATAAACCAGACACGCCCCTTGGCCTTAGCAGCCTCCGAAAGATTCGGATCGCCACCAATGCGGCGCGCATAGTCAAGACGCGCAAACCAGTCGTTGGGCTTCGTATAGGCAAGCCCTACCCCCCAGCCTTTGAGTGTCATACCACTCGACTTCGTGCCCACAGGCGGCTCACCGCTCTTTTGATAAGTAACATGCCCCATATCAAAATAAGTACTGAACACCAGCCCCGGTACATCGGTATAGAACCGCGTCTCTACCGTGCCCATGATGCCGACATCTCCTGAGCCTTCACCCTGCGGATACGCACGCACACCATTGGCACCGCCAAGGTACATTTCCTCCGAACCATCCAGATTACGGCTTGCAAGCTGGCCGCTGGCCTTGACGAGCACATCTGCCCGATGGCCCAGCGACTTGACCGCTGTGGCTTTCGCCTCGAGCTTGGTATAGCGGCCTGCAGTATTAGCCCCTTTATCCAACAGACGTGAATATTCCGAGTCCATACCCACAGTACCAGTCACTACCTTGGCATCATAGTTGACCGCATAGCCATCACCACGAACAAATCCGTCGACACCAGCACGGACACTATGGGAATGTTTCTTGCCCTTCTGACTGAATTTATCGATATTGTCTTCCAGCTGACGATAATCATAGCCATACGACACATTGAGACCGCTATCCGTATAATGATAGATCGGCCGGCTGCCAAACAGGCTGACCGTATTGGCTACGCCATTAGCCCCCAAATTACTGAGTGCTCCGCCAACCGTGTAATCCATGCGGCTGTAGCCAAAACCAAGCGTCGTACCACCATGGCCTACCAACATCTCATAGTTGGCATAGTAGTTATGCAGACCACCATTGGATATCAGTGTACCAGCAGACAATTTGCCGCCATTGCCACCAACGTCATAGATATTATGCTGCAGGCCATAGCGGTAACGGCCCGTATTCTGGCTGCCGTAATTCTCAACATAAAGGATGGTGTTCTCACCCTTGCTCTTCTCCAAACGCACCGTCAAATCACTTGTACCGAGCTCCTTGCCAGGGCTCAACACACCAACAGCCCGGGTACCGCTGATATCTGACAGCGTATAAAGCGCCGTCTCAAGATTTTTCGTACGGATGATCTCACCAGGTTTGAGTCCATTGACAAAGCCTTGGATAACCTTTTCCTTCATCCGTGTCTGGTTGTCAAACTTGATCTCACCATAGCGTCCCGGAATGACACGGATGGTAATCATGCCATCGGTACTCGTCTGTGGCGGCACATAGGCAGCCGCAGCCGGATATCCATGCTGACGGCAGTAACGCGTCAGCGAATTGAGTGTCACATTGAGCTGCGTCATTGTCTTGTTCTCGCCCATGCCATCCTGCAAGATGCGCGTGAGCTCGGCTTTATCGAGGTAAAGATCCGGTGCCTCAAGGCGAAAGTTCACAATCGTAAACTCCGTTTCAAGCGCACTGGTCTTTCCCTCAGGATTCAAATCCTCAACATTCGCTGCCGGTTTTGGCAGCTGCGCCGCGACATCTTCGCCAGGTTTAGTCAGTGACGATGCTGCCAGCGCTGTACCGCTCATAAAACTGAGCAAAGAAACGGCGGTTACTCCTGCTGTGATTCGTTTCTTCCACGGATTCTGCATTTCTTACTAGCCCTTCTTTCTCAACCCATCGATTGAATTTCCGCCTGCGCGTCTTTTTCCGGCGATTCCGTCGTCAACGGAACAATTTCCAGATTTACAATACTGCCATCACCATCGACCTCAATCTGAGCCACGTTGCCGGCATCGACGTTTTCCATATTTACCACGTCGTCACCTGTGATGCCAATACGTGCTAATTTATTTTTGCCTCCAGCTTCTACACGGGCAATCGCCTCAAGACCGCTGCTACCAGTTTCACTGCCTGTGCCGCTGGCGTTTTCAGCGCTGTTTGCACCGCCAGCAGATTTATTGCTCTGCGCGATATTGCCATTCTCATAGACATCGCCACTGCCAATGGTCGTAACGCCCAGCACAGTTCCCTTCTTATCGCGATACTCAAGTGCTGCCTTACCCGTACTACGGAATTCACCAGCTGCGGCTGGATCGAGTGCCGCCTGCTTGTAAGCCGTACGATCGGGGATAAAGCTGCTGTTCGGGTTGACCGTGTCATGGTACTCCCGCCCTGGGTCTGTCAGATTGACCGTAAAGGCCGTATCATTTCCAGCAGCCTGACTGAACGAATAATTCTGTCCCAGATTACCGGACGTATTTCCCTTATACCAGCCATAAACAGCATATTCACCCGGCGTCGCCGTAGTAACACCAGCACTCGGATGGAACGTAAACATATCTGCCACGCCATTATCTGCTGGAAGTACCCCGCTGACATATCCGGTAAAGGATGGCATAGCATCACCAGCATTGATAGCAGTAGGCTCAGCTACAACTTCAAGACCTTTGCGGCGAATAGTACCTTCACCTTGTACCTCATTCTCAGCCAACTGATAATTGCTATTTGCCAAGTTCAGCTTATAGTTTACCTTGTGACGGATGAGCTCATCCGAGTCTTCGCTTACACCAGCATTGGCATTATCATATTCCGCTGAAGCTGTAAGTCCGATATCATCGCCACGGACAATGCGTTCATGAATACCAACATTTGCGGCTGCATTTTTCACCGCAGTTGTACCATCATATTCCTTCTCAGCATTTGCCAGAGAATTCACCGCCAGCACACGTGGCGTAATCGTGCCATTCGTGCCGCTGAGCGTGCCCGAAAGGCCCGCTGTCTGTACTTTCTCACCGGCTTCTGCCGGCTTTGCAACAAGGTCATAGTCACCATTATCCCAACCGAGATTATACGTATAATGCT
Organism: Pseudoselenomonas ruminantium; assembly: GCF_900113715.1. GTDB lineage: Bacteria > Bacillota > Negativicutes > Selenomonadales > Selenomonadaceae > Selenomonas_A > Selenomonas_A caprae. The sequence continues at coordinate 368 of NZ_FOQK01000004.1, read as the reverse complement.
TAGTACCTTCCGCTGCATTCTTATCCGCATAGTTTGCATCCGTGACATTGATTGCCACTTTATCATTGCCGATAAGTCCAGCAGAATCTACTTGAATATTCGCGGCCGTTCCGTATTTTCCTGCTATAGCCGTTGTGCCATCATACTCTTTGACAGGGCCATCCTTCACCGATACGCCTACCGCACGCGGAGTGATCGTACCAGTTCCCTGCAGCTCATTAGTCATCAGATAATAGTTATCTTTGCCTTCGCCTGCAAGGTCAAAGCCCGTATACTTAACATTCTGAGCCGTTGCCTTGCCCTGTGCATCACGCTGGACATGTGCCGAAGCATACATTCCGTTGATGGAACCGCCTACTTGCACCTTG
>NZ_FOQK01000032.1 GCF_900113715.1 Pseudoselenomonas ruminantium | reverse complement strand
ACGCCGCCAGCGTTCGTCCTGAGCCAGGATCAAACTCTCCAATAAATTATATTGAAGAACTCAATCAAGCTCTCAATTATTCTATGGTTCACAAATCACTGAAGTGATTTATGTAAGCGACTCACAAGCAATTAAAATTGCTGTTCGCTGCTTAAAAGAAATTGCCGATTGCTATGTTGTTCATACCAATCGATGTTTTGATGATGAAACCGAAGTCTCATCTAACATCTGGCTTGAATCATGTTGCATGATTCATTCTGCATTGTTTAGTTTTCAGAGAACAATCTTCGATTCTTTCGAACCGTGCCGCTCATCTTAGCGACTTGTTTATTATATCGCGTTGAGTTTTCTCTGTCAAGAACTTTTTTAAAATTCTTTTTGACTGAATTCGGAACCGACATGTTTCAATCCCTTGCCAGTCAAGGCTTCGCGGGTTCACATCGTGCGCCGTATCTCTCAGCGACTTGTATTATGATACACGTCTTTTCCTCATATGTCAACACCTTTTTCAAAAAAAGTAAAAAACGGGGTTGCTGACGGCAGCCTCCCCGTTTTTACTCTTACTCATCTCTTCCCTTTGACTTGATCTTCTTGCCTAGATCATCAAAGAACGATTTGCTGATCCGGCCAAAGATTCCCTGCTGTCCATGGCGGGAGTTGTCCCGTTCTCTCAGCTCATCCCTGGCCATGACGCGTTTGCCCGTCTTGGCATCAAATACTTCAAAACGAATCCGTACTGTAGAGGTATAGATGACTTCTGCCGGATGGTAGACAGGAACCGACGTATGATATGTCTCCTCATACCAAGTTCCATTCTTTCTTTTCACCTTGCGTGTTGACGTTCTCGTTTCCCAGCTTGTATATGGTGACTTGACATAGGAATCATCATGCCATTTCAGGAGTTCTGCCGTGATATAGATATCCGCCGCGCCTTTCGGATCTCCTGGCGATAAGATGGCAGCCTTGTCCGGGCGTATAAGCCGGTAACCAGGCCGTGCTGCATTCTTCAGATAATCTTCCGCTACCACTTGCTCCAATAGGTCATTATCCATTTCCGCTTTATCCGTAATCGTGATGTCATAAACCAGCGCTTTCTGCACCTTGGAAAAATCATATGACTCATCTACCCAATTGGTCTTCTCCGCACTGGCTGTAAGCGGAAACAGTATCAATGCCCATAAGAATACCAGCAGCCGCCACGGCTTAACTAACCCCAATATCGCCTTCATAATTCTTGTCCCTCCCTTATGATAATCACTATATCCTATATATCGGATATTTTCCTATCTTATTTAAATACTATCTGTCTTCCTGCGGCTTCAACAAGCCGTTTTGATAGGCCAGCAACAGATTGTAGAGATCTGTGATCTCATCCTGGATGAGTTTCCCTTCATCGGTATCACCTACCGTTGTCCTGCGCGCCTGGAGTTCCACCGTCTCCGATACAGACTCGATATCATGGTTTTCCTTCAAAGCCTCCCGAACATCGGCAATCTTCTGATGCTGCAGCAGACGCAGGCCACGGGAGTTGGATATCAGCGTGTAGCCGGAAATCCCGGTCTTGCTATGGTACGCCTTGCAAAAGCCGCCATCGATGATGATTGCCTTGCCGCCAGCCTTGACGGGAGTTTCGCCTTTCTTGACCTTTACCGGCACATGGCCATTGATGATATGTCCCTTGACCGGGTCAAGGCCGAATTCCTTCAAGACCATCGCGCAGGTCGTTTCGTTGTTGATGTATCGGAAATAGGGATCGGATGGCTCCTTCCAAGTGCTTTCGTCGGGGATATAGGCCCGTTCAAAAGTCTTGAACTCCCGCCCCGACACTGGGGACAGCCGCCCACACCACAGGAAATACATGAAATCCACAGCATTTTGGCTATGATGCAGCCAGGCCTCCCGTGCCATACGGTCACAGTGATCGAACCAGGCCCGCCCCCGCAATTCCTGCCCCTCATAGTCTACGGATCGCAGCGTGCCATCCTCATTGAGCAGCACACAGCCATGGAACAGCAGATTGCCATTGTAGCGGGTATACAGGCTGCCCTTTTGATAGAGATAGTCCACATGGCGCTGCAGCACGGTGCTTTCCACAAAGTAGGATTTGAGGTCAGCCATGATGGCTGCTTCTTTCTCCGTCAGCTGATAAGGGTCGTCAGCCCCCTCATCGATCGTAGGGAAATAAGCGCTTTCCAATTCATAGCGCATACCATCCCCCAGTACCGCATGCGAGGAACGCAGATCGATCTTATCCAGCAGCAGACGGCTTTCCATCTGATATTCGGGATGACGGCGGATAAGCTGTCCCTCCAATTTGAACATCATCATGGTGATGGCCTTTTCCGCCGCCTTGATGGGATTGGCATCTGGATAGCTGTGCAGCGCAAAGGTGGTCAAGGGCCGCAGGCTGATGCCATAGCCACGTTCCAAGACATCCGTATTGTTGTAGCGCAGGGAATTGCGCACCACGGCCGCAATGCAGGTCTCATTGCCCAGCGCCGCTCCCATCCAAAGCACATCATGGTTGCCCCACTGGATGTCGACTGAAGGATGCTTCATCAGCAGATTCAGGATGGCATCCGGCCGGTTCCCCCGGTCGAAGAAATCGCCCACGATATGGAGCCTGTCCACTGCCAGCCGTTTTATGAGCACGGTGAAGGCTTCGATGAAGCCTTCACCGCTGTCGATCTGCACGATGGTATTCAGCAGGCGCTTATGGTAGACAAACTGGGCATTGTCCGCCTCCGGTCGGGTATTCATGAGCTCCACGATCACCGCCTCATAGCGCTTGGGAATGAAACCGTAGACCTTGGAGGCCGGATACTTATAGCTCATGAGCTTGGATAATTCCAGCAGCTGCGAAAGATTCTTCCGGTACCATTCCGGCGTATTCTCATGGTCATGGGTGATCTGCTCGATCTTTTCCTTGGGATAATAGATGAGCGTGCAGAACTCAGCCTTCTCCTCTGCACTCAGGCGCTCGCCGAAAACATAGTCCACCTTTTCGCGGATGACCCCCGAGCAGTTATTGAGTATATGGAAGAACGACGCATACTCCCCATGCAGATCGCTCATGAAATGCTCGATGCCTTTGGGCAGCGACAGACGTGACTGCAGATAGATCAGCTTTTCATAGACGGCTTCTTTGGTCGGGTATTTATCCGCCAGCAAGCGCAGGACCTTATTGGGACGACCTTTGGCATAGGGATTCCTCATCATGGCAGCCACCTCGTTCTTGTATATTCCTTATTGTTCTGTGCTATTCATAATCATTTTATCATAAGTTCTGCCTGAAAGATATAGCAGAGCAGCACCACAACAATCGAAAAGATATACTCGGTGACCGAGCCCACGGCAAAGAGTTTCACACCGACTTTCTGCCACGGCGTGAACAGCGGCACCTTGCCGCAGACGGCATCCTCAGCAATATGCAGCAGAGCCCCAATGCAGAAATACACCCCGATATTGCCCAAGTCCATGAATGCGTCCCAGCCGCCGCCCATGACCTTGAGCTGCAAGCCCAATAACAGCAGATAGAGCATCGGCCAATGGGACCAGCCGCGATGGCGGCTGCGCCAGCTCCAGTAATTGCTGCCGCGCGGGCTGCCCTCGAGCTTGTCCGGCATAATGGCTCCCGCCATGCTATACAAAGCCGGCAACGGGTCCTGCACGGCCGCATAGACGATGACCCCCGTTACCACCTCATGATTCACCCATTTCATTTGCTATTACCTCAAAATCGAACAGTTATTCTCGCAGATATTGTAGCATATATGTTCGTTTTAGGATAGTATTTTTCTGCTTTTTTTGCCCTCACCACAATCCTTATAGTATAATAGATACAATCAAAGTTAGGAGAATAGAAATATGGACGATTATACCTGGCAAAAAATGCTGCGCCAGCGGCGTGTCAGACAACGGCGGCGGCTGTACCTGCTGATCCTGTTGCTGGCGGCCTGCATCGGCACGGCTATCTGGTATGGATTCTTTTATACGCGGACGCCAGAATATGCCCTCAAGCAGCTCTCGCTTGCCCTTGACCAGCATGATTCCGCACGCTTCCAGAAATATGTGAACGTAGAGGTACTTTCCTCCCGTGCCTACGACGATCTGACCGTCGATCTCTTTGCCTACGATTCGACCTTGACCGCAGATACCAAGGCCATGTTCGAGAAATTTTATATCCTGATCAAACCACAGCTGACAAAGGGGCTCGAGCAATCCGTCCTCGGGCGCATCGACAGTGGCAGCTGGAGCCTGCCGGAAGGCACGGATATCCTCAAGGGACGCCAGCTTGGCATCGACTTCGAGCGGTTCCTCGAACGCAGCCAGCTGCGCAATACCAGCTTTGTCAGCCTCGGCAATGTCGAGCATAATGGCACTACGGTCACAGCGGAGCTCAAGGTCCGCGAGGACTACACCCAGACGCCCTTCACCCTGCAGCTTGTCCTCGAGCAATCCAAGGACGGCCACTGGCAAGTCGTCTACATCAAGAATTACCGACAGTACCTGGATACGATCGCCCCGCTGCAGAACAGCGACATCGCCAGCTACATCGACAACACAGAAAGCATCGTCGAGGCCTATAATTATGATTTCATCGCTTACCGCCAGCGCTTCCGTGAGCTCAGTGCCACCACCAACGGCCGCCTGAATGAGCAGCAGCGCAGCCGGCTTGCCAAGCTGCTTGAGAACGAAGTGATTCCAGCCCTCAAGAAACGCCAGCAGCGGCTCGATGAGATCGATGTGCCGGCCGGGGCCCAGTATCTTGCCCGCCAGCGCCAGCAGTCAACAGAAACCACCATCAAGGCTTGGCAACACTTCATCAAGGGGCTGCGCGAAAACAGCCAGGCAGAGTTCTCGACGGCTGAGACCCTGCACAAGCAGGAACTAGCCATCGACCTGCGCATCCAGGACATCATCCACCATACCGCTATCAGCAAGAATATCCCGAATCTCCCCTGATACAGCCTACGTATTCTTCAGGCTTGATTCGACAGGATTTCGTAGTAGAATGTAGATAAGATAATCGCAAAAGGCAGGGATGAAAAATGACAACACCAAAGCAGCAACTCATAGCACCCATGTCCGGCAAAACAATGGATCTTGCTACCGTGCCCGACCCGGTCTTCTCAGAAAAACTGACTGGTGACGGCTTGGCGATCGTAGCCGAAAGTGATACCGTAATCGCACCATGCGATGGTGTGATCTCACTTTTCTTCGACACCAAGCATGCCTTTGCCATCACCACGGACGATGGCGTGCAGATACTCGTCCACGTCGGGCTTGACACGGTCATTATGAATGGCGAAGGCATTACGCCGCTCCATCAGCGCGGCGATCAGGTCAAGGCAGGCGACCCCATCTTGAAACTCGACCTGCCGCTACTGCAGAAACGCAAAATCAACCTGATTTCGCCATTGCTCATCGTCAATTACGAAACGGTGCGGAATCTTACAGCCATAGCGCCTGACCAGCTGGTAACCTGTGGCACAGACACTGTACTTAGCTATACAAAGTAAAACATAAAAAGAGGCTGGGAAAATGCCACCACATTTTCCCAGCCTCTTTCTATATGCTATATGGACACCACGAATCAGAAAAACAACAACAACGTAAGACCGATGTTTACGACCGTAGCAATGGCCACTGGCACGAAGGTGCGCTTCGCAAGATCCATCGGCGAAAGATGGGCCGCACCGGCAACAACAATCATGACTGCGGCAATCGGTGACATCGAACGTGCAAGGTTCGAGACAAAGTTCATCGGCAGGACGAACAGCACCGGCGCCAGTCCCGAAAGTGCAGCGACCTTCGGTGCCAGCGGCACAAACGCGAAGAACGCCGCATTGCCCGAACCCGTGACGAGGGTCGCAGCAATGATGATGCCCACGAAGACGAACATCATGCCAATACCGCTGAAGCCTGCATCCTGTGCCCCCGTGATCAAGGTATTGATGGCCCCCAGCGAGATAAGGCCTTTCGAGAAGGTCTCCGCAGCCACGACCAGCGTGACGACGGTCGCCATCTGCAAGCCCATGCCATCCCAGTAAGCCTTGACCCCCTGGCAGGCAATCAGGCCGTCGCGATGGCGAAGGAGCTCAATGACCATCGTGATAGCCAAGGACAGCAGCGTTGCCAGGCTGATATCCATCTTGACGCCCATGTCGACCAGGCCGAAGAACAGCACCAATACCAGCGGCAGCGTCGGCAGCAGCGCATAGAAAGCCGGGACATCCGGCGATTTCTGTGCCTCAGCCTGCTCCTTCGTGATGGCTGCCGAAACATCCTTGCCCGCCATCTCATCCGGATGCTTCCTGTCGAGATATTTCTGCACGAAATAATGCGCCGCAGCCAGCGACAGCACCGTAGCGATGCCGATGGGCACCTGATACTGCATGAAATACGGCACGATTTCCATGCCGATGAGCTCAGCCGCATAGATGCTGTCGGCACCAGCCGGCCCCCAGCCCGGAGCCGACGCCGTAGCGATGACGGCACAGGCCGCGATACGGCTGACGCCCAGCCGCACGAGCACCGGATACATCGTCACCATAAGCAAGAGCCCGAAGCCCGAAGCCGAGCTGATGAACATAGCCAGCACATTCGTCAGGATCGACGTGAGTGCCAGCACCAGATACGGATGGCCAAGCTTCTGCAGCGGCTTGATGGCCAGGCGGACCAGCGCCGTGCTGGCACCGATCTTATCCATATACATCGAAAAGCCGCCGATGAGCATGATGATCATGCCCAGGGCAGCCGCCCGGCTCGAAAACGCCAGGCTGATGGACTGGATGATATCCAGCCAGGCTGAGCCCGTGCTTTTCTTGTCCGGCAGAATCTCGCCCAGACCAAGCACCAGCGTCAGCATCATCATGATGACGCCGGCCGTGAACAATACCGGCTGGGCCGGATACTTCTTGAGCACCAGCCGCGTCACCCAGACGACAGCGATAAGAGCAATAAGCAATCCTAACATAAAAGGACCCTCCTAGAATATATAGTACAGGAATATAATTCGTTGATGATATCATAAATCCTGTTTACATCATAACGGCGGTGGAAACTTATTTTTCTCTCTCCATCCGCCCGACGCGCACATATATCCCGGAGGGTCTTGTTCATTTGTCCAAGGAATGCAACCGGGTCGACTCCCAATAGTCGCCCATGGATTGTCCCGGCTGATCGGTCACATCATCCACGAGATAGGCCCCCAGGCCAACGGCAGCCGGATCAAAAGCCCGCGCCGCCTCGACACTTGCAAACTCCACTTCCGCATACCAGAATTCCGACGGCGAGCCGCCATCTACATGATTCACTTCCAGCCGCAGGCCATCGGCCAGCTCATAGGTACGTCGTACTTTTTCGATCAGAGGCGCGTCAATAAGATCCTCCAGCTCGCCGAATTTACCGGCGGGAATCGGCAGCTCCACTTCCTTGCGCGCCAGTTTCCCTTTGGACTTGAAACAAAGAATATACTCTGCCTCCAACGGTTTACTGGTACAGTTTGTCCAGGTGGTTTCCTCCTCGCGAATCCGCACCGTCGGCCGAACAGATACATAGCCCTGGCGCATCTTTTGCTCAAAGGCCAATTTAGCGGGCAAACCTTCCGGCCAGCCATTGACCATCCATTTCCGTTCGATTTCTACTGGTGCCTTGTGTTGAACCATCATACCATTCTCCTTATCCGCTATTATTGCTGTAAATAAGCATTGATTTCTTTTTGCAGTTTATTCAGGGAATTATTGAAAGGAACGATACCTGTGATGACCTGCTGCAATTCATTATTGGCACGCAGCATCGCCTCATCATATCCCTTAAACCTTGGCTGCATAACAGCCCGCTCCATAACCTCGCTGACCACCCGGAGATTCATCTCCTCACAACCCGGTGCATTGGCTGCAAATAAAGCCTGCGAGGTATCTGCCTCTACCACGTCACGCCGCGATGGCAGGCCCTGCGTCTTTGTCAGCATGAGCTGCTGGCTTTCCGGCGCATAGCAGATTTCTTTCAGCAGCAGCCATGCCAATTCCCTGTGCCCAGACTTAGCACTCATGCCCATAAGCATCGTCTGCAGGTTTGATACATTATCGCCTGATGGCCCGGCCGGCAATTTGATGCAATCCCATTCAAAGGAACTATATTTCTTGATACGCCAAGGGTAAGGCTTATACGTTCTGTATTCTGCAAAGGTAAACGGCCGGAACGCCACACGGCCCATATCGAAATCCTTCGCTGTGACTTCGCGCCCCCGCTGCGCATTATGCAACTGCAAAAGGAACTGCACGGCCTCCTCCATGCGGCTGCTGGCAAAATACGAAGCGCGCCCGTCCTCACGAAACAGCTCTACGCCATTCGTCACGACGGCAAGTTTCCAATCGTAATCATAAAAACCGAACTGATCAAGCACGCCATCGCCATCGGTATCCTTTGTGACGCGGCGGCAGATTTCCAGGAAGTCCTGCCACGTCCAGTCGTTGCCTGGAATCGCAATTCCCTCCCGGGCCAGCAGCGTCTTGTTGACAAACATCAGCGTCGGCACGCTCGTAACGGGCAGCCCATAAGCACGGCCATCATAACGGCCATAATCCAGTGCAGCCGGATAATAGACATCCCAGGAAAACTGCTTGTCCTGATTGCCAAAATCTGACAGATCCTGCAAAGCTCCCATAGCCGCATACATATTGAAGTCCGTACCTGGCACAACAAAGACGTCCGGTTCCTCTCCCGCCAGCAGCTTTTCGGCCAGCCATTCGGAATAATCTTCTTTTTTGATACCGCTTACATACGTTACCTTTACGCCAGGATGCTTCGCTTCGAAGCGCTTGATTGCCGCCTCGACAACAGCATAGGAATCGCCATCAGGAACATCCCAATTGCTGCCGGCAAACACCCCGACCCGCAGCTCGACAGTTTTCTGCTGCTGATAAGCCAGCATCCCAGCTAAAAGCAGCAACAATGCCACAGCCAGCAGCAACAACTGGCGCTTGACATCGCCCCGCATCAGAGCTCCACCTCCGCAGCTGCAAGCCCCGTCTGCACAGCCCAGATTGCCAGCTGCGTGCGGTCACGCAAATCCAGTTTGGAAAGCGCATTCGAAAGGCCATTGCGCACGGTCCCCTCTGAAAGGCTCAGCCGCTCGGCAATTTCCTTGTTGGAAAGGCCATGGCCAACCAGATGCGCGATATTGCGCTCCGTCCGCGTGAGATCCTCGGCACCGCTGGTACCAGTCTCGACGCTCAGGTTGTTCTTGGCCATCTGGTTGAACAGCTTGACCACCTTGGCCACCACCCCCGGATTGATCATGGCACCACCACTTACGACCGTGCGGATTGCATTCGTAAGATCCGGCACCGATACGCCCTTGAGCAAATACCCGCTGGCTCCGTACTTCAAAGCATTGAATACATATTCATCATCATCGAAAGTCGTAAGGATGATGATCTTGACCGCAGGATAAAGCTCTTTGACTGCCTTGGTAGCCTGTACACCATCAAGCTCCGGCATACGCACATCCATCAGGATGACATCCGGCTGGCTCACCTTGAGTATATCCATAAGTTGCCGGCCGTTTTCAGCCAGCGCCGTCACTTCCATGTCCACATTCTGATCCAATACGATCTTCAGGCTCTCGCGGATAAGCTCCTGATCATCGGCAATCACTACCTTTATCATTCGTTCTCCTCCCGTCTCGTCCCCGCCGGTATCGTGGCCTCCAAAGTAAAGCCATTGTCACTCCAATATCGCAGCCGCCCATGCAGCAAATCAAGCCGTTCCTGCATATGGCGCAGGCCAAATCCTGGCTCAACATCCTCACAGCCATGGCCATTGTCGGCAATGATGATGTAATTGCGCCCAGGCTCCGTGCCAATCGTTACGGTCGCCTCAGTGGCCTTACCATGCTGGTTGGCATTGGTGATGCCCTCCTGCACGACGCGATAGATGACTTCCTCCTCATCTTCACGCAGATTATCTGGCCAGCCTAAGGCAATCACACGGATTTTCATATTCGATGACTCCGCAAACTCCGCGACCATACGCGCAATCGCATGGCGCAGCGGCAGCTTCTCCAGATCATCGGGGCGCAGCTTCTCGACCGAACGGCGCACATCGACAATGCCACGACGCGCGGTCTCGCGGATCTTAGCCATCTGCTTCTTGGCCGCCTCTGGTGCCGCATCAACGAGCACAAGACAGGCATCAAGCCCCGCAGCGATACCAGTCAGCGCATGGCCAAGCGTATCATGGATTTCCCGCGCCAGACGATTACGTTCCCGCGTCTCGGCCATACGCTCTGCCTCGATAGCATAAATCCGCAGGCGTTCATTGGCCTCGCCCAGCTGCGTATTGAGGCTGGCAATGCGCTCCTTCTCCTGATGCTTGCTCTGCACGAGCAGCACAAGGTAGGACACGAACAAGATGATATTGAGCGAGACAAAACCATTCTTCACGGCAATGAGAATAGCCTGCACCGATGATTTATAATACGAAGTATAGGCATCGAACGGCGCCACATGCCCTTGGAAAATCGCCAGATTATAGTTGGCAATACAATAAAGGCCAAACATAGCGCCCACCAGCAGCCAGCTCTGATTCTTGCCCTGATAGCGATGCATAAGATCGGCAACGACCAGCAGGACAACACCATCATAAGCAAGATTCAGGCTGCGCATAAGCAGCATGCAGGCAGTGATTTCAGCCAGGAACACCAAATAGCGCATCATATCACTGAGCGTATCCCGCCGATAAAGATGCCCCAGCAGGACCAGCACAAAAAACGACCCCATCGATAAGGAAAATCCCTTGCCAGCAGGCAGTGGCACGATTGGCAGCGTCTCCAGGAAAGAGCGCGCCGACATACTCTGGATGATTTTCTCCTGCGTAATGCTCATAAAGCCAGCCATCAGAAATACGACCAAGCCATTGTAGATACTGAGCAAACGATAAAGGCCCGCAATCCGGTCCCTCTCCTTCAGCATTTCAAAATCTACCTTCATGCTCAGTTCCAGCCCTCCTTATCTTCGGTCAGCAGCCTATCGCGCGTCAACAGCTGCGTCGTCAGCTGGATGACCCGCTCCGTTTCCTCACCAGCCAGCAGCCGGTAAGCCTGCTCCGCTGCCCGCCGGCCGATCTGGCGCGGAGACTGCCCCACCGTAGCCGTCATATGCCCCTGCCGGATCATTTCCTTCGTCTCAGGCACACCATCGACGCCATAGACCATCACCGTATCAAGCCGTCCCGCACTCTGCAGCGCTGCCAGGGCCCCCATAGCCGCCGGATCGTTTAGCGCCATGACGATGGATACATCAGGATGACGCTCCAGGATACGTCCCATCGCCGGCATCGCGAGCTCAAGCTGTCCGAGGCATTCCTCCTCATCGACAATCTGAAACTCCGGATGGCCCGCCAACGTGTCCTTGAACCCCTGTATGCGGTCAACAGAGGAATGCGCCTGCGAGTGCTTGAGCAAGCCAATCTGGCCGCCTTGCGAAACTGCCAGCAAATGCTGGGCGCACTGTACACCAGCTACATAGTTATCCGACATGACGGTACAAGCCACATATTTCTCATCCTGCACGCTCGTATCGATGGCGATGACTGGCACATTAGCCGCATAGGCATCCTCCAAGGCTGGTTCGATGCGTTTCCAATCCACAGGGTTGATGAAGATGATTTCTACACCCTCAGCAATAAGCTCACGGATTTCCTCCCGCTGGCGGTCAACCGATAAGGCAGGGTCACGCGAAATCAGCACATCCCCATGATTCTCTACTACTGTCCGGATTTCCTCATCCACGACTTCATAGAAGGGATTATTTAGCGTCATATAGACAGCCCCGAGCTTGCGCCGGTGCTCATTCTGCCGTGCGGAAAGGTCCCCCTTTGACACATGCAGCAAGCTCAGCAGCAAGAGCCCTAAGCACATCGCGCCCACGAGCCCCCAGAAATATTTTTCCCGTGCGTCCATCAAACTCCGCCTTTCTCAATCATTATGCTCCAATTATAGCACAAAACCCGCTGTCATGAGGACATATGACCTATTGTTTCTCAACAAAAAGAGCCTTGCCTTGCGGCAAAGCTCTTTCTGTTGGGAATGTATTACATAATGGAATATATATAAATATTGTAATACCGTATGGAACAAGTGGAGATATTTTCCTGCCCGTCTTGCTTACGCAAAGAGGCCAATCGCATAGCCAACGATGCCAAGCGCAAACAGGCCAAGGATAATAAGCAGCGGATTGACGCCCTTCTTGAGCAGCCACATGCAGGCAAACGTCATCAGAAGTGGCACTACGCCAGGCATCAAGCTGTCAAGCAGGCTCTGGACAGTCGTCACGACTTGATCGCCCTGGCTATTCGTATACGACGACAGTACCATCGGCATGTTGACCGACGTCCATTTCGCTACGAGTGCGCCCATGACGAGCAAACCGAGTACCGAAGAACCTTCCGTGAGGTAACGCATGCGGTTGCCGCCGACCTCGTTGACAAGCTCCGTGCCCTTGTCATAGCCGTACATGACGCCGTACCAGTTGGTCAGCAGACGGATGACATTGAACGCAACGAAGAAGATCAACGGGCCGACGATGCTGCCCGTCAGCGCGATACCTGCACCGAGAGCTGCCAGGACCGGACGCAGCGTACCCCAGAAAATCGGGTCGCCGACACCGGCCAGTGGGCCGATAAGACCAACCTTGACGCCGGAGAGGGTGTCCTCACCGATTTCCGCGCCATTGGCTTTCTTCTCCTCCATAGCCGCGATGATGCCCATGATCGGCGTTGCCAGGAACGGCTGCGTGTTGAAGAATTCAAGATGACGTTTGAGGGAGCGTTTATACTCCTCAGGATCATCCTTATACAGCTTCTTGAGTGCCGGAATCAGCGAAACGCAGAAACCGATAGCCTGCATACGCTCGAAGTTGAAGGAGCCGAGCAGGAAGTTCGAACGGATAAAAATCGATACAAGATCGCCTTTAGTAAGTTTCTTTTCCATGACTGTACCTCCCCTTACATCAGATCCGAATCGTCAATGTCATCCAGTGCATTGCCCGAGCCACCATTGCCAGCTGCAGCCGCATTGAGCTCACGCTGCAGGCCACGGATGTGGAAGTAAGCGCAGATAAGGCCGATAGCACCGAAACCAATGAGGTTGACGTTCGTGAATACGGCAATGAGGAAGCCAAGGAAGAAGTACGGCATCAGAGACTGGGCATTCATCATGTTGATGACCATTGCATAACCAACAACGACGATGAAACCACCGGAAACCTGCAAGCCGCGCGTGATAACTTCCGGGATGGAAGCCAGCATAGCATTGACCGTGTCCGTGCCAGCAACTGCTGCGATGATAGCAGCCGGAACGGCAACGCGGATGCCCTGCAGCAGCAGACCGCCGACATGGCACATCTCGATGCCGAAGGCATTGCCCTCAAGGGCGAACTTATCAGCCAGATGCTGGAAGAATACGGTGATCGTACGGACGAAGATCGTGAGAACCTGGCCAGCAGCAGCAAGTGGGACAGCCAGTGCGATACCAGCGCCGATGCTCTGATGACCGACAATGACGAGGATAGCCGAAACGACCGAAGCCAAAGCCGCATCCGGTGCCATAGCCGCACCGACGTTCATCCAGCCCAGCGCCAGCATCTCCAGCGTACCACCAAGAATAATGCCTGTCGTAATATCACCAAGTACAAGTCCAACGAGTGTGCAAGCAACGAGCGGACGATGGAACTGGCACTCATCGAGTACGCTTCCCATGCCGGCAATCGCTGCGACAATAATCAGTAAAATAAACTGTACAGAAGTCATAACGTATAAACACCCCTATCTCTATTCTTGTTTCCCGGACAGACCGAAAACCCCAACCAGTCTGTCCGGTAAAATTACGGCGAAAATGAATGATTGCTTAGTTATCAAGCCATGCCTTTAGCCTTCAAAGCATCCATGAGGTTGCCTTTTGGCTCATTGGCGAGTTTACGGATTTCAACTTCAATGCCCATATCCTGCAACTCAAGCAGTGCCTTGACATCGTCCGGATTGACCGCAACAGCACTCGAGATCAGCGTATCGCCATCCTTATAGGTCATGCCGCCAAGATTGACCGACTTGAACGGGATACCACCCTTGACCGCACGGACAACATCAGCCGGTTTCGTGAACAGGAACAGCGTCTTGAACGCATCGTACTTCGGATTTTTGTAAGCCTCGCAAGCCTTCTCAACCGGTACGACATACGCCTTGATTCCCGGTGGTGCCACCTGCAGCAAGAGTTTCTTGCGCATGTCATCTTTGGCGACCTCATCGCTGCAGCACATGATGCGGTTGCACCCCGTAACCTTCGTCCAGACCGTAGCCACCTGGCCGTGGATCAGACGATCGTCGATACGGCAAAATGCGATTTCCATATGTCATTCCCCTTTCATAATACCTCTGCCGCCATAACAAAATCCCCATTGCCACAGCAGCAACAACCTTGTAATTTTTCTGACAGTAATTATAATAATAGAAAACACGGTCAAAGTCAGCTGAATTCTGTCATGAGTTTTCAGCCAAAGAACATGACAAATGTCATAGGAAGCGTTTTCCTGGCAAATAAAAAATCCGGATATCCTTATAGAGGATATCCGGATTCTACATTATTTAGTTAAATTTCTAAACAATGCCCAAGCACTGACATACGGCAGAACATCTTCCTTCCAAATAATGCCATTAGTCTGCGGAATATAGACAATGTCACCATCTTGAAGTGCCACATTCTGTGTCAAATCATGTTTCTTGATAAAGTTCTTAATATTCAGCTGTTCATAATACATTGTATTATCAATCACCCGAATAACTTGAACTTGTGTACTACGAGCATGACTCGTAAACCCTCCAGCCGAACTGATAGCCGCATAAACATTGAGATTGTCTATCGACATATTCTGGATACCAGGGTTGCTTACCTCACCCATAACATACACCTTACGTGGTCCATAACTCTTGATAAAAACAGACATATCGGGAATCTTTATATATTTCCCTAATGCATCCATCAGCACAGCTTTTGCTTCATCTAACGTTAACCCTGCCAATTGTACCGAACCAGCATATGGCAATTGTACATAGCCATCCGTACCAACCGTGATATCATTGACCCCAATACCATCTGGAAAGCCAATAATCATGATATTGATTGTGTCGTATTTTGCCAAGCGATAGGAATCTGTCAAAGTATCATGACGAAGTGTTGCTGTTTTAAATACGTTTTTATTCTCAACATAATCCATCTTACCAACTGCATATTCATTGGCTTGCGTCTTCTGCTCTACTGCTCGTACACCTGCCGCTTCCTGCGCAGCCGAATCAGCATCATAAGATGCTGCAAAACCATTATTACCTAACAACAGTCCCATCGCTAAGACTGCGCCACAAATAATTTTTTTTCTCACTCTAAGACACTCCTATTCCATCACGTTATCGTATCCATGCTAGGATTTTTTTTCAAAAATATACCTTTATTATATCGAACATAGCAATAAGCGTCAATATAACAACACAGTCAGAACAACCCGAGCATCTTAAGCGTAAATACCCAGCCGAACAAGGTCAGACAGGACAAAGCGCTCGTGTAGACGACGCAGTTGCCTGCAAGATCCGCATCGCTATTCATCTGCTGAGCCATGGCAAAACTCGCTACTGCGCAAGGCGAGGCGAAAATTGCCAGCAGCGTGATGAGTTCCAAATCGCGGAACCCCAGCCAAACGGCCAGCCCCATCAAGATTCCCGGTGCGATAAGCAAACGCGCCGTTACACAGGATATGAGCTGCGGCACATGGTCATGGAAGCTGCCGCCCTTGAAGGATGCGCCCAAGATGATCAGTGCCACGGGCGTCGTAGCCGCTGCCACCTGTCCGATAGGCGTCAATATGGGCTTGGGCACAGGGATGCCAACCAGCAGGAATGCCACCGCCACCAAGGCGCCGAGGATCATCGGATTCTTGAGCACCCCCAGCAGGATCCCGGCCAGATGGAAGCTGCCGCCCCGGAAGGTCTCCAGCACAAAGACCGCAGCAATGTTGTAGATGGGGATGATGACAGCAATCATCATCGTCGGTATTGCCAGCTGATCAGCACCGAATATATTGCCGACCAACGGAATGCCCATCAGTACGAAATTGCTGCGGAAAATCGCCTGTATCATCGCCCCCCGGCGCTTATTGGACGGCTCAAAATGACAGACCAGCAAAGCTGCTATCAGCAGCGTCACCAGAACACCGCCCGCACCAAAAAGCATCAAGCGCGGCCGCAGCGTTGAGCCCAAATCCGCCGTATAAATGTTGAAAAACATCATAAAGAAAAAGAACACGCGGAAAACCATGCGGTTCATATGCACGAGTTCCTCATCCGTCATGAGACGCGCCCGTTTGACAAAGACGCCGATAAGCATCAGGCAGAACAATGGTACAACCGCACCAATGGCCACGAACAGATTGCTCAGCAAAACAAACTCCCCTTCCACAAATCCCTATCACCAGCGATTGCCCTTCTGCCAGAAATCCGGCGAAAGCATGACCAGCAGGGTAAACATCTCCAAACGCCCCAAGAGCATCTCCACGCACAGGATGCTCTTGGCAAACACCGAGGCCCCCGCATAGGTGCAGGTTGCCCCCGCCACGCCAAAGGCCGGCCCCACATTGCCCATGACCGTCATGCTGATGCCCAGCGAATCGAAGATTGACACGCCATCCAACGTCAGCAGCAAGGCAAAAAACACAATGCAGAATATATACAGAAAGAAAAACTGCCCCACGCGCAGCAAGGTATCCTCATCCACCTTGCCGCCATTCATGCGGACCTCGACGACACGCCGCGGCGAAAGCTTCTGATGCACAACAGCCCAGGCATTCTTGACCAGCAGTACCATACGGCTCACCTTGACACCACTGGCGGTCGAGCCGGCACAGCCGCCACAGACCATCAACAGCAGCAGCACACCTTTGGAGAAGCCCGGCCACTGGTCAAAGTCAGTCGAGACAAACCCCGTCGTCGAAATCGACCCGACCTGGAAGCTCGCATAGCGGATTGCCTCGGCCGGACTTACCCCCATAGCCTGGACAAGATTGACCGCTATGAGCAGCATGGCCACCAGCTCAAGGCCGATATAGGCCTTGAATTCCGTATTGTGCCGGATGACCCCCGGCCCCTTGCGCCAGATGCGATAATAAAGGCCGAAATTGCCCCCGGCCAGGATCATGAAGAATGTCATCCAGGCCTCCAGCGGCACATTGTCAAAATGCATCGCACTGTCATCGTAAGTCGAGAAACCGCCCGTACCGATGGTGCTCAGCGCATGCGTGCTGGCCTCCATCAGCGACAGCCCGCACAGCATGTAGATGACCGTTGCCGTTACGGTAAAGATCATATACATCTGGAACAGCGTCTTGGTCATATCCCGCAGCCGCGGCAGTACGCGCTCACGCGTCGGCCCCGTCGTCTCCGCATTATACATATAGATGGTGCTCTGGCCCGTCTGCGGCAGCAGGGCGATGAAAATGACGATGATGCCCAGACCGCCAAACCAATGCGTCATCATGCGCCAGAACAGGATGGCCGACGGCAGGGAAGACAGTTTCTCCATGACCGTAGCCCCCGTCCCCGTGAAGCCCGAGATGCTCTCAAACAACGCATCGAGGAGCCCCAGATAACCACCGCAGAGATATGGCAGCATCCCCAGCGATGTCGCCAAGATCCAGCCAATGCCTGTGATGGCCACACCTTCACGCATGGTCAGCCGCTCGACGCGCACACGGCCATGCAGCCGCAGCTCGATCCCCACCAACGCGCAGATCGCCAAGGCGGCGGCAAAGCCAGCGGTGCATTCCTCGCCATTATACAGGGAGATGAAGAACGGAATCAGCATGATAGCGGTCTCCGCGACCACCAGCCGTCCCAGGATATAATAAACGATTCGTAAATCCATAAGTCACCATTTCTGACGCACGGCACGCGCGCCCAGATCCAGCAGAATCAGAAACGAGAAAATCTCAATGCGGCCAAGGATCATGAGCAGGCAGCAGGCCAGCTTGGCCCATACCGGCAGGAAATGCAGATTGCCCAGCCCCACCAAGGCCGCCGTCGAACCCGTGCTTGTCAGGCAGCCCGCAGCCAGTCCCATCGACTGCATGAGGTCGAGCCCTGCCCCCGACAATATCAGCGAAAACAGCACGAAGATCATCATGTACAGGAAGAAGAACGCCAGGATGCGCCCCACGATCTTGGCCGGTACCGGCAAGCCATCCACCTTGACGCTTACTACCATATGGGGATGCAGCGTCCGATGGATCTCGGCCCGCGTCATGCGGAAAAGCACAAGGATGCGCATGACCTTGAGGCCGCCGCCCGCCGAGCCGATGCAGCCACCCACAAATACGAGCAGGAACAGCACATACCGATCAAAATCCGGCCAGAGCCAAAAGCTCGCCGAAGCAAAGCCATTGGTCGACAGGAACGAGGCCACCTGGAAAAAACCATACCGCAGGCTATTGGGCAGCGTATAGCAGTCCATCGCGTAAAGATGCAGGGAGATTGCCAGGCCTGCTGCCACCAGGATGGCAAAGAAGCCGCGCAATTCGGCATCCTGCCATAGCAGCCAGACGCTCCTGCGGTTCCAAGCCTTCCAGCAGAGCAGCAGGTTCATGCCCGCCAGCACCATTGCAATACCCGCCGCCAGTTCCAGCCAGCCATTGTCGTACACCATGAAGCTCGTCACCGAGCTGCCACCGCTTGACGACAACGCTATCATGCCGCGCATCAGCGACTCCTCAGCCGGCAGCCCCGCCAGATAGAAGAGCACTGCCGCCAGCAGCGTCAGCAGTGCATAGACGCTCACACCCTGATGCACCGACTGGCTCATGCGGTTCCACACCGGACTGAAGAAGATGGTCTGCCGGGCCGTCAGCGTCAGACCAAAACAGCCGCTGACCTGCGGCAGGACTGTGACGAGCACAACGACAAACATCAGCCCGCCGATCCAGTTCATGATGGCCTGCCAAAGGCGCAGCGAACGGGGAAGCCCCAGCGGATCGAAGGGCAGGCACGACAGCCCCGTCGTCGTCAGCGACGAGACAGTCTCAAAAAAAGCTGCCGAAAAATCCGGCAGCAGCCCTGAGATATAGTATGGCATAAGGCCGACAAAGCCCATGAGCGGCCAGACCAGTACCATGAACAGGACGCCCTCGCGGATCGCCAGCTGGCGCATATGCTCAGCGCCGAGCCGCGCCATCCCTGTCCCCAGTGCCAGCGAAAAGCCAGCAGGCAGCAAGAATAGCCAGGCCTCGGGCTCACGCCAGGCAAGCGCCGACGCAAAGGGCACGAACATCGCCAGTCCCATTACAGTCGCAATACGCCCCATGAGCAGCCAAAAAAGCTCCCAGCCATTGCCTTTTTCCGTCAGAACCATAGACTACTCCTTGCCTTTGAAATACTGGATGACCTTTTGCGAAAACTTCGTCTGGATAAACAATATCGTACGGTCACCAGGCTGGAGTACCGTATTACCATTCGGGATGACTGCCTCCCCATCACGCACATAGGCGCAGACCAGGCACTCGCGCGGCAGCTTGACATCCATGAGCCGCTTGCCAGCCACCGGTGCCCCCTGCTGGACGATGACTTCAACCGCCTCAGCCTTAGCACCCTCCAGCAGCGAAACCGAAACGACACCGCCGCGGCGCGCAAAGGCCAGCACCTCACTGGCCGAGAGCAGGCGTGCCGACAGAACGATATCGACGCCGACTTTCTCCATGAGCTCTACATATTCGTTGCGGGCTACACGCACCACCGTCTTGGTCTTATTGCCCGACAGATGGCGCGCCAAGAGCGCCAGCATCAGATTGAGCTTATCATCCTCCGTCAGGCAGACCACGACATCGGCCTCGGCCACACCCTCCTCAAGCAACAGGTCGATATCCGTGCCATCGCCGCAGATGGCGATGCCATTGACCAGCTGTGCCGCCACCTGCTGGCAGCGCTCACGATCTTGGTCAATGATTTTGACATGAACATCCTGCTTATCGAACATCGCCGCCAAAGCCCGTCCCGCGCGGCCAGCACCGATGATCAGCACGCGGTGCAGTTTCCGTGCATCGCGCTGAACAAAGCTCTGGCTGAACTTCTCGATCTCCTCGGGGATGCCGATGAAATACGCATTGTCATGGGGCAGCAGGCAGTCATCACCATGGGGGATGATCATGCGGTGGTCGCGGAAGATCATGCCAGCCAGCACGCCCTTCGGCAGCTGGATTTCCTTGAGCGGGATGCGCGCCAGCGGTGATTTGCGCTGCACCTTGGTCTCGAACAAGCGGATCTTGCCATGGGCAAAATCCTCGACATCGAGCGCTGCCGGCGTCATCAAGATGCGGTTGATCTCGTTGGCCGTGATGAGCTCCGGATTGAGCATGAGGTCAATATCAAAATTCTGCTTCAGATAATCCTTGGCCTCGCTCATGAACTGCATATCACGGATGCGCGCGATCGTATGCTTGATGCCATGCTTCTTGGCCAGGATGCAGCTGACCATATTCACCTCATCACTGGCCGTGACGGCAATCAAGATATCCGAATCACGGATATCGGGGTCATTCATGGTAATCGGGCTTGCGCCATTGGCCGCAATCGTCAATACATCCAGCGTATTCTTCGCCGCCTCCAGCTGATTTTCGTCTTGATCGACGACAATTACATCAAATTGTTCTTTTGATAACAGCTCAGCAATACTGTACCCCAGCTTGCCAGCGCCCACTACTACGATGCGCAACGAAAATCCCCTCTATCTCTACTATATATGTATAGAATCATCCCTTATACTAGGGGTATTATAACACATACAAATAGCGTAATAAAGCCTGCCACGGATTCCCCCTCCAGCACCGCCGATGTATATAACCAAAAAGGCGCAGACAGGATGCTCCAGCATCCCATCTGCACCTTCCGGGTGTGCTATGAAATTCTTGCAGGTTGTACGGCAGTCCGCATGAACCGTTTTATAGCCTTCCCCCACCGAGGCCACCTGCCATCTTTCTTTTTATTCTGCAAACAGCTCCGTCGACAGGTATCTATCGCCCGTATCCGGCAGCAGTACGACGATGTTCTTGCCCGCAAAATCTGGGCGCTTCGCCAACTCAACAGCTGCTGCCAGGGCCGCACCTGAGGAAATGCCAATCAGTATGCCCTCGCTATGGGAGAACTGACGGCCGAATTTGAACGAATCCTCATTGGCGATCGCAATGACCTCATCATAGACCGACGTATCGAGTGTCTCTGGCACGAAACCGGCACCAATGCCCTGGATCTTGTGCGGGCCAGCCTGTCCCTTGGAGAGCACCGGACTCGTAGCCGGCTCCACCGCAACAATGTGCACATCCTGCTTCTGTTTCTTGAGATAGCGCGCTACGCCCGTCAGCGTACCACCCGTACCGACGCCAGCGATAAAGGCATCTACCTTGCCCTCCGTATCCGCCCAGATCTCGGGGCCCGTCGTCGCCTCATGGGCGGCAGGGTTGGCCTGATTCGTGAACTGGGACGGGATGAAGGAATGCGGCGTATCCTTAGCCAGCTCTTCGGCTTTCTCGATGGCCCCCTTCATGCCCTTCGAGCCATCCGTCAGGACAATCTGCGCGCCATAGGCCTTGAGCAGATTGCGGCGCTCCACGCTCATCGTCTCCGGCATCGTGAGGATTGCCTTATAGCCGCGTGCTGCCGCGAAGCTAGCCAGACCGATGCCCGTATTGCCAGAAGTCGGCTCGATAATGACCGAATCCGGCCCAAGCTTGCCTTCCTTCTCTGCCTGCTCGATCATCGCCTTGGCAATGCGGTCTTTGACCGATCCGGCCGGATTGAAATACTCAAGCTTGACGAAGATGTTCGCCTTGAGCTCATTGGCCTTGATGAAGTTATTTGCCTTGAGCAGCGGCGTGCCGCCAATCAGTTCCGTTACGCTGTTATAAATCTTACCCATAAGAAACGCCTCCAGACATATTTGTATTATCTTTAGTTAAGTTAAAACATATATGATTAATATGTTTACATATTAACACAGCCACCCCGCCTTGTCAATGGGAAATTTCATTTCCCGCGTTATTTATTGACTTTTTCCACCCTGTTTACTATGATATAGTAAACAAGTATTACATATCATTTATATAGCTATCCAAAACATACATATACAAGGAGGGATTGTCCATGAAAATTTCTGCCAAGGGCCGCTACGGCCTTGCTGCCATGACCTATCTGGCTCGCAACTACGCCGCCGGAGCCCCGGTCACCATCATCAGCATCTCCGACAAGCTCGGCATCTCCAAGATCTATCTCGAACAGGTCTTTTCCCTGCTCAAACGCGCACAACTCGTCAATTCCATCAAAGGTTCACAGGGCGGCTACCAGCTGGCCCGCGAGCCGCGCACCATCAGCGCCTACGATATCCTCGCGTCTATCGAACTCTCGCTGATGGAGAAAGCCGCACCGGCCTCCGAGAAGATGCCTGCGCTAGACCGTGCCTTGGGTGTCAAGGTTTTCGACCCGCTCGATGCCAGCATCAAAGAGACGTTATCCAATGTCCGTCTCGACGATATCCTCACGGCAATCGAAGCCCAAAAAGAGGCTGATAGCCTGATGTATTTCATCTGAATGGGTGCTTCTTTTTGATGGACATTGACCATTTTTTGCCCATATTTGTCTTTTGTATACACGAAAAACGCCGAAAAAACGCAGAAATCGGCGTTTTTTTGTTGCTAAAGTCACTTCAAGGGGGAATAATCCGCAAAATACAGGACTTTTGAGGCAAGGCGCGGATTCCGTTTGCTTCACAACCCTTCCCAATTATAGTATAATGCTAAATAAGTTGTTGAAGGATACGCCCCTATCCCTCTGCATCGCTAACAACAAGATTGTTGCTGCCGCGAGCCCCACTCGCACGCCCTTCCCAGGCAGGCAGCTGTTTGTTTGTATTTTGTTGGAGGTGTTCTTCCATGTTAATTGATAACGTCCGCGTTATCATCGCCAATGGACCGTTTTCTGCGGAAGATGCGCAGTATTATATCGAACAGATAAAGAAATCCGCTAAGTTCCCCCTTAAAAAGATTATTTTTAACCGTTCCGATGCGTATCTTGATATCCGCTATTCGTTCGATTCAATCCCCTTTGAACGGATTCGCCGGATTCCATTGACGGCCCCGCACGAGGATCGTGCAGTAAACAACTGATCCCCATTGAGATTCGGCTTCGGCCGTTTTTCTGACATGAATAAGCCCCTGAAACCATGGTTTCAGGGGCTTATTCATATGCTTATGAATTCAGCTGGAACTTGAACGAATCAAGTTCCCAGATCTTGCCAGTGATGGCTGCCAGCGGCGCATCGGCCGTGATTTCCAGCTCGGGCTGGATGTTCTTCTCAGGGAAGACCAGCAGGCTCGCTACTTCCTCGCCATGCTGGAAGAAGGCCTCTACGGCAGTCTTGTCGACAAACAGCTGCAACGACAGGGACTGGTCGACGAACATCTTGAACTGCCGCTGCCCGCGGCCGCCGCGCTTCATGCCTTCGCGGTCGATGGTCATGACCTGCTGCTCCCGGTCATAGCGGAAGGCCAGTTTCTCCAGGCCATACCGGAGCACGACTTCCACCCGCTTGGCCTCGCCAAGCTCGAGTTCCATCAAGCTTTCGGAGCCTTCGAACAGCGGCTGGTTGAAACCAGCCGCCTCAGTCTTATCAACCTCCACCGCTGATTCCTGGATACGCAGGTCACGCAGCTCACGCGCCGGCCGCGCGTAGATGTGGCCCTGCCGCAAGCGCAGCTCCCGCGGAAGGGTCAGGCTGTACATCCAGCCGTGCTCCTTCGACGGATAGTCATCGTCCTTGTCGGGCATCCCCATCCAGCCAAGCAGCAGATGGCGGCCCTCGTGCTCAAAGACCTGCGGCGCATAGAAATCAAACCCGCGGTCAAGCTCCTGGAACTTCGTGTGCTGCATCATGTCCATGCTGTCAAGGGACAGATGGCCTGCGATATAGCCGGCCTGGTAGATGTTCTGGCGGTCGTATTCACGCGCCGCCAGGCCCTGCGGGCAGAACACCAGCACATCATAGCTGCCGAATTGCAGCAAGTTCGGGCATTCCCACATATAGCCGAAATCGCCCAGGCGCGTATGCACCTCGCCGCGATTATGCCAGCCGTCCTCGCGCTCCTCATAGACAAGCACCGTACCCGTCTCATTTTCCTCCCGCTGCGCACCGATGACCAGATAGCGATGCCCACGACGCTCAAAGAGGAACGGATCACGGAAATGACCCGTGATGCCCTCCGGATGATCCGGGATGATGATCTCTTCCTTGCGGACACTGCCATCGTCCTGCAAGGTTCCGAAGCGCTGGGCCGGAATGCGCACACCATCTTCCTTGCGGTTGCAGGTGTAGAGCACGCGCAGCTTGCCGTCCTGCGAAAGACCGCAGCCCGAATAGCAGCCGTCCTTGTCGTGCACATCATCGGGCCAGAGCGCCAGCTCCGGCAGCGTATAATGCACGAAGTCGCGCGTCTTCACATGGGCCCAGCACTTGTTCTTATGCTCGCAGCCCAGCGGATTCCACTGATAGAAAATGTGATACGCCCCGTCATGGTACGTGAGGCCATTCGGATCGTTGATCAAGCCAAACGGCATTTCCAGATGGAAGCGGTTATGCCAGCGGTGCTTAAGGGGGAATCCCTGTGCCAGCTCGGCATCGATAGCGCCTTTATCGAATTTTTCCATAACAAACATCCCCTTTCCGGCACGGAAAGCCTTCCCCGTATGAGGAAGGCCTTCTTGCTAAAAATCCTTATTCTTCCGGAGTGAACAGCGTAAAGGTCAGGCCGAAAGCAATACCAAAGCCAATGGCATTTACGATAATATACTCGAGGAGGTGATCCAGGTACAGGAGCGTACCTGGCAGAACCGTGATGCCCATGCCCGTACCGGCAAGATGCATGAAGCTAGCCACACCGCCAGCGAAAGCGCCGCCGACCAGCGCATAGAGGAACGGTTTCATGAAGCGGAGGTTGATACCGAAGATGGCCGGCTCCGTGATGCCCAGGAAGGCCGGAACAGCCGAGGAGATATACAGGGCACGTTTCTTCTTATCCTGCGTCTTCAAAGCAACAGCCACAGCTGCACCGCCCTGCGCAACGATAGCACCCGTGATGATGGCATTGAACGGGTCAACACCAGTCGTAGCCAGCAGCTGGACTTCCAGTGCATTGAATACATGATGAACACCAAATACGACGATGACCTGCTGCAAGCCGCCAACGATGAAGCCGCCAATGCCCATCGGCATCTGCAAGAAGGCCGAAACGGCGCCAAAGATACTCGTCTCAAGCGAGTGCATGATAGGGCCGACGATCAGGATACCGAGAATCATCGAAACAAGCAAGGTAAGGAACGGCGTAACGATAAGGTCAATGATATCCGGCACGAAGGATTTGAGTGCCTTCTGGAGCTTAGCAGCAAAGATACCGAGAACCAGGGCCGGCAGGACCGAGCCCTGATAACCGACGATACCGATCGTCATGCCAAAGAGATCCATCGGGATCGGCTTGACATCACCACCAGCAACTGCCCAAGCATTCGGGAGCTGCGGGCCGACCAGCATGAGACCGAGGACAAGACCGATGACCGGCGTGCCGCCGAAGCGCTTCATCGTCGACCAGCAGACAAGTGCCGGCAGGAAAATAAAGGCCGTATCCGTAAGAATCTGCGACAGCAGCAGCACATTCGGGCTGAACTGTACGCCCAGGCTCTGAGCCGCACCACGCAGGCCCATGAACAGACCAGTAGCGACGAGGACTGGGATGATGGGAACGAAGACATCGCCGAACGTGCGCGAGATCTTCTGGATCGGCGTCATCTGTGCATAAGCTTCTTCCTTATTGCTGACACCGCTGAAGGTCGTTCCCTTGACGAACTCTGCAAAAACCTTATCGACAAAGCCCGTGCCAAGGATGATCTGGTACTGGGCAGCCGCAAAGAACTGGCCTTTGACACCGTCGATGTTTTCGATAGCCTTCTCGTCGATCTTGGATTTATCGTTGATGATGAGGCGCAGGCGCGTAGCGCAATGCTCGGCATTGCGGACATTGTCCATGCCGCCGACGTATTTCGCAATGAGCTTGGCCACACGGGCCTCTTTCGGCAGGTCTGCGTACTCGCTGTCATCAGTAGCGGCAGCCGACTCAGCAGCCGCTGCTGCCGAGGTGATCTCCTTGCCATCCAGCGCCACCGTGACCTTGCCGAACTCAGCGGCATTCGTGACCAGTACCGGCGTCGTCGTATCATAGCCGGCAGCCTTGATGGCAGCTTCGTCAAACTCGAGCAGCAGCTGGCCTTTTTTGACCTTATCGCCCTGTGCGACCTTGGCCTCAAAGTGCTCGCCGTTCAGCTTGACCGTATCCAGACCGACATGGATCAGGATCTCAGCTCCCTCTGCCGAACGGATGCCGATGGCATGTTTCGTCTCGAACAGGACCGTGATCTCGCCGTCTACCGGCGCATAAACCTTGCCATCCGGATTCTTGACCGCAGCACCAAGTCCCATGGCGCCGCCAGCAAAAGCCGGATCATTAACTTCCTTCAGTTCCACCAGCTGACCATTCAGCGGGCTGTCCAGACGGATGTCTTTCATCATGATACCTCCCTATGAATTCCCGTACATGAGTTATAAATGCTTGAATGTGAATCTTTTTTGTGAAACCAATTTCATATTTATAGTCTAATCTGTGGAACCGATTTTGTCAAGAAAAAATCTCATAAAACAAGTGGAAATCCGTAAAAAAACCAGAATCACGCAAAATCCGTCATCATTTTCCCAAGGACGCAGCGAGGCCCCCATCATGCTTTTCCGCTTTGCCCCCACGAACAGGCAAGCTGCAAAAAAAAATACCGCTGACGCCAAAAGCGTCAGCGGTATTTTCTATATAGCATCTGCGGCTATCACTGCACCAGCAGATCGCGGAACTTGGTGAACTCCTTCTGGAAGAACAGCGATATGCTGTCAACCGGTCCATTACGATGCTTGGCTACAATGATTTCCGTGATATTTTTGTTTTCCGTATCCTTATCGTAGTAATCCTCACGATAGAGGAACATGACGATATCGGCATCCTGCTCCAGCGAACCGGATTCGCGCAAGTCCGAGAGCATCGGTTTCTTGACCTGACGGCTTTCGACGGAACGCGAGAGCTGCGAGAGTGCGATGACCGGCACGTCCAGCTCACGGGCCAGTGCCTTGAGCGAGCGCGAGATTTCTGAGATCTCCTGCTGGCGGTTATCGCTATTCTTGCTTGGACGGCCCTGCATGAGCTGCAGGTAGTCGATGATGATGAGGTCAAGGCCATGCTCGGCCTTCAGCCGGCGGGCCTTGGAACGCAGATCCATGACCGTGATGCCAGCCGTATCATCGATATAGATCGGCGCACGGCTGAGCTTGTCCGCCGTCTCGACGAGATGGTTCCATTCGCCTTCATCGAGCTGGCCCGTGCGCAGACGGGAAGCATCGATGCCGCCTTCGGAGCAGAGCATACGCTGCATGAGCTGCTCCTTGCTCATTTCGAGCGAGAAGAACGCAACACTATGACCGTGCAGGCCAACGTACGAAGCGATATTGAGCGTAAATGCCGTCTTACCCATCGACGGGCGCGCTGCCACGAGAATCAAGTCAGATTTCTGCAAACCTGCGGTCAGCGTGTCGAGGTCTTTGAAGCCCGAGCTGATACCCGTAAGGCCACCCTTGGACTCATAGAGCACATTGATGCGTTCGAACGTACGCATGACAATGCTCTTCATCGATTCGAAGGCACCACCGTTCTGGCGATTCGCCACCGCCAATATCTTTTTCTCGGCCTCGTCCATGATATTCTCGACGTTGTCCGTATCCTCATAAGCTGCACCAGCGATTTCCGTCGCAGCGTTGATGAGATTGCGAAGCTCCGCCTTCTCTTTGACGATTTTGGCATGATAGGTCACATTGGCCGCCGTCGGCACGGCATTGGCCAGCTGCGTGATGAACGGCAGACCGCCAATCTTTTCCAGCTTCTCACTTTTGCGCAGCTGCTCAGTGAGCGTGACGAGGTCCACAGCCTCATCGTTTCCCGAAAGCTCCAGCATCGCCTCATAGACAATGCGATGAGCTTCCCGGTAGAAGTCATCGGGCAGCAGGATCTCCTGCACGGCGATGATGGCTTCTTTCTTTATGAGCATCGCTCCCAGAACGGCCTGCTCGGCCTCGATATTCTGTGGAGGGACGCGGTCTGGCAATGCCATAGGTGAAGTTCCTTTCTATTTATTCTTCCGCTTCTGCAAAGAGGATAGCAAATGCCTCTTCTGCCGTCTCGACGGCATGGATGTCCAAGCCCAAATGCTCCTGCGGAATATCCTTGTCATTTTCCTTCGGAATAATCAGTGTCTTGATGCCCGCCTGCTTAGCACCATAGGCTTTTTCAAAGACACCGCCGACCGGACGCACGCGGCCCTGCAGAGAAATCTCGCCAGTCACGGCAACGTCCTGGCGGATTTTCCTGCCAGTCACAGCACTTGTGAGAACGGCCAGGATAGCCGTACCGGCACTCGGCCCATCGATGTTGCCGCCGCCGATGACATTGATATGGATATCGTAGTCATGGATATCCTTGCCGGTCAGCTTCCGCATGACTGAAGCAGCATTGAATACCGAATCCTTGGCCATCGAGCCCGCCGTCTCGTTGAAGCGCACCGTGCCCTTGCCCTTTTCATGGGCCGCAAAGGCCACAGCCTCGATTTCGATAACCGAGCCGAGGAAACCAGCCACCCCAAGACCAAAGACATGCCCCTGAACAGCCTTATCTGACGCCTTTTTCTTGACAAACTGATACAGGCGGCTAACCTGCGCCACTTCGTAGATTTCGGCCTTGGTAATCGTCACTGCGGGCCCCTCGCCCCTAGCAATCTGCTCGACGGGCACGCTATCAGCCGCACCGCATTTCTCCAAAGCCAGGCTATAAGCATCGGCAAGGATGTTGATGGCCTTGCGGCCCTCAATGGTGTACTCGCTGATAAGCTCGCTGACCCCTTCATCCATCGTGACATGGAGCTTGGCTGCCGCATTCTGTACGATCTGCTGGATATGCTTCGGCGTCAGCGGCTCAAAGTAGATCTCGGCACAGCGCGAACGCAGTGCCGGATTGATATGGCCAGCATCGCGCGTCGTTGCACCTATCAGCACAAAATCTGCCGGTGCTCCTTCTTCAAACAACTTGCGGATATACGGCGGTACCTTCTCATCCGTCGGATCGTAATAGGCCGACTCAAAGAATGCCCGCTTGTCTTCGAGCACTTTCAGAAGCTTATTCTGGAGCATCTCATCCATCTCACCGATCTCGTCGATGAACAGGATGCCGCCATGTGCATCCGTGACAAGTCCCGGTTTCGGTTCGGGGATACCGCTATCGGCAAGGCTTTTCTGTGCACCTTGATAAATCGGATCATGCACCGACCCCAGCAGCGGATTCGTCATATCGCGCGGGTCCCAGCGCAGCGTAGTGCCGTCCGTCTCTACAAACGGTGCTTCCTCCGCAAATGGCGAAGCCGCCTTCTTCTTGGCCGCCTCCAACACCAAGCGGGCCGCTGTCGTTTTGCCGACACCCGGCGGACCATAAAGCAACAGATGCTGCGGATACGGCGAGCTCAGCTTGGCCATCAGCGATTTCACGGCCCGTTCCTGTCCGACGATTTCGGAAAAATCCTGCGGCCGCAACAATTCCATAATGGACTGGGTCAGATGCACCTTCTCAAGCTCCTCGAGCTTTTCACGCTTTTTCTTATCCTGCGGCGACTCAGCCCCTGGCTTTTCCTCTTTGATGACCTGCCGGCGGATGTCATTGACATAGTCCTGATGCTCCTTTTCGAGCTTCTCGTTGACCTTTTTCTCGATATTGTCCTCGACATTGCGGCGCGCCACGAGATCTGCCGTGCGCTCCGACAAGAGCTCCATGACCTCCGGCAGCTGCTCTTCCTTCGGCGCCGGTGAGATCAGAGGATCTTCGTCGAGGATGCGCTGCAGGGCCAGCACGCGCTCGCAGCGATCCTCCGAGCGCATGAGCTGCAGGGCCTTCATCTTGCCAGCCTTCATGACGAGCTTTTCCGTTCCCATGATGTCGACCAGTACGGCATAGAGCGCGTCGATTTCACGGTCGATAGGCGTTTCCTGACTAGCAGGAGCAGGCATAGCCTGCTCCTCATGTTTATGGAATATACTGAAGATATTTTTAAAGAGATTCATGATATCAGCCAGCTACTACATTGATCTTGATCGTGCTCGTGATCGACGGATGCACCTTGATGACAGCTTCATAGGTGCCTGCGCCCGTGACCTCACCCTTAATCGAGATCTTGCGCTTGTCGATATCGATATTGCTCTTCTTGAGTGCCTCTGCAACATCCTTGCCCGTAACCGAGCCAAAGAGCTTGCCGCCCTCGCCGATCTTGACGGGGATCGTCACTTCCACCTTCTCCAGCTGAGCCGCCATGAGCTTCGCTTCATCCGTAGCCATAGCATCCTTGCGGGCCTTGGAGCCTGCCTGTGCCTTGGCGACGTTCATGTTCTCAGCCGTAGCCAGGACAGCGGCTTTCTTCGGCAGCAGGAAGTTGCGGCCGTAGCCCTCGGATACCTCGACGATATCGCCCTTCTTGCCCAGTTTCTTAACGTCCTGCTGAAGTATTACTTTCATCTTGATCATTCTCCTCTATATATTTTTTACTGATTTCAATTGCCTTGGCCTTGATGGCCTGCAGGTCGCCATTCTCCACCTGTGCGCCAGCCACATTCTGATGGCCGCCGCCACCAAAGGCTTCCATGATGACCTGTACGTTCATATCGCCGGTCGAACGGGCACTGAGGCCCACTACCTTGTTCGGCAGCTGGAAAATGACGATACTCATGCGCACATTCTCGATGCGCAGCAGCGAGTCGGCCGCCTGGGCCGCAATGACCTGCACATTCGGTATCGTCTCGGGGATATACGAAACGATGAGACCGCCGCCGTAGAGCTCCGATCGCGCCTTGGTCTTGGCCAGCGCCACGGTCGTATCGTAATCGGAGCGGAACAGATGCCGCACCATGACCGGGTCGGCACCACTGCGGCGCAGATAGGCTGCCGCATCAAACGTGCGCACGCCGGTCTGCACGGCAAAATTCTTGGTATCGACGACAATGCCCGAGTAGAGCGCCGTCGCATCGAGACGCGACAGCATCAGATCGTCGCTGAAATACGCGAGCAGCTCCGTCACCAGCTCACTCGTGGAGCTCGACGCCGGCTCGATGTAGACAAGCAGCGGGTTCTTGATGAAATGCTCACTGCGGCGATGATGATCGATGACCACCACCTGCGGGATGCGCTCCAGTAGCGTCGGATCCGCGACAAGATGCGGAATATGCGTATCGACGACAATCAGCACCGGGTTGAGGGCCGTCATCGTCGTGAGGTCCTCAGCCCGTACGAAGATGTCCTCGTACTCCTCCTTGCCCTGCAGCAGGTCGGTGAACTTATCGATGCCTTCATTCATGTCAGACAGCACAATATGCACCGGCTTTTCGAGCACCCGCGCCATCTTGGCCACACCCATGGCCGCGCCGAAGCAGTCGAAGTCCTCGTTGTGGTGGCCCATGACATAGACTTCATCGGCCCCTTCCATGATTTCCCGGACCGCATGAGCGACAACGCGCGCCTTGACGCGCGTATGCTTCTCGACAGCCTTGGCACGGCCGCCAAAGAACTGCGTCTTACCATCGATGAGCACAGCTACCTGATCACCGCCACGGCCCAAAGCCAGGTCAAGGCAGGCCTGGGCCTGCGCGCCCATCTCTGCCATCGACTGGTTATCCGCTACTGCCACGCCCATCGATAGCGTTACCGGCAGGCGGTTCGTGCTCTGGAGCTGGCGGGCCTTATCGAGCACATCAAAACGCTCGCTCATAGCTTTTTCCAACGCCTCACGCGTGAGCACCACGACATAGAGGTCATCCGATACACGGCGCATAAAACCGCCGAGATTCTTCATCCATTTATCGAGGATCTGGTTTACCGCCAGCAAAAGTGAGGTACGCTCGGCTTCCGACTGCCCCTGCATGACCTCGTCATAATTATCGATCTGGATGTAAAGCAGTACCGTACGGCTCTCCTTATAGGTCAGCCGCAACGTCTCATGCTGCGTGACATCCTGCACATACAGCGCCATGAGCTGCTGCTGATGTGGCGCCATCTTTACCGGCCGGTAGCGCACTTGATAGTATTTATCCTCATGCGCAAAGACGTATTCCCCTTCCTGTCCCCAAACCGGGCCGATGATGATGCCCGGCCAGATATCCGCGATATCCGTATCGAGCTCCGGCTCACTGCCGACATAGCCGGCCAGACGGGAATTCGTCCACTGGATGCGTCCGTCCTCCGTGATGATGATGACGGCCTGCGGCAGCTCTTCCACCGCATAATTCACCATCTCACTGATATTCTCCACAACATTGCGGCAGTAACGCTCAAATCGTTTTGCCCGATCGGTACAGCGTTCCCGTGCAAAGGAGGCTAAGGCCAGCCAGATAACACCGGCAATTGCGGCGATATATTCATTATAACAGGAAAGAACCATGACCAATACCAGCATGATGATCAAATGGATGGTCAAATCAATCCAGGCTGACAGATTCCGTGGCATAACGCCTCACCTCATTTCTTCCCTTGTGCCGAGAAACGGCGGCGGTAGTCAAAAAGCATATCAAAAAGGCCCGTCAGCGCCACCAGCTGCGCCAGGAAACCATTCGTCAGGACGATCACATAGAGCAAGATCCTGACCAGACGCGATACCCGGTAATGGCTCAACACGCAGTGGGTAAGCGCCAGGCCCTGTATAAGACCGGCAAAGATCGCCAGCATATTCGCATTCATCGACAGCTGATAGAGGGGCTGGATCTGCCGCGTGCCGCCCCAGTATATGCCGACCATCGCAAAGCCGAACAGATACAGGAAAAACACCGGCAGCCGCCACTGCGCAAAGGGCAGCACCTGCGGAACCGCATGCCCCAGACGGCGCAATACCTTCACACCGGCCAGATAGCCGATGGCGGTATAGATCACGCCCATCATGATGACCACCAAGGGAATCAGGATCTGTACCATGACCATACCCTCAGCCACCAACTGGCGTCCGTCCGCGATGGCCTTGGCATCAAGCCCCATCTCTTCATAGAGATTGAAGACTGCGTCAAAGGACTGCTGCAAAGCATCTACCTGCAGATTCAGCGGATTCACTGCGGTCACCGCAAATACCAGCGCAAAGGCCGCCAGCAGACTCAAAAGCGAGGCCAGCAAGCCCACGCCAAAAATCTTCATGCCAGGCCAGCCCTTGCGGAACCCCAGCCCTAAAAGCAGCCCCATCGGCGCAAAAGCTATCACCATCCGCAGCGACAGCAGCGGCTCGATCAGCAGTGCCATGATGATGCCGGAAATCAGCACCGCCATGATGCCCCAGCGCAAGCCGTGGCGCACCACCAGCACAACAATGGGCAGCGACCAGATTAGTGCTGCAAACATGCCCAGCACCGGCAAATAAACGGCTATCATAGCCAAGATCACAGTCAATG
The DNA here is from genome assembly GCF_900113715.1 of Pseudoselenomonas ruminantium. Classification (GTDB taxonomy): domain Bacteria; phylum Bacillota; class Negativicutes; order Selenomonadales; family Selenomonadaceae; genus Selenomonas_A; species Selenomonas_A caprae. Next base: position 2,142 of record NZ_FOQK01000032.1, on the reverse strand, counting down.
CCGCCAGCAGGCCGCTCTCTGTCATCGGGGTGATTCTATGTTGATTCATGTCGTCATCCTTTCTAGCTAAACCAATCTACATTATAGCAGAAAAGGATATCACTGTCTTGAAAGCAGGTACTAATAAAACCTGCCGCAGCGCGCCATGATTGGCGGTGCGGCAGGTCAATCTATCCTTGCCCTATGTCTTATTCGGCGAAGACGCTGAGATCGAGGCTCACAAAACCATCGAGCATGCCCTTGACCTGCGCGGCGATCTCCTTCACGCCGCCTTCTTCGCGGCTCTCGATGTTGAGCGGCATGTTCGGATCATGCAGCGACATGCGCAGCAGCGCCCAGCCATTCGGGAAGACGAGACGCACACCTTCATACGACGGCTTGGCCACCTTGATGCCAGCCTGCACAGCGCGCTCCTCGAAGGTCTTGAGCACGCCATTGCCGTAGGCGCGGAAATCCTCCTCGCCCTTGATCTTGAGGCGGAACTCCTGGCTCTCTGCCGGTGCGCCGAGATTCTTGACGAGATCCGAGAGGCGGCGGCCGCCAGCTTTGGCCTTGGCAGCAGCGACGAGCAGCTTGACAGCCAGATAAGCACCATCGTCGAGATAGTAGTTCTCAGACAGTGCGCCATGGCCCGACGTCTCGATAGCCAGCGGCGAGACGACACCAGCCTTGTTCTGGCGGATGCACTCATCGATGACATTCTTGTAGCCGCGCATATAGCGCATATGCTTGAGTCCCAGATCCTTCTCAAGGAATTCCGTGAGCTCATCGCTGGTGACCGAGTCGGTGATGATCGTACTGCCCGGATAATCCGGCTCAAGGATGGCCGCCATCATGCCGATAAGCTCGTTGCGGCTGATCTCTTTGCCGTTCTTGAGCACAGCACTCATGCGGTCAACGTCCGTATCGAAGATCAAGCCCAGGTCGGCACGATTGTCGAGTACAGCCTGGCGGATAGCAGCCATAGCCTGCTTGTTCTCCGGGTTCGGGATATGATTCGGGAAATGCCCATCCGGATCCAGATAGATGCTGCCCGTCGTATCAGCGCCAAGCCGGCCCAGCACCTGCGTTGCAAAGAAGCCGCCAGCACCGTTGCCAGCATCGACAACGATGTGCATGCCCTTGAGTGGCTGGTTCTCTCCCCCCAGAGCCTCGCGGATCTTCTTGCGCAGATGATGGCAATAACGCTCCATCAGATTATAGCGCTGTGCCTGGGAACGCTCCCCCTCCATGACCGGATAGCGGGCAGCATTCTGCAGGATCGTGATGATATCCTCATGCTCAACGCCTCCATCCTTCGTGAAGAACTTCATGCCGTTGCGGTTGTAAGGCAGATGGCTTGCCGTGATCATGATGGAACCGTCCATCTGGGTTTCAGGGAATACCGTGGACATGAACATCGCCGGCGTTGAAGCCATACTGCAATCAACCGTCACCACACCATGTGCCGTAAGTGCCTTCAGGACCTCGCGTTTGAGGTCATGTCCCGTCAGGCGCGAATCACGGCCAACGGCAATGCGCAGCTCCTTCTTGTCCTTGCCCGTGCGCGCCTGCAGGAATTCTACAAAGCCCGACGTGATGACGTTAGCGGCCGCCGTGCTCAAAGTCACCGGTTCATCAGCTACGCCCTCCATAGCGACGCCGCGAACATCGCTGCCATTGGCAAGTTTCATCAGGTTTTTCTCTGGGATAATCATCAAAATGCCCCCTCAGCAATTAATCAAGATAGGATAACTATCATCGTTACTATCTATGATAATATGTATTCCATATGAATTGCAAATTTTCCTGTTATTTTAATTTTTCTCCTACGACAAAATTGCAGTTTGTATGTTCGTGCGAGCTGAAAATAGGCTTGGAGCAGCTCAGCTTGGGTGAGGGTGGGTGCTCTTTTTCTCCGCTCCGCTAAATGGCCCGCGCGGATACCCTTGTACGTACTTAGTGACATGCGCCGGGCAAGCCGGCGGCGCGCCAATACATCTAGACGTTCTAGTGATTATCTACCGCGGGCCATCCCTCACTGCGTTCGGGCAGTCGCTCCGTCTACGAAGAAAGTGTACCCACCCTCGCCCTCCGATATGTTGGAACAAGCCTGTTCCTTTCCGGCGATAGGCAACGAATTACATCGATGTGCTTGTTACG
>NZ_FOQK01000029.1 GCF_900113715.1 Pseudoselenomonas ruminantium | reverse complement strand
AGTACACCAATAAGTTATTCCGCGCCAAAATTGAACAGGCTGGTATGACACAAAGCATGTCCCGTGTAGCACATTGCCTAGACAATGGCCCCATGGAAGGCTTCTGGGGTATCTTGAAGCGCGAGATGTACTACAGGCGCAGATTTACTTCCCGGCAAGAGTTGGTTGAGTCAATTGAGGAATATATAAGATATTACACTTATGACAGACCACAGCGTCATTTAGGCATACGAACCCCAAGTGAGTACCACGAAAAACTGGTTGGAGCTGCATGAAAAAAGCTGCTCGCATTAGTTGCGAGCAGCAATGAATATTTTTATTTTTTTACCTGTCCACTTGACGGGGAGCACACCATAAGGATGGCGTTTTCGCACTTTTTATTATATTTATTTTCCCTTTACCGTTTGATATTGCTGCTTTCTGCTGCGCAGCTTATCCGGCAAGGTGAGTTTCATTTGTCCAGACTCAACCAGAGTCGCAATATAACGACTATAGATATACGAAAAAGTACCAATGTTCATGAAATCCTTGATTTCTGCTCTAGTACGCGGGATACGGCAGAATTCCAGCAGGGATGCTGTACCGCTCTCCGGCTCAGTATCTTTCGTCTCCTCCCGCTGCTCTGCTACTTGCGCGTTGAAAAAAGTTACTACAAATTCATTCCGCCGGTTCTCAAAAACCGGCTCTGGCAGACCATGCAGTTTCATCTCACGGCGCATTGTCGGTATACCTGAGTATCGATTCTCAGCACGCGTCAGTGACTCTGTCATTGTCGCCAAAGCTGGATTCCGAAGATCCGGCCTTGCTACCCCAAGCTGGTCTACAGTCATACGCCCATATAGATTCCCAGGGCTATGGATTTCGATTCGGTTGCGATAAAGCAGCAACTGTATCGGCGTGCCCTCAGTATAGATGCTATAGTCGCGGTGCACCACAGCAGTGTTTGAAACCTTCCTTTTCATCAATGCCAAAGAAGAGCGTTCCGCCTCCATCCTGATTGGCAAAACTGGACAATGTATCATAGAGCCTTTTCGGACAGCCGCCATGTGCTGCTTTTATTTCCAAGTCTTGTCGCTCCGTCTTTTATTTAAAATCCATTTCGTTAACTCAACAAGTTCTTCAGTTATCATTTCGTATTTCCTCCTTTATCTTAATTTTTAGCGTAATAACTTAACAAATTCAAGGTTTTGTTAAGTTATTGCGTTGTTTTGTTAAGATATTTATTAAATTACTTCCATTTCGCGAACCTTACGGTAGAATGTTGCTTTGCTGATTTTGCAAACTTGCAAAATCTCTTCGCGCGTTATCTTGTTGCTACGCCATTTGCTGACGAGGGCCGGGAAATTTTGGGGGACATGAATCTCGGGTCGGCCGAAGCGTACACCTTTGGCTTTGGCGGCGGCGATACCTTGCGCCTGGCGCTTGCGGATGTTGTCGCGCTCGGATTCGGCGACGAAGGATAGTACCTGCAGGACGAGGTCGGAGATAAAGGTGCCGAGCAAGTCTTTATATTGGCGCGTGTCCAAAAGCGGCATATCGATGACACAGATATCGATGCCCTTCTCCTCAGTCAGATAGCGCCATTGGTTCTGGATTTCCTTGTAATTGCGCCCGAGACGGTCGATGCTCAGGATATAGAGCAGGTCGCCAGCTTTCAATTTCTTTATAAGTTTTTGATAGTTCTGCCGCTGGAAATCCTTACCGGACTGCTTATCGATGTAAATGTTTTCTTTCGGAATCTTCAGTTCCTCCATGACCCGCAGCTGGCGCGCCTCGTTCTGATCAAGACTTGACACCCGGATGTACGCATAGTTTTTCATTGTTCATTCCTCCTATTGACTGGTAAAAAATACCTCTCACTAGGAGTACATAAACGTTTGGGTGCAAAAAGCAACCATACAAATAAAAAAAGAGGACATTCTCATCTTACCTGAGAATGTCCTCGCGTTATTTATAGGATATTATTTGCCAGCGAGGGCTTTGTAGCCTTCGTAGCGTGCCTTGGCATCGTTCTGTGTCTTCTCGAAGAGTGCTTCGGCTGCCTCTGGGAACGAACGCTTGAGGTTGATGTAGCGGTTCTCACCCATGAGGAATTCCTGGAACTTGTCGAAGTCCGGCTCTTTGGAGTCGAGGCTGAACGGATTCTTATCCGTTCCGATAAGCTGCGGGTTGTAACGGTAGTTAGCCCAGTAGCCGCACTCGACAGCGAGTTTTGCCTCGAGCTGGCTGCAGCCCATGCCCTTGCGGATGCCGTGGTTGATGCACGGTGCATAGGCAATGATGAGGGACGGGCCTGGATATGCCTCAGCCTCCGTGATTGCCTTGAGGAGCTGGTTCTGGTCAGCACCCATAGCGACCTGTGCCACATAGACATAGCCATAGGTCTTGGCCATCATGCCGAGATCTTTTTTCTTCGTCTTCTTGCCTGCTGCTGCGAACTGTGCGATAGCTGCTGCCGGCGTAGCTTTCGATGCCTGGCCGCCCGTGTTGGAGTAGACCTCGGTATCGAATACGAATACGTTGACATCTTCGCCCGATGCGAGGACATGGTCGACACCGCCGTAGCCGATATCGTAAGCCCAGCCGTCACCGCCGAAGATCCACTGGGAACGTTTGACGAAGTAGTCTTTGTTCTCGTAGAGCTTGTTCAGCAGTTCATCGCTGCCCTTCTCGGCCTCGAGGAGTGCCGTGAGTTTATCTGCGCGCTCGCGGGTGCCATTGCCGTTGTTGAGGTTCTCGAACCAGTCGGTCAGAGCGGCCTGCAGCTCCGCACTGCCCTTGCCAGCCTCAACGGCTGCCTTGGCATCAGCTGCCAGGCTGTCACGGACGGATTTCGTACCGAGGAACATACCGAGGCCGAACTCCGCATTATCCTCGAACAGGGAGTTTGCCCAAGCCGGGCCATGTCCCTTGTGGTTCTTCGTGTACGGCATAGCCGGTGCACTGCCGCCCCAGATGGAGGAGCAGCCCGTAGCGTTCGCTACCATCATGCGGTCGCCGAAGAGCTGGGTCAAAAGTTTTGCATACGGCGTCTCGCCGCAGCCTGCGCAGGCACCGGAGAACTCGAACAGCGGCTGCTCGAACTGCGAGCCGAGAACCGTTTCTTTCTTCATCGGGTTCTTCTTCGGTGCAACCTTCGCTGCATCGACACCATAATCGAAGTATACCTGCTGTGCCTTGAGCTCATCGTCAAGCGGCTTCATATCGAGCGCCTTGACCGGGCAGACCTGAGCGCAGTTGCCGCAGCCGAGGCAGTCCATCGTGGATACTGCCACCGTAAAGTTGTAATCCTTGATGGCCTTCGTCTTCTTGGACGGGAATCCTTCTGGAGCTGCTGCGAGCTCTTCTTCCGTCGTCAGTACCGGACGGATCGTAGCATGCGGGCAGACATAGGAGCACTTGTTGCAGCCAATGCACTTTTCCGCATTCCATACCGGAACACTGATTGCCGTGCCGCGTTTCTCATAGGCCGTGCCGCCCAGCGGGAACGTGCCGTCTGCCATCTCGCCTGCAAACTTGGAGACCGGCAGCTTGTCACCTTCCTGACGGTTCATGACTTCCTGGATTTCCGTGATAAATGCCGGCGCATCTTTTTTCTCGACTGCCGCATCCTCGGCATTTGCCCAGTCAGCCGGCACATCTACGCGATGCAGTGCCTCGATGCCTTTATCGATGGCACCGTTATTCATATCGACGATATTCTGGCCTTTCTTGCCATAGGATTTGACGACTGCATCCTTGAGGTAATCCACTGCCGTATCGATAGGAATGATGTTCGCGATCTTGAAGAATGCGGACTGCATGACCATGTTGAAGCGGCCGCCGAGGCCGAGTTCTTTGGCGATATCTACGGCGTTTACCGTGTAGAACTCGATGTTGTTCTTGGCGATGAAGCGTTTCATATAAGCCGGCAGATGTTTCGTGAGCTCTTCATCCGACCAGACCGTGTTGAGCAGGAACTTGCCGCCCTTCTTGAGGCCTGCGAGCAGGTCGTATTTATAAACATAGGACTGCTGCGAGCAGGAGATGAAGTCTGCCTTGTTGATGAGATACGGGCTGTTGATTGGCTGCTTGCCGAAGCGCAGATGGCTCATCGTGATACCGCCGGACTTCTTGGAGTCATAGGCAAAGTATGCCTGGGCATACATATCGGTCTTGTCGCCGATGATCTTGATGGCGCTCTTGTTGGCACCAACCGTACCATCCGAACCGAGGCCCCAGAATTTGCAGGCCGTCGTGCCTTCCGGCGTCAGGTCAACATCGCTCATGACCGGTGCGAGGCTCGTGTTCGTGACATCGTCTTCGATACCAATGGTGAAGCCATCTTTCGGAGCATCTTTCTTGAGTTCCTCGAATACCGCAAAAATCTGATCCGGCGTCGTATCTTTGCCGCCGAGACCGAAACGACCACCGATGATAATCGGATTCATATCCGAGTTGTAGAACGCTGCCTTGACATCGAGGTAGAGCGGCTCGCCCAGCGAACCCGGCTCTTTCGTATGGTCGAGGACCGCAACCTTCTTGACCGTCTTCGGCAGGAACTGGAAGAAGTGCTTGAGAGAGAACGGACGATAGAGATGGACATTCATGAGGCCGACTTTCTCGCCGTTCTGGTTGAGGTAGTCGACTGTCTCCTGGACAGCCTGGCATACCGAACCCATCGCGATGATGATGCGATCAGCATCCTCGGCACCATAGTAGTCGAAGAGATGATGCTCGCGGCCCGTGATCTTTGCCATGTCAGCCATAGCCTCTTCAACGAGGTCCGGCAGTGCGTTGTAGTATTCGTTCGAAGCCTCGCGGCTCTGGAAGTATACGTCCGGGTTCGTGGCCGTACCGCGGATGACCGGATGATCCGGGTTCAGTGCGCGGCGGCGGAACTCCTTGACTGCATCCCAGTCGAGGATCTTGGACAGATCATCATAGTCGACTACCTCGATCTTCTGGATCTCATGGGACGTGCGGAAGCCATCGAAGAAGTTAATGAACGGCACACGGCCCTTGATGGCAACGAGATGTGCCACAGCCGAGAGGTCCATGACCTCCTGTACGCTTGCCTCAGCCAGCATAGCGCAACCCGTCTGGCGGGCAGCCATGACATCCTGATGGTCGCCGAAGATGTTCAGCGAGTTAGCAGCCAGTGCACGCGCCGATACATGGAATACGCCTGGCAGCAGCTCACCAGCAACTTTATAAAGGTTCGGAATCATCAGCAGGAAGCCCTGGGATGCCGTATACGTAGTCGTCAGAGCACCAGCCTGCAGCGAACCGTGCACAGCACCTGCTGCACCAGCCTCAGACTGCAGCTCGATGACGCGGACGGTCTGACCGAAAAGGTTTTTCTTGCCTTTGGCTGCATCCTCGTCCACATGCTCAGCCATCGGAGAAGACGGCGTAATCGGATAGATTGCCGCAACATCCGTAAAAGCATAAGAGATATAGGCGGCAGCCTGGTTGCCGTCCATGGTTTTCATCTGTTTGCTCATGTTATTTGTTTGCTCCCCTCTTTGATAAAATACCAGAGTACATAAATAGGATAGCGCAAAACCGCTATCGCTTCAGTAATCTATGTTACCAATATAAATAGCTCGATAAATTTTGCGTATATCCCGCGTAACTATCATTATATATCGTAGACGAACAAATGTAAATATAATGTTACAGGTTTACATATAAATAAAGCCTTCCCCTATGGGGAAGGTGGCAGACAAAGTCTGACGGATGAGGTAAACGATTGACATGTCAGAACCTCATCCGCCCCTGACAGGGCACCTTCCCCAAGGGGGAAGGCAATTATTTACATATTCTCTTTGCTGTGGCGATAGCCATAGGCGAAGTAGATTACGAGGCCGACGGCACTCCAGATCCAGAACCTCTCCCAGGTCATGGCCGACAGATTATACATGATATAGGCGCAGCTGGCGATCGAGAGGGTGCCCATGACGTAGATGGCCGGGCAGCGGAAGGGCCGGTTGATATCCGGATACTTCCGGCGCATGACCATGACGCCGATCGAGGAGACGATGAATGCAAACAAGGTACCGACGCTGCACATCTCGGCAACGACATTGATCGGCGTAAAGCCGCTGATCAGCATGACGGCAAAGCCGACGATGACCGTGATGCGATGCGGCGTCGCATATTTCGGATGGATCTTGCAGACGCCCTGCGGAATCAGGCCGTCGCGGCTCATCGCATAGAACGCACGGGTCTGCGCATACATCATGACGAGCAGTACTGTCGTAAGCCCCGCGATGGCGCCTGTGCCGACGACAGCTGAGCCAAAACGATAGCCAAGCTCACGCAGGACAAAAGCCACCGGCTCGGCATTGTCAAGCTGCGTGTACGAAACATTGCCGGTCATAACGGCTGTCACGGCGATATATAGCAACGTACAAATCAATAAGGAAGCGATAATGCCGGTAGGCATATCGTGCGCCGGATTCTTCGTTTCCTCCGCCGCCGTCGCAATCGAGTCAACGCCGAGATAAGCAAAGATAATGACTGCCGCACCTGCCGATACGCCCGCAAAGCCAAACGGCATGAACGGCTCCCAGTTCGCCGTGTCCACCGTCGGGGCCGCCAGGAACAGGAACAGGAAGATCGCCAGCAGCTTGACGCCGACGAGAATCTTGTTGACCGTGACGCTCTCACGCACGCCACGTACGAGCAGGAACGTCAAAAAGCCTGTAATCAGCACAGCTGGCAGATTCACGAGGCCGCCGTCCGCAGGAACCATCGTGTACTCAGCCGGCAGGACGATGCCCGCTGACTTCAGCAGGCCAACCACATAGGCCGACCAGCCGCCTGCGACTGCACTCGCCCCTACGGAATATTCCAGCACCAGGTTCCAGCCAACCAGCCAGGCCCAGAATTCGCCCACCGATGTATAGGCATAGGCATAGGCACTGCCCGCGACCGGAATCATAGCGGCCAGCTCCGAATAGGCCATGCTGACAAAACCGCAGGCGATGCTCGCTATCAGGAACGAGAGCATCAAGGCCGGCCCTGCATACTGGGCAGCCGCGACCCCCGTCAGCACGAAGATGCCCGTGCCGACGATGACACCGATGCCGAGCAAGGTAACATCCAGCGAGCCCAACGCCCGCTTCAAATGCGATTTTGACGCATCGCTTTGATACTCCGCGATGCTTTTTGTGCGAAAGATTCCCATAGGAACACTCCTAACCACCTGAATTGTATTCTCCGAATAAACATACTGTTGTATTATAGCATATGAGCGGACAAAAATGAATTTGTTTTTTGTAAAGTTGCAATCCGCCAGCAGGAAATCCCTCTCACGCGTCGAATAAATACCCAACAGAACAGACCGATAGATAAACTGGGATAAAGCAAGGAGTGTGGCGTCCGATGATCAAGAACATGGCAATCTATGTTATCCTCAAGCTCGAGTATGGCAAGGGGCAGGAAAACGTCTATACCAGCATCCTCAACGTGACCTCAAGCAAAAGCACAGCGGAAACCTTCAAGGAGCACTACGAGGAGGAATTCGCAGATGAAATCGAGCATGAGCATAACGGCCGCTTCGTCTCCATCCGTTTGCACAAAGCGCTGATCCAGCTCGACGACGAAATCGTCGCCCCGGATATGTTTATCCGCTTTATCGGCGATAAGAATGTCAAAGACGTATTCAAATAGTTTTGTGCAAAAGCTGTGAATCAACACAGCCACCCAAAAAGGCGGGCCGCAGGCTAAAAATAGCCAGCGGCCCGCCTTTTATATGATATTTTACTGCCTTTTCACCACTTCATCATTTGTCTTATAGTAATTTGCCCGCGACTGCTTGCTTACCAGCAAATACCCTTGCTCTGCTAAATTATACAGCACCCTTTGCCGGAAATAGCTTGAATCACTTATGCCAAGATAGGCAGCAATATCAGCCGCCTTATGTGCCTGACTATAACAATACCCCATTACCTTTTCATCATGTTCCGTCCCCTTATGTACCGGTGTATATATAAGATGTGTCCCTTCTGCATCACTCATCCCCTCAGCAAAAGTCAAATCCGGCAGCCAGCCAGCCTACCACATCCTCTCGATTGAGTTTTCCTTTATATTCTGTTTGATAATTTTCCAATTGTACATCATCTATCAGTTCTTCTATAAACATGATGTTGTCTCCTCTGCATTGTGAACTTGCTTCAACTATACTTCAGAGTAACTTCAAAGTCAACTTCAAAATAACTTCAGTCAACTTCAACAAACTTCATAACCCCCCAGAAAATAATCCCTTCAGCCAAAGTTCTGGCTAAGACACCTGTAAAACAAAAACGGAGCTATGATAAATGGTTTCCCATTTCATCATAGCTCCGCTTACCTTGTCATAATAATGGTCGGGATGACAGGATTCGAACCTGCGGCCTCTTCGTCCCGAACGAAGCGCGCTACCAAACTGTGCCACATCCCGACAACGTAGACTATTATAACGCGTTAAAAAGGATAATGCAACCCCTTTTCGAAAAAAAAGTAAAATTTTACGCAGATTTTTTTCGCTGATAGAAAAACAAGAAGATAATCGGGATGACCAGCAACGTAAATACTGTCGAAGTCAGCAGGCCGCCAATGATGACCCAGGCCATCGAAACGCGCGTCTCGCTGCCGGCCGTCATCGCCAGAGCCGTTGGCAGCATGCCGACCATCATCGTCAACGTCGTCATGAAGATTGGCTTCAGGCGCACCTTGCCGGCCTCCACAATGGCCTCCAGCGCCGTGCGCCCCCTATCCATCAGCGTCAACGCATAGTCGATCAGCAGGGTGCCATTCTTGGCGACGATGCCATCCATGACGAGGATGCCGATCATCGAGTAGAGATTCAGCGTGTTATGCGTGATGAACAGCAACAGGATCGAGCCGATAAGGCCCAGCGGCAGCGAGAACATGCGGATGAACGGCGTGACCACCGACTCGTAGAGCACCGCCAGCAGCATATAGATGAGCACCAGAGCCAGGAACAAGGCACTCAGCAGGTCCGCAAACGTGTCGTTCATGCGCGTCGCCTGCCCCTTGAACTGGTAGTTGACCGAGTCGCCCAGCTTCGCCTTCGCCAGTGCCTTCCGCGCATCCTTCATCACGTCGCCGATAGGCCGGCCGCTGACGTTCGCACCGATGGCGATCGCACGCTGCTTGTCGACGCGGCGGATAGTCACTGGGCCACGGCCGTTCTTTATCTCGGCCACATCGCCGAGATAGATGAGCTTGCCCCCCGACAGGATCGGCACATGGGCGACATCCGAAGGCTTATAGCCATCGGCGCCCTTGAAACGCACCTTGATATTCGTATCGAGACCATTATTGCGGCTGTCATTTTTAAGCTCCCCTGCCGAAAGGCCCGAGATCGCCGAAGCAAATGCCGTATCGACATCAGCCAGCGTCGTGCCATACGTCTTCAGCTTCTGCCGGTCAACCGTCAATTGCAGCTCGGGCATGCCCTCCGTATAGGAGCTGTTGACATCGGTCAGCCCCTTGACATCATGCTTGAGGATATCCATGACGCGCTCAGCTGCGGCACTGAGCTCCTCATTGTTGTTGCCGCGCAGCTCGATCTGCAGCGCGCCGCCGCCATTGCGGGCACCGCCGCCTCCCGAGATCCCCGCGACATTGCTCTGGGTCTCCGCCACGCGGATCTCCGCATCGTTTATACCCGCGGCAAAATCGCGCACCTCATTGGCTACCTCCCAGACCGTGCGCGAACGGTCCTGGCGCGGCACCAGCTGTACCTTGATGCGGCCCTCATAGGCCGTCGAGCCCCCCGCATGGGTCATATAGTATTTGACCTCAGGGATCGTTTCGAGTTTCTCCTCCAGCTGCCCCGCGATGCGGTTGGTCGTCTCCGCCGAGGCACCGACCTGCCCCTGGATATTGATGGTGAAGCTCGATTCATCCGTCTGTGGCATATACTCCATGCCCACGATCCCCAACGGCACCATGGCGATGACGCCCGCAAACACCGCCAGGATCGTCACCAGGAGCTTCTTCTGGTGGCCAAGGCTCCAGCCGAGCAGCCGCCCATAGCAGTCAACTGCCCGCTCCTCCAGATTATCCATGACTGCCCAGAGCATCCTCTTATCGGGATGGTAGCCGCCGCGGAAGAAGCGCGAGGCCAGCATCGGCGTCAAGGTGAACGAGACAAACAGCGAGAAGAAGCCCGCAAACACGATGGTCAGGCCGAACTGCCGGAAATACTGGCCGGTCATGCCCTCCATGAAGGCAATCGGCATGAAGACCGCCGCATCGCAGAGCGTGATGGCGATTGCAGCCATACCGATCTCGTTACGGCCATTCTCCGCCGCCAGCTTCGGTTCCTCGCCCATCCGCAGGTGACGCGTGATATTCTCAAGCACGACGATCGAATCGTCGACGAGGATACCGACGCAGAGCGTCATGCCCATGAGCGACATCATATTGAAGGTGAAGCCCGCCAGATACATGACGAAGAACGTCGCGACCAGCGACGTCGGTATCGCGATCATGACTGCCGCCGTCGACCGCCAGCCGCGCAGGAACAGGAACAAGACCAGTCCCGTCGTGATCAGGCCTTCGACCAGCGTGCCGAGCGTGTTATGCAGCGAGTCCTGCACATAGTCCGCATCATTCGAGACGACGACGAACTGATAGTCGGGATAGTTCTTGCGCAGCCGTTCGACGGCCTTCAGGATATTGCCCGCCGTCTCGACCACGTTGGCATCGCTGTTCTTATAGATCAGCACATTGATGGAGTCCTCGCCGTTCAGCCGGCCATAGCGCGCGCGGCGTGCATCCTGCTCGCGCACCGTCGCCACGGCCGTCAGCGGTATCATCCTACCATCGGCATTCTGCACCTGCACCTGCTCAATGTCCTTAGCCGTCTTATACTGTGCCACCACACGGACATCGGACTTCGTCGTCTCCGTATAGACCGAGCCGGAGGGCAGCAGCTGGTTCTCATTCTTGATAGCCGACGAGATCTTCGCCAGCGTCAGCTTATAGGCCGCCATCTTATCACGGTCGACTTCGATGGCTACCTCCTTGTCGCGCCCGCCGTGCAGCTCGATTTCCGATACGCCGCCGGCCTGCTGCAGGGTCTCCTGGAAGACGTTGTCCGTCATCGAATAAGTGTCGGCCAGGCTATGCTGGCTGATGACCGCCAATTCGACGATTGGCTTGGCATTGATATCACGCTTGATGACCACCGGCGAGTCCGCTTCATCGGGCAGCCGGTTCTTGATCGCCTCGACCTTCTTGGTCGCATCGATGGCCGCCGTATCGGCATCCGCCCCAAAATCGAGCTCCAGCATGATGCGTGCGCGCTCATAGCTGGCCGTCGAAGTGATCTTCTTGACGTTGGAAACGGAGGACAGGGCATCCTCGACAGGTTTGACGATTTCCTGCTCCACGGAGTCCGCGCTCGCCCCCGGATATTTGACCGTGACCGTGACAAAGGGCGTATTGAGGGCCGGCAAGAGCTCCACGCCAATGCGGTAGTAGCTGTACATGCCGAGCACCACAAAGAACAGGACAATCATCGAGATGCCCACCGGACGATTGATGGAAAAACGCGTCAGATTCATTGTCATCCCTCCACGTTATTGTCCACATCCACCTTGATGCCGGTCTGCAATTTATCCTGATTGGATACCACCACGACATCGCCATCGGCCAGGCCGTCGAGGATCTCCTCAGTCTCGTCATTCATCAGGCCGATCTTCACCTCGCGCTCCTCGACCGTGCCATCATCCCTGAGCACGAACAGCGTCTGGCGGCCGTTGCGCGAGAGCACTGCCCCCTTGGGCACGAACAGCGTATCCCGCCGCTGCAGGATATCGACGGCCGTATGGGCAAACAAGCCCGCCTTGATTTCGTCACTCGCCGTGTCGAGCTCGATGCGCACCTGATAGGTCTTGGCACTCTCATCCATCGCCGGGCTCACATAGACGATGCGGCCTGCATAATCTGCCCCCAAGGCATCGATGGTCACCTTGACCTCCATGCCGGGCTTCAGTATCGCCGCATCGCTTTCCGACAAAGCGCAGTCGACATTCAGATGGCTGTTGTCGACCAGCGAGAGCACCTTGGTGCCCGCCGTCACGATGGCGCCAGCCTCGACATTGCGATAGCCGATGACGCCATCGCGGGGTGCCCGCAGGAGCATATCTTCGCGCTGGCGGCGCAGCGCATCGGTCGCATAGCGCTGCTTCTCGGCCGTATACTGCTTGGACTGGACGCTGGCTGCATCGCCGCCCTCGACCTGATTGGCCAGCACCTCAAAAGCGGCCTTGCTGGCCATATATTCCTGCTCAATCGAATCGAGCGTATTCTGCGAGATCGCACCAATCGAGAAGAGATAGCGGTTGCGCTCGTATTTGCCCTTTTCGAGCTCATAGGCATTCTTGGCCTTGATGTAGTTCGCATCGTAAGTCACCGCAGCCTCGCGGGCATCGGCAGCCGCCGCCCGCGCCGCTGCCGCATTCTGGTTGATGGATATATCGAGATCGCCCGTATCCTGCACCATGAGCACCTGCCCCGCCTTGACTTCATCGCCAAGATTTACGCAGACTTCCGCCACACGGCCGGTATACTTCGGCGCTAACGCGACATTCGCATCAGCAACCGTCTGCCCAGACAGGACGATATGGCGCATCATATCCCGGCGTGTGACTTGCTCCACCTTGACCAGCGGATTACCATGGCGCACTTTCTTCTCCGTGTTGCGCGCATTGCCGAAATAGAAATACAAGGCCGCAGCCAGAAACACCAGCACCGCCAGCATGGCAGCCAGCTGCTGCCTGCGGCTCAGCTGTTGGAAATTGTAACGGAAATTATGACGCATATGATTGCTCTCCATTCAGATTCTCTGTCTATCGTTTATCGCTTTATTGCTCATATTGTAGCACCTCCCAAGATAAAAAGGGAAGGTTATTTTTGCCTGCCGGCAGGGAATCCCTGTCATATTGCAGAATACTTTCCTATAAAATACGACTTGAAAGCGAGGCCTACGTCATGCAAGCAGTTGAAATCCGTAAAGACATCTACTGGGTCGGCGCCATCGACTGGTCCATGCGCAGTTTCCATGGCTACCAGACGGGACGCGGCACCACCTATAACGCATATCTGATCCTCGACGAGAAGATCACGCTCATCGATACGGTCAAAGAAACCTTTGCCGCCGAGCTGCTCGCGCGTATCTCCTCCGTCATCGATCCCGCCCGGATCGACTACATCATCTCCAGCCATGTCGAGCCCGATCACTCCGGGGCCATCCCGTTCATGATGGAGCATTGTCCCAACGCCAAGATCATCACGAGCCTGCCCAATGGGCTGAAGGGACTCACCGCCCGCTATGGCGATCTCCCCTATGAGGGCGTCAACGCCAACGATACCATCAATATCGGCAGCCGCACCTTGCAGTTCGTTCCGACACCGATGCTTCATTGGCCGGACAGCATGGTCACCTACTGCCCCGAGGAGAAGATCCTGTTCTCCAACGATGCCTTTGGCGAGCACCTCGCCTCCTCCCAGCGCTTCGACGACGAAAACGATCTGCCGACCGTGCTCTGGGAAGCCAAGAAATACTACGCCAACATCCTGATGCTCTACGGCCGCCAGGCTCAAGCAGCCTTCCAAGCACTCAACGGGCTCAAGATCAACATGATCGCCACAGGGCACGGCATCATCTGGCGCTCCCACATCGACGATATCCTCGCCTGCTATCAGAAATGGGCCGCTTGTGCCGTCGAGGAGCGCGCCGTCGTCGTCTTCGACAGCATGTGGCACTCGACGGAGACCATCGCCCGCACGATTGCCGAGGCCTTCGAGCAGCGCGGCATCCCCTGCGCCTACTACGACATCAAGGAGAATCACCTCTCCGATATCATGACCGATATCATGACGGCCAAATACCTTGCCGTCGGCTCACCGACCATCAACAATCAGATGTTGCCGACGATTGCCAGCTTCCTCTGCTATCTCAAGGGACTTTCCCCGAAGCGTCATCAGGGATTCGCCTTCGGCTCCTACGGCTGGGGCGGGCAGAGCATCATGCAGGTCGAGGAAGAACTCAAAGCCGCCGGCATCGAGATCATCCTCGACAAGATCCGCATCGCCAATGTCCCGACTGCCGAGCAGCTCCAAGCCATCACGCAGAGCATCCAGGCTCTATGAGCAGATATACGAAAAAGCCGCGTCCGTACGAATACGGCGCGGCTTTTTCATGCCCTGCATCACTTGATTACCTTGAAGTTCTTTAGGAGTTCCCTCTTCTCGTCCTCCGTCATGGCCGAGCGCTTGTTTTCGCCCTCTACCATTTTCAGGCAGGCCTTTTTCTGCTCCTGCTTTCGTTCCTGGCCGAGAGAAACCGTGCGAATATGCTTATCGTCGTGGAGGAGCTCCAGCATATTGAGCTTTTCCAGCAGGTCCTTCAGATAGCCCTTCGCACGAGCTTTGCGTATCTGACCGGCGAGCTGCACAGCCGCTTGGTCTTGCAGTTCGAGAAGGCTCCCACGCTCCAACGTAGAAGCATCCATGAACTTGCCCAAACCAATGCGGTTCAGATAAGATGTCAGGTTTCCCCGGAAATAGGCCAGCCGCATCCTTTCTTGAAGGCGGATGGCTGCCCGGACAAGGATTCCATCAAGGCGTTCATCAAAACTTGCATGTTTCATGAAAACACCTCCGTGATGAAAACTTGCTCATATATAGGAAGTATTCGCCCCTTGCTCATATATCTCCTGCTAAAAATATCAACTTTACAATTTTTTCTTATGCAGTCGGTACCGGTGTGCTCTTGCCGACAGCCTTTGTCTTCATCTTGAGCGTGACCAGGAAGGTCGTCCCCTTGCCAAGCTCACTTTCGATCTGGATCGTGCCCTTGTGCAGCTCGACGATTTCCTGTGCGATGGCCAGCCCCAGGCCATTGCCGCCCATCTCACGCGAGCGGGCCTTATCGACGCGGTAGAACCGGTCAAAGACTTTCTCCTGATCCTCCGGCGAGATGCCGATACCTGTATCCGATACCGCCAGGCAGACCTTGCCCTTCTCCGCCTTGCGGAACTCCACCGTCACCTTACCGCCCTCGGGGGTATACTTGACCGCATTGTCCACGAGGATCAGCACGAGCTGGCGGATCTTCTGCTCATCGGCATGGATGATCGCCTTAGGCAGGCAGTCGGCCACCAGCGTGATTTTTTTCTGCTCTGCCAGCGGCTGCATGAGGCGCGCCGTCTGCGCTGCTACGGCACCGAGATCGAATTTCGACGGCTTGAGCTTCAGTGCCTTGTTGTCACTGCGCGCGACCACCAGCAAGTCGCTGACGAGCTTCGTCATCTTCTTGACTTCGTCACGCACATCTTCGATGACCTGCTTGAGGAACGGCGACTTGATGGACGGATCATTCTGCAGGAGATCGGCTGAAGCCATGACGACGGCCAGCGGCGTTCGCAGCTCATGGCTGGCATCCGCTGCGAACTGTCGCTGCTTCTCATAGGCCGACTTGAGCGGTACCATGGCCTTGCCCGAAAGCAGGTGACCGACAATGGTGGCGATGATAAGGGCCAGCAGGCCTAAAGCTGCCATGATGGACGTGGCCTTCTCCATACCATTGTAGAGCGCCGTGACATCCTTGCCGACATAGACCACCTGCGGTGCCATGCCCGGCTCGCGGATCTTCTGCATCGTCATCATGATCTTGGTCTTATGACCGTTCTCCCGCGGCTTGGTCACGACAGTGACTTCGCCCTCCGCCCCATTCCACTGGTTCATGACATCGAGAATGAAAGGCTCGATGCGGAACGAAGCCCGGGCAAAATTCAGCAGCCGGCCATCGCTGTCGAAGACATAGAAGAACAAGCGGTCATTCGTGCTCTTATAGGCCACCGTATCATCGATGACCAGCTCCGGATGCTGGTTCAGATAGCGCTGTGCCTCGGACACGTTGTCTGCGGTATCCCAGAGCTCCCGCGCCTGCTCAGAGCGGATGGACCACTCCATCGACTGATGCATCGCAAAGATCAGCACCGCCAAGAAGATGATCATGACCAGCGAATAAAGCATCGTCAGCTTGCGGCGGCTTTGCCCGAAAAGGTTCTCTGCCATTATTTATGGGCCTCCAGCTTATAGCCGACCCCGCGGACGGTCTTGATGATCGTATCACCGTCGCCCAGATCGAGCTTCTTGCGCAAAATCTTCATATACGAATCGATGTTGTTCGAGCTGACATCCGACTCCAGACCCCAGATGCGGTCGAGGATGATGTCACGCGGCACGACGATGCCGATATTCTGCGCCAGCAGATCGAAGATCTGGAACTCACGCGGTGACAGCTGGATGACATCGTCCTTTTTCTTGAGGACCTTCGCCGTGCGGTTCAACGTGAAATCGCCGACCTCGACGACATCCTGCTGGATCTTCTGCGTGCTGCGGCGCCCCAACGCGCGCAGGCGGGCCAGAAGCTCCGCAAACTCGAACGGCTTCACGAGATAATCATCCGCCCCGGCATCCAGCCCCGTCACCCGATCCTCGACCGAATCGCGCGCCGTCAGCATCAGAATAGCTTTCTCATAGCCCTCGCGGCGCAAGCGGCTGCAGGCATCCACGCCCGTTTCGCCCGGCATCATCCAATCCAGCACCAAAATGTCATAGTCCGTATACATGGCATATTCATAGATATCGCTGCCATTGGTCACCCACTCGACCTGGATATCATTCTGCTCCAGCATATATTTCGTCAGCTTGCCCAGCCGTTTGTCATCCTCTGCTAAAAGTACGCGCATCGTAACGCCTCCTAAAAGTTTCTATCTGTTATTATTATACGCTTATTATCTTGAAATTCCACTGAAAAGAAAAAGCCACCCCCGCAAAACGGGAATGGCTTCGATCTCTTATTCGCTTATCAGTCGCGGCCCAGACGATCTTTGAGGATGACGTCGTGGGAACCACCCTCGACAATACTCGTAGCCGATACCAGCGTGAGTTTTGCCTTGTCGCGGAACTCCGGCAGGCTCAGCGAACCGCAGTTGCACATGGTGCTGCGGATCTTGGCGAGCGTCGTCTGCACATTGTCCTTGAGCGGACCAGCGTACGGGACATAGGAGTCAACGCCTTCCTCGAAGGACAGCTTGCGCGCACCGCCGAGGTCATAGCGCATCCAGTTGCGGGCGCGGTTGGAACCCTCGCCCCAGTACTCCTTATAATACGTGCCGTTGACCTTGACCTTGTCCGTCGGGCTCTCGTCGAAACGGGAGAAGTAACGGCCGAGCATCAGGAAGTCTGCGCCCATAGCCAGTGCCAGCGTCATATGGTAATCATGGACAATACCACCATCGGAGCATACCGGAATATAGATGCCCGTCTCCTCATAGTAACGGTCACGCTCAGCGCAGACATCGATAAGGGCCGTAGCCTGGCCGCGGCCGATGCCTTTCGTCTCACGCGTGATGCAGATGGAACCGCCGCCGATACCGACCTTGATGAAGTCTGCACCAGCCTCCGCGAGGAAGCGGAAGCCTTCGGCATCGACAACGTTGCCGGCACCGACCTTGACATCCTCACCAAAGTTCTCATGGATGTACTTCAGCGTGATGCGCTGCCACTCAGAGAAGCCCTCGGAGGAGTCAATGCAGAGGACATCGGCACCAGCCTTCAAGAGGGCCGGAACACGCTCGGCGTAGTCACGCGTGTTGATACCAGCGCCGACGATATAGCGCTTGTTCTTGTCGATGAGCTGGAGCTCATGCTCCTTGTTATCCGTATAATCTTTGCGGAACACCATGTAACGGAGGTGCTGGTTCTTGTCGACGATTGGCAGCATGTTGAGCTTGTTTTCCCAGATCATGTCGTTAGCCTGATTGATCGTCGTGACTTCCTCAGCCTTGGCATAGATGAGGTTCTCGAACGGCGTCATGAACTCTTTGGCCTGCGTGTCCAGCGACATGCGGGAAACGCGATAGTCACGGCTCGTGACGATGCCCAAGAGCTTGCCATCCGGCGTGCCGTCTTCGGTAACAGCCATCGTCGAATGGCTCGTTTTCTGCAGAAGATCAAGAATCTCACCAAGGGTCGTGGTCGGTTTGATGTTGGAATCGGAGCTGACAAAACCAGACTTATAGTTCTTGACGCGAGCGACCATAGCAGCCTCTTCCTCAATCGTCTGCGAACCATAGATGAAGGACACGCCACCCTCCTGAGCGAGCGCGATTGCCATCTTGTCGTTCGAAACTGCCTGCATGATGGCCGAAGTCATCGGGATGTTCATGGAGATTTTCGGCTCCTCACCCTTCTTGAACTTCACCAGCGGAGTTTTAAGCGATACATTGTTCGGAATGCATTTGTCCGAGGAATAGCCCGGAACAAGCAGATACTCGCCAAAAGTGTGTGATGGTTCTTCAAAATAGAATGCCAACGTAACCCCTTCTTTCTTGATACTTTAGAAACTACCTACGCAATAGTACACGGTGTCTGTGTATATTGTTATATATGTTAATATACTTGCGAATACATGTCAATCTCAAACTAAAGTTCGCTTTACAATGTTACACTTTTGTGTTTTATCAGCCCAACATAACAAAAGCAGCCGGACTTTTCATCTACCATCCAGCTGCTAATCGTCAATATTCTGTTTTGTCGTCTCCATTCGTTTACCTTTGGGTAGCGTTCTTACGGGCCCATCGGACTCCCCTCCTTTGTAGACCTTCTCCTCTCCAGGAATCTGATTTTCCGTTGGCTAGCTATTACCTTTTCAGAAGTATCAGTTCCTTTGACTTGCCTATATTATAGCGCACAGTTATCATAATGTCAATAATTTTCAAACTATTTGCGGAAATTTTCCTCACATAACAAAAAAGAACCTAACTTCCGTTAGGTTCTGTCATTTCATGGTGGAGACAAGGAGGATCGAACTCCTGACCTCTTGAATGCCATTCAAGCGCTCTCCCAGCTGAGCTATGCCCCCACATTATTCAGTTGCCAGAGGCTTTGTGCCGCCAACATGTAATATTATAAAGGGGATGACCCACTTGTGTCAACCCCTTTTTCATATTTTTTAGATTTTCGAGAATTCTAAGGACGAACGGCTGCCATACATGCGCTCGTAGTAGTTCTGATAATCCCCGCTGATGATATTCTCCCACCAGCCGCGATTGTCCAGATACCATTGGACCGTTTCCTTGATGCCATCCTCGAAACGCGTCGTCGGTTCCCAACCGAGCTGCTCGCGGATCTTGGTCGGATCGATGGCATAACGGCGGTCGTGGCCCTTGCGGTCCGTGACAAACTCGATGCTCTCCTCGCCCTTGCCGAGCTCACGCAGGATCGTCTTGACCACATCGATATTCGCCCGCTCATTGTGGCCGCCGATATTGTAGACTTCGCCGACCTTGCCCTTCTGCAGGATGAGGTCGATTGCTGCACAGTGGTCCTTGACGAAGAGCCAGTCACGCACATTGAGACCATCGCCATAGACCGGCAGCTTCTTGCCCGCCAGCGCATTGATGATCATGAGCGGAATGAGTTTCTCCGGGAAATGATACGGGCCATAATTGTTCGAGCAGCGCGAAATCGTAACCGGAATCTTATAGGTGCGATGGTAAGCCTGCACCAGAAGGTCAGCACCAGCCTTCGATGAAGAATAGGGGCTCGACGTATGGAGCGGCGTCGTCTCCGTAAAGAACAGATCCGGCCGGTCAAGCGGCAGATCGCCATAGACCTCATCGGTCGATACCTGATGATAACGGTCGATGCCATACTTGCGGCAAGCATCGAGCAGGACACTCGTACCGATGATATTCGTCTGCAGGAAGATCTCCGGATTCTCGATCGAGCGGTCAACATGCGACTCAGCGGCAAAATTCACGATAACATCGGGCTTCTCCGTCTCAAACATCTTATAGACCTGCTGACGGTCAGCGATGTCACCACGGATGAACTTGAAGTTCTCCTTCGTCATGGCTTTTTCCAGCGTCGCCATATTGCCGGCATATGTCAGCTTATCATAGCAGATGATCCTATCATCCGGATGCTTCTCGAGCATGTAATAAACGAAATTCGCGCCAATAAAACCAGCACCGCCGGTTACAACTATATTCATATCGTGATTCCCCCTTGGAAGTTATTCCCCATAGACAAAGTTAAGATCCATGCGCGCTTTGAGCAGAGGTGCCTGCTGATCCTTCTCCGACAGGATGACCGGCTCGATTGGCCACTCAACACCGATGTCGGGATCATTCCAGCGGATGTTGCCATCACATTCCGGCGCATAGTAATTATCCGCCTTGTACTGCACCTCTACATCATCGGTCAATGTGATGAAGCCATGGGCAAAGCCGCGCGGAATAAAGAGCTGCTTCTTGTTCTCAGCCGAAAGCTCCACACCTACCCACTGGCCATACTGCGGCGAACCCTTGCGGATATCGACCGCCACATCAAAGATTTTGCCGCGCGTACAGCGCAAGAGCTTAGCCTGGCACTTGGGGTTCAGCTGATAATGCAGACCGCGCAGCGTCCCCTTCTGCGCCGAGAAGGACTGGTTATCCTGCACGAAATCCACCTTTATGCCTGCCTCTTCCATCTTGCGCTGCGACCAGCTCTCCATGAACCAGCCACGCGCATCGCCAAAGACCTTCGGCTCCAGGACAAATACACCCTTCAATCTTGTTTCTGTTGCTTTCATTGCTATCTCTCTAACTCCATCATTCATTCAACATATTGATCAGATACTTGCCATATTCGTTCTTCAGCAGTGGCTGCGCCAACTTCTCGACCTGTGCTGCATCGATATAGCCCATGCGATAGGCGATCTCCTCGATGCAGGCGATCTTGAGACCCTGGCGCGCCTGGATCGTGCGCACAAAAGCTCCGGCATCCAGGAGCGACTCATGTGTACCCGTATCCAGCCAGGCATAGCCGCGGCGCATCTTCTCAACCTTGAGCGTGCCGCGTTCCAGATACACCTTGTTGACATCGGTGATTTCCAGCTCGCCGCGCGGCGACGGCTTAATGCTCTTGGCAATATCCACGATATCCTTGTCGTAGAAGTACAGCCCCGTGACGGCATAGTTGGATTTCGGTGCAGCCGGTTTCTCCTCCAGGCTGAGTGCCTTGCCCGCCTTGTCAAACTCGACCACGCCATAGCGCTCTGGATCGGAGACATAGTAGGCAAACACCGTCGCCCCCGTATCAAGCTGCGCCGCCCGCTGCATGGCCTGCGCGAGATCTGAACCGTAGAAGATATTGTCGCCGAGCACCAAAGCACAGGCCTCGCCGCCAATAAACTGCTCGCCGATCAGGAAGGCCTGGGCCAATCCATCCGGACTTGGCTGCACCGCATAGGAAATGCTGATGCCCAGCTGACTTCCGTCTCCCAGCAGCCGTACAAACAGCTCCTTGTCCTCCGGCGTTGTAATGATCAGGATATCATTGATTCCCGCCAGCATCAGCGTGCTCAGCGGATAGTAGATCATCGGTTTATCGTATACCGGCATAAGCTGCTTCGAGACAACTTTCGTCAGGGGATAAAGTCGTGTTCCCGAGCCGCCTGCCAGAATAATTCCCTTTTTAACCAAAAGAAAAACACCCCCGGTAATTTTGTCGTATCTATATAAGTATACAACAAACAGAGATGTTTTTCCTTCTTTTTACATAGACATCACTTGAAATCCACGAATTCATCGATGCGGGCGCCGCCTTTTATCATCGGCTCGACAAAACTGCGCCAGACATTGAGCACGATGACCCTTGGATGGTCTTTATCTGCCAGTGCATGCTGCAAGGCCGCAGCGAACTCCTCCTGCGTGGACACTGTCTCAGCCTCGATGCCGAAACTCTTGGCATAGGCTGCATAGTCCATCGGATAGTCAAACTCGCAGGCGATATAGCGCTCTTTGTACATGACTTTCTGCAGCTGGCGGATCATGCCCAGACTCGTATTGTTGACGATAAGCGATACAATGGGCAGCTGCAGGCGCGCAATCGTATAGAACTCATTGCCCGTCATCTTGATGCCGCCGTCGCCTGCAACATGGACAACACGGCGCGTATCACCATAGGCCAGCTGGGCTCCCATCGCTGCTGGCAAGCCAAAGCCCATCGTCCCCAAACCGCCTGAGGTCAGCCAGGTACGCGGCTCCTCGACATGCAGATGCAGTGCCGCCCACATCTGGTGCTGGCCCACATCGGTGGCAAAAGCAAACGGCCTGCCCTTTGTCATAAGTGCCACCTGATGCATTGCCCAGGGAACGGTCAAGCGGTTCTGGTGGTAGTCGTATTCGTACGTCTCACGCCAGGCATGGATCTTCTCCCACCATTCAGCCAGGTCACCATTGGGTTCATGCTTCATCAACAGGGCAAGGATCGACTTCATATCCCCAGCCAGCCCCAATGAATTGCCGATATTCTTGTCGATCTCAGCAGGATCGATATCGATATGGATGAACTTCGTATCCTGCGTGTATTTCTTGACATTGCCCGTCTGGCGGTCGCCGAAGCGGCTGCCGATGGCCACGACAAGATCTGCGGCGGCGATCGCATGATTGGCAGCCTTCTCGCCATGCATCCCGGCAAAGCCCAAGGACTGGGGATGCGAGCGCGGGATTGCGCCCAGTCCCATCAGCGTATGCGCCACCGGCAGATGGTACTTCTCCACAAACGCCATCACTTCGGCCGAGGCTCCGGCTGAGACCACACCGCCGCCCACGATCGCCACCGGCTGCTTGGCCGTAGCGATTTCCCGGGCTGCCTCAGCTGCACAGATCAGGAAATCCGCATCCGGCTTGCCAGCAGGCTTTGTTTCAGCCGCCAGCGGCTCGTAGTCTACCTCTGCAAAGAACAGATCCCGCGGCACATCGACAAGCACGGGGCCTGGCCGCCCCTTGCGCGCCAGCCGGAAGGCCTCACGGATCGTCGGCACGAGCTGCCGGGCATCCTTGACCTTATAGTTATGCTTCGTGATGGGCATCGTGACATCGAGGATATCGGTCTCCTGGAAAGCATCTCTGCCCAAGAGGGCCGTGTCCACCTGTCCTGTGATCGCCACGATAGGAATCGAGTCCATGAACGCCGTCGCGATCCCCGTAACCAGATTCGTGGCCCCCGGCCCCGAAGTCGCGATGCAGACCCCGACCTTCCCCGACGCCCGCGCATAACCATCGGCTGCATGCGCAGCGTTCTGCTCATGCGTCACGAGCACCTGGTGGATCTCTTTGTCATCGTAAAATGCGTCATACAGCGGCAGGATCATGCCGCCTGGATAGCCGAATACGGTATCAACGCCCTGCTCCTTGAGGCAGGCCGCTACTGCTTGTGCTCCCTTCAAACGATCGCCTCCTAACAGCCTACCCCCATGAGGAAGACTCAAATCCGCTGACAAATCAGCCGTGTAATCTCTTCGGTATTGGCCTTCGAAAATCCTTCTTTCCAGAGATCCGGCGTGCGATATCCATCCGCCAGCGTCTTGTCCACCGCTTTTTCGATGGCTTTGGCCGCCTCTTCCTCATGCAGCGAATAGCGCAGCAGCATCGCTGCCGACAGGATCGTCCCCATCGGGTTGGCGATGCCCTTGCCGGCGATGTCGGGAGCACTGCCGTGAATCGGCTCATAAAGACTCGTGCAGGTGCCGATAGATGCCGACGGCATCATGCCGATCGAACCACCGACAACAGCCGCCTCATCAGACAGGATATCGCCAAACAGGTTGCCCGTCACGATGACATCGAACTGCGTCGGGCGGATAGCCAGCTGCATGGCACAGTTGTCAACGTAGAGGTTGTTGAGTTCAACCTCCTGATGCTCCTCAGCCACTTTAGCCACTGTACGGCGCCAGAGACGCGACGTCGCCAGCACATTGGCCTTGTCGACCGACGTGACCTTGCCACGGCGCAGCTTGGCCGTCGCAAAGGCGAGCTTGGCGATGCGCTCGACTTCAGGGACGGAATAGTTCTCCAGATCCCAAGCCCGCTCAGTGCCATCATGCTGCTCCGACTCACATTTCTCGCCGAAATAGATGCCGCCGACCAGTTCGCGTACGATAACAAGATCCACACCACGAACGAGCTCTGGCTTGAGCGGCGAATAATCCACCAAGGCATCGGCCACCTTGACCGGACGCAGATTCGCATAAAGATCCAGATTCTTGCGCAGGCCCAGGATGGCCTTTTCGGGACGCAGTGCCGGATCGACATCATCCCATTTATCGCCGCCCACAGCACCAAACAGCACGGCGTCCGACGCCTTGCAGGCATCGATGGTCGACTGGGGCAGCGGAGTGCCGAACTTATCATAGGCCGTGCCGCCCGCATCGTGATACTCATACGCGAGGCCCAGCCCGAATTTTCCATCCACCGTCTTGAGGACCTCGACCGCAGCATCGGTGATCTCCTTGCCGATGCCGTCGCCAGGGATTACAGTAATCTTATATGACATGATCAGTTCTTCTCCTTGATGTAGTTGATAAGGCCGCCTGCCTTGGCAATATCCTGGATAAAGCCCGGCAGCGGGTTCGCATGGAAGACATCGCCCGTCGTCAGATTCTCGATGACACCAGTCGCCGTATCCACGCGCAGCTCATCGCTGGCCTTGATTTTCTCCACAGCATCGCCAATCTCTAACAAAGGCAAACCAATGTTTATGCCATTGCGGTAAAAGATGCGGGCAAAGCTCGCGGCAATGACCACAGGCACCCCCGAAGCCTTGATGGCTACCGGCGCATGCTCGCGCGAGGAGCCGCAGCCGAAGTTCTTGCCGCCGACCATAATATCACCAGCCTTGACATTCTGGGCAAAGCTCTCGTCGATATCGACCATGCAGTGGCTGGCCAATTCTTTCGGGTCGAATGTATTCAGATAACGCGCGGGGATGATGACATCCGTATCGATATTATCTCCATAGCGCCAAACTTTTCCTGCTAACTTCATCTCACTTTACCTCCTCTGCCGTGGCAATGCGTCCCAGGATCGCACTGGCTGCTGCAACGTGCGGACCAGCCAGATATACTTCGCTGTCGACATGGCCCATACGGCCGCGGAAATTGCGGTTCGTCGTCGATACGCACTTCTCGCCGGCTGCCATGATGCCCATATAGCCGCCAAGGCACGGGCCACAGGTCGGCGTCGAGACCGCACAGCCCGCATCGATGAACGCATCGATATAGCCGCGCTTCATGGACTCTTTATAGATGGCGGGACTCCCGGGGATGATGATGCAGCGGACATGGTCAGCGACCTTGTGCCCCTTGAGGATCTCCGCAGCGATCTCCATATCCTCCAGACGGCCATTCGTGCAAGAGCCGATGATGACCTGGTCGATGGCAATCGGCTCCTCGATGTCAGCCACAGCCTTCGTATTGCCCGGCAGATGCGGGAATGCTACCACTGGTTTCAGTTCATCGAGATTGATCTCGACTATCTGGACATACTGCGCATCTTCGTCTGCGGCCACCGGTTCATAGGCTTTTTTGACCCGGCCCTCGACATATTCCTTCGTGACCTCATCGAACGGGAAGATACCATTCTTGGCACCAGCCTCGATGGCCATGTTGGCAATCGTCAGGCGGTCGGTCATCGTGAGTTCCTTCACGCCTGGACCAGCGAACTCCAGCGACTTATAAAGCGCACCATCGACGCCGATCATACCGATGAGCGTCAGGATGACATCCTTGCCGTTCGTACCTGCCGGCTTCCTGCCCGTAAGATTCACCTTGATGGCCTCCGGCACCTTGAACCAGGCCTCCCCCGTAGCCATAGCCGCACCGAGGTCAGTCGAGCCCACCCCCGTCGCAAAGCCATTGACTGCTCCGTAGGTACAGGTATGGGAATCGGCGCCGATTGTCAGCATACCGGGGCCGACAATGCCCAGCTCTGGCAGGATGACATGCTCGATGCCCACACGGCCCTGCTCAAAGTAATTGACGATCTTCCATTTGTGCGCAAAATCGCGGACAGCCTTGCCAAGCTCAGCTGACTTGATATCCTTGGCCGGCTGGAAGTGATCCGGTACCAAGGCAATCTTCTCCCGATCGAACACGGGACGGCCGATCTCCTCGAATTTCTTTATCGATGGCGGCGCCGTGATATCATTGGCCAGCACCATATCCAGCTTGCAGTTGATCAGCTGGCCGGCCTTGACCGATTCCACACCCGCATGACGGGCTAGGATTTTTTCGCTCATATTCATACCCATTTGTTGCCCTCCTAGTTTGTGATTCGAATAAAGCCCTCCCCGGTGGGGGGAAGGCTTCATGAAAAGTTCTATATTCTGCTTCGTCAGCGCTTAGTCTTTAGACAGGTCAGCAGCATCGCGCAGCCACGGCATCATGTTGCGCAGCTCTGCACCGACCTTCTCGATCTGATGCTCAGCATGGAGACGGCGCTGTGCATGGAAGTTTGCACGGCCAGCAGCACGGTTCTCCAAGAGCCAGTTGCGAGCAAACGTGCCGTCCTGGATTTCCTTCAGGACTTTCTTCATCTCTTTCTTCGTCTCCTCGGTGATGATGCGCGGGCCTACCATGTAGTCACCATACTCAGCCGTATCGGAGATGGATTTGCGCATCTTCGTGAAGCCGCCCTCATAGCAGAGGTCAACGATGAGCTTCATCTCATGGAAGCACTCGAAGTATGCCATCTCAGGCGGATAGCCTGCCTCGACTAGCACCTCGAAGCCCGTCTGCATCAGCTGGCAGACACCGCCGCAGAGGACAGCCTGCTCACCGAAGAGGTCTTCCTCCGTCTCATCGCGGAACGTCGTCTGCAAGACACCGGAACGCGTAGCGCCAAGGCCTTTGGCATAAGCCAGTGCGATATCGAAGCATTTGCCCGATGCATCCTGATGGACAGCAAACACAGCCGGAACACCAGAGCCCTCCGTGTACGTGCGGCGTACGAGATGGCCCGGGCCTTTCGGAGCGACCATGAATACGTCGACATCAGCCGGCGGAACGATCTGCTGATAATGGATATTGAAGCCGTGAGCAAAGGCGAGAGCACTACCGGATTTGAGGTTCGGGGCAATCTCATTCTTGTAGACATCAGACTGTTTCTCGTCCGGAATCAGGACCATCGTAATGTCAGCCTCTTTGACTGCCTCCGCGACGTTCTTGACCGTCAGTCCATGTTCCTCGGCAACTTTCTTGGACTTGGAGCCTTCATAGAGACCGACCACAACGTCAACGCCGCTTTCCTTGAGGTTCAAGGCATGTGCATGTCCCTGGCTGCCATAGCCAATGATAGCAACTTTTTTGCCATTCAGAACTTCCCAGTTGACATCCTGATCATAATAAGTTTTTGCCATAGTACTCTCTCTCCTCACAATGTTCATAAATAGTATGTTCACCGCGCTCCAATGCGATAAGGCCGGTACGGATGACCTCGGCGATGCCGTAAGGCTTGACGAGCTTCAAGAAAGCTGTCACCTTGTCATCGCTGCCCGTTATCTCGAAGACGAGCGTAGACGATTCCACATCCACCACATGAGCCCGGAAAAGCTCGGCCATCTTCAAGACATCCAGCCGGTTCGTATCATCCGATCTGACTTTGATCAGCGTCATACCGCGGCACACAGCATTTTTTTCATCCAGGCGCTGCACGGCCTGAACCACCGGCATCTTCTCAAGCTGCTTGATCATCTGCTCAATAAGATTCTCATCCCCCTGCACTACTACGGTAATGCGCGAGTATTCCGGCCGCTCGGTCACACCTACCGACAGACTGTCGATATTGAATTCCCGTCTGGAAAACATACTTACAACCCGGACCAGCACACCAGTCTGATTCTCAACAAACACAGACAAGACATGTTTCATGCCGCTATCCCCTTTCTCCCTACCGCAGAGAGCCTGCGATACGGCCGTTTGAATATGTAATGTTGTAAAGTATGTATACATTATTGCGCCGATGGACTTTTTTGTCAATAGAAAAATGTAACATTTTTGTATTTAATTAAAGATTTTTGCTACTATATTCCTCTCTAAAAATACAATTCAGGGCCATGTCGCTTGATTTTTATGACTATTGTCCTCGTAATGCGGAGTCAAAGTTATATTCCTTACATTTTCTTGAATTATTCTGCTATTTGATAATATTTTGTCTTTTTTCTTGCTCATGGCGTTCTCCGCTGCGATATGCTAGAATAATCCGCATCACATCCGATCGTGTCAAAGGAGAATCTTGCATTGAAACCAGCACTTACGCTCAACCACGCCGATATATTGCCCGGCATCATCCAGCCGCTGCTTACCTGGTACAAAGGGCAGGCCAGCGACCGCCAGCTCCCCTGGCGGCTTTCCCCGACGCCATATCACACCTGGCTGTCAGAGATCATGCTGCAGCAGACGCGTGCAGCTGCGGTCATCCCCTACTATGAACGCTTCCTTGCCGCCCTGCCGGACATCGCCGCCCTCGCAGCCGCCGATGATGAAATGCTCATGAAGCTCTGGCAAGGGCTTGGCTACTACTCCCGGGCCCGCAATCTCAAGAAAGCTGCCCAGGTCATCGTCGCTGAGCACGGCGGCAGACTGCCCCAGGAGCATAAGGCCCTGCTTGCCCTGCCGGGCATCGGACGCTATACAGCCAGTGCCATCGGCTCCATCGCCTGGGGCAAGCCCTGGCCAGCCGTCGACGGCAATATGTTGCGCGTCATCATGCGCGTCCTCGCCTGCCCCGAGGACATCATGGCCGCCCGCACGCGGACGGCCGTCGAGAACGCCCTTGCCCCTCACTATCCGACCGGCTCCGATGCCAGCAGCCTCAATCAAGCCTTTATGGATCTTGGTGCGACGGTCTGCCTGCCCCACGGCACACCGCATTGCCCCGCCTGCCCGCTCCAGCAGCTCTGTCTTGCCCACGACAACGGACAGGAACAAAAGTACCCTGTCAGGGCAGCCGCTAAACCTCGGCGTCAGGAGGATCGCACCATCCTGCTGCTGCACCAGGGAGCAGCCTATGCCCTGCACCAGCGGCCAGCCAAAGGACTGCTGGCAGGACTATGGGAATTTCCCAATCTGCCTGGCAGGCTCTCACAACAAGATATCGAAGCCTGGCTGCAATGCCATGGCTATCGAGCCAGCCGAATCAAGCCACTGCCCGCTGCCCGCCACATCTTCTCGCATGTCGAATGGCATTTGTCCGGATGGGATATACAATTACAAGCAGACTGCCTCCAAACAGCAGAATGCCCCGCATCGCTTTTCTGGGCCTCAGCAGCTGAAATTTCCAATACTTATAGCATCCCTTCTGCCTTCACCTATTATCTCCCGTATATAAAATAAACGTCTTCTGTTGCAGGATTTTCACTTTCCATGCCGAAACTAAATATAAAGATAGTCTATGTGCCCGTCCACATCAAGTGTCAACATGTAACGACTGTCATAAAACAAAGAGGTGTTTAGAAATGATCAATCTTTTTTCTTCGGGCATGAAGAAAGCCGAAGCTGCGAGTCCCGCAGCTTCCCATGCAACCCCATCCATCCCTGCTGCCTCCACCCAGCAGGACATTAAGACCGCCTATCTCGGTAAGAATGATCTTACCGCAGTACGTCTTAAGGATTTAGCCGATGTCGCCGAGGGCTGTGCCCTGATCATGGGCTTTGTCTCGCCAGACCTCAGCATCCCGGAAGTCGCGCAAACAATCAAACGTGAAGTCCCCTCCACGACCAAGGTCATCCTCATGACGACTTCCGGTGAGCTCTGCCGTCCGCAGGGCAGCCGCTCGCTCTACTGTGAGGCACCGGACGGCCGTGCCAAGGTCTTGCTGCAGGCATTCTCCAACCGCATGATCGAATCACTGCACATTATGAGCATCCCGCTGCCGAATGATGACCTGCGCCGCGGTTCTGTCGAGATGACCGTCAACGACCGCGTCGCCGCCATCCGCCGCGAAATCGACAAGCTGCCGACGCCGTTCCGTCTCAGCGTTGCCCATTCCTTTGCCATGGTCTACATCGACGGTGCTTCGGCCTGCGAGACCTTTGTCCTGCAAGCATTGTTCGAATCCGGCAAATTCCCGATTCCATTTATCGGCGGCAGCGCAGCTGGCGACATGACCTTTACCCATACTTACATTTATGATGACAAGCAGTGCCTTGAGAACCACGCGGTCATCACGCTGGTCCGTCTCAAGAAAGCCTATCGCTATGGCATCTTCAAATCGCAGGCTGTCGAGCGCACCGGCGACGTCTTCACAGTTGGCAGCGCCAATACAGCCCTGCGCTATATCGAGACCGTCGAGGGGCCAAACGGCGAGCCTGTTTCTTTCATCGAAGCACTCAAAGACCATTTCGGCGTCAGCAGCACCCAGGAACTGCAGACGAAGCTGCAAGGCTATACCTTTGCCACCGATGTCAACGGCGAAGACTTCATCCGTACGATTTCCGGCATCGATGATGTCAATGACCGCATCAGTTTCTTCTGCGATGTCGTAACCGGCGAAAAACTTTACCTGCTAAAACGCCAGCCGCTCGAAACCACGCTTTCCCGCGATTTGCGCGCGTATACCAGCAACAAGCCCAAGGCTATCGGCGCAATCCTCAATGACTGTATCCTGCGCCGTCTCGGCTATCCCGAGGAAGTCAAGCATATGGACTTCTTCGACGATGTGCCTGTCGCTGGTTTCTCGAGCTTCGGCGAAATCGCCGGCCTGCATGTCAATGAGACACTGACTGCTATCTGCTTCTACCATGTGCCCGAAGGACAGTCATTCTCAGACGCATATGTCGATAATTTCGCCCGCAGCTATTCTGACTGCAATGCGTTCTTCTTCAAACGCATCATCGACCGTCAGAAACATACCGAGGTGCTCAAAGACAACCTCATCAATATGTTCAAAGATTATCAGGCGAAGATGCCCGGCATCGTCCAGACCATCATGCGCATGTCCGGCGATGTCGATCTCATCCAGGAAGCCATCAAGCAGCTCTCCAACGGTATCGATGAGCAGAATGGTCTCTTCAATCAGCTGACGGAGCGCAATCGCGAAATCACGCCAAAACTCGACATGCTCTCCCAAAGCACGCAGAAAATCGACGATGTCATGAAGATGATCAACGAGATTGCCGCCCAGACCAACCTGCTGGCTCTCAATGCCGCCATCGAAGCAGCCCGTGCCGGCGAGGCAGGCCGCGGCTTCTCAGTCGTCGCGCAGGAAGTCCGCAAGCTCTCAGAAAATACGCAGACCAGCCTGCATACTTCCGATGAGGCCATCAAAGTGCTGCTGCACGACGTCGCCGAAATCGACAATATCCTCTCAGCCAACAAGGACTTCGAGGATAAGATCAACGAGTTCGATGAACACTTTGCAACGGAGATGAAGAATCTCCACAAGAGTCTCAACGAAGGTGTTACACACATCCAGAAATCCACGCAGTCCATCAAAGCCCTTGAAGTCATCAACGAGCGCACAGCTGCCGAGATGGACAAGCTCACGACCATTATCCACAATATCGAAATGGGTATCTGACCTTCCTATTTCCATAAATTCCATAAAAAAAGCGCTGAAAAAGCCTGCGGCAAGCAAACCGCAGGCTTTTATCAGCGCTTTTTTTCTATTTTAGGCACGCCGATGACGTGGCAAAAATTCCCGTTTGGACGGACGCAGGATACGGCAGCTATTGAGCACCACTGCCAGCGTTGCCGTGTTGTGAATGGCTGCTGCCCAGACAGGATTGATGCGTCCGAGCGCTCCGAGCAGCATAGCCGCCGAGTTGACCAGGATTGTCGCCATGAAGTTCTGCTGCACCAGCGACATCGTCCGACGCCCCAGCTGCAATGCTTCCATAAGACGGCGCGGATCCTCCGAGTGGATCGTGACTGCCGAGGATTCGGCAGCGATATCCGTCTGCCGGCCTCCCAGCGAGACGCCGACATCAGCAAAGGCCAGCGCCGGCGCATCATTGATGCCATCGCCCACCATCATGACCGTGCCACGCTGCTTGAGCTTATTGACATAGTCGGATTTATCCTCGGGCAGGATCTCCGCATAATACGAATCGATGCCCATCTTGGCAGCGACCTCAGCCGCCACTGGCTTGGAGTCGCCCGTCAGCATGACGATCTCGTCGATACCATAGCGGCGCATCTGATTGAGCGTCTTCTTCATAGCCGGACGGATGGGGTCCTCGATGCCGATAACGCCGAGCAGACGATCATCGCAGGCAACATACAAGAGATTCTTGCTCGTCAATCCCAAGGCCAGCTGCTCCGTATCTTCAATGCCGTTTTCCATCAGGAACTTGCGGCTGCCAACGCGGACAAAACCACCCTTGCTATCCGCAAAGGCTGGTACAACAGCTTCCATGCCACGCGCAACGATGGTTTTCGTCGACTTGTGGTGCGGCGTCTGCCAGCCCTTTTCCTTGACATATTTCTGGATAGCTACAGCCAGCGGATGCACCGAGTGCTGCTCTGCCGATGCCGCGAGCAGGATAACTTCCTTTTCTTTGACATCATGTGCCGTCTTGACAAAGGAAATCTGCGGAATACCGACCGTCAATGTACCGGTCTTATCGAGCACCACCGTATCCGTCTCAGCCAGCGACTCAATGTAGTTGCCGCCCTTGACGAGGATACCGCGTTTGGCCGCTGCCCCGATAGCCGCTGAGATTGCCGTAGCTGTCGAAAGCTTCAAGCCGCAGGAGAAATCGATGAACAGCAGGTTCAACACCCGCTGCCAGTCGCGCGTAGCGCCATAGACCACAGCAGCACCGATAAACGATACCGGCACGAGCAGATTGGCCATCTGATCTGCGAAATTCTGCACGGGTGCCTTACGCGTCTGGGCCTCCTCGACGAGATGCACGATATGCGCCAGCGACGTATCCTTGCCGACCTTTTCGACGGCAATCGTCAGGCTGCCTGCCTCAACGACACTGCCCGCATAGACTGGCGATTTCACTTTCTTCATCGCCGGATTCGACTCACCCGTGATCGACGACTGATTGACCGCCGCATTGCCATCGAGCACGCGGCCATCAACGACAATCTTCTCACCTGTGTGTACGGAAATCACATCGCCGACTTTTACCTGCTCAACCGGAATCTTGCGCTCGACATCGCCTTCTACGAGCCAGACATAGTGCTGATCCAACGACAAGAGCCCCGAAATATGCGTCCGGGCACGCTCAGCAGCATAGCTTGTAAGCATTTCCGCACCATTGGACAGCGCGAGCAAAGTGAGGCTCGACTCTGGTTTGCCAGCCAGCACCGAGGCAATAACTGCTGTCGCCGTCAGCGTATCGGCATTGGGCTGACGGTCCTTGACCATGCCAGCGATACCATTGCGGATAAAGTTGCGCGCAATGCCAAGCACCAGCAGGCTGCGCAAAGCCTTCATGCTCAGGAACAGCTGCGGCGATGTCCGCTTGAGAATTTCCATGGCAGCAAAGCTGGCCAGCGAGAACAAGGCCTCACGCTGATACTCCTTGAGCAAATCGGCCGGTTTTCTTGCTGCCTCATGCGCGTCCTCGACTGCAGCGATTGCCAGCTGCTGGATGGCACGATACGGCAGGATGCCGCGATACCAGAGCTGGATGCGCTGCTCTCCCACGGACACCGCCTTTACCTGACGGAAGCTGCGGATACGCGCAGCCAGCAGCACACGCTGCTCACGGCTCAATCGTGCCTGCAGATTGATATAGCAGCTTTGGTACATCATACCGTCCGCCATCCTCTCATCAACGCCAATGCCCACCAGAGCATCTGTGCTCCCGATGGATACGTCTTCGTAAGCAGCATCTTACGCAAACCACGCAGGGCAAAAATACACGAAGCCAGTGAACTGATGTCGAAGATGCCCGACGTATGTGCCTTGATCCAGGCACTGAAGGCCCGCGCCATATTGCGCACACTGCGCGTCAGGCTGCCAGCATGGGCCTCAGCAGCTGCTGCACTCTCCTCAATCTCCTGCACCTCAGTCTTAGCCTGCGGGCGCGTAAAGACATAACGCTCGAGCCAAAGTGCCAGCGCATCCATCTTGCGCTCATCAGCAGGATCATAGGTGAACAGCAGGCTGCCGCTCGTGCTGTTCGCCGCAAAGGACGTCAAAAATGCCAGCTGGCTGAGCTTTTCCTCCAGCAGAGCCGCAAGCTCAGGTGCAAGCACAGCAGCACGATAACGGCGGCGTCCCGGCACAGCCGCGACCAAGGCCAGCGGTGCTGTCTGCACGGCAGGCTTTGCCGGCATCGGCGCCTCACCCGTAAACATCTGACGGATGTTGTTGCCAATGGCCGCTCCCATCATAAATCCCGATACAATCGACATGTCATTTCCTCCTTGCATGTGTCATGATATATTGTTCTACCTTGCAGAGTTCCGCATTCCTGCGCAGCCGCTCTGGCTGGTACTGGATCAGTATCGAGCCAGTGACCGTACTCGTCTCTACCTTATCGATTTCGGCAAACGCCCCGAGCTGCGTCCGGACCTGCTGCTCCAGGCCCGGATTATCCACGAGATTCCGGCTGTGCAAGCGCACCCTGCCCGGAATGTAAGCCGAAATCTCCACCGAACGGATGAAGATATCCAGCGAATTCGTCGGTATCTGCAAACTGTCAAATATACTCAAAACCTAACCTCTTTCTGCCTCGTGCTCCCCGTTTACACAAAGAGACTGCCAATGCTGGCAGTCTCCATTTCCTAAAAGGAAAAATCAGTTCTTTTTGGCTTCCTGAGCAGCGATGAGATCCTCAAGCTCCTCTTTCTGACGCTGAAGCTCAGCCAGCGGCAGCTCACCTGCCGGTGCAGCCTGCTGGAAAGCAGCCATCTGCTGCTGACGCTCCTGCATGAAACGATAGCCGAATACACCAGCAACCGCACCTACTGCAAGGCCGATCCAAAAATCCGTTTTCTGAAACATAACTCTTCCTCCTCAAACATAATCGCTTTTGACACGAAACAGCTTCATTTCGCGTATTATGTGTAAATCAGGCAAATCCCTGACATAACAACCGTCTTTATTATATAGCCATGGATAATGATTGTCAATGGCAATAATGCCCGCAAACCTATATTTCACGGGGCACAGAGGGCCATCAGCCCATAGAGCACCAGTCCGATTCCCGCCCCGACAATCGAGCCGTTCATGCGGATCCACAGAAGATCCGGCTCCACCTTGTCATAGACCAGATGATTGAGCTGTTCATCCGTCAGCCGCGACAGGACATTCGTGACGATGACGCCGACGAGCGTCTGGGCATGCAAAGCCGTGCGGGCAATCAGATCATAGATGAACTGCCCCACCGTATGACGAAGCTCCTCATCCTTCTCAACCAGCTGCAGCATGCGCCGGTACTCCGCCCGCAGGATCTCCTCGAGCCGTGTCCGCAGCGCCGGCATATGCTCGGCCAGCGGATCGACATGGCGCGCCTTGTCCTCAGCGAAATGACGATGCAGATGGTCCAGCGTGCGGAATACCGCCTCCTCCAGCGGCAGATCTTTGACCAGCCGGTCTTTGAGCTCATGGACCAGACGATGGAACGAGGGCTCCTGATTGAGCTCGGCGGCCTTTTCATAGAATAGCTGGAGCATCTCGCGCTGCAGCTCTGAATCCTTCTGCGCCAGGTCGTCGAGCATGGCCAGGATCTGCTGCTGCACAAGCTCTGCAGCCTCCTCGTAGTTGACGAGGTCTACGGCCCGGGCCAGCCCCATCAGGAAAGCGCCGAGGGAATTATCCTGCACCTTTTCCTCGCCGAAACGCTCAAACATAGCCGCCAAAGCCTTGCGGGTATCCTCGCCATCCACGCGCCCGCGGATATACACGGCCACACGGCTCAAGAAATCCTTATCCTTGCCCGTCTGCCGCAGCCAGCCGCCCCAAAGCGCAAAGAAGGGCTCCGGCTCAAGGGCATCCAGCGTACCGCGGAATCTGTCTGCGATCACCTTTGCCTGCGCCCGCGCATCCTGTTTCAAGAGAAAATCGCGGGCAAAATGAACGAGGCGCAGGACCAGCCGGTTCTCCGTCTCCGGCTCTGCCAGCCAGCCGAGCAGCATCGGCATGATATGCAGGCGCTCCAGATGCCGGAACACCTTGCGCCGCGAGAAGAACTCCTTCTGCACCATCGTCACCGAGGCCTGGATGAACGCCTGCCGGCGTCGCGGCAGGATGGCCGTATGATACGGGAAGCCGAGTGGCTTGCGGAAGATCGCCGTCACGGCAAACCAGTCCGCGATGCCGCCGACCAGCGCTGCCTCTGCACAGAACAAGAAGGCATCGGCGGCAGCCTTGTCCGGATACTGAAGATGCAGCACCAGTGCCACAAAGAAGATCAGCAAAGCCAGGAGAAGTGTCTTATCGGCCTTGTTCCAATCCGGCCACCTCATAGCCCCCACATCCTTTCCAGCACCATGACCACCAGATACAGCCCCATGCCGACCAGCGAACCGACCAGCGAGCCATTGATGCGGATCATCTGCAAATCATCCTGCACCTTGTTTTCGACAAACGCCACCAGCTCATCATCGGAGAACTCCGCGAGCCGTTCGCGGATGATCCCCGGAATCAGGTCATGATGCTTGGTCAGCTCGTCTTCGACAAACTGCTTGACGAACTGGTCGAAACGCCGCTGCCATGGTTCCGAATGCATGAAGTCATCGATGCGCGCATCGATGAATCCATGCACCTGCGGCAGCCAAAAGGGATCCTCT
The DNA here is from genome assembly GCF_900113715.1 of Pseudoselenomonas ruminantium. Lineage (GTDB taxonomy): Bacteria > Bacillota > Negativicutes > Selenomonadales > Selenomonadaceae > Selenomonas_A > Selenomonas_A caprae. Next base: position 2,321 of record NZ_FOQK01000029.1, on the reverse strand, counting down.
CCCTTGAGATTCACCTCCAGCCAGCGCGCCAGCCCGGACTCGATATCAAACTGTTCCAGCAGCTGCTCCTTGCGTTCCTGCAGGATAGCCCGCAGCCGCGTATCCTGGCTCAGCGCCCGCAGCATGGTTTCCAGTCCCGCTTTGACGCTGGCATAGCTTTCCGTCGGCTCAGCCAGCATCATCCGCAGCTGCTGTTGCGCCTGCTCCAGCAGCATCGCCAGTATACGCTCATCGGTGATATCCAGCGAGGCCAGCACAAAGGCCCGCCCCGCCGAATCCTTCTCATACTGCTGGCGCAGGCTCGTGATGCGCGCCAGCAGCACCTGCTGCAGCGGCTCAGAGGCCAGCAGCCGCTGGCTGATGGCCAGCAGGCTTTCCAGTATCCGCACCGAATGCTCCTCCTCGGCCATCATCTTCAGCAGATCCGCCAGGACATCCTCCAAGGCAAACGACTGCAGGCCCTCGTGGATGGCTGGCGACAGCTCCGCCGCCACCGCAGCCGTATCAATATCGGCCACGCCCCGCAGGAGTGCTGCCTCCACCACCTCATGCACGCGCTCCCGGCCACCGCGGTACGCAAGATACTCGACGAGCAGCCGTGCCGTATCCTGCTCCTCTATGACCCGCATGATATTCTCCGTGCTCAACAGGTCATCGCTGGCAAACGTCACGATAGCGTCCATGATGCGCGGGCGGTTGCGGCGCAGGATATCGGTACGGTAGGATATGCCGAGTGGTTTATGGAAGATAGCTGTCACGGCAAACCAGTCGGCCAGGCCGCCAATCGTCGCGGCCAAAAATCCGTGATGCAAAAGACCTGGCAAAAAGCCAGTGCCGCCGGCTGCCATCGTTCCGATGAAACCGGCGGCACTGATGCCTAAAGCCAGATTGGCTTTATTTTTTGTCTGCAAAAATCACACCTCAGATTCCCTTTACCAGCTCCTGCAGATACTCTTTGAACGGTGCGCCAAGGTCTTCACGGCGCAGGGCATATTCGACCGTCGCCTTGAGGAAACCGAGCTTATCGCCAACGTCATAGCGGATGCCTTCAAAGTCGTAGGCATAAACAGCATCTTCGCTGGCCAGCACTTTGAGGGCATCTGTCAGCTGGACCTCCCCGCCCTTGCCCGGCTTCGTCTGCTCAAGGATCTCAAAAATCTGCGGCTTGATGATATAGCGGCCCAATACGGCCAAACGGCTCGGCGCATCTTCCTGGGCAGGTTTCTCCACCATATCCGTTACTTTCATCAGACGTTCGTCGTCCGTCTGACTGCCAGCTACGATGCCATAAGCAGAAACCTTTTCCTCCGGCACGTTCTGGCAGCCCAGAACCGAGCCCCCCGTCGCCTCATAGACATCCATGAGCTGGCGCAGCGCTGGCTTGTCCGGATTATAGACCACATCGTCACCGAGCAGTACGGCAAACGGCTCATCGCCCATGAAGGACTTCGCACACAGGATGGCATCGCCCAAGCCGCGCATATAGCGCTGACGGATATAATGGATGTTGATGTCAGCCGTCTCCTGCACCTTCTCCAACAGATCCAATTTCCCCTTTTTGCGCAGCTCTGCCTCCAGTGCCGGCGCTCCATCAAAATGATCTTCAATAGCTCTTTTCCCGTGCCCGCTGATGATCAAGATATCCTCGATACCACTGGCCATCGCCTCTTCCACGATGTACTGGATGGTCGGTTTATCGACGATGGGCAGCATTTCCTTCGGCGTCGCCTTCGTGGCCGGCAAGAAGCGCGTACCATACCCCGCCGCCGGAATTACTGCTTTTCTGATTTTCTGCATACTGATAATCCCCTTATAAGTAAAATGTCCTAGTTTTCTTATATTATACATGAACCGCAAAAATCCTGCCACTTTCCGCCCGCAACGAAAAATAAAACAAAAAACACACCGTTTCTACTACAAAGGAGGTTCACTGGCTTTCCAGCCAGCAAACCTCCTTCACGATAAATTCCATCTTTACCATCATAATTAATAAATTGCAGTTTGTATGTTCGTGCGAGCTGAAAATAGGCTTGGAGCAGCTCAGCTTGGGTGAGGGTGGGTGCTCTTTTTCTCCGCTCCGCTAAATGACCCGCGCGGATACCCTTGTACGTACTTAGTGACATGCGCCGGGCAAGCCGGCGGCGCGCCAATACATCTAGACGTTCTAGTGATTATCTACCGCGGGCCATCCCTCACTGCGTTCGGGCAGTCGCTCCGTCTACGAAGAAAGTGTACCCACCCTCGCCCTCCGATATGTTGGAACAAGCCTGTTCCTTTCCGGCGATAGGCAACGAATTACATCGATGTGCTTGCTGCGGGAG
>NZ_FOQK01000009.1 GCF_900113715.1 Pseudoselenomonas ruminantium | reverse complement strand
TTCCGCGCCAAAATTGAACAGGCTGGTATGACACAAAGCATGTCCCGTGTAGCACATTGCCTAGACAATGGCCCCATGGAAGGCTTCTGGGGTATCTTGAAGCGCGAGATGTACTACAGGCGCAGATTTACTTCCCGGCAAGAGTTGGTTGAGTCAATTGAGGAATATATAAGATATTACACTTATGACAGACCACAGCGTCATTTAGGCATACGAACCCCAAGTGAGTACCACGAAAAACTGGTTGGAGCTGCATGAAAAAAGCTGCTCGCATTAGTTGCGAGCAGCAATGAATATTTTTATTTTTTTACCTGTCCACTTGACGGGGAGCACACCAAGATCCAGCGGGGCTTTCCCATTCCCTGTTATACTGTCAGAATCTGAATTTCTGCAGCGAATTCTGCAAGCTCTGTGCAAGGTTCGCCAGTGACGTGCTGGCGTCGGCGATTTCTGTTGCCGATGCCGACTGCTGCTCGGATGCTGCCGATACGCTTTCCATCTCCGAAGCGACCATGCCGCCCTTCTTGAGGATACCGTCGGATTTCTCCTTGACGACCTCGGTCTCCTCCGATACCGAGCGGATTTCCATCGACATAGCCTTGGCCTGTTCTGCCATAGCCAGTGCCGCATCGCGGATGCTGGCGAAGTTCTCGCGCAGCTCTTCGACGGACTGCGTGCCCTCCTTGACCGCATCGCTGCCAGCCTGCATCGAGCGTACTGCCTCGGCCGTATCGCCCTGGATGCCATTGATAAGGCTCGTGATGCGCTGCGCTGCTTCCTGCGATTCCTCAGCGAGTTTTCTTACCTCATCGGCAACGACGGCGAACCCACGGCCATGCTCACCGGCACGGGCAGCCTCGATTGCGGCATTGAGTGCCAAGAGGTTCGTCTGCTCGGCGATAGCCGAAATCGTCTCGACGATCTGGCCGATTTCCTGGGAGCTCTGGCCGAGCTTGTCGACCGTAGCTGCCGAAGTGTTGACAATGCGGGCAACGCTTTCGATCTGCTCGACTGCCTGTTTTACGGACTCATTGCCGCTCGTTGCTGCGTCATTCGTAACAGCAGCATGATCCGAGACTTCCTTCGCCGTCTGGTTCAGGCGGTTGATTGCAGCCGCCGTCTTATCGATGGCATCGATGGTATCGCCGACATCCTGCTGCTGTTCAGCAACAGCGCCAGCAGCATTCGTCACCGACTGGGCCACCTGCTCCGACGCCTGCGCCGACTGGTGCGAGCTTGCCGTAAGCTCCTCGGACGACGCCGCCAGCTGCTCTGCCGTCGAGCTCGTCTCACGCATGAGCTTGTTGAGGCTCATGCGAACCGATGCAACCTTATCTGCCATCTGGCCGAATTCATCACCGCGCATGATCGTGCGCGCATGATCGCTGAAATCGCCCCCCTCGAGACGGTCCAGGGACATCATCATCTTCTCGAGCGGATTCGTGATTTCCTTCGTGATCCAAAGTGCGCAGGCAATCAGGATAATCAGCGTGACCAGCAGCTGGATGACCGTATTGCGAACAGCCGCAGCTGAGTCAATATCATTCTGCGTATTGAGCTCCTCAGCATGTTTGCTGTTGAGCTCTGACAGTTCACCTAGTTCCTTTCCCAAGGCTGCTGCCAGCGGCGAACCAGTTTTCTCGTAATGAGCCAGCGCTTCTTCGTTCTTGCCCTCCATGCTTAAAGCCACCGCTTCGCCAAGGTTCGTCTTCAAAGCGGCCCAATCCTTCTTGACCTTGTCCATGATCGGGTCTTCGCCAGCAATTTTATGCGGGATTGCATCATAGGCAGCAATACTGTCATCTACCGTTTTGACGCCGGCCTCATACTTGCCCTTGAGGTCCTGCAGCCGCTGCGGATTGTTTTTGACCGTCGTTGCAATAACCGCCATGCCCTGGGCATAACGGATACCATAGCCGGCCTTGCCGACCGCATCGATACCTTTGACCGTTCCTTCATACATCACTTCCATATCCCGCTGTGCCTTGGTGACAGCTGAGTAGCCATTCCAGCCGATAAAGCTCATGCCGATGACGGCAACTACCGCTAAGATCAGCAGCTTGTAAGCCACCCGTAAATTATTCATCCATCCCATTATAAAACACTCCTTTACCTTTTTACGAAGGTATCCCTTTATTATCCCTTCGATGATGTTTTATATGTTTATTTCGCTAGAAATCTCACGATTCCTGCCCCAAAGACAAAAAAATAGAACCAAGCCTCCACTTGGTTCTATTTTTCTTAAAAATATTTTATTTATCCTCGATCAGCTCTACCAGCTCATCGTAATCCTGCTTGAGCTGATAGTACTCCTCCGCCAGCTGCAGCGCTGTGAGCACCGCGATCTTGCGGTCATCGAAACTGCGAACGGCCCGCGACATGAACTTCATCTTCTTGTCGAGTTCGGCCGCCAGCTTCCGCATGTGCTGCGGATTATCCGTGCGCAGCGGATAACTGTTGCCATAGATCTCTACGACAACGCGCTCCGACGGTTTCTTTTTTTCATCTGCCATAGCGGATCTCCTTACGCGCGCAGTTCCGCCTGGAACTTGTCCTCAACGGCCTTGAGGATGCTGTTGAAGCCTGCATCGGCCTCCTCATCGGTCAGTGTCTTGTCCTTCGACTGGAACTTGAGATTAAAGGCCAGGCTCTTCTTGCCCGCAGCAACATGTTCGCCCGTGTAGACATCGAACAGCGTCACGCCGCAGAAGAACTTGCCGCCGTTCTTCTCGATGACTGCCTTGATTTCACCCTCAGCGACCGTCTCATCGACAACGATAGCCAGATCACGCGCGATGGCCGGATATTTCGGCAGCGACTCGTAATGGAAGTTCTTGGCCGTGTATTTCATCAGCGTCTCGACATCCATCTCAAAGAGATAGACCTTCTGCTTGATACCGAAGTTCGCGGCCACAGCCGGATGCAGCTCACCCACCGTCGCGATAACCTCGCGGCCCTTCTTGAAGAGGGCCGTCTTGCCCGGATGCAGGGCGAAATGCTCGCCAGCCTCAACCGTATAGCCAGCAATCGACAACGCCTGGAAGAGTTCCTCGACGATGCCCTTCATATCGTAGAAGTCCACCATCTCATTTCCCTGGTTCCAGCCAAACGGATGACGACGGCCCGTGATAAGGCCAGTCAGCTTGATGACCTCATCGGGCAGCTCCGTAACCGGCAGGGCCTTCGGGAAGAATACCGGCGCCACGTCGAACAGGCGGATATCGGTATTCTTGCGCGCAAAGTTGCGCACGGCATTTTCCATGATGCTCGTCAGCAAGCTCGTGCGGACCAGCGGTGCATCATCGGTCAACGGATTCATTATGGGGATAGCCTGGCGAAGCGGACTATCGGCCGGCACCTGCATCTTATCAAACATCTCGGTGCTCGTGAAGCTGAACGACAGCTCCTCCGTCATGCCAAGGCTGGCGAGCACATGCTTGATTTTATCGATGAAGTTCTGGCGATCGCTCTGACGGCCCTGCATGATGCTGCCGCGCGGCGACGTCGACAGGATATTATCAAAGCCATAGATACGCGAAACTTCCTCGGAAAGATCCTCCATATAGGTGCAGTCATTACGCCAGGACGGAACCGTAGCCGTATAGACCTCCGCGCCTTTTTCCTCGATGGCAAAGCCAAGGCTTTCAAGAATCTCGACCATCTTAGCCCCAGCCAGCTTCGTGCCCAGGCGCTTGTTGATCTGCTCCGCCGTGAAGTCAATCTTGACCGGCTCTTTCGGCTGCGGATAAACATCGACGATGCCCTTCGTAACCGTGCAGGCGCCCATTTCCTGCAGGAGCTGGGCCGCACGGTCGAGGGCTCGCGGCGTATTCGTTACATCGACCCCGCGCTCGAAGCGGCCCGATGCCTCAGAATGCAGGCCGCAGCTGCGTGACGTACGGCGAATGTTCGGACCGTAGAACGAAGCTGCCTCGAGAACAACCGTCGTAGTCTTCTCGGTGACTTCCGTCTCGAGACCGCCCATGACACCAGCGAGACCTGCCGGCTTCTCAGCATCGGCAATGACAAGCTCCGTTCCCTTAGCCACGCGCGACGAATCATCGAGCGTATGGAGGTTCTCGCCCGCTTTAGCCACGCGGGCCGTCAGCTGCTGCCCCTTGATTTCATCATAGTCGTAGGCATGCATCGGCTGGCCGAGCTCGATCATGACAAAATTCGTGACATCGACGACATTGTTGATGGCGCGGATGCCAGCTCCCTCCAGGCGCTGCTGCATCCACTCCGGCGACGGGCCAATCTTGACGTTTTTCAGAACGCGCGCCGAGAAACGGTCGCAGAGGTCCTTGGCATCAATGCCGATTTTAATCATGTCAGCCGCCTGGGCCTCATCGTCCTCATTGACCTTGATTTCCGGATAATGGGGCTCATTGCCCGTGAGTACCGCCGCCTCGCGCACGAGGCCCATAACGCTGAAGCAGTCGCCGCGGTTGGCCGTGAGCTCGAACTCCAGCACCACATCGTCAAGGCCCAGCACATCTTTGGCCGGCACGCCAACTGGCGTATCCGCCGGCAGGATGTAGATGCCGTTCTTCTGCTCCTCCGGCAGTTTGTCGAGATCCATGTGGAGCTCATCGGCCGAGCAGAGCATGCCGTTGGACGGCAGGCCGCGCAGCTTGCCTTTCTTGATATGAAGGCCATTGGGCAGATGCGCGCCAATCATAGCCACCGGCACGATCTGGCCCTCTTTGACATTCTGAGCGCCCGTAATAATCTGGATGAGATCTTTTTCGCCCACATTCATCTGGCAGATCTGCAGATGATCCGAATCCGGATGTGCCTCGAGTTTTTCAATCCGCCCCGTCACGACCTTGTCAAGGCCTTCGTCCGCGCGGATGACGTTTTCGACCGGCACGCCGGACATCGTATATTTATCGGCAAGTTCTTCTGCCGTCTCGTTGAATTTAATGTAATCGTTCAGCCATTTAATGGAAACCTGCATCGTATAACCTCCTCAATCTCAGAACTGGCTCAGGAAACGCGTGTCGTTATCGTAGAACAAGCGCAGGTCATCGACACCGTAGGACAACATAGCGATACGCTCAACACCCATGCCGAACGCAAAACCGCTGACCTTCTTCGGATCGTAGCCGCTCATCTCGAGGACATGCGGATGAACCATGCCGGCACCGAGGATTTCGAGCCAGCCCGTGCCCTTGCAGACCTTGCAGCCTTCGCCATGGCACATGACACAGGAAATATCGACTTCAGCCGACGGCTCCGTGAACGGGAAGAAGCTCGGGCGGAAACGGACACCGACATTCTCGTTGAAAATCTGATGCAGGAAAAGCTCCAGCGTACCCTTGAGGTCCGCCAGGCTGATGCCCTCGTCGATGACAAGGCCTTCGACCTGCGTGAACATCGGCGAATGCGTCGCATCGTACTCATCGCGGCGATACACGCGGCCCGGTGCAATCATGCGAATCGGTTTATTCGGTTCGTTGCTCTGCATTGTGCGGGCCTGAACCGGCGACGTCTGCGAACGCATAAGAATCTCTTCCGTGATATAGAAGGAATCCTGCATATCGCGGGCCGGATGATCCTTCGGCAGGTTCAGCGCCTCGAAGTTAAAGTAATCGCGCTCGATTTCAGGGCCTTCTTCCACACTGAAGCCCATATGCACAAAAATATCCTTGATGCGCTCAAGCGTCAGCGTCAGCGGATGCAGATGGCCCATCGGCACATTGCGCCCCGGCAGCGTCACATCGATGCGCTCGCTGGCCAGTCTTGCTTCCAACTCCTTGGCCTTGAGAGCCTCATTCTGCTCGCCGATAAGGCTTTCAATCTCGCCCTTGGCGGCGTTGACGATAGCGCCGACCTTCGGGCGCTCCTCCGGGCTGAGGCTGCCCATGCCGCGCAGGATCGCGGTGAACTCGCCCTTCTTGCCCAGATATTTGACGCGGATATCGTTTAAGGCAGCCACATCAGCGGCGCCCTTGACGGCTGCGGCAGCTTCGGCCTTCAGCTGTGCAATCTTCTCTTCCATCGAATAACCTCCTAATATCAAAAAAGCCCTCGCCTCTTGCGCAACAGCGCACGAGGGGCGAAGGCATGAATTCGCGGTACCACCCTGATTTCTCACTCAAATGACTTTAACGCAGTCCTACGTCCGGCATTTCCTCCGAAGACTCCAAAGCGAACGTTCACCCCGCCGCACCATCCCCTTTCCACCAGCCGGGGACTCTCTAAAGATGTTCTGCGAGCCTACTCTTCTTTTTCATCGTCACGATACGTTAAAGTGTAACATAGATAGCCGCTTTTTGCAAATCGGCAGCAGCAATTTCTGTAGTTTCATCAACTATAAATGACATTTTTCTTGTTCATATTGTTTTTATCAGTTATAACTGATAAAATTGTTAATAGTCATATTTTTATCAGTTATAACTTATGAAAGGATGGTTATATGGTAAAGCGCGACTTATATCTGAAAAGAATACGTCCCTTCATGAATAAAGACCTGATAAAGGTCATCACCGGCATCCGCCGCTGCGGCAAATCGGTCATGTTAGAACTCATCCAGCAAGAACTAATGAAAGATGGAATTCCTGCAAAAGCAATATTTTCCTACAATTTTGAGTCCATGACTTTATCGCACCTCTGCACTGCGAAGGCTCTCCATCAAGATGTCCTAGAAAAAACCAAGGGACACACAGGAAAAGTATATCTCTTTTTCGATGAAATCCAAGAAGTCCATGAATGGGAAAAGGCCATCAATTCCTTCCGGGTAGATATGGATTGCGACATCTACATCACCGGTTCAAATTCCAAACTGCTTTCTGGAGAATTGTCCACATATTTAGCCGGCCGCTATGTAGAGTTCATCATGTATCCCTTCTCATTCCGTGAGTTTGTTGACTTAGTCCAAGAGTCACAGCCTGGCCGGTCAACAACAGATTGTTTCCGCCAATACCTTCTCTACGGTGGCATGCCCTATCTTTGGAACCTCCAATACCAGGACGATCCAGTCAAACAATATCTCCGAGATTTATACAATGCCGTAGAGCTAAAAGATATCATTCGCCGGAAGCAGATTCGTGATGTAGACCTGCTGGAACGCATTCTCGCCTATGTGACAGCCAATATTGGCAATACTTTCTCGGCCACAACCATATCCAAATACCTGAAAAGCGAAGGCCGCAAAGTATCGCCAGAAACCGTACTGAACTACCTGCATGCTGGCAACGAAGCATTTCTCTTCTATCCCGTAAAGCGACAAGATCTCGTGGGCAAGAAAATCCTGAGCATTCAAGAAAAATACTATCTGGCCGACCACGGCATCCGCGAAGCTGTCATCGGCGGCAACATGCAGGATATCAACCTCATCTTGGAAAACATTGTCTTCCTTGAGCTCAAACGACGTGGTTACAACGTAACCGTCGGTAAAGCTGGCGAGAAAGAAATCGACTTTATTGCCGAGCGCCAATCTGAGCGCATCTATATCCAAGTCTCCTACCTACTGGCATCGCCGGAAACCATTGAACGTGAATTCGGCGTTTACCAGACTATCCGCGATAACTATCCTAAATATGTTCTGTCATTAGATGAATTTGACATGAGCCGTGACGGCATCATTCATATGAATATCCGGGATTTCCTGCTAAAAAGCGACACCCCCATGGCAAATTGACCAGTCAACTGCTGACAAGTGTTGAAAAAACAGTTAAAAGCCCTATACTGCTTCCTCCACCAAAAGAGCCGGCAATCGGGGTGGTCTAATTGACCACTCGGATTGCCGGCTCTTCTTGTCTTCTACTGGTTGTTTCCCCTATTTTTTGTCAGCTAGTACCTCACCTGCTCCCGAAACGCTTTCCAATCGATAAACGATTCCGCATCAGGATGCTTGGTAAAGTATTGTTGATGCTCTTCAGCAGCTACGCGGAAATCTGTGAGTAGCACAGCCTTGGCGTAGCATTTCCGTACGGCTTTGCTGTTGGGGTCGTTGATGGTAAGGCCGGCCCCCGTTGCTGCTGGCGGTTTGCCGCGATTCGCCAGAAAGTGCATGTAAAACTGCAGCTGCGGCTCGTCTTCGGCATCGGTGTACCAGACGCCGGCACGGAATTCTTTGCCAATCGCCTTGCCCTGTCCATCGGGACGGTATGGTGTCACGACGGCGAATAGGATATCCATCAGCATGGAGAGATCCACTTTTTTCGGATTGTACTCGACTTCGATGCCATGCACCTCATCGTCGTTACCCTCTCCTCTTAGATAGCCGGTCCGCGTGGACACGACACCGGGCAAGCCCGTGAATATCGCCTGCAATTCGTGGAAATCGCCGCCCGAAAAGTAGATCTTTTTCGTGTACATGCCTAGCATCCGCCTCCCTTGTCTTCGCGCGGATGGAACAGATCGTCCTGCCTTGCGGCCGCCCGCTGTACATCAAACATGCCGATGAGCTCGGCCACTGCCTGCGTCGGCGAAATCGTGCCGTCAAGGACCGCGTCCTTTACCTCGGGCATCCGGCCCTTGATGACCGGATCTTCGAGGAACAGGTTATGCAGATGTTCATCGATCATGCTATGCATCCAGTCGAGCAGCTGGCCATCGCGGCGCTTTTGGAAGACGCCGCTTTTCTTGGTCATCTGTTCAAAGGCCTGCATGACCTCCCAGAGCTCTTCGAGCCCCGTCTTTTCGATGGCTGAGGCCAGATATGCATGCGTGGGCCAGCCTGGCGTAGCCGGACGGATGTATTCGATCATGCGCTCGAATTCGCCGCGGGCCACCTTGGCCTTGACGAGGTTATCGCCATCGGCCTTGTTGATGACGATGGCATCGGCCAGTTCCATGATGCCTTTTTTGATGCCTTGCAGTTCATCGCCAGCACCAGTAAGCACCACGAGCATAAAGAAATCCACCATCGACCGCACCGTCGTTTCGGACTGGCCGACACCGACCGTCTCGATGAGAATGATATCGTAGCCGGCAGCCTCACACATCAGCATGGTCTCGCGGCTCTTGCGGGCTACGCCGCCCAAAGTGCCACCGGCCGGCGACGGGCGGATAAAAGCCTCGGGCCGGCGTGAGAGCGTCCCCATGCGCGTCTTGTCGCCAAGAATCGAGCCTTTCGTAACCGAGCTTGTCGGATCGACCGTCAGGATTGCCACGCGATGCCCCGCATCACAGAGCATATTGCCTAGCGCCTCGATCATCGTGCTCTTGCCAGCGCCCGGCACGCCCGTGATGCCGATGCGCAATGCTTTGCCCGTGCGCGGCAGCAGCCGCTGGAGCACACGCTGGGCCTTCTTGAAATGACGCGGGCTGTTGCTCTCGATAAGCGTAATGGCCCGCGACAGCGTCATGCGGTCACCGCGCGCCACGCCTTCGACATATTCATCCTCGGTCAGCACCAAACGCCGTTTGGGTTTCAGTTTGCCACTTTTGATGGCCGGATTGATATTGCCGACTGTCGTATCCTTGATGCCTTCGATGCCGCCCATGACCGAGCAGGCAAATTTCTCATCCTTTTCTTCTGGCACCCAGCTCGGTTTGCTGACCGAATATTTCTGTGCCATGCGTATTACCTCCCTATGCTTCTGCGAGCTCTTCTTTCGCCCGGTTGATGAGCAGCGTCAGCAGCTTGCAGCCAGCTTCGGGGATATTCGTCCCCGGCGCAAAGATAGCCACTGCCCCATGCTCATAGAGGAAATCGTAATCCTGTACGGGGATTACGCCGCCGATGGCGACCATGATATCCTCGCGGCCGAGTTTTTTAAGCTCCTCAACCAGCTGTGGCAAAAGCGTATTGTGGCCAGCGGCCAGCGAGCTGAACCCGACCATATGCACATCGTTATCGACGGCATCCTGCGCCGTTTCCTCTGGCGTCTGGAACAGCGGCCCGACATCGACATCCCAGCCCATATCGGCAAAGCTTGACGCAATGACTTTCTGGCCGCGGTCGTGGCCATCCTGGCCCATCTTGGCGACAAAGATACGCGGCCGGCGGCCCGTGAGCTCCTCGAATTCATCGGCCATGTGGCGGGCTTTTTCCAGAGCACTCTTATTCGTGAACTCCGACGAGTAGACCCCCGAAATCGTATGGATGACGGCCTGATAGCGTCCCGAAACCTTTTCGACCGCATCGGAAATCTCACCGAGCGTGCAGCGTACGCGCGCGGCCTCGACAGCGCATTCGAGCAAGTTGCCGTTGTCGCGGCTGTCGGCGGCCTTCGTGATGGCCTCCAGCGCGCGGCGCGCATCGTCGTCGTTGCGCTCGCTGCGGCATTTCTCCAGGCGCTCGATCTGGGCCTGGCGCACCGCCGTGTTGTCGATGGCAAGGATTTCCAGCGGGTCTTCCTTGTCGAGACGGTATTTGTTGAGGCCCACGATGGTCTCATTGCCCGAGTCGATTCTGGCCTGCCGGCGGGCCGCGGCCTCCTCGATGCGCATCTTCGGCAGCCCCGTGCTGATGGCCTTGGCCATGCCGCCCAGGGACTCGACCTCCTGGATATGGGCCCAGGCGCGGCGGATGATCTCGTTGGTCAATGCCTCAACGTAATACGAGCCGCCCCAAGGATCGATGATCTTGCAGACCCGCGTCTCATCCTGGATGTAGAGCTGGGTGTTGCGGGCAATGCGGGCCGAGAAGTCCGTCGGCAGTGCGATGGCCTCATCCAGTGCATTCGTATGCAGCGACTGCGTATGGCCAAGAGCCGCGCCCATAGCCTCCATGCAGGTACGTGAAATGTTGTTGAACGGGTCCTGCGCCGTCAGCGACCAGCCAGAGGTCTGGCAGTGCGTGCGCAGCGCCATGGATTTCGGATTCTCGGCGCCAAACGACTTGACGATTTTTGCCCAGAGAACGCGCGCCGCCCGCATCTTGGCCACTTCCATGAAGTAGTTCTTGCCGATAGCCCAGAAGAACGACAGGCGCTTTGCAAAGGCATCGACGGCCAGTCCGGCATTGATACCTGTGCGCAGGTACTCGAGGCCATCGGCCAGCGTGTAGCCGAGCTCGATATCGGCGGTGGCACCAGCCTCCTGCATATGATAGCCCGAAATCGAGATACTGTTGAACTTCGGCATGTTCTTGGTCGTGTATTCAAAGATATCTCCAATGATACGCATGGACATATCCGGTGGGTAAATATAGGTATTACGCACCATGAATTCCTTTAAGATATCGTTCTGGATCGTGCCGGCCATGATGGACTTGTCAACGCCCTGCTCGATACCGGACTGGATATAGAACGCCAGGATTGGCAGCACCGCGCCGTTCATCGTCATCGATACCGACATCTGGTCAAGCGGTATGCCCGAGAACAAGATGTTCATATCGAGCATCGAGCAGACCGAAACGCCAGCCTTGCCCACATCGCCGAGCACACGCGGGTTGTCGGCATCGTAGCCGCGATGGGTCGGCAGGTCAAAGGCAATCGAAAGGCCCTTCTGCCCCGCAGCCAGGTTGCGGCGATAGAAGGCATTGGATTCCTCCGCCGTCGAAAAGCCCGCATACTGGCGGACCGTCCAGGGACGGAACACGTACATCGTCGAATACGGCCCGCGCAGGCAGGGCGGAATGCCGCTGGCAAAATCCAGATGATTCATATGGTCGTATTCATCATGGTTATAGAATGGCTTTACGGGAATATGTTCCATCGTGCGCGCGGTCATCTCGTCGTAGCTGGCGCTGACCTGCTGTTCAAAGAGCTTCTGCCATTCTTCTTTCGTATGCTGCGGTGCCTCCCGCAGATTCATGCTCGTAAAATCCGGATTCTTGAACGCTGCCATTATGCCATCATTCCTTTCTTCTGCTGCAGGAATTGCAGGATTTTGTAACAATTGGCCCGTACCGAAATATAATCATCGATGCCCGCCTCGTTATACGTTTCGAGCAAATCTTTCGGTGCAGCACCGGCCAGATAGACCGTCGCCTCTGGCAGCACTTTATGAAGTTTCGGCGCTAAATCGGGAACGATTTCCGGATAGGTCGCATCCGTCGAGCAGATGACCACGGCATCGGCCCCGGATTCAGCGGCAGCAGCAGCAGCCTCGTCCGTCGTCTTGAAGCCATCGTTGCGCAGTACCTCGAAGGCACCGACCTGCAAAAAGCCCGTGGTAAAGTCCGCTCTTGCCTTATGCTGCGGAATCGGCCCCATATTGGCAAGGAAAATGCGCACGTTATCGCCCTTTTCCGCGGCGTATTTTTCCGTACGATGGCGCAGAGCCTCAAAGCGCTCGCTCCAGCGATGCGGCGCGATTTTCTCGACGCTTGGCACCTCATCCGTCTTCGGCAAAGCCGCCCAAAGCTCGGAGAGTGTCGCGCCCGCCTCAGCTGCCGCAATAGCCGCCGTCACATAATCGGCTTTAGCAGCCGCCAGCGCCGACAGCTTCTCCTCACGGTATTTGCCATCGATATCAGCAAGATACGCTTCAATTGCCTCGGTACGCGCTTTTTTGTTTTCCGTCCAGTCCTCCGTGCGCGGATCGAGCAGTTTCTCCGTCATATTCGGATACATGTTATTGCCAACGATACGGTCACGCCGCAGCTCGGCGTTCTTGAACCGCTCCGCCAGCACTTCGCCGATGGCCTGCTGGGGTTTGCCCGCCTTCAGCGCCTCGACAATACCGCCTGCACCCTCCACCGTCTGGAAGGCCTCCCAGATTTTTTCCTTGACCTGCTTCGTCAGCGTCTCCACCGCCCACGAACCGCCAGCGGGGTCGATTGGCTGCAGCAGACCGAATTCCTCCTGCAGGATGACCTGTACATTGCGGGCGATGCGGCGCGAGAACACATCTCCCTTGCGGATGGGCTCATCAAAGGGCGCGTTCTCGAAGGAATCGATGCCGCCAACGACTCCCGAGAAGATTTCCGTAGTATTGCGAAGCATGTTGACATAGGGGTCATAGACCGTCTTAAAAAAGAGTGCCGGACGGGCATGGACATGCATGCGCTGGGACTCGGTATTGCCGCCAAAGGCCGCGATGATCTGGGCCCAGATTGGCCGCATGGCGCGGAGCTTGGCAATCTGCAGGAAGAAATTGGCCCCCATGGAAAAGCCGAACATGATCTGGCTGGCCGCCTCATCAATGGAGAGCCCCCGTTTCTGCAGCTCCCGCAGATAGGTGACCGCCGTATCGATTGTATAGGATGCCTCCTGGATATCGCTGGCACCGCCACGGCTGTAAACGTCGCTGCGGACCATGATGGTGCGCAGCCCCGGCGCATTGGCGATTGCCCATTTGGCGCACTCCGCCATTTCGTCATAGCGATCGCTGAGGGCTGCCGACAGGGTTCCCCGCTCGGCCAGCTCGCCAATGGGATCAGCACCGATAAAGCCGCAGACCGCCTGCATGTCTTTCCCCGATGCCCGGCGCACAGCCGCCACCATCGCCAGCAACGGCAGTGCTGTCTGGCCGGCATAGAGGTAGAGCGGCTGCTCGTCGAGCTTGAGTCCATCGAGCAGTACATGCATATCGTCCAGCGTCGTTACGCTGCAGCCCTCATCGCCCGGCTTTTCCGCCTCGCGTGCATCCTGACCGGTCAAGGTTGACTGGTCAAGTTTGATATGATAGATTGTCGAGCCTTTTTCCAGCTCGTATTTCAGCAGCTCATTGTTCTCTGCCGGCATCGTCTCATCGCAGGCCTGGGCGATCCCCCAAGGCGACTTGATATAGCCATTGGGACGGGAGCCGCGCAGGAAATCATCCATGCCGGGGAAAGACGTGCGTGGAAGGATTTCCTCGGTGGTATTGCGGAAGTACATCGGGTCAAAGGTGATTCCCTCGTAGGTCTTGGTGAACATCTTCTTCTCAAAGGGTGCTCCCTTCAGGAGCGTGATACAGTTCTCCTTCCACTCTTCGTACGTCGGCGGCGTGAATTCGTCGAGCGGGACATCGGGGAACTCGGTCTGCTGCTCGGCCTTCTTCAGAATGGCCTGCAGGTCGAGTTCCGACTCTGCCTGTGTCTTTGTTTCATTACTCATATACATTTCCCCCTTTAAAGGTAGAATAATATATGCTCCATTTCATCCGCCCAGGCAAAAAAAGAAGGGTCTCGATCCTTCCACAAATCGAGACCCTTGCTGCAACAAAGGCAGCCAATACATAGAACTGAATGAAATGTATGAGCAATTTCTTCCCCACAGAAAATTCCATGAGGAAAAACCTTTCGCCTAAAGTCAAGAACAGCGAGAATACATACCACAATGAGCCCATTCCCTGCTGCATGCGGAAATAGGCTCATCTTGAAAAACATTCAGTTCTAACGGTCAGGTAAAAGCCTGACTCTTTCTAAACTAAATCGTCCAAGATCCCCATCCCCATCGCTCGCAGGTCAAACGGTGATCGTCAATCAGGCAGTTCTCCTGGCTCCAGTTCATCGCTCCTCCGCGCCTTCCCAAAGAGGCTTTTTCCCTCTCCAGTGACATATCTGCGGAGTCGCTCGCTGTTACAGTGGCGGGACCGCGCCGGATTTTACCGGCTTCCCTATTAAGTCTTGCGACACCTGATCCAATCGCGATATTCTTTTTTAACTGTCATTTATTTTACTATTGTTTGGACTAATTGTCAAATTTTCCCGAAAAAATTCACAAGGCAAAATCACATCCCCCCACGGGGCTTACAAATTCTGCAAAAATCCTTTAAACTGAAACTATATTATGGTCTTATTGCTTTCTTATATGTATGTTAGGAGTGATAGTATGCACATTCCAGAAAATTACCTAAGCCCGTCTACCTGCGCTGTATTCGGCGCTGTCATGGCACCGGTCTGGTGGCTGGCCGTGCAAAAAGTCAAACAGGAAATTCCCAGGGAAAAAATGCCGCTGCTGGGAATTGGCGCGGCCTTTTCATTCCTCGGTATGATGTTCAACCTGCCGCTGCCGGGCGGCACGACTGGCCACGCCGTCGGCGCCGTGCTGCTGGCCATCATGTTTGGCCCCTGGTCGGCCTGCCTTGCCGTCAGCGTCGCCCTGTTCGTGCAGGCGCTCTTCTTCGGCGACGGCGGACTGCTGGCTTTCGGTGCCAACTGCTTCAACATGGCATTTGTCATGCCGCTTGCCGGCTGGGCCATCTATCAGCTCCTGAAGAAGGCTATGCCCCAGCATGAACTCGTCGCCGCTGGTATCGGTGCATATGCCGGCATCAATCTGGCCGCACTCTGCGCCGCCATCGAGTTCGGCATCCAGCCGCTGCTCTTCACGGACGCCGCAGGCCATGCCCTCTATTGCCCGTATCCGCTGTCAGTTTCCGTCCCCGCGATGATGGCCGGCCACCTGACGCTTTTCGGTCTTGCAGAGGTCGTCTTCACCACAGCCATCCTGGCCTTCCTGAAGCAGGCTTCTCCCGCGCTTCTGGCAACAGATGGCTACGAGTCCCAGGGCAGCAAGGCTGTCTACGGCCTTCTCGGTCTGCTGATCCTCGGCACGCCGCTGGGGCTGCTCGCCACGGGTACCGCCTGGGGGGAATGGGACCCCGAGGAGCTCGCAGAGCAGGATTTCCTCGGCTCTGCACTTGGCTATACGCCAGCTGGCATGGAGGATGGCTTCACCTTTGACGCCCTGTTCCCCGATTATGCCATCGCCGGCCTGCCCGAATCCTTCGGCTATATCCTGTCCGCCATCATCGGCACAGCGCTCCTGGTGCTCGCCTTCAAGGCCTTCGCCTCCTTCTTCCACACGCCAACCGATTATGACACATCCATCGCCAAACACTAAGGGGCTTATTGCATGTTGAAACTTCCTCCATGGGCAACACAGGAAGAACACTATCAGCCAAATCGGGACCGGGACTATTTCATCTCCCGGTCTCTTTTGCGTGTACTGACCGTGCTGCTCACCCTCCGTCAGCAATGCGCCGCTGGGAGCCGTTCCGTCTCGGCTCCGTGCGCGCTCTGTTTCCTGTTCTTCTGGCTGCTATGCTGCGCAGCCGCCCACACCGCGGCCTTCCTGCTCTGCCAGCTGGCACTCACCCTTGTCGTGCTCTGCCTGCTGCCAGGGCATATGCTGCGGCAGGCACTCCAGACGGCCTTTGCCGCCGCACTCTTCACCCTGCTGCTCATCCTGCCCGCCCTCTGGCTCGGCAGCGGCCCGCTCGTCCTGCTGCTGCCGGCCAAGACCTTCCTGTCCGTCACCGCCCTGGCCATCCTGCGGGCCTTCCTGCCGGGGAACGACATCACGGCGGCCCTGCGTGCCTTCCACGTGCCGCAAACGGTCATCTTTCTCTTGGACACGACGCTGCGCTATATCATCCTGCTCGGCGAGATTGCCAGCGATATGCTGACAGCGCTCAAGCTGCGCTCCGTCGGCAGCAACCCGCATAAGCAGCGAGCCATCGGCGGCATCCTGGGCACGCTGCTGCTGCGCTCGCAGAAAATGTCAGCCGACATGTATGAGGCGATGACCTGCCGCTGCTTCACCGGCGAATACCTGCCAGCCCGCCGCATGGCGTTCTGCCGCGGCGACACTCTGCTCATCCTGATTCTTTTCGGTTATCTTTATCTTTTCCTGCGTCTGGAGGTTATCCTATGATCCGCTTTGCTGATGTCTGCTATGCCTACGAAGGCGAGCCCGTACTGCGTCATATCAACTTCACCATCGCCAAGGGCGATACAGTTCTCCTGCGCGGCCCCAACGGGGCAGGCAAATCCACGCTGCTGCGCATGCTGAACGGTCTCATCTATCCCGAGCTTGGTACCTATCAGTTCCTCGGCACCGAGATCACCGCGGGCAGAATGCGCGACCATCGCTACTCCAAATGGTTCCATCAGCAGGTGGGCTTTGTCTGGCAGAATCCTGACGCGCAGCTTTTCTGCGGCAGCGTCGCCGAGGAACTCGCCTTCGGTCCTGAGCAGATGGGCCTTGCCCCCGCTGAAATCAAGCGCCGCGTCGATGATGCCCTGGAGCTGCTCGAGCTCGCTCATCTGCGCCAGCGCGCGCCCTATACCCTATCGGGCGGCGAAAAGAAAAAGGCGGCTATCGCCGCCATATTGACTATGAATCCTAGCATCTGGGTCTTCGACGAGCCCCTCAGCGCCCTCGATGAGAAAGCCCAAGCCTGGCTGCAGGAATTCCTGCAAGCCCTGCAGGCTGCGGGCAAGACCCTGATTGTCGCCACGCATGACGCAGGCCTTGCCCGGACGCTCGCGGCCAGGACATTCACGCTCACCGCTGACCACCAGCTACAGACGCAGGCATGACAAGCGCCACCTCTGCGCCAAAACTCAGAGGTTTGCGAGCATCTTGTTGACCCGCACGCCGATGAATGCCGCTAAGAGAGCCTTCATGATATCGCCGGGGATGAAGGGAAACACCGCCATGATGAGTCCCTGCCAAAGCCCGACCTGCATGACGAGCATCATCGAGATCAAGCCGCCCACATAGGTCAGCGGCACACCGACGAGCACTGCCACCAGCGCATAGCGGCGAAAGCCGACGGCCTTTCCCTTGAGCAGGCTGACCAGCAGGCAGACAAAGGGCCAGCCGAAGTAAAAGCCGCCCGTCGGCCCCAGGAGACGGCCAAGGCCGCCCATGCCGCCGGGGAACACCGGCAAGCCCACGGCCCCTAAGAACACATAGGCCGCAATCGTGATAAAGGTAAGTTTTGGCGGCAGCACGAGCGCCGTCACCGTAAGCGCAACGGTCAGCGCGGTCACGAGCCCTGGCGTGAACGGCAGCGGGAACGAGATGAACGCCGATACACAGCAGAAGGCCAGACAAAGAGCCATCTTCGTCATCTGCCGCACCGTGAATTTTTCTTCTGGTAATACCATTACTGTTTCTTTCTGCATAATAAAGACCTGCCTTAACCTATACCTTGATTTCCTGCCAAGCAAACGCCGCTGTACAGCGCTCCTCCTGCCAAAGCCGCCCGCTTGGCCAGTCCACAAACACAAAACCCGCATACGCTGCATGGAAAAAGCGCAGCACCAGCTTCGCTGCCCCCAAGGGACGCTGCGCAAGGAGCTTTTCCAGCAGCAGCAGTCCTGGGATCACAGGAGCATCCCCTTGATGGATGCTGTTTCCATCGCCGACGGCTGCCGCAAACGCCCGGACTTCAGCGGCAGAGATCCTCCACCGCTCCCGCCCGGCCATCTGACATGTCAGATCTGACTTGTCAGATGTTGACATGTCAACGGCCGGACGCACCGGCTCATGCCCCAGCAGCATGGTCACCAGCAGCTGCTCCCCAGCGGCCTGGCAGCAAACTGTCATAAGGCCATGCCGGTCTCTCAGCACCCGCAGCGCCTCGGTCTGCCCCTCGCCAGCGGGGAGCAGTGACCACTCGGCACGCATGATGACAGCACCAGCGAACCGCTCTCCCTGCAGGCGCGCCAGCACCTCAGCCAGCGCCCGCAAATGATTCTTCTCCATCCCTTGACCTCCTGCAAACAATCTCATTATAAACACCGCGCCGCCTTTCGTCAACCTAGTATTGATTTTAAAGTTGACCGAATTCATACATATGATTATTGCTGGTTGCTATCATTCCTGTTATACTTATATATTAGGTCTATTAGTTATTAAGAAAGTTTATTAAAGGAGTTAACTTATATCATGATTCTTAATCGTAAATCGGTAGAGCTGCTGGCTCCGGCCGGCACTTGGGATGCGCTCGTCGCCGGCGTCGAGTCCGGTGCCGATGCCTGCTACCTCGGCGGCAAGCACTTCAATATGCGCATGCACGAAGGCGATTTCAACTTTGATAACGAAATGCTCAAGAAGGCCATCGCCTACACCCATGAGCATGATGTCAAGCTCTACATCACCCTCAACAACCTCATCAGCGACGAAGAGATCCCGGCCCTGCGCGAGTACCTCGCCTACCTCAACGAAATCAAGCCGGACGCTCTGCTCGTGCAGGATTTCGCCGTTCTCGAGCTCGTCCATGAGATGGGTATCGACATCCCCATCCATACGTCGGTCATGATGAACACCCACAACGAGCACGCCATCGAGAAGCTCAAGGAATACGGCATCACGCGCATCGTTGTCGGCCGTGAGATGACCCTTTCCGAGCTCAGCCTGTTCCGTGAGCGCACGGGCATCGAGGTCGAATACTTCATGCATGGCGACATGTGCATGAGTGAAAGCGGCCAGTGCATCCACTCGGGTGTCGTCTTCGGCCAGAGCGGCAACCGCGGCCGCTGCCTTAAGCCCTGCCGCTGGGCTTACTCCCTCATCGACGAGGAAACGGGCGAAGTCCTGGACAAGGACAGCGACGGCGCTTACAAGCTGGCCCTCAAGGATATGTGCATGTACCGCGCGATCCCGCAGCTGATCCAGGCTGGCGTCTTCTCGTTCAAGATTGAAGGCCGCATGCGTCCGGCACCGTTCATCCGCCGCATCGTCTCCACCTACCGCAAGGCCATCGATGCCTATCTGGCTGACCCCATGGGCTACCAAGTTGACGAGGAAGGCTGGAAGAACCTCTACGAGAACCGCGCCCGGGACTTCACGACCACCTTTGCCTTTGGCAATCCGACCAAGAAAGATATCGGCATGACCGGTGAACGCGAACCGCGTTTCTTCAGCGATGCCGTCAAGGAAGCTGGCTTCCAGGATGAGATCCTCAAGAAAGAAGCTGACATCCAGAAGGAGAACGCTGCTCACCGCACGCTGAGCGTCCGCGTGAACACCCTTGACGCGGCAAAGGCTGCTGTCGATAACGGCGCCGATGTCATCTACGTAGGCGGCGAGGCCTTCCGCCCGTTCCACCCATGGACGCTGGCCGAATACGCCGACATCATCGCCTATGCCAAGGGCAAGGCTAAAGTCGTCATCAATACGCCGCGCACGACCATGCGCCGCGAATGTGGCGAGCTTGAGCAGTTCCTGACGGCGCTTGCCTCACGCCCGGAGCTTGCCGCCGACGGCATCATGGTCAGCAACCTCGGTTCGCTGAAGCTTGCCAAGCAGTACACCAAGCTGCCGATCCAGGCCGATGTCTCCTTCAACCTGTTCAATCATCTGGCCGCCAAATTCCTCAAGGAAAATGGCCTTACCCAGGCCTGCTCCTCGCTGGAGCTCTCCTTCGAGCAGCTGCGCGAGATTGTCGAAAACTCCGAGCTTCCCGTCGAGACCATCGTCCATGGCTCCTATGAGTCTATGATCTGCGACCACAACATCCCGGGCATGTCGCTGCCCCATTACAGCGAGCTCGACAACCCCGAGGTGCTTGACCGCCGCTATGCCCTGTTGGACAGTGCCAAGGAAAAACATTCCATCCGCATCGACCAGTTCGGCCGCAACCATATCTATTTCGCCAAGGATCTCTGCCTCTATCCGTATCTTGCGAAATTCAACGGCATCGCCTCCTACCGCATCGAGGCGCAGGACTACACGCCGGAATTCACGGGCAAGGTCACGAAAATCTATCGCGAAGCACTTGATGCACTGGCTGCCGGTCAGGAATTTGACCAGTCAAAACTTGACGAGCTCAAACAGGGCCCGCGCGAGCTTGGTATCGGCACCTTCCGCTTCCGCCAGAGCCGCAATTCCATCTAAACACTGCTACAAACAAAACACCCTCCGGGCCTAGTATGCCGGAGGGTGTTTAGGAAAGGATACGCATAATGGAAGAACAGAAATACATTGGCCCTGAGGCCATCATCGAAAAGAAAAAGAAATATATCATGCCGTGCCTCGCGCATTTCTACTCGAATCCGCAGCAGATGGTCAAAGGCTCGATGCAGTACCTCTGGGACAGCAACGGCAAGAAATATCTCGACATGTACGCCGGGGTATCGGTCATGAACTGCGGTCACTGCAATCCCGAAATCACGGCCAAGATCAAAGCACAGGTCGATAAGCTCCAGCATGTCTGCAACATCTACCTGACCGAAAACTTCGTCAACCTCGCCGAAAAACTCGCCGCAGTCACGCCGGGTGACCTGCAGAAATCCTTCTTCTGCTCCACAGGCTCCGAAGCCACCGAGGGCGCCCTGCTGCTCGCTGAAGTCTACAGCGGCAACAGCGAAATCATCGCCCTGCGCCAAGGCCTGCACGGCCGCACGAAGCTCGGCATGAGCGTCACAGGCCTTACGATGTGGCGCACGGCACCGACACCGGTCGGCGGCATCCACTTTGCCCCGAACCCGAACTGCTACCGCTGCCCGATGAATAAGAAGTTCCCGGAATGCGACTACGCCTGCGCCAACGCCATCGAAGACCTCATCAAGACGGCGACATCGGGCCATCCGGGTGCCTTCATCGCCGAGACGATCCAGGGCAACGCCGGCTGCGTCGTACCGCCGAAGGGCTACTTCCAGCGCGTCAAGGAAATCCTCGAGAAGTACAACACGCTGCTGATCATCGACGAGGTCCAGACGGGCTTTGCGCGCACGGGCAAGCTCTTTGCCATCGAGAACTACGATGTCGTCCCTGACATCATGTGCATGGCCAAGGCTCTCGGCAACGGCACGCCGATTTCGGCCTTTATCGCAAGTAGTAAAGTCGCAGACACCTATACGCGCCCAGGAGCCTCGACACTTGGCGGCAACCCGGTTTCTTCCGAGGCAGCGCTCGCTGTCCTCGACTACATCGAGGAGCACAAGCTCGCCCAGAACGCCATGGAGCGCGGTGAGCAGCTGCGCGCCGGCCTGCGCGAGCTCCAGAAGAAACATCCGGTCATCGGCGATGTCCGCGGCCTCGGCCTTATGGACGGTGCCGAATTCATCCATGCCGACGGCAGTGAAGCACCGGAAATCCTTGACGATGTTCTAGAGACCCTCAAGGATCGCGGCTTCATCATCGGCAAGAACGGCGTCGGCCGCAACGTCATGGCCTTCCAGCCGCCCCTTGTCATCACCAAAGAAAACGTCGACGACGTGCTCAACGCCATCGACATGGTACTGACGGAGAAAAACCTCTGATTCCCGACATAAAAATCCCCCCGCTAGCCTCTAGCGGGGGGATTTTCTTATCATTCATTCTGCCTCGTGCTCATGCACTTCGGCCTGCTCGTTCTTGAGCGCCTGGATTCCCTGCTGGAACTCCTCCATCGTCAGCGTGAAGTACGGCAGCGTCTTCAAGGCTTCATACACTTCCTGCTGGGATTTGGCGCCATCGAGTTTTTCGCCTACGGATTCTTCCGTCAGCGCATGCAGCAGCATATGCTCGATTTCAGCGATTTCCATCTATGCTTCATCCTTTCGTCCTATGCTGCTACTATTTTGACGGGTCAAAGGGCAAATGTCAAGGTCAGACCGCAGCCTCGGCATCATCGTCACGGCTCGCGCTCTGGCGCGCCGCATACTCCGGCTGCTCTTCGAAGATGACCGTCGGGGCCAGATAGAAGCCGTTGAAGCGCGTGGCGCTGACGCTGGTATAGGAGCCCATCTCCGTCACGAGCAGTTTATCGCTGACATGAAGTTGCGGCGCCATAAAGTCGCGATAGAGCACATCGATGCCATCGCAGCTCGGGCCCGCGAACACCGACGGTTTCTTCTCGCCCTTGCCGAAGCAGTGGAGCGGATAGGTCCAGTGGTCGTACATGATGCCCGAGAAGCAGCCATAGATGCCCTCGTCGAGGATATACCATGGCGTGCCCCCACGGTCCTTCGTGCCGATGACTGAGGTCACGAGGTTGACCGCCGTGCCGCACATGTAGCGCCCCGGCTCCGTCCACACTGCCGTATCCGGGAACAGGCGGTCAATCTGGCGGTTGATGGCCTCCATCATAGCGGCCAGATCCACCGTGAGCCCATCGGCATCAGGCACAGGGAAGCCGCCGCCTATATCGAGGTCAGTAAGGTGCATCCCACGAGCTTCCGCCTCATCGAAAAGGTTACGAACCAAGAGCAGGGCCTCCTCATACGCCGCCGTCGACAGCGACTGGCTGCCGACATGGAAGCAGATGCCCATCGCATGCAGGCCAGCCTTCTCAGCCTGCTCCAGCAGGTCGAGGGCCTCCTCCATCGGCGCACCGAACTTCGTGTTGAGATCGACCAGCGCCTTGTTGTTGCGCACCTGGATGCGCACCAGCACATCAGCCCCTGGCACGTATTTGGCCATCTTGCCGATCTCCGTCACGTCGTCAAAGGTGAAGCGGCGCACACCATAGACAGCAGCCGCCTGCAGGCCACGCACATCCTTTACAGGATTGGCGTAAATCATCCGCGAGCCATCGATGCCCAGCTCTGCCAGAGCCTCCATCTCGCCAGCCGAAGCCACATCGAAATGCGAGCCCAGCGATGCCAGCAGCTTGAGGATGGCCGGCGTCGGATTCGCCTTCATCGCGTAATAGACACCTGCGCTCGGCAAGTGCTTTCGCATGAACTGGTAGTTCTCCTCAACTTTATCCAGCGATGCGACGAGGAATGGCGTCGGAATCCGCTCTGCCATCTTGTTCATTTCCTTTTCCGTGAGTCTGAAACTCTTCATAACACATTAACACGACCTTATCTTGTAGATTTAAGACCAAACAGAAAATTTAGTCTCATGGGTGTATTCTATTACAAAACCCGCGCCAGTACAAGGTATAAACTCTAATTTTATACAACTTTTCACCGAATTATCATATTCATTTGCACACAGCGGGGAAAGAGAGTATAATAGGTGGGTACTAAACGAGAGAGGTGTACTATGGCTGATAGATTTTATGAATTGACTGTTGCAGGCTGCACGCGCTCCCTGCCGATCCTGAACGTCACGGATAAACTGGCCATCGCCGGCTTCATCATGCTGGGCGATCCGGATCTGACGCTGGCCTGCGCCAAAGAGCTGGCCAAGAAGATCCCGGCAGATACCGACATCATCCTGACCGCTGAGACGAAGGGCATTCCCCTCGCTGCCGATCTGGCCCGCGAGCTTGGCATGCCGCGCTACATCGTAGCCCGCAAATCCGTCAAGGCTTACATGGAGAACGCCATTTGGGTCGAGGATATCTCCATCACCACGAAAGGCGTCCAGAACCTTTGCCTCGACGGCGTCGATGTCGACCGCATCAAGGGCAAGAACGTGCTGCTGCTCGACGACGTCATCAGCACGGGCGGCTCCATGAAGGCGCTGCGCGAGTTGACCGAAAAAGCAGGCGGCAAGGTCGTCGGCGAAGCCTGCGTACTGGCTGAGGGCGATGCCTCCAAGCGCGATGACATCATCTTCCTCGAGCCGCTGCCGCTGTTCGACGCACAGGACTGAATCCAGCCAAACAAAAACTCCGTCCGGGATATTCCCGACGGAGTTTTTTTGTTGGCACAGGAAAGCGATCAGAACTTGACCGTCACGCCGGCGCCAACGCCGTTTTCACGTTTGCCGTTCTCCGGCTTGAAGTTGTGATAGTTGATGTTGAGGTCAACGTTGAGCAGCAGGTTCTTGTTGACACCGACCGACACCTCGTTGAAGTCTTTGCCAGCGACATAGGACGCATAGGCATCAAAGCCCATGACCCTCGGCGTGCTGACTGCTACGCCGCCAAAGAGCTGGTTCTTATCGCCCGGCAGATCCCAGCGGTAGCCGCCGATGAGCTTGACCTGGGAGCCCACGACATCATACTGCAGGTAGAGGTCCTTCTGGTCACCATACTGGTCGCGGCGGGCCAGCTGCGCGCCAACCGTAGCCTTGCCGCTCACCTTATGTTCAAGGTAGGACTCGTTCGTCCCCACCCCAATTGCCGTCTCATTTGCGGCCATCTGATTGACCGGTGCAGCCATGACCGCCGACGAAGCCGCCAGCAATGCACCCAGCGTCAACAATGCTGTTTTTCGCATGGAAAAACTCCTTTCTGGAATACCTGAGAAATACCAAGTACTAGCGTAATCGTTTTCGCGCCATCTGTCAATTAATCGTCCATTAAAATGGCCACATCACTCCTGGCGCAGCGCATCATAGAGCTCCACCATCTCGCGGATATTCTGGATTTCCTGGGCACTCATATCATGGCGGCGCGACTTTCCCCCCTCCTTGTAATACACGAGGGTCGCCGCCCCCGCAGCGATGATCTGGCGGAAGGCTGCCAGCGTCGCCGCATCGGCATTCATCACATAATTCTCCGACAGCCAGGACGCGTCGGAAGACATATGCTTGCGCAGCTCTGACGGGTCGAGCACGAGTGTTGCCGTCTGCCCGCCCGCATAGATGTCGAGCCGGTCCCCCATGATCCAAGCCGTCTGCTCCGCATCGGTGATCGAATAGTAGTAATAGATATCGTTCTTCAGTACACAGCGGTCATTCTGCGCAGCGACAAAGGGCCGCAGATAGACCCCCGTCGGCAGTTTCTTCGGCCAATGGTGCTTATAGTAGGTCACACCATTGATCGTCTCTTCCCACATCTCGCCAGCCGCCCGCTCACGCCTTGCAACAGCCTTACGCGGCTTCTCCCCTTCGTCCTTCGCTTCACGGGCCTTGTCGGCCGCCTCACGCGCCTGACGCCGTGCATCGATCTCCTGCTGCGCCTCCTGCTCTATCTTTGCCTGCTGCTGCTCATGCTGGACGCTGTACGCATAATACGCCATGCCGCCGATGACCATGATGAGCAGATACAGGATCGCCGCCGCCAGGATGATATGCGATTTCTTCACTGTCACCCCTCCTACGAAAAAGAGCCCGGCAGGACAATCCTGTCAGGCTCTTTCTGGATACTCAACCGCGTATCGCTAATCGCAAAGGATTAGTATTTGACGCTGGATTTGAATGCCAGGCTATCGCTAGCAGCAATCTCGATCGTAGCGCCCGTCTGCGGGTTACGGCCCTGACGTGCATTGCGATGAGCTTTCTTGAACGTACCGAAGCCGATGAGACGGATCTCAGCATCAGCTTTAACGCTCTCCTTTACCGTTTCGAGCAGTGCATCGACAACAGCTTTCGTATCTTTCTTGGATACGCCAGCAGCCTCTGCAACTTTATCTACCAGTGCGGATTTGCTAAGTACTTCTTTTGCCATAGTGAGTAATCCCCTTTCACTTTGATAACACGACGTATTATAACGAATTATCTTGCATTCGTCAATCATTTTTGCCCGGCAGGCACAAATTTATCGAAAATCAGCCGACTGTAGTGCGTTCCGCCGCAGCCACAGCGTCGTTGAGAGCCGCCTCATAACCGGCAGCATAGCCATCCTGTTCCCGGCTCGCACCATAATCACGCAAGAGATCCAATACATCCTGCAGCTGGTCGTCCGTCCACGCGCTCATCGCGCACATCGTTCCCAGTTTATCAATGCAAGCCAGTTCTTTCCCCTGTGTATCTACAGTCATCACGATTCTCCTTCACACATAATTTGCATCAAAGCGGACATATGTCCTATTTTGTCCGGTACCTATGACAGTATACCACGGGAAATTCTTCATAAACAGTCTTGACATTTTCTTTCTTTTTCCCCCGCAGCGCCGCGGCCAGCGTTTACTATCACTCGCAACTATGATATGATGATTACACAGATAAGTGTGTCAATTCAGCGACAAATCCAAACAACAAAGGAACGATGACTATGAACTTATCCATGGAAATTGCCCTTTTCCTGGTACTTATCATACTCGCCCTGACGTTCCTGCTTTACTGGGAACACCAGCGGCGCACCGAACAGCATGATTACTTCCAGTGGCTTTGTGAGGCAGCGGGGCTCTATGTGTTCGATTACGACCCCATCCACGATACCATGCGCCTTTCAGCCGCCTGCGCCACGGCCCTGCAGCTGCCCGAGAAGATCCACCCCTTCTCCAGCGCAGCCAGCCAGGCCAGCACACCCTTTGCCCAGGTCGGCATCCGCTTCCTCAAGCAGGCCATGCAAAGCCCGGACGAAACAGCCAACCTCTGCCTTACTTACGACAGCAGCCATACCTGCTTCTATCGCGTGACCGCGCACAACTTCATCGACAGGAAGCAGGCTGTGCACCATACCATCGGTTTCTTCTACGACGTCACCGCCGAGATGCTGCGCGAGAAGCGGCTCGAACGCCAGGCAGCCATCGACCACCTAACGGGGGTCTACAACCGCGGCGCCGTCCACGAACTCATCCGCCTCGCCCTCAAGGACCAGACGCCGAGCGCCTTCATCATGCTCGACATCGACTATTTCAAATCCATCAACGACACGGCTGGCCATCAGGCTGGCGACGAGGTCTTATGCAGCATCGTCCGCGTGATCCGCGAGCACATCCGCCACACTGACATCGTCGGCCGCATGGGTGGCGACGAATTCTGCATCTACCTCCCCAACGTCCCCTCGCGGGAATACGCCCAGATACTCTGCGAACGCATCCGCTCCACGATTCCCAGCGAGATCTCCTACGGGAATCAGCAGCACCCGGTCACCATGAGCATCGGCTGCACCATCTCCCGGCCCACCGATAACTTCACCAGCCTCTATTCCCGTGCCGACAACGCCCTCTACCAGTCCAAGCGTCAGGGCCGCAACAAAGTCACGATCGACGACAAATAAACGCCAAGAGCCATCAATAAGCGCAAGATCATCCAGCTTATTGATGGCTCTTTTTCACGCTCCAGCTCCAACCAGAGAGGAATTTCAGAAAACATCCAGAAGTAAAGAATATCCGCCAGGCACTATGCCAGAAGCAAAGAAACAAACGGAAGGAGAATACTTATGCGTTACAAGAACTTGACAGCAACGGCGCTCACAGCATTTTCCCTGCTCATTCCTTGGAGCAGTGGTACAGCCATGGAAAAAGCCGCCACGCCCCCCAGCGCCACCGCCAGCCTCAAGACCTGCATCTACCAGCAGGCCGGTCTCTATCTGCGGATTCCCCGGGACCTTGACCACCTGCTGCTGATAAAAACAGGTAGTGGCCAGCAGCTTTTTTCCGTTGCGGAACGGGCGTCCGTCGAAGCAGCCAAAAAAGAGATGCCAGCCTACGATGGCGCAGGCTGGCTTTTTGCCATCGGCAAAGTCACAGAAACCGAGCTTCATGAGATGCTTTGCGCAGATATGTCTGGCAGGGAATTATTCGCCCAGGACCAAGCCGGCAGCTATTTTATCTTCTATCATCCTACGGATGTGCGCTATATGCGGGAGTCAGCAGACGCCATGCGGCAGGATCAAGAAACATGGAGCAAGCTCTGTGCCTGGGCCCATAACGATGTACCTCAGCATTTCATCGCCGATAACGGCCTGATTGCCTTAACCGCCGACAACAGTCCGATCGGCATTCATCTCGCCCGTATCAGCTACAAACCCGCAACAAAATATACTTTAGCCCAAAATGACCAGAACCCGCGCACTGGCAATCGTCTCCAGGCTGCCTCCTTCGTCAATATGCTGCTCTACGGCAATACCTTTGAAACCGTCCCCGACAAAAAAGCACCACAAGGCGAGCTGGTAACCCTTACCCTGCCCGGCGAAAAAGTCTCCCTGGCTTTCTTTCAACGCGACGGCAGCACCTATGTCCTTGAAAGCCGCCCGGATGGCGAAAAGACGCTCTACCAGGCTATCCCGCGCGAAGAACATGCCGAAGCACTTGCCGTTATGCAGGACTGGTATACGTCTCTGGCCCAGCTCCCATGATAAGCTTGCCTTCCTTTTCACAGCGGAACGAATATTTTTCTATCACTCCTAAACACTTTTCGCATCCGAGGATATAAAGAACAGAAAGCAAGACAACAAACCCAAAGATGTGAGGAGGAAAATAAAATGGCTAAGAATCTCATGAACAACAACCGCATGACGGACAAGGAACTTTCCCTGGTATCGGGCAGCTTCGATTACGGCTACGGGCGCGGCAAGGACATCTGGGTAGATGGCAAAAAGTACTACGTCGTATATAATCGCACCCTCAACCAGAACGAGTTTTATGACTACGCCAAAGGCGATGTGACCAGACAAATGATTCAGTGGAACCTTGATTGCGGGCAGACGCAAATGCGCTATTACAACCAAAGAGTTGGCGACCTTACGGCCAGTGTGCAGGATGAAGCCAGATCACGTGGAATGAAAAAGAATGCGGTTGCCACGCCGCCGATGACTCGCATTGCAGGCGTTGGTTCAGCCGGTTAAGCCAGCACCAAAAGTGACCACCTGCCAAATAGACAAGGCTGTTGCATGAATGTTCACACATCACATGCAGCAGCCCTTCGTTTTTCCTTGCAGGAAATCCGCATTGCCTGCAGAATGTATGACAAAAAACAGATCCGATGAATGTGCAACAGCAAACGAGGTGATTCCATGTACTACAAACTGAAAGACGAATTCCGGCTGCGGGGCTGGGAGCTTTTGCCTACAGGCATCGTACAGCGCCTTTCGGGAGCAGTGGAATTCCTGCCCCCTGCCGTTTACCATACCTTGCAAAAGGCCTGTGGCTCCCTGCCTGTCGGGAGTGCACTCTTTTCTGCCGAAGAAAAGCAGATACTCTCCGAGCTATGCGCGGCTGAGATTCTGGTAACATGCGAAAAGCCTGCGCCCTTATCTGCAGAGCAGAGTTACCGTGCTTATCCGAACCGCTTCCTCTATTCCATCCATTGGGCCATCACCAGCAACTGCAACTGCCGCTGCCGCCATTGTTATATGTCAGCCGGAAAACATACAGAAGCTGATCCCTCCCTGGAGGATTGCCTCGAAATCATCCGGCAGATGGAGGCCGCAGGCGTCCGCACCGTGTCGCTGACAGGCGGCGAGGCACTCATGCGGCGGGACTTTTTCGCCATCGTGGATGCACTGCTTGCAGCGGATATCCTCATCGTCACCGTCATGTCCAATGGCCTGCTGGTGAACGAAAAGACGCTGGACGAGTTCGAGCGGCGAGGCCTTAGGCCAGAGTTCAACATGAGCTTTGATGGCATCGGCTGCCATGACTGGCTGCGGGGCGTTCCCGGAGCTGAAAAGGCTGTACGCCGGGCCTTTGCCCTCTGCAAGGAGCGGGGCTTTCCCACGGGGGCAGAATACTGCCTGCACAAGGGGAACCTGTCAGCACTGCGGGAGAGCATCAAGCTGCTAGGCGAACTAGGCTGCCAGACCTTGAAAGTAAATCGTCTGAATCTTGAAGGCGAAGCGCTGGGCATCACCGATTGCGCCATCACCCGCAGCGAAGAGTTCCAAACCTACCTGGATTATATCCCGCATTTTTATGAGGACGGTGCGCCGCTCTCCCTGATGCTGTCAGGCTTTTTCCACAGCGATGGTATGGATGACTTTACGATTCCTTTCGTGAAAAACGACGAAGCGGAGGATTGCAGCGCTTACTGTCTATGCGGTCATGCACGCAACTATATGTATATCACCGCCGAAGGATCCATGGTTCCCTGCATTCCCATGGGCAGCACCGAAGGCGGGCGGCGCCACTTCCCCAATATAAGGGAAACGAAATTAGCCGATGCCCTCCGTGATTCGCATTATATGGGCTTTATCGACACGCGGCTGCGGGACTATTTCGCCCATAATCCAGGCTGCAAAGCCTGTGGATTCAGAAACCGCTGCGCGGGCGGCTGCCGCGGCCGCGTGGCCGCATCGGGCCACGGCGATGACCTTCTGGCCCGGGACGAAGACACCTGCGCGTTCTTCCGCGGGGGATGGTATGAGAAACTGCTGAAACTAAAACGGTAAATAAACCATAAACACTTTTGCCCCTTCGGAAATATAAAGGACAGAAAGATACCTGAACAAAAGGGAGGAATACATCATGGCAACGGAAAATGTGGCAAAATTCTTTGAGCAGCTGGCACAGGACGCAGTGCTGGCAGAAAAGCTCAACAACCTCGATAAGGCCTTCGCAGAGACAAATGACACTTCGGCAGATGATGCTGCCATGCGTGAAAAGGCAGCTGAGGCTATTGTCCTCCCACTGGCAAAAGAAATCGGTCTCCCCTTCACCCTTGCGGAATTGAAGACATACGAGCATGAGCAGTTGAAGAAAATGACCTTGGCATATGACGAACTCGAGCAGGTAGCTGCTGCCGGCCGTCCGCATAATACGGGAAAAAGAAAGTCGACGTCAGAAGGGTTTAATGCCTGTGCCTTTCTTGGTGTAGGACTGGGAAAAACTAAGAAAAACGGGAAAACCGCCTTCTGCATATTCCTCGGCGGCTCCAACGGCCCGATAGCAGGGTGCTGACAATCTTCAGCTAAGAAAACGACCTTGGCAAATGAGGCTATTGCATGTAAACAGCATGCAATAGCCTCATTTTTCATAAAAAATCTCATAGCTCTAAAATGGCTCCCCAAACATAACACACACGAAAAAAGACCCCGCGAAAACATCGCGAGGCCTTGATAGCACTAATGGTGCCGGAAGCCGGACTTGAACCGGCACGTTGTTGCCAACGGCAGATTTTGAGTCTGCTGCGTCTGCCAATTCCGCCATTCCGGCAAAATGACACTTACGTGCGTCATCAACGGTTAATAGTATAGCATCGTATACTTTGTTTGTCAAACATTATTTTTTAGATTTTTCAGGAGCCTTATCCCAGCCCTTGGCCTGGACTTCTTCGCGCGCTTTCTGCTTGATCTGCTCCTGGTACTTTTCCATTTCATTGCGCACGGTCTGCAAATCAGAACGTCTATAACGGAATTCGCCGCAGCGGGCATTGTATTCATTGATCATCGCATTGAATTCATCAATCGCTTTGTTGTTATACTGGTTGATATGTGGGCGCATAGCCTCCAGCTTGATATCCATCATAGCCATCCAGCGAAGTTCCTCACGATTCAAGGTCGTGCTCTTGCCCTGCGGCGGTTTGGAAATCTTAAGCGGCAGCCCCATGGACTCCTGCTTCTCAGCCTCCGTCATCTCTGCTGCCGCCGAGGCATCCATATGCTCGTAGATGGCCGGCTTGATCACATAGATAACCAGCAATGCCGCGACCGCATACACTACCCATTTACCAAAACCACGCAGCATCCGCGACGCCAGGCCTGGCTTTTCTACCGCTCCTGGTTCAGCTGTATCACCTTTTACCTTCTCGGTCAGCCGCGCAGCCTCTTGCTGCAGCTGTTCATTCTTATCATCCATTTTCATCCCTCTTTCCGCCCTGCGGGCACTTTGCGGCCAGTTGCAAAGCCAGCCGCCATATAAAATCCTTTTTTAGGATAACCTCCCTTTCTTAGACGTTCCTGCTATATTCATGAAAATTAGCTAAAAAATGAATTTCTTGCCGAGATTTTTGTAGTTTTTTTATAGTTTTCCGTAGTTTTGCCTAGTGAATGGTTAGAATATCTTATGGGTTGATAAAAACTATTTATTTATGGAAAGGGTGTTATTTCTATGAAAATGAAACGTCCACTTGTTGCCATGATGCTGGCTGCGATGATGGCTGGCGGCCAATGCTTTGCCAGTGCTGCCACGGGAGACAAGCCTGACATCAAAGTGCTGGCTACCGGTGGTACCATCGCCGGCAGCGCTGCCTCCGACACCAAGACCACTGGCTACAAAGCGGGTGCCCTTGGCATCGACACGCTGCTCAACGCTGTTCCCGAGACGAAAAACTATGCGGTTCTCTCCGGCGAACAGATCTGCAGCATCGACAGCAAGGACATGACCGATGATATCTGGCTCAAGCTGGCCAAGCGCTGCAACACGCTGCTCAAGGATAAAAACGTCGATGGCATCGTCATCACGCACGGCACCGATACGCTCGAAGAGACTGCCTACTTCCTGAATCTCACGGTCAAGAGCCAGAAGCCTGTTGTCATCACCGGCGCCATGCGTCCCGCTACGGCCATCAGCGCCGACGGCCCGATGAACCTGCTCAATGCCGTCCGCATTGCCGCGGATAAGAAATCTGCTGGCCGTGGCGTCATGGTCGCCTTGAACGATCAGATTGATGCCGCCCGCAACGTCACGAAGACCAACACCACGTCCGTCAACACCTTCCAGTCCCCGCTGGCCGGCTCGATTGGCGTCGTCAACGACGGTGTACCTGAGTTCTATGGACAGACCACGCGCCTTAACACGACGGCTTCCGAATTCGATGTCACGAACCTCGACAAACTGCCGTATGTCAAAGTCATCTATGGCACTGCCAACGATGACGCACTGTTCGTCGATGCTGCTATCAAAGCCGGTGTCAAAGGCATCGTCTATGCCGGTACGGGCAATGGCTCCATCCATAAGGATGCCGAAAAAGCACTGGCAAAAGCCTCGGCTGCCGGCATCGTTGTGGTCCGCAGCACGCGGCTGGTATCCGGCTCGGTCATCCCTGCCGAGCAGTCTTATATCGATGAGCATTTCATCGATGGTGATTCCCTGAATCCGCAGAAATGCCGCATCCTCTTGCAGCTCGCCTTGACCAAGACACACGACCTCAAGGCCATCCAGGATATGTTCCACAAATATTAAGTTGCATTTCCCCTCGAGCAAGCATGGGCCATTCAGGCTTCATGCTTGCTCAATTTTTTTTGGGGCTAAAGAGGAGATACTGACACTTTGCCGAATATATTACGATGGGATACGTAAGGTTATTGTCCTCAGAAAATGCTAGCCTGAGGACAGGGTATGAAGAAAGGATGATTTTATGAACAAAAAGAAACTCTGTGCCGCACTTCTGGCGATGAGCTTTGTCTTCGGGACTGGCGCCAGCATGAATGTCGAGGCCGCTACGCGCGCTGAAATCGCGCAGATCAGCGTCAAGAAGAACGGCAGTGACTTCAAGTATTGGAACCAGGATTCTGCTTCCTTCAAAGCTCTGACCAACTACGTCAAGGACGTGACGAACAAAAAGAGCCCGAACTACATCCCGGTCGAGGACCGCATCGCTGTCTTCGACATGGATGGTACGCTGCTCGGCGAGAGAACGCCGTGCTACTTCGAATGGATGATGTATCTCGAGCGTGCGCTCAACGACCCGACCTACACGCCGTCGAAAGAAGACCGTGAGTACGCGAAGGTCGTCAAGGCTGCCATCGACAAGCAGGCCATCCCGGAAGACATGGAAGGCAAAGAAGCAAAATCGCAGGCCTCTGTCTTTGCCGGCATGACGCAGCCCGAGTATGAAGCCTTTGTCAAGAAGTTCATGGAAACGCCAGCTGAGGGCCTGACGAACCTCAAACGCGGTGAGGAATTCTACCTGCCGATGGCCGAGGTTGTCTCCTACCTCAAGAACAACGACTTCGACATCTGGATTGTCTCGGGTTCCGACCGCGATGCCCAGCGCGTACTGATGAACGGCGTTCTGCCAATCAAACGCGATCACTTCATCGGCACGGACATCATGACGCTCGCTTCGGGCCAGGGTAAAACCGATGGCCTTGAGTATGTCTACGACAAAGACAAAGACGTACTCGTCCGCGGCCAGTTCGTCCTCAAAGATGTCAAGATGAACAAGGTCTCCAACATCGCCCGCGAAATCGGCCGTCAGCCGGTTCTTGCTTTCGGCAACAGCTCCGGCGATGCTTCGATGTTCAACTACACCATCAGCAAGAACAAATATAAATCGCTGGCCTTCTCCCTCTGCTGCGACGACCTCGAAAACGATCTCGGCAACACGAAGAAAGCTGACAAGATGAAAGCTGACTGCCAGAAAAATGGCTGGATTCCGGTATCCATGCGCGATGACTGGAAGACCATCTATGGCTACAATGTAAAAGTCGCCAAATAAGCACAGACTTTCTAAGACCAAAACAAGCAAACAACCAAAAGCCGGAAGGCTGACTTGTCAAATCTGACAAGTCAAGCCTTCCGGCTTTTTCTATGCTTTCGTTACCATCATGCAATTTCACTGCCGTTGCTGGTTACTTCTTTTACTTTGTCAAAGATATTACGAACCTCATCCTTATTTCGTTCAAACAATTTCGCAACGTTGTTCATCCCCGCAAAAGCTGGCTTCGTAACATCCTTGGGAATCATCTCGCCATTCTTGGCCAGATAGTCAATGATGCGCTTCACGAAGTCAATCTGACGGAGATTCAGACGGTTCTCCAACAAGAACTCGGCAAAAACTTCTTCGAGTGCCGCTCTGTCCATCCCCACGGTTTTACGCACCATCAGCCCGACAGGACATTCTCCGTAGAGAATGCGATAATCCTCATGCGTTCCCAGTTCTTCCCACAGAACCCGCTCCAACTCCCGCAAATCAACAGAAGTCAATCGCTTATTCGTGCGCAGCTTATGCACGGCAATATTATCCTGATGTTCTTTCAGATAGCGTTCGACCTTCTTCTTGTAGCTTTCCGAAGTCTGCTCCGGCGTAACGGTATGCGGTTCCCTGACCGTAATGAGCGTATCGGCAAAATCGGTGTAATAAATCCCCCTGCTCTCAGTTTCCAGGAACTTCAGCAAATCGCGTAACTGTGTCCGCACTGTTTCAAGCTTGTCCACTGTCACATCCTCCCAAAATTCGGGATAACGCACCTGCTGGATAAAGGGCTGTTTCGCTTTTATCTGGGGAATGGTCTGCAAATTCGGAGAACTCAGTTTATCGGCCGTTTCTTCTACCTGCTGTGCCTTTACCGTAATATCTTTTGCCATCAGATAGTCATACATAATGCCGTACAGCTTCTGATCAAAGAAGCGGGCCATTACATCCTCATCCTGTGCAGGTATGATGGGCGCTATATATTTACCGATCTCTGCCACATCATCTGCCGTTAGACTTGCCCAACTGCGCCTATCCCGATACTTCTCCACCTGCTGGCGATTCTGGATAACGCGGAAACTATCATCATCCAAGGCCATAACTTTGCCATGCAGTTCCTCAAACAACTCCTGTGCAAACGCCTGCCGCTCGGCATCTTTGTCCTTATGCAGCAGCAGATAGAGATTGGCCTGCAAATTGTAGATGCGCTCCACCAGGGACGGCTGGTTCTTGGACTCCTTCAGTTCGTTGCCCTGCAGGCTGAAGTATTCAAAGTTCCCGCCATAGTCAAAGATATAAAACTTCCGCTTATCCTGCCCTGGGCCAAAAAGATTTGGGCAAAGGCGTGTGCCACGGCCTATCATCTGCCAGAATTTGCTATACGACCGCACCATCTTGAAGAATACCAGATTCAGCACCTCCGGCACATCAATGCCGGTATCCAGCATATCAACAGAAACAGCAATCTGCGGCATCTTATCCGGCGTGCAGAAATCATCAATGATCTGCTCGTGATAATCAATGCTGCCATCTACCTGCTGAATGAAAGCATCGCCAAACTCCGGATACATTTCATGGAAAATATCCACGATGAATTTCGCATGCTTGCGATTCTTGGCAAAGATGATGGTCTTGCCCAGCTTATCCCCGCCAGCGATATATTGCCCCATGTCCATCAAATCCTTGAGAACCATCTGCACCGTCTGACGGTTGAACACATATTTATTGAAGTCCGAGCTCAGAATATCCGGGGCATTGTCACCTGCCACGCCGAACACATCCTCATAGTGCGCCTTATCCTCTTCGCTTAGGTCTTTATAATGCAAACCATTCTTCATGAGGTCCGTGGTACGCTCAAACTGCTCATAGGGCACAAGATACTTCTGCGCCACAGCCTCATCATAGGGATAAGCAAAGGTAGGATTGCCTGCCTCCAGCTCAAACTGGCGATACGTATTCTTGTCGACTTCATTCTTCGGCGTTGCCGTAAGGCCCAGCAGCATGGCATCGAAATACTGGAAAATCGCCTGATACCGCTGATAGATACTGCGATGGCTCTCATCGATAATGATAAGGTCAAAGGCAGCTGGCGAAAACAATCTGCGCCCCTCCGAATTCTTTGCCGTATCAATGGCGTTCATCATGGTGGGATAGGTACTGAAGATAATCCGCGCCGTCGCCGCATCATCCCGGCTATCCATCAGACTGGCCATAGGAATCTCATTGCTGAAAAAATCCATAAAGCTGCGCTTGGCCTGACGCACCAACGCGGTACGGTCAGCCAAAAACAGAATACGCTTCACCCAGCCGCCACGAAAAAGCACATCCGATAAACTGATGGCTACACGGGTCTTGCCCGTTCCCGTTGCCTGCACGATAAGCGCTTTCCTGCGCTTGTGGTCAAATGCCTCTTCCACCGCCTTGACCGCCTCAATCTGGTAAGGTCTGCCGGCAATGTCGTGATTCGGTTCGACCTCGGCCAACGTCTGCTGCATCCCGCGCCTGTCCATGCGCATCTGCAAATCGTCCTGCGTAAAGAACCCCGACACATCGCGGCGGGGATACCCGCCCTGCTCATCTAGAAATACCGTACGCAGGCCATTGGTCATAAAGATAAAGGGCCGACGGCCATACTTTGCCTCATAACTATTAGCATAGAGTTCTGCCTGTTTTGCCCCCTTCTCCGGGTCGAAACTCGTACGCTTGGCCTCCACAATGGCCAAAGGCTTCTGATCTCTGCCATAAAGCACATAATCCGAAAAGCCTGTATTGGAGGCATTAGGCATGCCGGAAACTTCTTCCTCAATGCGGCAGTTATCGCCGATTATCCAGCCTGCCGCTTCAAGGTCATAATCGATATAGCGCTTGCGGGTTTCCGCCTCCGTAATCGGATTGACATGGAACTCGCCCTGTGCCTGACGTTCCTTGCGCAGACGAATAAGCTCCTGTTGCAGCTGCTCGTTCTTTGCCCTTATATCATCGAGTTCCTGATTCTTTTCCTCCAGCTCATGCTGTTTCTGCGCCAGAGCGGCATCTTTCTTCGCGATACTCTCTGCCTGCTTTTGGATTTCCTGCTGACTGACCGTTGCCTTATCATCCGAAGACGGCAAAAGACTTTCATCAAAGACCATTTCGCCCTGAATCGACGTATAGCAATAGGCCATCCAACTCAGAAACTCAAACAGGATTCTAAGGGCCAGTACACCATCCTCATGCGTAAGAGGCCGCCCACCATGCGCGGCCCGATTGCCGAACAGGCGCAACTGGTCAAGCATGTGGAGTAGCTTCTCATCCCCCACCACTTCACAAAAACTTCTATCCTTCAGCAGAGCAAACAGCTCTCTATCCTTGCCATATTTATACGGGTCGCTCGTATCCATCCCCTCGGCACGATAAACCCACTTGATACCCAGCTCCATGGCCGAACGGCCAAAGATAGCCGCCACCTCCGGCGCAATCGCCATCCCCTGTTCTGCTTTTATGGCCCGCTCAGCTATATTTATCCATTGAGATTCCTGATTTACAAAGTCAAAATTTGAGGCCATAATTTCCCCTCCCTGTCCCATAACAGAGCACTATTCCTCATTCCTCGTTATAGCAGAAAAACCGTCCTCATACGAGAACGGTTCTCTCTAATCAGAATAGCTATCCGGCAGGCGTCCGCTTCTCCTGCATCTACTCGAGTTTCCTCTGTCATGCCATCGGCGTGTGGTCCGGACGAAATCTACCACCTCAGATAACTATTCCTTTGTTACTTACATTGTACTACTTATCCTTACGACTGTAAAGAATTTTCTTATTGCGTACAATTCTATTCCATTCTTTTGTGTCTGTTCTTAAAAAAGTTATTATTGAGTTTTTGAAGTTAGAAGGGTCTGTGGAGGTTTTTAGTCGTAAAATCAGCTTAAAGACTCGCCCCTCTATCCTTATTTCCTTCAAAATCAACGCCGTATTAGGTCGGTTGGCTTCCACGATGTAATCGGGACATTGTATTGCTTCCAGCATATACTGCTTATATCTTTCATAATCTCCCGGATGATGTAGTGCTATATGTTCAATTCGCTCATCTGTAATTATGACTTCATCACTGTCAATATCTGCCGTTACTACCTGATATAGTTCTTTGTTTAACTTCCCTATGTAATGTATATCTATCAAGTTCTACACCTTAATTCATAAGTTATGCTTTGATATTTTAGCTACTTTACTAATTTTATAAACTGTTCAAATACATATTTTGATTTATCAGTTGCTACAAAATATCAAAATGTGGAAACCTTACCGATAATGAACAACTATTAAAGGTCCTGCCCCTTTAGGGGAAGCTAAATCACTTTAACAGGTAATGCAACGTAAGATTATGTTCATTTGTAAAGTATACTTTACAAATGAACATTGAATAATGGATCTACATTATTGGTCTCGTTTTTGAGAACATTTTTTAATATAAACTTCACAATGTCATCACCGTGTATTTCTATAGTATCGTCATATCTATTATAATCAACCATAAATGATATTTTATTTATTTTTAACAACTTTATATCATATTTACCATAATATATGAAAGTTGGTTCTAAAAAAACCTTTTCGACGACTGTCGATGACGACTCAGCAGACTGAGCGTTTATTAGGTTGTTTACTAATTTTAGTACAGGGATAGTCTTATCTCCCTTTTCATTGTACAGGAAATCATTTTCGGTAAAAGAATGTATATTTATTTTATCCATAGCATCAGGATAATTTTTACAAGCCCAATCTTTATCAATATATGTTGTAAAGTTGCTAATTTGTGGAGTAAACATTGTTAGTTTTATTGAGATATCACGAATATATCCATTCCAGTCATCATCAGTAGGATGTCGCAGCTCATATAAAAGAATATCATTTGCTTCAGCATATGCTTTTGCCCCTCTTTGATATCCAGTTTTTGTGACAAATATACCTTTGGAACGTTCTGGTAAATCATCGATAACACTTTTGAATGCTAATAACTTTTCTTGAGATACTCTGCTACTGTAGTCTTTTGCTTGTACGATTGTAGAATATTGGGAAATTCCATCAGAGAATTTCCAATAAACATCAATCTGATGAGTTGTGCTTTTTCCTTGAAGGGTAACGTCATGTTCTACAGTTATATTTTCTACAGATTTTTGATTAAGAATTGATTGAAAAACTTTTTGAACAATCTTTTCATATTCTATGCCTGTGTTTTTCATATTTTCTCCCTAAGACGTTATCAATAACTATTAGTAAGTAGATATTTTTCAGAGAAGCTTTGTATTAGGAAATCTCTAAAATTCAAAAATACGACACGGAGTCATCACTTGAAGTAATCTTGCATAAACCTGTCCTTCAAAGTTTGCAATGTATCGATGCTTTGCTAGACGACAAATTCACCATAAGATATGAGCATTCCTGCCAAAC
This sequence comes from Pseudoselenomonas ruminantium, assembly GCF_900113715.1. Taxonomy (GTDB): domain Bacteria; phylum Bacillota; class Negativicutes; order Selenomonadales; family Selenomonadaceae; genus Selenomonas_A; species Selenomonas_A caprae. Next base: position 74,877 of record NZ_FOQK01000009.1, on the reverse strand, counting down.
GACTAAGTTCGGGCATACATATAACATTCCTTATCCAAAATAATCCTGCATAAGTTTCGATTTTAATTTTTGCAATGTTTCAATGTTTTTTTGAATAGCAAGTTTCGATTTGTCGGCCTGAACTACTAACTCTGCAAATCGATTTTGAAGTTCAATATCCGGCATCATAATTCTTACCCTATTAAGCGTTTTAACAGCTAATCCAGGCTGTGCCGCACCAGTATGAAAACGATTCAAGTTCATTTCTCTCAGTGTGATATACAACCACGTCAAATTGAATGGTATTTTAGGTGTCACTAACACGGCATGTTCTGTTGCATGAAAATTACCATGGGCAAACTGCACATTTCCACACAACGCCCCCTGTCTGCCTATAATTGCATAATCTCCCTGATAAGTTGCTGTTCTTACGTATCCACGTACACCATTCCCACCATAACATGGAATATTATGCTCATCATCTGATTGTTCATGTATATCCTGCGCAGATGTCGTAACACCAGCTTTTAACAAGCAAACATCCCCTATTGCCTCAGTGGGCAATCCCTTTGAATTTACAATTGGGTCGCCAAACATCTCTACAAACCGTGATTTGACAAGGTATTCTATTGTCTCAATTTGTTTTTCTCTCTTTGCTATCAAAGAGTCTATCAACTGAAATTTATCTGTTATGCGTCTTTGCTCTTCCAAAGATACATATTTGATTTTAAGTTCCGCAAATTGAGTTTTATTAATGATAGGAACCACGGCTGCATTGGCTTTAGCTTGCATATAATTCCGCTTTGCCATAAGTGCATACGCAAGATAATAACTTGTCACCTTCTCTTTATCTGGAATAATAGCATTTATCTGTTGATTAAAAGCACTTTCTTTTGTTGCTATACCAACTTTGCCGATTATACCTATACAGGTACAAAACACTGTATCACTTGATACTACACGAGCCTTCCCTTTAGCATAATTTGATATATAATTTTCAGTATTCTCTATATAGGATATTCTATCGTTCGATATATCACTTGGCTTAACAAATAGAATATCATCCGATTCATAATTTGCATTATCAGATGTACTCGGAGTATTTCCTGTTATTATTTCACCAAGCTCCGATAATTGTATTACATCATTCATGTATTGCTCCTTAAACACCTCATCAGTCAGTTACATGACTGACAACCTTCCTTATCGGTAAGGCTTTTAGTGAAAGTAGTTTAGTTACTAGGCGGTAATCAAGGCAGGTGGCGGTTGCCACATACATGTCACTGTTCTAGCATTTCCCGCAACTTTTCCATATCACTGCTGATTTCCATATTCAACTCGTCCAACTTCGTCATCAGTTCCACCGTACTCGGATATTCCACCGGCACATACTCAATTTCCTTATACTTATTGATGGAGAGGTCATATCCGTTCTGCCGGATTTCATCCACCGGCACAAAGAAGCTCTGCTCCGTGCGTTTGCGGCTTTCTTCCTGTTCCAGATTCTTAAAGCGGGCAATAATGTCAGGAATATCATTCGCCTCAATCTCCTGCCGCTTATCGTCAAGACTGTAACCATCCGCCTGCATGTCGTAGAACCAGACCTTATCCGTGCCGCCTGCGTTGGTCTTGGTGAAGAAAAGTATGGCCGTTGATACGCCTGCATAGGGCTTGAACACACCGCTGGGCATGGAGATTACGGCCGTCAGTTTGTTGTTGTCGACCAATTCCTTACGAATCGCCTTATGGGCTTTCGACGAACCAAAGAGTACACCATCGGGGACGATAACAGCCGCTCTGCCGCCCAATTTCAAGATGCGCAGGAACAAGGCGAGGAAAAGCAGTTCCGTCTTCTTCGTCTTAGTGACGCGCAACAGGCTTTCTTCCACCGTCTCATTGTCGAGAGAACCCTTAAACGGTGGATTTGCCAGAACGAGCGTATAGAGTTCCTTATCGGGATTATGCTTGGAAAGGCTGTCTTTATAGTCGATGCTGGGATTCTGAACGCCATGGAGCATCATATTCATGGTGCCGATGCGCAGCATGGTGGGGTCAGTATCAAAACCATGGAACATGGTCGTATTGAAATGCTTGGCCTGCGCATCATCCAGCAGCATATCTCCGTGATGTTTCCGGATAAATTCTTCTGCCGCCACCAAAAATCCTGCCGTTCCCATCGCTGGATCGACGATGGTATCGATCGGCTGCGGTGCCGCCATCTCCACCATCATCTCGATGATATGGCGCGGCGTACGGAACTGGCCGTTGATTTTAGAAGATGCCAGCTTCGACAGCATATACTCGTACAAGTCGCCCTTGCTGTCCTCCTCATCCAGTTCCAGCTTATCGATACCCTCGATGATTTTCGCCAGCTTATCCGGCGCAGAAATCTGAAAGGTAGCATCTTTCATAAAGCGCGTATAGGACGCATCATCATCGGGGTGCAGATTCTTGATAAAAGGAAAGATTTCCTCCTGCATAAGCTGAAATTGAACTGCCGGAGCCAAGTTCTTGAACTTGCTCCACCGATAGTTCTGCTGGTCCGGGCCAAAGATTTTCTCCTCGTTCTCAAAGCCCAACAGCGCCGCATTGGCTTCGTTCTCTATCTCGATATCATCGAGCTGCTTGATGAATAGCAAATACGTAAACTGCTCAATCACCAGCAGCGGATTGGTAAGTCCGCCCGTCCAAAAGGTATCCCATATCTGATCTACTTTATTTCTTTCTTCGCCAATTAACATATCTTTTCTCCTGCTCTGCCAATACATAAAAAACGTCCGATGCGAAACTTCCCATCGAACGCTTTTCATTTTTCTTTCCCTTAGTTTCAGCCCTCGAACAATGCCTTGGCAAAGTCGTCAGCGTTGAAGGGGCGCAGGTCTTCGACGCCTTCGCCGACGCCAATCCATTTGACGGGCATCGAGAGCTGGCTCTTGATGCCGATGACGACACCGCCTTTGGCCGTGCCGTCGAGCTTCGTGAGCACGACGCCCGATATCGGTGCGGCCTTGGTGAAGAGCTCAGCCTGGCTGATGGCGTTCTGCCCCGTCGTGGCATCGAGTACGAGCAGCGTCTCATGCGGCGCGCCTGGAATCTCGCGGCCGATGACGCGATTGATTTTCTCGAGTTCCTGCATGAGGTTGGATTTCGTCTGCAAGCGGCCAGCCGTATCGATAATCAGCACGTCAATGCCACGTGCTTTAGCCGCCTTGACGGCATCGAAGGCTACGGCCGCAGGGTCGGAGCCTTCCTCGTGCTTGATGACCTGCGCGCCGGTGCGCTGGCCCCAGACCTCGAGCTGGTCGATGGCCGCCGCGCGGAAAGTGTCCGCAGCAGCCAGCATGACCGATTTGCCCTGCTCCTTGTAGTAGGCGCTGAGCTTGCCGATGGTCGTCGTCTTGCCGGCGCCGTTGACGCCGATGACGAGCAGTACCGTCGGGCCTTCAGCCGCCACGCGCGTCGTGTCCTCGCCGTTATTGAGGATTGCCGCGATTTCCTTGGCGAGGAACGGCTTGAGATCCTCCGGCGTATTGATCTCCTTCTTCTTGATGCCCTTGCGGACAGCCTGCATGAGCTTGTCGGTCGTCTGCACGCCGACATCGGCCATGATCAGGGTTTCCTCCAGCTCCTCCAGGAAGTCTTCGTCGATATCGGCATAGCCGATGACGAGTTTCTCAATCTTATTCGTCAGGTTTTCGCGGGTCTTGTTCAGGCCCTTTTTCAGTTTGTCAAAAAATCCCATGGATTGCCTCCGTTTATTTTATATCATCCAGTTTTACGGACAGTATCTTCGACACGCCCGCGTCTTCGATGGTCACGCCATACATGGTATCCACAGCCTCCATCGTGCCCTTGCGGTGGGTGACGACGATGAACTGCGTGTTCTCGGAAAACTCCGTGAGGAATGAGCCAAAGCGCACGACGTTGGCTTCATCAAGCGGCGCGTCGATCTCGTCCAGTACCGAGAACGGCGACGGACGATAGCGCAGGAACGAGAACAGCAACGCAATGACGGTCAGCGCACGCTCGCCGCCCGACAGGGCCGAGAGGTTCTGCCGCTTCTTCTGGGGCAGGGTCACGAGGATATCGACGCCCGTGTTGAGCACATCATTCTCATCCAGCAGCTTGAGCTCGGCCTTGCCGCCGCCAAACAACCGCACGAAAATCTCGCCGAAATACTTCTGGATCTGGGCAAAGGCCTCTTTGAACTGCTTAGTCATCGCCTCATCCATATCGGCGATGAGGCTTTCGAGGTTGTCCTTGGCCTCGATGAGGTCATTGGCCTGTCCCTGCATGAAATCGTGACGTTTCTGCTGTTCCTCGTACTCCTCCAAGGCGTTCGGGTTGACCGGGCCGAGTTCCTTGATCTTCTTATCGAGCTCCTTCATGCGCCGGTAGACCTCCGGCGGCTCGATATCCAAGGCCTCCTCGAGCGCCCGTTCCGGCGTCAGGCCATATTCCGTGAGGATGGTTTCCTGCCACTCCTCAAGAGCCAGCTGGAGTTTCGTCTCAATGATTTCGAGCTTGTGCACATGCTCCTGCGCCTGATTGAGCTTCTTGGCTGCCTCATGCGCATCCTTGTCGGCCTGCTGGCTTTCCGTCAGCTTCGTCATGCGCTGCGCATAGATCCTGTCATGCGCCTCCTGGCCCTCGGCAAAGAGCCGCTGCCAGTTCGCATTCTGCCCGCTGATTTCCTCCAGCCGCGTGACGCTTTCAGCAAGGCCCGCGACAAGCTGCTGCTCCTCGGCCTCGTTATCCCGCAAGGATTGCTCGCTGCGCTCCTTGTCCTTCTTGCGCAGCAGCAGATACTCGCGCGAGCGCAGGGCTTCCTGCTCGAGCACCGCACGGTTGACCTCACGCTTCTGGATGTATTCCGACAGGTCATCGGCATCCTGCTCGAGATCCTCCAGCTCAATGGCCGCATCCTCCGCCGCATGGTCAGCCTCGTCAAAGACTCGCTGGGCCTCATTCACGGCCCGGACCGCCAGCGTGCGTTTCTCCTGGATGCGCGCAAAGGTCGCCTTGATCTCAGCCGCTGCCTTCTCCAGCTCGGCCACGGCCTGCTGCTGGCTGCTCTGGTTCTCAGCCAGCCGCTCCAGACTCACACGCAGCTCTGCACGATGGACGTTGGCCTCATGGAGGGCCTCCCTGGCTTCCTCCTCCTGCCGGGCCGCCAGCTGCTCAGCCTGCTGTGCCGCCGCACGGTCGGCCTTGAGCGTCGTCAGCTCAGCCTGCGCGTCCGCCAGTTTCTGCTTGAGCGCCTCGATCTCGCCGCTGCGGTTCAGGAAGCTCGCCTCCTGATGCTGCCGGCTGCCGCCCGAGAGCGAGCCGCCCGGATTTAAAAGCTCGCCCTCTTTCGTGACGATGCGCAGCTTGTAGCCATGCTTCTTGGCCAGGGCCAGTGCATGGTCGAGCGTATCGACCACGAGCGTCCGCGACAGCAGGAACTCCACGATTTTCGTGTACTTCTCCTCCGTCTTGACGAGCTCGCTGGCCCAGCCGATGACGCCCTCCTGCGCCGAGAATTTGATAGCCTGCGGCGGACGGGCCACAATGGTCGACAGGGGCAGGAACGTCACACGGCCCTGCCGCTCACGCTTGAGGAACGCGATGGCGGCCTTGGCCGTATCCGTATCCTCGGTCACGATGTTCTGCAGGTTGCCGCCCAAGGCGATCTCCAGCGCAGTCACATACTCGCGCGGCACGTCGATGAGCTCGGCTACGGCACCGGCAACGCCCTTGCGCCAGCCTTCCTGGCACTTCAGCACCGCCTTGGCCGCCTTGCCGAAGCCTTCATAGGCCTGCTGCATGCGCGTGAGGAACTGGATTTTGCTCTCCGCTGACTTTATCTGCTGCACAGTCTCATTGCAGCGGCGCTCGCAGCCGGCAGCCCGGCTGGCTGCTTCGCGCTGTGCTTTCTGCGCGCTCTGCTGCTCAGCAATGCGCTGCTTGATGGCCTCGTCCTGCTCCGCAAGCTTGGCCTGCAGCCGCTGCTGCAGTTGCGCCAGCTCCTGAAGCTGCTGCCTTGCCTCCTGCAAGCTGGCCTCGCGGGCTTCCTGATCGCCGCTGCCATTCTCGATATCGCGCTCGATAAGTGCGAGTTCCTGCTGCTTCTGCGTAAGCTCTGCCTGGGCCTGCTCACGCCGCTCGCCTGCGGCCTTGTCGACCTCTTTCTGCTCACGGATACGCTCGGCGATATTCTTGGCCTTCTCCTTCTCCTTGGCCAGCAGCTCCTCAGCCAACGTCAGATCTTTCTTCTGCTGCGCTTCTTTCTCCGACCACTGCGCCATATCGGCTACGGCCTGCGCGATCTCATGGTTCAGCTCGCTCCGGCGGCTCAGGATGCGGGCTTTGGCCGCGTCGCTCTGCTCCTGGCGCTCCTTGAGGGCTGCCATCTCCGTCGAGGCTGCCTCGATTTTCTGGCGGATGGCTTCATTCTTCTCGGCCTGTTCCTTGAGCTGCTGCTCGAAGTCGATGATTTCCTTGCCGAGCTGCTCCTTGCGCGCCGCTACTGCCTTGACCTGCGTATCTGCCGCCACGGCTGCATCGCGGCCCGCCACGAGCTTTTCATCGTTATCCTGCTTGCGCTGGCTCTCCCGCGTATAGTCCTGGGCGAGCTTCGTCAGCCGGCACTTCTTGTACTCCTCATTGAGCCCGTTAAAAATGCGCGTCTTTTCTGCATGACGCGCGAGCGGCTCCAGCTGATTTTCGATTTCATTGATGATGTCCTGCACACGTACGAGATTGTTCTCCGTATCCGTGAGCTTGCGCACCGACTCCCGCTTGCGGTTGCGGTACTTCGTGATGCCGGCCGTCTCCTCGAAGAACGCCCGGCGCTCCTCGGGCCGGCTGTTCAGGATGTCATCGATGCGGTTCTGCCCGATGATGCTCATGCCATCATGGCCGATACCCGTATCGGCAAACAGATTGTAGATATCCTTGAGACGGCAGCGCGAGCGATTGATGTAGAACTCACTCTCCCCGCTGCGGTACAGCCGGCGTGTCACGACGACCTCGCGGAAATCCACGGGCAGCGTGCCGTCGTTCGCAAAGAACAGCGATACCTCTGCCACACCGAGCGCCTTGCGCGATGCCGAGCCTGTGAAGATGATGTCCTCAGCCTTCGTGCCGCGCAGATTGCGCACATTCTGCTCACCGAGCACCCAGCGGATTGCATCGGTGATATTGCTCTTGCCACTGCCGTTTGGCCCGACAATGGCCGTTATCCCCTTGTCGAAATCAATGGAAATCTTATCCGCGAAGGATTTGAATCCATACGCTTCCAGACGTTTTAGTTGCACGTTTTTCCCTGCCTCTTCAATGTTGACGGAAATGCTGCTTGAATTCCTGCGTTTCCGTGTATTCCCTCATGAATTTCATGAACCGGGCATCTGCCCGGGAAAGATTCTTGTTGCCGCCCCAGAAAAGCGACACGCTGACGCCTACCGAGGGCGCCAGCGGCTTGCGCACGAAAATCTTCTCCATGCGCGTGACGAAGTTCGGCAGCATCGAGATCCCGCTGCCATTGGCTACCAGCTGCTTGATGGTCTTGAGCTGCGATGTACAGAGCACGATGTCCGGCACATAGCCATATTCGCCGCAGTGATCCATGATCTGGCGGTACTGATAGGTATTCGGCTGCTGCAGGATGAACTTCTCATCGCGCAGCTCGCGGAAGGAGATTGACTCCTTGCCCGCCAGCGGATGCTGCGGCGGCAGGCAAAGCACCATCTTGTCCTGCAGGATACGCATCGAATTATCGAGTTCCTCCGCGTCGCTGCCCAGCACGATACCGAAATCGAGCTCCCCTGCATCCGCGCGCTGGCGCACCTCATCCGAGTCGCTGAATTCCTGCACATCAAGCGTCACATCCGGCACATGCTCCCGGAATTTCGTAAACAAATCGGGGAACAGATACCCTTCCACCATCGGCGGCATACCGAAATGTATGATATCCTGCCGATCCGAACGGTAACGCAGCATATCTTTCTTCGCAAACGCCGCATCCTGCATGATGCGCTGCGCATGGACCAGGAAAACCTTGCCCTGCTCCGTAAGACTTACATGCTTCTGGCTGCGGTTTATGAGCATTACCCCCAGCTCAGCCTCCAGTGACTTGATTGCCTTGGTGACCGACGGCTGTGACACATGCAGTGCCTCGGCCGTCCGCGTAAAGTTCTCGAGCTCGCTGATGGTACAAAAATATTCCAATTGCCGAAACTCCATCAATAGTCCCCCATACACGCTACCCAACTTGCAATAGCTTCATTCAGTTTATTTCCGTTGTGCCCGGAATCGCTTATCTATTGTCTATCGGATTCTCATTTGCGGCACAATTCAAGATAATATTATTTTATCATAGCCACAGGGCATTATCCAGTGAAAAAGAGCCTTTCCGCGAAGAAAAGCTCTTGGTGGTATCCCTATTCTTTCAACAGTCCCAGGTTCTTCATGACCAGGGTCACCTTATCGGTATCGATGGGCTTGGCCGCATAAGCATCGCAACCCAGCTCCAGTGCCTGGTCGACATATTCCACATCCGCCAGCGCCGTCATCATGATGATACAGGTATGCTTGAGCTGATGCTGCTTTTCGAGGACGCGGATGGCCTTCAAGAGCTTCAGCCCATCGATACGGGGCATCATGATATCCAGGCACAATAGATCGTAGGGCTCCTTGTCTTTTATCGCATCCATGAAAAGATCGAGCGCCTCCATCCCATCGACAGCCACATCACAGCTGCCGTAATTGCCCATGAACTTTTTCAGGAAAACCCGGCTCAGCCGGTCATCCTCTGCAATCAGTATCTTCATCATGCATCCCCTCCCTCATCATCGAGACGCTGCTCACAGTACGCCAGCAGGCTCGCGATATCACTGATATCCGTCTCCTCCGCCTTGGCCTGCGCCTCCCGATTTCCGCTTTCATTCCAACTCTCATTGATGAACACCGACCGTTCCAGGCTTTCTTCATCCTCCCCATCCGCCTCATACAGCGGAATCCAAAAAGTGAAGTTGCTGCCACACTGCGGGGCCGAATGAGCAGTGATCTCGCCGCCCATAGCCTCGACCAGATCCTTGACGATCATGAGCCCGAGCCCTGTCCCGCCGAACTTCCTCGTCGTAGAGCCATCTACCTGGCTGAACGGCTGGAAGAGTTTCTTCTGCTCTGCAAAGGACATGCCGATCCCCGTATCATGAATCGCGATGCTCAGCACGGGCATATCCTTGCGGTAAGTCTTTTTCACCTCGACGGCCACGCCACCCTCATTGGTGAACTTCACCGCGTTGGTCAGCAGATTGTGCAGGATCTGGCGGAACCGCATCGGATCGCCAGTGATGAATTGCGGCACGGCCTTCAGATCCGGCAAGCGGAAAAACAGTCCCTTGCCCTTGGCTACTTTGCGATGCACCGTGCAGACCCGCCGCAGGGTCTTGTGCAGGTCAAAATCCAGCGACTCAAGCTCCATCTTCCCGCAGTCGAGCTTGGAAAAATCGAGGATATCGTTGATGATCCGCAGCAGGTCCTCCGAGCACTGCTTGGCACTCATGAGATTCTCCCGCTGCTCCTCGGTGAGCTCCGTATGCAATGTCAGGTCGATCATGCCATTCATGCCGTTGATGGGCGTGCGGATCTCATGACTCATGTTGGCCAAGAACTGACTCTTCGTCCGGCTGGCCGCCTCCGCACGCTCCCGTGCCTCCTCCAGGGCATCCTCGCGTTTCTTGCGCTGCGATACGTCAATCATCGTGACGATTGTCTGCTTGCCGATCTCCGACCAAGCCTGCGAGAAGAACATCCGCAGCCATATCCTTTCCTTGCGGCGGACGCTGTGCATCGCCGCCGTGATCTGGCTGGTATACCCCTCCGTGGATATCGCGGTCTCGATCTGATGGCGGATGGGGCAGGTCGCACAGTACTGGCCATGGCCGCAGCCGCCTTCCACACTGTTCTCGCAGCGGAATACATCACCGAACTGCTTCCCCACCGATTCCCTGTAAGTGGTTTCCATGGTCTCAAGGCCAGCATCGTTGATATCGACGATAGCCCCCCTGTCATTCAGCACACACAGCCCTACCTGCGCCGCCGAAAATACGGTACGCATATAGACATGATCCGCCTCGATCCGTAGCTCCAGCCGGCGCAGGTGCGTGATATTGCGCAGGATCACTGCGCAGCCCACGATCTCCCCCTCATCCAGATACAGCGGGGAACACGTCGCAGACAAATAGATAGCCTCTTTCTGCTCGCCGCGCAGGATGCCGATATTGCGCGCCAGTCCCACCGAGCGCCGCTCCTGGAGTGCCGTTTGCAGCGGGCTTTGAAAACTGCGCCCCGTTTTCAGATTGACCAGCGGGCAGACCTCGCTGAACAAATGCCCCAAGGCCTGCTTGTCCGTCCGGTCCAGGATCCGCTTGGCACTTTTATTGATATATGTTATCTTTTCCTCCAGATCCGTCAGGATAAGACCATCGCCCAGACTCCCCAGAAGCCCTCGCAGGACTGAGTCAGGAATCTGTCCATATGCCTCATTTGTCATTGTCTTCATCCTCTCCAGCTGTCAGTGGCTGATGCGCCAAGCTCATGATGCAGCCCGCAATGGCGTGGAGCGGCAGCTGCCGCATGACTGCGCCGCGCTCGAAAGCCACCCATGGCATACCATAAACCACACTGGTAGCTTCATCCTGTCCCAGTGTCCGCGCCCCCTTCTTGCGCATAGCCAGCAGCCCCTCTGCGCCATCGGCGCCCATCCCCGTGAGGATCACGCCCAGTGCCTCTGCCCCCGCAGCCTCGGCCACCGACGCAAACAGCACATCCACTGACGGGCAATGGCCGCTGACCTGCTCCGTGCCACGGCAAGCAACGAAAAACTCACTGCCCAGCCGCCGGACGCGCATCTGCCGGTCTCCCGGTGCGACATAGATGTGATTGGGCTGCAGATGCTCACCATCCACAGCCTCCGCTGCCGTGAACGCCGACTCATTGTTCAGGCGTTCTGCAAACAGCCGGCTGAATCCATAGGGGATATGCTGGACGATGACAATCGGCGGCAGCGGCGGGCGCAGCCCCTGGATAAGGCTTGCCAGTGCCTCAGTGCCCCCCGTAGATGCGCCGAGGGCGATCAGCTTCACTGCCTTCGGCGTCTCATGCGGCTCTGCCCGGCCCGTTGCCACGGCCCGCCTGGCCAGCTGGATATTGCGCTGGATGCCAGCCGCAGCGGCCTGCGTCCGCTGATACATGCCGCTGAGCTGCTGCGGCTCACGGGGCGCGGCATCCAAGGGCTTGCGGTAAACCGACGGCATCACATATTGGAAGGGTGCCGCCTGCCGCTCCACCGTCTCCGAATGGCCCACAAAAAGGTAACCGCCGGGCTCCAGGTACTCATAGAACTGCCGCACAAGCCGGTTCCGTACCGGCGCATCAAAATAGATCATGACATTCCGGCAGAAAATCACATGGAAAGGCTTCCTGAACGGGAACTGGGGAGTCATCAGATTGAAGGGACGGAACAGCACCTGCTGGCGGATCACATCATTGACCTGCCGCCGGCCGCCGCTCACTGCATGGAAGTAGCCATGCAGCCAGTTCTCCGGCAGCCCCGCCAGCGATTCTGCCCCATAGATTCCCGTTTTCGCCGTCTCCAGCACCTCCAGCGATAGATCCGTCGCCAGAAGTGTCTTTTCCCACCGCGATCCCTGCAGCCCGAATTGATCCTGCAGCAGCATTGCCAGAGTATAGGCCTCCTGCCCCGTGGAACAAGCCGCGCACCAGGTACGTATATCGCCGTCCTGAACCGATGATGCAATCCAAGGCAGCACCGTATCCCGATAGAACCAAAAATGATCTGCCTCACGCATAAAAAACGTGTGGTGCGTGGTGATAGCCTCAGCCAGCACTTTCAAGAGCTTCCCGGTGCCATCCTGCTTCAACGCCTTCAAGAAACCTGCGGCATCGCGATATTTGGCCGTCTCCGCCCCTTCATGGAACAGCCGCTGCAAGCGCGACTCCAGAAGAGCCTTCTTCTCCCGCGGCAGCTGGATGCCAAACGCGCGATCCACGATACTCGCATATGCTAAAAATACCGAATCCTCCATCAGTATTTGCCAAATCCTTCCTCATCATCGGTATATGTATACGCCTTGGGCTCTGCCTGCTTGGTTGCCAGCGGCGCAGCCGGAGCTGCCGGGGATGCTGCCGGACGCACCACAGGCTTTGGCCGGTTATAGTTCCCCATCCCCCGCGGACCGCCGGGTTCCAGGCGGAACTGATCAGAAGTCTCCCGCAGCCGGGCCGCCTGTGCATTGAGCTGCTCACTGGCCGACGCCGCTTCTTCCGAGGTCGCCGAATTCGCCTGCACGACCTGCGATACCTGCAAGACGCCTTGGTCGATCTGCTCCAGGGCCAGCTTCTGCTCACTGGAGGCCTTGGCGATCGAGCTCACGATATCGGCTACTTCCGAGACATTGTTCATGATGATCATAAGCGCCTCAGCCGTCTTGCCAGCAATTGCCCGCCCAGACTCCACCTTCGCGATTGAGTCTTCGATAAGCTCTGTGGTTTCCTTCGCCGCCTTGGCACTGCGTGCCGCCAGATTCCGCACCTCTTCAGCCACCACGGCAAAACCCTTGCCATGCTGCCCGGCCCGGGCGGCCTCTACGGCTGCATTGAGGGCCAGGATATTGGTCTGGAAGGCGATCTCATCGATGACCTTGATGATCTTGGAGATATTGGCCGACGACGTATTGATGTCCTCCATAGCCGCGAGCATTTCCTTCATATCGGCATCGCCGACAGCTGCCTGCTGGCGCGCCTGGATCGTGAGGTTATTGGCCTTGCCCGCATTTTCCGCATTGCTGGCCGTCTGCGACGAGATCTCCGAAATCGAGGCTGAAAGTTCCTCGACCGAAGACGCCTGCTCCGCCGCCCCTTGCGAAAGGGACACACTGGCCTCAGAGACATTGCGCGAGCCTGCGGCTACCTGCTCCGCTGCCACATGGATATTGTTCATCGACTGGTTGAGATTCTGGCGCATATGCTCAAAATGCGCGACCGCCTGCCCGATCTCATCGTTGCTCTCCGGCTTCATCGGCTGGCTGAGATCGCCACTTCCGATCACCTCAGCAGCATCCGCCATCCGGTTGATACGGCTGCCGATATTGCGGGCCAGCCGCATGCCAAAGAACATCGACAGGATGACTACCAGCGCAATATTGATGACCGAAATCAGCATCGCCCTATCGATTTCATCCTTGATTTTCTTGAACTCCTCCTGTGTACTCTTATTGCCCATCTCCATCACGGACTCAAAGCTCTGTGCAAGTTTATAGCCGGTTTCCGATGCCCGCTTGGCCTCGGGCAGAGTCTCCACCGGCGCGCCCGGCGCTGGCTGCGCCTTGATCAGCGCATCACGCTGGCTGCGGAACGTATCGATCTGCGCGCGGATGTCACTCATCACCCTCTTGGCCTCTGCCGAAATGGCGCGTTTCTCCAGCTCGGCAAACACCACATCGAGTTCCTTGTCACGCTTCTGCATGTTCGTCATGGATTCCTGCCGCATCGACGGATCGACGCGCGTCAGGAACCGCGTATACTCATTGCGGGATTCTGTGAAAAGCTTCCCTGCTTGTGTCGCCAGAGTCGCCGCATAGGCATCTTCATCATAAACCCTCTGATATTCCTCACTCACGGAGCTTAGCAGATAAAGGCAACAAACAGCTGTCAGCACGATCAAGGCTCCGAGTATTCCCGTCAATGTCACCAATTGGGTACTGATCTTCATATTCTTAAACAGCTCCATTTTCGTTCCCTCTTTCCTCATTCATCCCGCTAAGCATCTTCTCTTCTTCCACATCGAACAGTTTTTCCCAGTCCAGCAGCAGCACCACCTTGCTATCTGGCAGCTTGCCGATACTCCGGATGTAGCGATTGCTGGCTGACTTCAGCTCCGGCGGATCCACCGTCTGCCCCTCAGGGATGGACAGTACTTCGCTGACCCCATCGATGATAAGTCCAAGCAGTACCTCCTTGACCTCGATGACGATGACACAGGTACGATCCGTATAAGGCCGGAACTCCCGGCCAAACCGCAGCCGCATGTCGATGACCGGAATGATCTTGCCGCGGAGATTGATGATACCGCGCACATAGTCTGGCACCTCCGGCACCTTGGTCACCGGCAGGATGCCGATGATTTCGATGACTACGCGGATATCGATGCCATAAAGCTCCTCGCCCAGTGTAAAGGTCAGATATTTATCCTTTTGTGTATCTTCCTCTTGCAGGAGTTCTTCATCCATTTCCGTTCCTCCTATCATTCAACCAGCAAGCCCATGAGTTTCCCCGGGTCGATAATCAAGCTGATGCTGCCGTCCCCCAGGATCGTGCAGCCTGTAATCCCCGTCATCTTCGTCATCGCCTGGATATACCCCGGCACTGGCTTTACGACAATCTGCTGAACGCCCACCAGCGCATCGGCAAAGATGCCCAGATAGCGATCATCGGTCTCCGTCACCAGCAGGATGCCCTCCGTAAGCCGCTCCTGCGCACTTTCGATAGCATACAGCTGATGCAGCCGTACAATCGGGCAGGGCTGCCCTGCCTCCATAAACATTTCCTGTCCCGACACATCGAGGAAAATATCTTCGTCTGCCGGACGGAACGAACGGCGGATCGCACTTATCGGGATCGTATACCCCGAGCCTCCGACCTTGATGCACATCCCCTCCACAATGGCCAGCGTAAGCGGAATGCGGATAATCGTCACGCTTCCCTTGCCGGGGTTGCTGTCAACCATTATAGTTCCCCCCAAGGCCTTGATATTCGAGACGACCACATCCATCCCTACGCCGCGCCCCGAAAACTCTGTGACCTGTTCCTTGGTCGAAAACCCGGGAGCAAAAATGAAGCTATAGACCTCCTGATCCGTATACTCCTCCTCCGGCTTCGTCAGGATGCCCTTTTCCTTGGCCTTCTTCATGATGCGGTCGCGGTTCATGCCACCGCCATCGTCTTCAATGCGGATGACCACCTCACCACCGGCATTCTGCGCCGAGAGCACTACCGTCCCCATCTCTGGCTTGCCAGCCTGCCGGCGCACCTCGGGCAGCTCGATGCCATGGTCGATGGAATTGCGGATGATATGCATGAGCGGATCGCCGATATGCTCGGTGACATTCTTATCGACCTCGGTATCCGCACCGACCAGCACGAGTTTTGCCTGCTTGCCTAGTTTTTTCGTCATATCCCGTACAATGCGGTTCATTTTCTTGAAGGTTGCTTCAAGCGGCACCATCCGCAGCGCCATGACCCTGTCTTGCAGCTCGCCATTTATCTTGTGCAGCTGCCGGGCCGCCTTGTCAAAATTGGAAAGCTCGAGCCCTCGGATATCGGGATTCTGCGTCACCATCGACTCAGCAATGACCATCTCGCCAACAAGCTCCATCAGCCGGTCAAGCTTATCGACGCGGACACTTATCATCTGCGACTCATGCCCCTCGTGCCCCGCCTGTTTTATCGGCGCCGGCCGCGGCTTGGCCTCAGGCTTTACCGGCACAATCGGCGATGATTCTTCTACCGCCTGGGCTGCCTTCTGCTTGGGGGTCGGCCAATACTCGCATTCTGCTGTCGATGACAGCTCCGTAAGCTCCAACCCCGTCAAATACATCGTTTCATCCAGCAGCTTGCGGACTTCCTCAACGCCCAGCCCCGTCGTGAACCACAGCTTGAATCCATCCTTGATGATGGTATCAGCGGCTGTCTCATCCTCGATGATCTTTTCCGGCAGATAGTGCAGCTCACCAGCTTGATCCTCCAGGCGATTGATCACACCGAAGGCCCTGACCTCTACCATCCCGCCATCGGGATCGAAATGCAGCACCGCTTTATAGACATGATTGCTGCCCGATTCTGTCTTGACTTCCTCGGGCTTGACCGCTTGGATGAAGTACTGCTGCTTTGCCGGTTCTGCCGCTCCGGCCGCCTTAGGTGCCGCCGACTTCTTCGCCTTGCGCAGATCCACATCGGGATCATGTCCATTTTCGAGCTTGAAATTCCGCAGGAAATCATGCGTGGATTTCTGCAGCCCCTCACTCGAAGCATCCGGCTGTCCTCCGCTATCGAGCTTATCGAGCTCACCATTCATGAAATCTACGGCCGTCAGCACAATATCCGTCACAGCAGATACATCGATCTTCTCTGGATGCAACTCCCGGATATAGAAAAAGATATCCTCAACCGCATGCGCCAGATGCGAGATTTCATCATAGAGCATCATGGCTGCCGAGCCCTTGATGGTGTGCATGGCCCGAAACACTTCATTGACATCCTCTGGCTGGAAGCTGCCGCTGTCCTCACTTGCGAGCGCGACCTGCTCCAACTGCTCTAGGAACTGACGCGTCTCATAGATAAAGACCTCTACCATCGGTTCGTTTTCTGCCACCAGTCATCACTCCCTTACCTCCGAGTCCCACATCGCCGATCTCTGCCGGCACAATAAACAATTCTTTGGTTTTATGACTTTTCAAACAATTCTAACATGTATATTCGCCCCCAAAGGTCAAATTCCTGTTAATCAACAACAAATATATTTTTAATTCCAAATAAAATGACCCGTCAAAATCTGACGGGTCAACCTGTATCCAAACAGTTTACTTCTTGTATTCGTCTGCCAGCTTCTTGAACAAAGGCAGCGATTTTTCAATGGTTTCGGTCTTGATGCAGTACGCGGCGCGGAAATAGCCCGGACAGCCGAAGTCCGTCCCCGGCACGAGCAGCAAGTCATACTTTTTCGCCCGCTCACAGAATGCGTAGTCATCCTCCTCCAAGCATTTCGGGAAAAGATAGAATGCGCCCTGGGGTTTGACGCATTCAAAGCCCGCATCTTTTAACCCCTGATAGAGCAGTTGACCGTTCTTGACATAGGTAGAAATATCCGATGGCATATCGGCACAGCGGCCAATGACCAGCTGCCAGAGGGACGGCGCATTGACATGCGTGAGCACGCGGGCCGCACCCGCAATCGAACCGTATACCTTGCCAAAATCAGCCACCTCATCGGGCACGACGATATAGCCGATACGCTCGCCCGGCAGCGAGAACGACTTGCTGTACGAATAGCAGACCAACGTATTGTCATAGAACTTCGGCACATAGGGAACCGTATAGCCCTCAAAGGCAATCTCACGGTACGGCTCATCGGAAATGATAAAAATGGGATGATGGAATTCCTCTTCCTTGCGGCGCAGAATATCCGCAAGCTTTTGGATTGTTTCCTCTGAATACACAGCACCACTCGGGTTATTGGGCGAGTTGACGATGACCGCCTTCGTATGATTCGTCACAAGCTTCTCAAACGCCGCAAAATCAATCTGCCAATCAGCAGGCTGTGCTGGCACGACTACGAGCTTGCCCCCCACCGACTCGACAAACGCACGATACTCAGGGAAAAATGGCGCAAAGGTTATGAACTCGTCTTCCGGCTGCGCCAATGCCTTGAAGCAAATCGTTATTGCCGCAGCGGCTCCTGCCGTCATAAAGAAATTCTTCGCCGCAAAATTCGTACCGAAGCGCTTATTGACACTCTTGGCCAATGCCGCGCGCGTCTGCGGTGCGCCCGGCGCCACCGTATAGCCATGCACCGCACTCGGCTCCATATTCGTCAGCACATCGACAGCTGCCGCCTTGATGAACTCCGGCGTCGGCACATTCGGATTGCCCAAGCTGAAATCATAGACATTCTCCTCGCCGACCTCAGCCGCCCGCTTACGGCCAAACTCAAAGATCGTACGGATTGTCGACTTCTTCGTCCCAAGTTCATACATTTTCTGATTGATCATAACGATTACCTCACCCCATGTAAACAACATATCTCTTCCAGAGAAACACTGTTTACAGTTTAGCACAAAATCTAGTTAAAATCTACCATCGCCCGCATTTAGCTGGCATCATCGAGCGAACCCATGCTTCGAAACTGCTTGGGTTCCTTAATATTTGATAAGCCTTTTTATATCGCACATATATTAGATTAAGTTTACCAGGTCTTTTTTAGTTCCATGTCAAACGGCACCGCTTTATAAAGGGAATCCGAGGAGTTCCTTAGTTGTTCAAAGGCTGCCTCACCTGCTCTCAGTCTTTTGGAATTGCCTTCAAAGGTTTTCAGATAGCGAAGATAGGCTGTCCCCATTTTTTCCCAGCTGCTGGTACATTTTTGAATGCGCTGGCCAGCAGTGACAGACACATTCAACGCTTCTCGCAAAGTCAGGTAATCCGCTAAATATCCGATAGTTGCCAGTTCGATGGCCTTTGACATGTCCCAAACTGAGTTAGGAGACAAACTTCCCAAACTCATAATCTGATCAATCAGCTGAAGGCGTGAGCCTGCCTCATGCTTTTCAAGTAGATAACATCTACCCTTTCTCTGCTTCAGTGCATCATCTTTATGACAGCCCCATCCATTGACAGCCTTGACTATAGCTTGTTCTGCTTCTATCCACCTTATCAGCTTAGAATCCACATCTGAAATAGTAAGACTATCCGGTGGTGGACAGATTTCCTGCTTTATTTGCTCTTCCATAATTTCTATCACATCCCCTTAGAACAATTCACTCCACTCACTGCCACGATACATATCTTCCTTTTCTTTTATGGCCGGTTCATATCCTGCCTTGATCAGGGCATCCATCTCTTGGCCATACTGATAGATTCTGCCATGCGCTTTATAATAATGGGCCAGTTCCAGCCAACCGGGAAAGTATTTATCGTATTTGGTTTCCGCCAGCAAACTTTCTATCCGGCTGGAATTTTTCCCAGGATTCTGAGCCATGAAGACTTGCGCTAGCAAGAGACGTGCCTCATTTTGCCAATCGTTTTCCTCGGATAATACCTTTCGCAAACAGGCTATTGCTTTCGGTATATCCTGCCACGTTCCATCTTCGCCTCGGCAGCTGCTTGCCATCACATACAAAGCCTCATAGTCTCCAAGATCTGCACCTTTTTTGTAACAGGTCAAGCGAACCATAGCCTTTCCGCAGTCCATATTGGCAGCCTGTCTAAATGCCGTCACCATTTCTTCTAGGTCATCACGATTTTTACAAACTTCCGCCTTATCCAGATACCGTTGCCACTTTACATATCGCACTGCCCGGTCATCATTCTGCCAGCCCTCTGAAGAAATGTCTGTCTTTCCCTCAAACCAAGCCCGCAAAAGGCATAAAACCTGTTCCCTTGAAGGTTCCCTGCGCAAAGCACCTTTGCCGTTCAGCATAGCATGGAGTTCATAATATTCTTCCGTCTGACGAACAGAGAGATAATCCTCATCATGGTATAGCTCTATGACTTTATAGGTGTCTTCCATTATTTCCAGTGCGGCTCGGAATTCTTCTGCATCATAGCGGTCAAAGGTAATAGCCATGCCATTCTGCAGCCACAGCTTTAATCTCCAGTCAGCATCCGAATCGTCGAGCGGCGACATTTCCTCTGGATTGTAATTCATCTTTATACCCTGAGCTCTGGCACGTTCCATGAAAGTTTTAGCCAACTGCCGCCGTTCTCTTTTCTCCAGCCGTTTACCTGTCAGTATATCAATACCGCCACGCAAATAAGCCATCCCCAAAAGATATGCTGCCAGGCCTTCTCCATTGCCATCGCCTTCGGTATATTCTTCCATTTCTGCAACAGCTGTCTCTTTTTCATCAGCCCAATAATCCCAAAAATCCAATTCCTCCGTAGGGTAGAGGCCACGTCTTGCGAGAATCGCCAACAAACCTACCGGACTACCTTCTGACAGACTCTTTTTCAGACAGTGTTCGGCTTCTGCCATATCCGTCCCTACGTTGCCATTTCCCCCTATCCAAGGCTTTCCTAAATAGGTCAGGGACAATAGTGCCCAGGCTTCCGCATCTCCGTCGTCCGCTGCCCTGCGCAGCATATCCTGCCCCTTCTCACAACTTTTAGAATCATTATACTTCCAAATCAAATCTACAGCTTCCTGCACTATCGGCTGAAATTTATCGTCCATACTTTCCCTTTCTCACCTTAACAAATCCAATAGTTCTACAACGACAGCCGCTCCCAACATCATTTCGACAGATAGCCTTTTCATTTGTGTTTTATCTTCATAATGGCTGCGAATCAACCCCTACTACATTACACGCATCACAATAATAGAAATACAAAAACATGTCACCAAAATAGAAATCTACTCCATTAAGCAATTCAGTATTCTCAAAATCACTACCTGTTAATACTCCTACATACTGCATTTTTCTCCCACATTCTTTGCAACGCATCTCTATGGCATCAGTCAGGAATACAGGTTTACCACCCAATTTGCAGAAATAATCACGTCCCATGCTTTCAATTACTACTTCATCATCGAAACATTTTAACGGCTCCAGCTTCAAACTCCGTACAGGCAATGGATATCCGATTTTATCATCCTCATCATGGTGCCATGCACCTGTCGTCTCAACCTCTAGCATCTTTACGGTTCTATCTTTCTCATCGATATGATAATACTGTCTCTCCCAGCAGGCAGAGCAATTTACACAGGATATAAAAGGGAGTTCCTTTAAAGAGCATTCAAGCCAGTTTAATTGTTCATCCTTGGTGTCTAACGTAAGTATCTGATGATAGGGCTCATCGCAGATTGAACAGATTGGCATTTTCCATGTATCCCCCCCAAAGTAATGCTCATACCCATTTGTACCTAATATAGCAATTTGGCCATTATTACTTAGATTCATATGTTTTCATCCTCTAAAGCATTAGTGCATACCCTTTACCTTTTGCTTTCGTCCTACCCGTTTAAATTTAAGCTACAGCGGTACAAATCTCTTGGCACATGGGTATCACGCAGCGTCTGCACCCATTTGGTGCATTTTTTAATTTCTCTTCAACTCAGCATCAAATCTTTTTCACGTAAATACAAAAATTATATTACTATACCCTTGAAATATCCTTAGATTTCTCTTAACACATCATTAAATCCCCCTTTTCATGGCCTTTGAATTCTTTATTCTATATTCCAAACATACCCTTTGTACATACATCCATAAATATAAAAATATTCAACAACTATGCGCACCATATCTTTACCAACGCAAATATTATCTTCAAATTCGCCCATCTGCCCTCCTGTTATTAATTTATGCTTTTCAAAAAGTACTCCTCCCCTCTTTTTTAGTGTATAATTCTTTTCTCCATACTCTTCCGAATAATATACATTATATAAGTTATTATTTCCGCCTCCGATACACAAACATATCGATTCTTCCAATGCATAAAGACTAACTTCAGTAGTCTCCTTTCCGTCCAACTTAGATATTATTTCAAGTATTTGTTCCCACGAAGGCTTTTCCAACTCTATTTGATCATAATTAATTCCATTCGCCAAATCATAAGAAATCATTTCTACTTTTCCCATAACAATTTACCTCTTATCACTTCAACCTAAATGGATTAAGAACCGGCTTTATTTGTGGATTAAACGCTATCACCTTATACTTTCCGTATACGTCGGATATTCGGCCTGCTGTAAGCGATTCAGGCTGTCATAGGTGTAAAGCGTCTTTTCCCCGGCGTTGCTACGGTAAGGCTCGTTATGTTTTTGTCTGCATCATAGGCGATATCCTGCCACATGCTGTTGGCATGGGTTATCTTTTGGATAGCGCCATCGGCATCGCGGTCAAATTTGACTATTGACTGGTCAACTTCATTGCGTATATCAACTACAAATTTGACAAGTCAAATTTGTAGTTGGCCGTTCGGCGCATATTCGTAGCTATTGCGCAGGTCGCCTGCCTTGAAGCACTGTCGATTACCGTCTCGGCTGTCATGCGGTCGACGATATCATACTCGCGCTGGATCTTGCTGCCATCGGGGAGCTGACTCTCTATGCTGTTGCTATCGGCATCGTAGATGTAGCCCTACATTTTTATTCAGGCTATTCAATGTTCATAAATGTAAGAGATTTTGCTCCTTGCCATGTATCAGGCAACACTTCACATTGAACATCACCTGTAATCACTCCCACTATAAAATCAGTCAATGACATTTCATACTCATAATAGTTTGTCGATCTACCATCATACACAACTATTCTCCAAAAATCAGGATTATCACCTGTTTTTAGCCAATAAAAATCATCCCCATTATCTGTCCCTCCAAATGGTAGCAATCCTCCATTTTCAGGATATACTTTAAAAGGAAAATCATCTGGAAATTCATCATGAGATATCTTATAGGCCTCTATAACTTCTTCCGCACATTCAAAAAAATTTATATTTTCATTTTCTCCCCAAGGCGTATATATCCACAAAAAACCATCAATAGCGCCACCTCCATAAAAATCAACGAACGCGATATAATCCTTTGGAAAAAACACATTATGTTGTTCCTGCAATTTATCCCATTCTTTTTCACTATGTTTTATAACCTCTATTTTTCTCTGTAAGCACTCATAAATTTCCTTATTCATATCATCATTCCGTTCTGTTCATCATCTTCTTATATTTGAAATTATTTAGCCAAAAGATGACCTCTAACATCATTGTGATATTCATCAATAAACAACAATCCTTTCCAAGTGTCCACTCTTAACTAACTATCCAACTGAACTTGATAAACCAAGCTGCCCCCTCCCGGTTTATTAAACCAAGGTACAATTTCCCCACCTATAGCATCAATAGGCTTAGCAATTCTATAAATAGTATACGGTTTAGTAGATGCACTTGGGAACATTGCTCGACTTTCAAATGGTATTCATAAAATAGCTATATGCGCTTTCCTCAATTTCTCCACATTCGTTTAATAAATTCCCTTCTTCATCATACAATTTATATGTAACTTGTTTATTCCCCAACGAACACCCACCATCTAAGCCTAACAACAAAGTATAATAACTCTCTTTCAGCACTGTATCGACCAAATTAAATAAATCATCCTTACTTACACCTGTTTGAACTAACTTTTTTATTATATCACCAACTTCAGATTTAGATTTATCATCAAAATATTCTTCTAAAACCATCCTCTGTTCTTCCTTGCAAAGCTTTACAAATTCCTCTCCTGTCATAATTTACCACCTCAGCACTTTCCTTTATATTCATTTTCTCATCTCGGGGTATTTTAATTTATTCATATTTATTAATACTCTTAATTCACCATTCGGTATATCAGGGTATACTCTACGCACCTCTTTAATATCACGAGCCAATAATTGTCTAGCAGAAGATATTCCTTTCGTACTCCTGTCCAGTACACCTTTATCTGCTTTTATAGTATATCCCAACTTAGGAACATTAATTGCAGATGCATACTTTACTTTTCATATGTGACCTCAATTTGTATGCGGTAAATCCTGTTGATTTTGACTTTCTTCTATTATCATACAGGTAAATCCACGATGCTTGCAATTGGAGGTCACTACATATTATCTAAGTGATTCACCTTGTCAACTCAGTAGTTGATTTTTGCTCCGTGATATCTGTCTGACCGATCTTACAGCCCAGTTCGTCGCAGGTATAATTAATTATTTTTCTTATGATCTTTTGGGTATTTATTCTACAATTAAAGTTATCTTTTCCGAATATATTCACTGTACAAATCTTCTACATAACCCATTTTTGATAACAGAGGATTATCCCAATCGCTATACGAGTCCAAATACGCACGTACACCTCCATATATATACATTATTTTTTCATTTTCTCTTTTTTCTTTAATTATTTCATAAGCCTTTTTATACCGAATATATATGAGATTCAATATTCCGCTTTCCAACCTAACAGTAGAATATCGTTCTTCCATATCTCTCAATACTTCAGATATCCCATCAAGCATAATTTTTCTATTTTTTTCATTCATTAGTGCTCT
Source organism: Pseudoselenomonas ruminantium (assembly GCF_900113715.1). Lineage (GTDB taxonomy): Bacteria > Bacillota > Negativicutes > Selenomonadales > Selenomonadaceae > Selenomonas_A > Selenomonas_A caprae. The sequence continues at coordinate 51,027 of NZ_FOQK01000009.1, read as the reverse complement.
CCATTTTTTCATGCAAACCATATGATAAAAATATTATCATATGGCGCCATCAGCATCGCGGTCAAATTTGACAATTGACTGGTCAGCTTCGTTGCATATAACCACTAAGTGATTTGACTTGTCAAACCGGTAGTTGATTTTTCGGCCCGTGATGTCTGTCTGACTGGTCTTGCGGCCTAATTCATTATAGGTATAGGCCAATAGCGTCCTGCCGCTGGCTTTCTTCGTGAGCAGCAGGCCGTCTTTGTCGTAGGTGTAGCGGTAGTCCATGCCACCAGCGATGGCCGCTATAAGTTGGCCGTTCGGCGCATATTCATAGCTGTTGCACAGGTCGCCTGCCTTGCGCTCAACAAGACTGCCGTAGACATTCCACTGGTACTCATTCGTTATACCATTTCGGTCTTGGAATTGGATTAGTTTTCCGTCGGCAGTGAAAAGATACTGCTCCTGACTACCATCCGGATAGGTTATGGCTTTCAGCTGGTTGTTGTCATCGTATGCATAGATGCGTTTATTGCCATTGCCATCCACGGCTTCGGTGATATTGCCTGCAAAGTCATAGGCGTAGTTTTCTTTGCTGCCGTCAGCTTTGCGGATTTCGGTGATGCGGCCCCAGCTGTCGAGCAGGTATGTCGTCTCGTTGCCATTGCCGTCGATGATGCCCGTGATACTGCCGAGGGCATCATCGTGATAGGATTGGCTTGCGCCTCCCTTGGTTTCGATATGCGTTTGCCAGCCTGCGGCGGTGTAGGCGTAGGCCGCGCCACTGCCGCCAGCAGTCTCTACCTTGATGCGGCGGCCCGCGCGGTCATAGGCGACGTTTTCGAGCAGCTTGCCATCCGTACCGATGACCGCCGTCAGCCAGCCGACACTGTCGTACTGGTAACGATAGGACATTTCATAGGGGAGCTGCCGCTCCGTGATGTTTCCTTCTTTATCGTAGACAATTTTCTGCGTGCGGCCTTCGCTGCTGATTTCTTCGGTCCGCTGGTTCATCAGGTTGTACGCGAATTTTTCGTCGCGGCCGCAATCATCTGTAATACGGATGATGTTGCCTGCCTTGTCATAGGCAAACCGCGTCGTATTTTGCTGCCCCGAGGCGTTATCCACTACCGTTTCGGAAATCAGCCTGTCCATAGCATCATAGGCGCGTTGGATTTTGCTGCCGTCGGGCAATTGTATCTCCGTGATGTCGCCATCCGCATCGGTCACGGAGGTACGGTTGTTGCCTGCATCATACGTATAGGTGATACCGACACCATCATCTGTTTGCGCGTCATAGTGATTTGGCGTTACCTTTTTGATGAGGTTCCCTGCCGCATCGTAGAAAAGCCGTTCCACGCCGCCATCGGGATAGTGGGTACGGATTTTGCGGCCATCGGCATCGTAATCATAGGTAGTGCCAGCCCCGGTCTTTGTTTCCTCGTCCCAGGATTCCGGATGGATCTCTTTGGTCAGGCGGCTTTCGCCGTCATATTCTTTGATACAAACAATCCCCAGCGGACTTTCCGTGCGGATGGGGTTATCCATGCCGTCATAGGCCTAGCGCCAGCAGCGCGAATCCTTGCGGGCATTTTCATTGGGACTGTATTCCCGACACAGATTCCCCATCAGGTCGTAAACTGCCTCGTAGCTATTCCCCAGCGCATTGTATGCACGCCACGTCTCACGGCCCCATAAAATAGAAATACTCGCCGGCCTTTATCATGGCTAATATTCCAATATTACAAAAAGGCCACAAGTCTTCTTATGGCCTTTTATAACATTTACAGAATTATACAAGTTGAATCGGTACTTAGTCATTCATAAAATAGCTACATACATTTTTTCAAAGTGTTGCACTCGACTTGACAATTCGTCCCCTATATTCTCTATCAATTCCCTTTGTAGTAACAAAGCAATAACATCACCCCACATTTCATTCACATATCTTTTTAAAAATCGCATCTATTCGCTCACCAAATCTATCACCTTTTTCTTTTTTTATTCCTTCTAGCAGAGCAACTATATATTCTTTATTTTTAGGCGGCAACCTTTTTATATCGACTGGAATTTTATTTAGCGTTTTTCTATTATTTAATAATCCATACATAAATATTTTCCCCCATTCTCTTGTATCATCCACATCAACCAACCCTAACGATATCCAGTACAAGCAATCATCCCTCCCTAAATATTCGACTGCGTGAACTAGTCCGAACATAACTTCATAATCTTCCGTATCATCATAAAATCCTTTACATAAATTAACAATATATTCCGGCTTATTATATGAACATATTTTCGCTATTGCTTCTTCATACAACTTAACATCATTTTCTGTTGAAAGTTTTCTCGTATTATATAATATATTTTCCATATCTCTAATATCCAAAAATATCACTCCTATTTTTCCGCAACTCTTACATTCTTTAAGTATCTCACCTAAACTTTTACTTTTATCATTAAATATATATCCATATCTTTCTTTATCCATCTTTATTACATCTTGAAGTGCTTTCCTTATTTCCAGCGTATACCATATAGATTCGCCTAGCATCCCCATACATCTCTTGCTAAAGCTGAGCGAGGATTCATATTCACGATTTAAACATTAAGCAATACATCCTAATCAATTCATTTATCGTCTCCATTATAATCAACCAAATCTTTCCCTATCTCCATTTCCTCCTTTAACCAACTCGAAAAACTATCCCATTCCTCAACGATCTCACCTTTTTCATGATCCCATTGTACTATCACATTATTTTCTTCATCAATACAAATCATATCTCCATAGTTCAAATCAGCCACAATCAACAATTTATCTCCCATATCCGGCCATTTTTTTTGTAAATTATCATCTAAATAATTACCAAATTTTTCTTTTTCTTCCTGCTCTTCATCATATATGCCTGCTATAGATGTTCCAGGAATAAATATCTCTCCACCATTATATATGGTTAAAAATTCCATATAGTCATCAGGTAAAAAAATACCAGTTTTTTCCTTAAATAGTTTTATTTTTTCTTTTCTAATCCCCTTTTTTAATTCATGCACACCAGCACTATACTTTCGTATTTCATCTATACAATATTTCATCTTTTCGTTCATTTTATTTCGAATATCTCCTTCCACGGTTCATTATTCCCAAAATCAATCATTTTTCCAGTTTCTGGATTATAATAGCCGTTTGTTGGTACTCATCTTCCTGTGTGAATCTGGCGATTGCGGGATTATAGGACCTTGCGCGCAGATAGTATTGGTGGGTTATTGGTTCTAGCTGCTAGCCCGTGTATTGGTAGCGGTTCGGAATCTGTTCTTCCGATTCTATTGTATTACCAAACGCGTCGTAGGTGTAGCGATTCTTTACGTTGCCTTCTGCATCTGTGATGAATACGATACTTCCCTGTTCGTCGCTGGCGTAGTGGTACCAGGTTTTCTCCGGTTCGGATCCCCTTGCCCATAGATCGCTGGTGCGGATTAATCTTGTGATGTTGCCTTCTGTTTCTTCCGTTATTACTTCCCTGTTCTCATTGAAGATAAACTGTACGAGCTTGCCGTTTTCTTCCATTTCGTGACGCAGACCTTCCGCATCGTAGCGGTTTATCTGCGTCATACCTGCCTTGGTGGTCACTTTGCTGGTTCTGCGGAAATCGTCGTATTCGTAGGCATTGTTAGCATCTTGTAACAGGTTACCCGCTTTGTCATAGAGGCAGCTTTCTTCTTGACCGTTGACTGTTCGTCTTGTCAGCCGGTTATTGACATCGTAGATATACTGCTCTTCGATATCCTTGGCCGTTCTGGTCAAACGGTTGCCTGACTGGTCATAGGTGAATTGTTCCGTATAGGTCGGATACTGCCGTAAACATTCCACTGGTACTCATTCGTTATACCATTGCAGTCTTGGAATTTGATTAGTTTTCTATCTCTCATACAAAAGAAGGTCTTTTTATGCTCTCAATTAAGCATAAAAGACCCTCTCTTTATAAGACGCTCCACACCACAATCAGGATAATGTGTGCGTATTTTGCGGCCATCGGCTTCGTAGTCATAAAGCGTTCCCTTACCGTCATCAGGTTTGTGGTCATAAGCCTCGGGATGAACTGCCTTGATAAGATTGCCTTTTTAAAGATGTTGCACTTGGCTTGACAATCCGTCGTTTCAAATCATACCCTAACATAAAAACGGTAGTAACCAATAATTGCTACTACCGTTAAAATCTGAATTTACAAAAACACTACACCATAAAAATAATAGCCATCATCCATTTTATTCACATCTTTCAAATCGTATGTACTCTTTTAAATATTCATACTGTTCCCCCTCTAACTTTTTTACAATATTATATGGAACTTTCCCAATGATATTTGGTAGCGTTTTCGTTTTTATCAATAATTCTTTGCTTGTCAAATTAAGATTCAAATCTTTTTTTATATTCAACAATAACGATAACTTATTGTTATAATTTTGTAATATAACATTATATAACACATCTAAATTATCAAATTCATCCCATTCTTTTGCACAGTCATTTAAAAAATCTACTATATTATCAAAAGCAGGCTCACCAACCGTTTTTTTCAGCTCCATGATCCCATGTCGTATAAGCTATATCACCACTTGCACAATTTATCTTGCATACCCAAAATGAAAATAACCCATCCTTACCAAAAACCAACCACTTATTATTAAACGGCTCTTCTTGTGATTTCTTTTTCATCGTTTCATAATCAAATATCTCACCAAACGGCAACACAGCGCCTTCATATTCCTCTATCATTTTTTTCATATCCTCCGGAACATTATATTCGCAAATTATATTACGATGTTTCTCAACATTCATTTGTTTCATATAATTATCTAAAGTCATTCCTATCACTCCTAAATGTTTCTTCTAGATAACTTGGATTCAACGGTATTCCACTGGTACTCATTCGTTATACCATTTCGGTCTTGGAATTGGATTAGTTTTCCGTCGGCAGTGAAAAGATACTGCTCCTGACTGCCATCCGTATAGGTTATGGTCTTTAGCTGGTTGTTGTCATCGTATGCATAGCTGCGCTTATTGCCATTGCCATCCACGGCTTCGATGATATTGCCCGCAAAGTCGTAGGCATAGTTTTCTTTGCTGCCATCGGCTTTGCGGATTTCCGTGATGCGGCCCCAGCTGTCGAGGACGTAGCTCGTTTCATTGCCGTTGCCGTCAACGATGCCTGTGACATTGCCCTGGGCATCGTACGCGCGCCGCGTCTCACGACCTGATAGAAATACTTGTTGCCCATCATCATGGATAATATCCTAATATCACAAAAAGGCCACAAGTCTTCTTATGGCCTTTTATAACATTTTTCAAGAACTATTTATTCATTTTCATTTGCCCTAATATAAAGTCAACACTTCGGCTAAACATATCATAATCTTCATCTTTTATTTCTTCCAGCAAATCAATTATATACTTTCTATTTTTTTGTGGTAAAGCATCCATTACACTTGGAACCTTTTTTATTTCCTCCTCATCATTAAGTATTCTGTATAAAATAATCTTACTCCAATTTCTAGCTTCCTTCATATGCTCTATTCCCACAAATGTCCAATATAAATTATCTCCTCCTATACTTTCAATCGCATGAACCAACCCAAACATTATTTCCTCATCTTCAGTATCGTCATAAAATCCAATGCACATATTAACAATATATTTAGGATTATTATATGAACATATTTCTGCTATTGTTTTTTCATATAATGCAACATCACTCTCTGTCATCAGTTCTCGAGTTTTATATAATATCGTTTCCATTTCTTTAATATCCAAAAACATCATCCCTATTTCTTTTAATATCTTATACGCGACGGATTTCTACACGTTAATATTACATGCAACTCCCTTTATCATTTTAAATTATATTAGAATTTAAATCTTTACACCAAGTAGGCGTAATGCTATCAAGTCTTACTTTATCAGCAACAATTATCAAGCCATTACCTGCTTCTAATAAAACACAACTTCCTTTTGTTTCAATCTTAAAAGACTGTATTACATAAGTTTCCATTATTTCCACCTTTCTTATATTCTCCAAGCAAAGCCAATAATATACATATGTATCATTCAAATAACCATCTCGGGACATATCAACTGATTTTTTTATATATCCTCCAACCATAGCATTTCTATTTGAATATTTCACCGAATCTATTAGGCAATCTTCAATTAAAACTGGATTGATAAAAATGTCATGCAATGTTTTAACATCTTTACGCCCTGCTATTTGTTCCAATTCACGTATCAATCATAACACCTCTTATTTCTTTTATTGCCAAATAATTATTATCAATTTTTTCTCTTCTATTTTCCACATAATAAGAATACTCAACTGGGCATATTATCTCTCCATCCATCTCGCCATCTAGTTTTATAGTTATCTGACTTTCAGATTGTCCTATAGTTATATTACTTTCGCATTCATCCGACGAAACAATATGAATACCTGATATTTTTAATATTTCTAATACAAGCTCTACCCCATTAACTTCCCTTGCTACCCACTTAGGCGGTATATTCTTGGGAACACCTTTTATAATCACACTCAACTGTGCAGATGAAATATATTTTTCATCTTTCCTAAGATTTACATTTAATGATTGTATTTTTATTCCTTTTAACTCAGGTATTTCTCCTCCATAAAGTTTTTCGATAAAAAAGTGTTTTTCAGTGATTTTATACCATAAGATTTCATCTTCTTTTATATCCATAATGTTTTAAAGCCCCCTCAACTGTACCTGTATGTGGATTATTTTCTGGCCTTACATTAAAATGAGGCCCTTGAGTTCCCTTACCATCCACAAACACATGACCATCTTGATGTTCTTGTATTATAATCGTTTTACCACGATTGTTTTTATAATAATATTGGCGTGACCAAATAAGTTGACCATTCTTACCTTTTCTAGCTTCTCCAAATTCATCATAATATTTTACACGCTCAACTTTAACAGGCTGACTAGAAACATTAATCCCGGCATCTCGTTTAGCATGTCTGAACGCTGCTCTCCTTGATTCTTCAACAGGATTCTTATAATACCCACTCAGATCATAATAATCCACAGGGTCATTCGCGCAGTAGGCATACAGATTCAACCCGTCGCCGTGATATTCGTCTTCCTGTGTGAATCTGGCAATTGCTGGATTATAGAATCTTGCGCGCAGGTAGTATTGCTGAGTTAGCGGGTCTAGCTGCTGGCCCGTGTACTGGTATCGATTGGGAATCTGTTCTTCCGATTCTATTGTATTACCAAACGCGTCGTAGGTGTAGCGATTCTTTACCTCGCCTTGCTCATCTGTGATGAATACGGTACTTCCCTGTTCGTCGCTAGCATAGTGGTACCAGGTCTTCTCGGGGTTGGCTTCCATCGCCCAAAGGTCGCTGGTGCGAATCAGTCGGGTGATGTTTTCCCCTTCCTGTTCCGTTATCACTTCCTTGTTTTCGTTGAAGATAAACTGTACGAGCTTGCCGTTTTCTTCCATTTCGCAGCGCAGGCCTTCGGCATCGTAGCGGTTTATTTGCGTTATACCAGCTTTCGTCGTTACCTTGCTGGTTCTGCGGAACGCGTCGTATTCGTAGGTGGTGTTGCCATCTTGTAGCAAATTACCGGCGTTATCGTAGCGATAGTTTTCCACCTGTCCGTTGACGGTTCGTCTTGTCAGACGGTTGTTGACATCATAAACATACTGCTCCTCGATGTCTTTCGCCGTTCTAGTCAGCCGATTCCCCGCTTGGTCGTAGCTGAATCGCTCCGTATAGGTTGGATATTCTGCCTGCTGCAAACGGTTCAAACTGTCATAGGTGTATAGGGTCTTACCCACCAGCTCGTTTTTCTCGATGCGCTGGCCGTTGCCGTCATAGCGGTAGGTGTTTTGCGCAAGGATTTTGTCGGGCGTGGCTACCGTCAGGCTCGTTATATTCTTATCCGCGTCATAGGCAATATCCTGCCACATGCCGTTGGCGTGGGTTATCTTTTGGATGGCGCCATCGGCATCGCGGGTGAATTTGACCATTGACTGGTCAACTTCGTTGCATATGTCAACGAGTTGATTTGACTTGTCAAATCGGTAGCTGACTTGCCGGCCTGTAATGTCAGTCTGGCTTGTCTTGCGGCCCAGTTCGTCATAAGTATAGGCCAAAAGCGTTTTGCCACTGGCTTTCTTTGCAAGCAGCAGGCCGTCTTTGTCGTAGGTGTAGCGGTAGTCCATACCATTGGAGATAGCGGCGGTCAATTGCCCATTAGGTGCATATTCATAGCTATTGCGCAGCTTGCCAGCTTTTCGCTCGATAAGACTGCCGTAGACATTCCACTGGTACTCATTCGTTATACCATTGCGGTCTTGGAATTTGATTAGTTTACCATCGGCGGTGTAGTGATACTGCTCCTGACTGCCGTCGGGGTAGGTGATGCACTTCAGCTGATTGTTGTCGTCATACGCGTATGTCCGCTTGTTGCCGTTGCCATCGACAGCTTCGGTGATGTTGCCCGCAAAGTCGTAGGCGTAGTTTTCTTTGCTGCCATCCGCTTTGCGGATTTCCGTGATGCGGCCCCAGCTGTCGAGAACGTAGCTCGTTTCATTGCCGTTGCCATCAACGATGCCCGTGACATTGCCCTAGGCATCGTAGTGATAGGCCTGGCTGGCACCGCCGTTGGTGGCGATTCTTGCCTGCCAGCCTGCGGCGGTGTATTCGTAGGCCGCTTGCGCTCGTCTCTCTTTGCGGCGTCAGCTAGGTCTTTTCCTCGCTGATGTTATTGTGGATATCATACAGCCAGCACCGCAGGCTGTACTAAACTTCCCCTTCTTTTTCGGCGACCGCATTGCGCAGCTCACTTCAAGCTCCCCCGCGTCCTGCTGACAAATACAACATCACTTGATTATTTCATTTCTAATTATTTACAGCTCCCATTGTTCTGCAATCATAAACTTATTATTACAAATAGGGCATTCCAAATCATTTAACATGTAAAAGTATTTTCCAGCTTCATCATTATAACCTAAATAACTCAAAATAGTTCCAACTATAACAAACATCTCTTTGGTATCTTTACATTCCATTTTATCCACGTTTCTCATTTTGGGCAGATTTACTTTCTGTAAAATAGCATTTACCAACTCCAATAAATCGTTAACGTCATCTTTCTTTTTCCACTTTTTTATAAAAAGAATTATTCCTTCGATTTTTTCCTTATTAATCTGCAATTTATCGTTACACCATACACCATCATCTTTTATATTAACACATAACTTATGATGATAGACACACTCTAAATCTAATTCTACATCATTTTCATACGCAAACAAATTACCATATAGCAGCGATGCCCCCAAGCGTTGATTGTAAAATGTAATTAAGCTTCCTATTAAATAGTATTCATCTATTATATCAAATCTGTTTTTTAAAACATATTCCATCATATCATCTTGAAAATTATATCTAGCTTTTTCCATACATAATTTCAATTCTTGAGAGATAAATTCTTCTATTTCATAAGAATATGCGTATACCATTCCCGCCTCAATATAAAGCTGGATTTTATTGTCATCCGATACCTTTTTACTTAAATTATACAGAAACGGCACCACCCAAAACGCCAATTCTTTACAAGCCCCCTCTTGGCATGCAGCTTCACTTATTTTTTGCAGTTCATCCAGATTAAATTGTTCTTCCAAAGATGAAATTACATTTAGTGTTTCCTCTACGTTTAAGTATGAATCTAAATTTCTAATCATTTCTTTTTTTAAATCAATCATAAACATTAACCTCCACACTTCGGAAAGCGCCTTCCTTCGCCTCCAAATTTTTCTTGAATGCCCGTCGCATTACGAACACCATTTTTCATTTGTGCTTCTGCACACTCTTTACATGCAGCGCCACCATGTTTTGCACCTGAACTTGAAGCCTGCACTCTTTCTAACTGACCTTCTGTCCCCCTAATCCCTCTCTGCTCTCCATGATGTTCATGAAGCACCTTGTTACCTGGCTCTACCTTTGGTAACTTTACATCATCCCCTAACAATTCTCTCGCCTTATTTTTTTGTTTTCCTGTCAATCCGCTAGGGCTACTAGATGTAACCGTATGAATCACCTTGCCATTTAAATCTTTTCCTTGTGTAACCGTTGTTGTCCGGCTTCTTTTAGCACGAACATCAGGCCCAATTGCTTCATGAATTTCATCTGCCACATGTTGTAAGGTTTTATCATCCAACCATTTTTTTAAATACCCACTCGGATCATAATAATCCACAGGGTTATTCGCACAGTAGGCATAGAGATTCAGTCCATCGCCGTGGTATTCGTCTTCCTGCGTAAATCTGGCGATGGCGGGGTTGTAGAATCTTGCGCGCAGGTAGTATTGCTGGGTTATTGGGTCTAGCTGCTGGCCGGTGTATTGGTAGCGGTTGGGAATTTGTTCTTCCGCTTCTATTGTATTACCGAAGGCATCGTAGGTGTAGCGATTTTTTACTTTTCCTTCTGCATCCGTGAGGAAGATGGTACTTCCCTGTTCATCGCTAGCATAGTGGTACCAGGTCTTCTCGGGGTTGGCTTCCATCGCCCAGAGGTCGCTGGTGCGAATCAGTCGGGTGATGTTTTCCCCTTCCTGTTCCGTTATCACTTCCTTGTTTTCGTTGAAGATAAACTGTACGAGCTTACCGTTTTCTTCCATTTCGTGACGCAGGCCTTCGGCATCGTAGTGGTTTATTTGCGTTAGGCCTGTTTTCGTGGTCACTTTGCTCGTTCTGCGGAACGCGTCATATTCGTAGGTGTTGTTGCCATCACTTAGCAGATTGCCTGCGTTATCGTAGCGATAGTTTTCTTCTTGGCCGTTGACGGTTCGTCTTGTCAGCCGGTTATTGACATCATAAACATACTGCTCCTCGATGTCTTTCGCCGTTCTAGTCAGCCGATTCCCCGCTTGGTCGTAGCTGAACCGCTCCGTATAGGTCGGATATTCTGCCTGCTGCAAACGGTTCAAGCTGTCATAGGTGTAGAGTGTCTTGCCCGCCAGCTCGTTTTTCTCGATTCTTTGGCCGTTGCCGTCGTAGCGGTAGGTGTTCTGGGCAATAATTTTGTCGGGCGTGGCTACCGTCAGGCTCGTTATATTCTTATCCGCGTCATAGGCAATATCCTGCCACATGCCGTTGGCATGGGTTATCTTTTGGATAGCACCATCCGCGTCACGGATAAATTTGACAATTGACTGGTCAACTTCGTTGCATATATCCACTAAGTGATTTGACTTGTCAAATCGGTAGCTGACTTGCCGGCCTGTAATGTCAGTCTGGCTTATCTTGCGGCCCAGCTCGTCATAAGTATAGGCCAAAAGCGTTTTGCCGCTGGCTTTCTTATTGAGCAGCAGGCCGTCTCGGTCGTAGGTGTAGCGGTAGTCCATGCCGCCTGCGATGGCCGCTATAAGCTGCCCGTTGGGTGCATATTCGTAGCTATTGCGCAAATCGCCAGCTTTTCTTTCGACGAGACTGCCGTAAACATTCCACTGGTACTCATTCGTTATACCATTGCGGTCTTGGAATTTGATTAGTTTACCATCGGCGGTGTATTTTTTGTTATCGTCATACGCATACGTCCGCTTGTTGCCGTTGCCATCGACAGCTTCGATGATGTTACCCGCAAAGTCGTAGGCGTAGTTTTCTTTGCTGCCATCAGCTTTGCGGATTTCCGTGATGCGGCCCCAGCTGTCGAGGACGTAGCTCGTTTCATTGCCGTTGCCGTCAACGATGCCTGTGACATTGCCCTGGGCATCGTAGTGATAGACCTGGCTGGCACCGCCGTTGGTGGCGATTCTTGTCTGCCAGCCTGCGGCGGTGTATTCGTAGGCCGCGCCACTGCCGCCAGCGGTCTCCACCTTGATGCGGCGGCCCGCACGGTCGTAGGCGACGGTTTCGAGCAGCTTGCCATCCGTGCCGATGACTGCGGTCAGCCGGCCGGCACTGTCGTATTGATAGCGGTACGACATATCTTGCGGCAGCTGCCGCTCCGTGATATTTCCTTCTTTATCGTAGACAATTTTCTGCGTGCGGCCTTCGCTGGAGATTTCTTCGGTCCGCTGGTTCATCAGGTTGTAGGCGAAGCTTTCGTCGCGGCCGCAATCATCTGTAATGCGGATGATGTTGCCTGCCTTGTCGTAGGCAAACCGCGTCGTATTTTGCTGCCCTGAGGCGTTATCCACTACCGTTTCAGTGGTCAGCCTGTCCATAGCATCATAGGCGCGTTGGATTTTGCTGCCGTCGGGCAATTGTATCTCCGTGATGTTGCCATCGGCATCGTAGGCATAGCTGGTTATCGCCCACCACTTGCGGTTACGCTTGGGATTGCGTTTTTCTGCCCGCTCCAGCAGGCGGCCAGCGGCATCGTACGCGTACTTGATGTACTGCGTTTCTTCGCCGTTGATTTTCCTTTTCTCCTCCGTCCGCTTGCCGATGCTGTTGTAGGTGTATTTGACCTCCGCGCCAAGGTTGTCGGTCACGCGAACCAGCCGGTTCTGCGCGTCGTATTCCTTCCGGATAGTCCGCGTCAAACCGCTGGCACTTGTTTCGCTTTGGGGCGTCAGCCAGGTCTTTTCCTCCGTGATGTTGTTGTTCGCATCATAGAGCCAGCGCCGCAGGCTGTACTGGATGGCACCGTCTTTTTCGGCTACGGCTTTGCGCTCCTCCAGCTTGTTGCCGGCTAAGTCATAGCGATACGTCGTAGCATAGACCATGCCCTCCCGGCTTGCGGCAAGCTGGCCGGCATCCTGCTGGTAGATACAGCGGCCTTTGGCATCATAGCGGGATACCTCGATGCGATTGCCATCCGCATCGGTCACGGAGGTACGGTTGTTGCCTGCATCATACGTATAGGTGATACCGGCGCCATCATCTGTTTGCGCGTCATAGTGATTCGGCGTTACCTTTTTGATGAGGTTCCCTGCCGCATCGTAGAAAAGCCGTTCCACGCCACCATCGGGATAGTGGGTACGAATTTTGCGGCCATCGGCATCGTAGTCATAGGTGGTGCCAGCCCCAGTCTTTGTTTCCTCGTCCCAGGATTCCGGATGGATCTCTTTGGTCAGGCGGCTTTCGCCGTCATATTCTTTGATATAAACAATCCCCAGCGGACTTTCCGTGCGGATGGGGTTATCCATGCCGTCATAGGCATAGCGCCAGCAGCGCGAATCCTTGCGGGCATTTTCATTGGGACTGTATTCCCGACACAGATTCCCCATCAGGTCGTAAACTGCCTCGTAGCTATTCCCCAGCGCATCGATATCTGCTACGATATGGTCAAATATATCATAGCCGAAACTGCGCTCACCGAATTTGCTTTGGATTGCCATCAGCCGATTGACGGCATCATACTCATAGCGGAATTCATCGCCGCAGGGCGTCACCATGACATACGGCACAGGCAGGCTATCCTGATACTCATAGATCGTTTCCTGACCGTTTATCTTTTTGCTGCCCATACGTCCCCTATAGTCGTATGTGTAGCTTTCCACCTGCCAGCTGCCGGCCGACTGCTTCGTGCGCTTCTCTTCCAGCCAGCCCTGCTTCGTATAGCGGCAGCAGATTTCCCCGCCCAGATTATCCTTTATATGCAGGCACTCTCCCTGTTCGCCATAGGTATATGTCGTAATCAGGCCATCCGGACGTTCCTCCTTGAGCAGCTGTCCCTGCGCATTGTACGCACGCCGCGTCTCACGGCCCAGACGGTCTTTCTGATAAATCTGGTTCTCCCAGGCATCGTAGCCAAAGGCCTCAGTCGTACCATCGGGATAATCGATGGCCTCCACGAGCTGCTGCCGGTTATAGTGGATGGTCAGCCGCTGGCCCGTATGCACCTCAGTATAGGTATTCTGCCGGTTCTGCGGGTCGTAGAAATAGACATACTCACCGCCCGTTATCATGGCCTGACGCGTCACGCGGCCATCGCGGTCATAGGTGTTTTTTACATACGTCTTGCCATTAAGATCCGTTACCGTCAGAATCCGCCCGGCATCATCGTAGGTATAAACAAAACTGCCCCACTCGGAATAGCTGACCTTCGTCAGCAAATCGCCAGCGTATTCATAGCGGAGCACGCGCCCCAAGGGATCTTTTATGGTATGTATCTTATCCTGCGCATAGGTAAACTGGACTTCCTGCCCGCAAGCCAGCGTGATATGGTCGATAAAATCGCCCCGATAGCTGATGGTCACCGGTGCCTGCTGATTCGTCTGCATCGACATCAGCCTGCCCTTTTCATCAAAGGTATAGCGTTTGCGCTTGGCAGGAACAGCCAGCTGATATCCCGCCTCAGTCTCTGTCAGCTGCAGGGCCTCACTGCCGCCGCGCTGATTCTGCCAGCTGCCATCCGCCTGACAACGGAACTTCTCCAGATGCAGATCAGGCATCAGCACGGTAATATGCTCATCGCTTCTTGACAGGCACATGCCGACATTTATCAGCCAACGGCTGCCGAGATGCTGGCCTTTATTCTCATATAGCGACTCGTAGCAGCGGGTCAGGACGAAATCCTCGCCGAGATCTTTGAGCACCATATCGGTCATTTCTAAAACAAAGCTGCCAGTAACCAAATCAACAGGGTCGCCCCCCACCTTTTTAGCTATTGCCTTGGTTCCATTCCACACTTTCCCGGCTCCTTTTTTCACGCCGTTCCACGCTGACTTGGCGGCCTTTGCTACCTTTCCACCTTCCAATGCCCCTCGCAATTTCCCAGCTCCTGGCATAGATTTGACCGCATCTTTTACTGATTTCAACACATCATCCGCAGCTCTTTCCATCAGTTTACCAGTGTCAACAACAATTCCCTCGGCTCCCTTCATGACATGTTCAACGCTTTTCAAAATCCCCTTGACCGCATCATCGACCTTATTCATCACTTCGGCAGCTTTGACAAGCCCTTCGCCTACTTTCACCGCAGCTTTGCCGACCTTGCCGAATTTTTCTGCGGCCTTGAGTCCCTTCGCACCAGCCTTAAGGCCCTTGGCCATATTGCCCGGTCCCGGGATAGCACAAAAGGCGTCCAATGCAGCCATTGCCCAATCACCTTTTTTTATATCCTGATAGGCATCATAAACACTCATAAGATTGCCTACTACCGGAATCATACTGGCACCAGCCCACAGCAATTCCTTCCCGACATCTAAAGCAACTTGATTCGCCTGCTCCGCATCCATATGGTCAGCGGCGATCTCATGCGCGCCTTTGATATAGCCACTCTGCTCGAATACCGGCGTATTGATTTCGATGACGCCGTCCTTAGCAATCACGATGCTGCTCGCGCCAACCTGCATAGCCACGGCGTCCTTGCCTGTCGCCTGGATGATGCCAGCAGCGGGAGTATCGGCTGCCTCGGGACTTGGTTCAGCCGCAGCATGTGTCGTACCCGTAGCGGCATCACATGCCTGCGCCTGCCCAGAGGCCACGACCGGCTCAGCAGCGGCACTGCTGGCTTTCAGCGCATCGACGTCGGCACCGATTTCGGCATCACTGCCCATATCGACGGGGATATTGTCCCCGCCATGAGCCGTATAGTCTGCCATGCCCTGCTCATAGTCTGCAGCTGGCTGCCCGTGCTGCTCCGGCGTCTTGCTTTGCGCTGCCTGTACCGTGATATCGCGGTCGGCCCAAAAGCTAATGTCCTGCGTCGAGTGAATGCTTATACCCGCTGCATCACTCATATCGATTTCCGATGTATTGACGCCCTGACGGCCAGCTTGCAGGATGACACTGCCTGGCTGGAATTGCAGCAAATTGTTCGTACTCGTCAGCGAGCGGTTCTCCGGCGTATCGTAGTCGCTATTGCCCTCTGTAGAGCTGCGATGGCTGCCCTGCGCCATTTTTTTGCCATTTTCCTCAAAGTAGACAAATACCTTATCGCCCACATCGGGCATAGAGTACATATAGTTATTGACAACATTCTCATAGGGAATCCAGCAGGCCTCCTCCTCAGCCTGCTCTGCATCCACATCGAAATGCACCTTGACGTTCGTGCCATCCACGGCTAGAATCCTGCCGCCCAGGTACCTTCCCCGCTGTGCATCCCGTTGCTGCTCGTCGGCCGTCACACGGCAGCCTTCTTTATTGACGACCTCCAAATGGTTGACGAGCATTCCTGCCAAGGCCTCGATATGACTGCGCATGACGATTTGATCGCGCGGGCCATTTTTGATGCCATAGCCTGCCCCCAGCGTCAAATCTGGCGAATCAATCGTCGTTACCGTATAGTAGCATGGCGCGGTAAAATCATCGATATTATGCTTTACGCTGCTGCATTTTCCCAGCAGCACCTGCTTGCCCAGAACATGATCTTCGATAGACAGCTCCCTCTGCCGGAAGGGGATATAGCCCAGACTGATCCGTATCCCGCAGCTCTTGGCATCCGCAAAGGTATAGCGGCCTGTGCTCTCCGCCAAGCGGCACAGGAACTCCCAATCCGTCTGCTCTTCCTGATAGACCAGACGGGACACGGTTTCATCTGCCTGCACCTGCACGTCGGCTTTATACGGCGCAGCGATGTTGCCTGCAATGCTGCCCAGCGTCTTGCTCTCCGACTGGAAGGTACGCGACTTCTTCCCGATATCGAGCAGATACGAGCTCGTGTACAAGACCAGCAGCAAGCGATTCTCCCCCGCTTGACTGGTCAACTGGCAGCTGACGATGACACCATGAAAAAGCACCGCCTCCCCAGCAGTGACCGTTACCGCTTGCTGCTCTAAACGCAAAACATCCTGATTCCCAAACGCTTCGTCCATGCACAAAAGCAGCCGGCACTTGCCATGCTGCCCCGCCTGCTCGCAAATCTCTAACTCCTCAATTCTCCGATACGAAATACCTGAAAGCCTAACCCACCCCAACGGAGTTTGCTCCATAATGAACCTTCTTTCACATTTACCAAGCTAAATCAATACGCCACATTTCTTTTCCAACTCAATCAAATATCACTTTGTCTATATGCCTTTATCATCACCATCATACATAAACCAAACAATAACCTTTGGCAATTCAGGATAAATGTGAATCAAAAAGTCGCCACTTTTATATCCCGCCCCCTCTTCCATATCAACATGTTGCCAGCCAGCAGATTCTAGTTTTTCTTGATAATGCCTTTCTAACACATCTTTTGTCGTTTCTACTTGATATTCTTTTACAATAACAACTGTTTTGAACTTTTCAAAGCTCCTATCAGTTATTTCCGCGGCATTTGGCGGAACCGCAACTTCTTTAAATACTCTCCACTCCTCTTGCTTACGTGTTTCATACTCATCATGATGCGAAACTACTATTCCCATCCCCCATAAAACAAAAATCACAAACGCAAATATGCCTATATATTTCATTTTAATCAATTCCTTAATTTCTTTATTTTTGACACTACATATCCATAATCAGTTTCATCATACAAGAAACATCTCGAGCCTATACCTTCAAATATAAACAGCATGAATATTAGCATTATGACATATTTCACATTCGTACCAATCCTTAATCTAAATAAACAACATCTCTTTTTTCGACAAACAAATTATTCCGTCGAATATATTTCAAGAAATTAATCACTGTACGGATGGAATAATTTGTTTTAAACACGATATACATATAATAATCATATCCAAAGTGCACCTCGACATTTTCATCGATTAATTTGCACCATAATTCTTCTCTTAGAACAGCTCTTGCCAGTTTGTCCACTTTCTCCTTGGTAATCACATCATTTTCATGCCATCTATCATCATCTTCATCAAAAAGTTCCAAACCATTTATATGCAAAACCATCGAAGGATATATTTCATATAGCATCCTAATAACATTCAAGTAGCTATTTTCAACTGCCAGATACTGTTCCTCCGTCAGCACCTCGCCCAAAAACTCTCTACCAATGTCATAGTACGATATCCATTCCTCTCGCTGGTAAAACCCGTTTTCATCCCGATATTTCAAGTCATATTTTGATACTCTTATACTAATCATTACAATCCCTTATCAGCACCAACATACAATAAACTAACTTCCACAAATGGCATGTCATATTCTATAAAAATAGCCAAATTATCCCGTCGATAGTGAACACCATCTTTATTTTCTATCCGTTCCCATCCTGTCGATGTTAATTTCTCTTGATAATATTTTTCTATTTGCTCTTCCGCTTGACTGACTTTATATTTCTTTATTATCGCGATAGTTTTGTACTTTTCATAACTCTTAT
Organism: Pseudoselenomonas ruminantium; assembly: GCF_900113715.1. Lineage (GTDB taxonomy): Bacteria > Bacillota > Negativicutes > Selenomonadales > Selenomonadaceae > Selenomonas_A > Selenomonas_A caprae. Next base: position 32,797 of record NZ_FOQK01000009.1, on the reverse strand, counting down.
CGCCTACTTCTATCGCATCAGGCGGTATTGCACATTCTTGGAACACAACTCTTTCTTCCTGTTTACGTGAATCATATATATCATGATTCATAAACACTTGTCCTATTCCTGTCAAAGCTACAAACAAAAAAACAATTACAATATATTTCATTTTCCCTCCATATATTTACCTATCACTAGGTATTACATTCTCGTAATTCGTTTTTTCATATAAATTACCAATACAAACAACTTCTCTAAGACTACCATTAACTCCAATACTTGGTACAGACAGCTTTATTTCACTACTTTCAGGCCCCCTTGGCAGTGTTCCTGAAATTCCTACTTGTAAACCATTTGATTGGTCTATTCCTACTGATACTCCACTTATTGCATCTATATACTTTTCACTACTACTATTATTTTTTAATACCGGCACATTCCCTTCACCAGCCGATATCTGCACTCTCCCCAATGACAGCCCACGTCCTACCGATACCTCACCCAAATCATATATGTTCCCCTTACGATCATAGATAACTCCCACACCAGCAGAAACATTGCCAAATACATTAGCACCAACTGTTGCCACACAATAATCGCCTGTCATTTCTTCAGGTTTAGGCGCCAGCCCCATTCCTATCATTTTTTTCAACGATTCTTTGACAAAATCCGCATGTCCCGTACCAGTTCTATCATTGTCTTCCCACTCACCAGTATCCGAGTCCATAGAAACCCCCATGCCGTCTTCGCCCATATAGCTGGAGTTTGAGTTTTCCTGTGCTTCTTGCAGTTCCTGCGCTTTTTTCTCGGCGTCTTCCTGTTCCTGCATTTTCTTCTGTACGTCTGCTGGCGGGTCGCAGAACGATATGGTGCCACCGTACATGCATTTGAGCTTGCTGTTTTCGGTCAGCGCCGGGGCCCCTTCAATCAAATGCTTCTTAGCCGTCGATTCCCATACCTTTGGGGTCAGCGGCCGGCATTGGCCGATTACCTTGCAGGAGCAGTAGCCACGGATATTCTTGTTCTCGCCCTCGTATCTATGGTCGTTCGCATTGAGCAGCGGATAGCCTGTCGTCATGGAAATCACGCCGTGATCGACGGGCAGGTTGATGTACTCCTCCCGCGAGCCTTTGTCGCACTTGGTAAAGTGATACGCCGTCATATATTCCTCAGCCATTTTTTCACCTGCTTTCTACAGAAGTAATTGTCAGCCCCATTGCCCCCTGACGCAGAATGGCCTCCACGGCGGTCAGCGAGGCCAGCCATAGCTGGCCGCCCGCCAGCGTGATATGCAGGAAGTGCCGGTTGGCGAGTTTCTCGCGCCGCAGGATGGGCGTAACCACCCGCCCCAGTTCCTGCTTGGTCTCCGCATGCAAGGCATCTTCCTCGGAAGGCAAAAACGGCACCCAGTAAAGCGGCATCGGCGCATCCAACCGGTTCTGCTCCTCAAAAAACTGCACCGACTTGCCGCGCAGCTCAGGCTGGAGCTGCTGCCATAGTTCAAACATTGCATTTTCCAGCATAAAAGTCGGTGCAAACAGGAAGTCGGGCATAAACATCGGTTCTTTGCGCGCATAATGCGTGACCGTATCCTCCAGGCGCAGAAAGCAATCGCCCCGCATGATGGGCGGATATTTCCTGCCCGTAAGTTCCGTTGCCTGTATCACATGATGGACAGACGTATCCTCTTGCAGCCAATACCACGGTTCAATCATCCTCTGCCTCCTGTTCTACCTGGATAAATCCTGCCTGCTCAAACTGGCACTCGCGCAGGGTTACCTCATCCTGCCAATCATCGCTGAACCGCGCCCACTGCAAGTCACACCGGTCAAACACGCATTTTTTCCACTGGCACTGCTGCCAACGTGCCCCTGGATATAGCCGTACCAAAGGCAGCGCCTTCGACTCCGGATTGGCATCACAGCCCGTAAAGGTGCAGCTGTAGAACTGACAGTCCTCAAACCGCACCGCAGCCAGATAGCAGTCCGTAAACGTTACATGATAAAACCGGCAGCCCACGAAAAGAGCATCCGTCAGATTCACCTGCTCCAACTGTACCGTCTCCCAGCGGCATTCCCAGAATCTTGCCTCGGTCAAGTCCTCCTGGCGGATTTCCCGGCCGCGGTAGATGCACCGGCGGAAGTCCACAGCCACCAGGCTTTTGGCCCCATGCAGGAAAATATCCTGCACTGGCACGGTGCGGTATAGCGGCTCCTGCCAGCCACGGTACTGGCCTAAAGACAGCTCGAAATTCTCCGGCCGTTCCAGCTCCGCCAGCTTCCCCTGTAGCAAAAGTTCTCTTGCCCAATAGTGCCAGTGACGGGTCAATAGATATACCACCTTTTCGATGGTCTGCGGAAACAACCGCTGTATCGCCGCAGCGGAATAATAGCGGGCAATCCAGCCCTCCTTAGCCAGTGCCTGCTGCACAAACGGCGTCCAATGCACCAGCAGTTCACTGACATCGATTGACGCCGTCAGCCATGGATCATGCGAATACCAGGCCTCATCGCCAAAGAACTCCACGCGTACCTGGGGTTTTTCCAGATAGATAGAGCTATATAGCAACGAACAGGTCAGGTAGCGGCAGGGCAGGCTTTTGCCCACCTGTTTTGCCTGCTGCTGCACGGCTGCTGCCTGATGCAAAATATCCGTCATGGCCGCCTGCCATTTCTGCCTGCACTTTGCCTCGCTGTCCCCGAGCCATTGATTCATCGCCTGCAGCATCTGCCGCTCGCTATCGTCATAGGATTCCTTTTTATATTCTTCCAGCGAAGAAAACATTGCCTTGCTCCTCCTCAGGTTATGATGACATTCTTGGCCCCTAGCACGACCTGGTCTTTCTTCATGGCCAGTTTCGAGTCGCCTGCCTGCAGGGTAATCCCCTCCTTGGCCAGCAGCGTCAGTTTTTTCTCCGCATTGAGCGTGACATTGGCATCTGACGACACATGGATATCCTGGGAAGAAACGATCTTGATGCCATCCCCCTGTGTGAGGTCGATAAAGATGCTCTGATGCTGGCACATGATGTAAATGCCGTCATCGGTCAATAGGATCTCCTTGCCGCCCGGTGCCTTGAAGCTCTTATTGCGCGTGTTCGCCGGCGGCGAGGCGTTGATGGAGCTGGCGGCAAAGGCCTCTGTCTCATTCTTGGAGGGAAACATGATGCGCACATAGTCATCCTTTTCCGGCATGACATACCAGCCACTGCCGTCACTGCTGGAATACGCCGTCGAGTACGGGAACCACCAGTCACCGCCGCTGTCATACTCTGGATCGATCTCAAAGAGATGCGCCTGTATCTGGTCGCGCTTTACCGCCTTGACCTGTGCCTTTAGCACACGGCCAGCGCAGTTGGTATTCTTCTGCACAGGCGCTACGAAGCCCGTCTCCCCGGTCAGCGAGTACGTCATCTGCATCAGGCCGTCTGAAAGCTCGGCATCCACCGTGCGGATGCGGTATTCCTTGCCGCCCAGCTCGACCTTGTCCCCAATCTGCCCATAGTCGTAAGAGCGCACCGTCAGCGCCGCAAAGTCCTGACGCATGACTTTGTTGCCATCCGCCAGATAGTTCTGGCTGACGCGTTGGAAATTCTTCTCCGAGCGTCCATAGCTGCAGCTGGCCGTATCGATGGACAGCGTCCGGCGCGGCGCCGGCAGGCCAAAGTATACCAAGGGCCTTGCGGCTGTGATGTCTGCGACGACCGGCACGTTGAACCGCGACGCCATGCGTTTGGTGAACGCCCAGTTGGTTTCATCCAGCTGCAGGATCAAGCCGCCGATAGCCTGGTCACTGCCCGTCACCTGCAGGGTACCTGCCTCCCCATAGGCCTGCTGCAAAATATCACCGTACCCTTTGCCCGTATTCTGATAGCTGCACGAACACTTGCGGATATCCAGCTGATAGCTCTTGTCCATAGCCTCTGCCACGAGCTGGCAGTACTCTGCCTGCTGCTTGACTTGTAGCGAGGTAACGATGCCGTCAAAGAACGTCACCTTCTCCGCATTGCCGCTCACGATTTTCAGTTCCCTGCTGTCCTCGGCCCGCGTGATATACCGCTGGCCCAGCTCCGCAGGCACCTCGCCCACCACGCGCGCCGTGCCATGCTCATTCGGCTCATGGTGGATGGTCACCTGCAGAATCCGCGCAAAGTCAATTCCCTCCACCTTGATATTGGTATGCTGGGTGCTCATTCCTTGCCGCCTTCTTTCTTCGTCAGATCACAATAGGAGCCGATGATTTCCTCCGCCAGCGGCACCATCCACTCGCTGTCCTTGAGCGAGAAATGCAGACTGCCGACAAGCATGTGCCCACCCAGCGAACTCAGGAACATAATCTGATAGACCTTCTCCAAAAGCGTCTCATGCGCATACGCCAAAACGCCCAGCGGAGCATTCTGGGCCTGCATGATTTTTGCCGACAGCAGCTGGGCGTTATGGGCGCTATAGGGAAATACTTTTTTCATGATGTCCATGCCTGCATCGAGCTGCGCATCTGCAAGCCGCGTCCCGGTCAGCTTGAGCCCCACGACAAAGCAGCCCTGCTCGTTGCTATAAAGCTCGCCGGGTGCATCGCTTACCGCATAGAGCTTACGCCTAGTGGCCTCATCAAGCAGGATAAAATCCTCGGGCATGACCAGCGAAACCTTGCCGTCCAGGACAGTCTTTCGTGAAAAGACCGTCTTGCGGTCATGCAGCATTACGCATGGATCATAGATGGATGGTTTATTTACATTACTCATGTCTTCCTCCCGGAAATCGTATCTATCATAAGTGAAAGCATTTATCACCTTCCTATCGTACTACTGCATACCAAGAAAATTCTGAGAGCAGCATGGCATTTCGATTAAAATAAAAAAAGTGCTGATGCACAGTGAATCCTCACTTGTGCATCAGCACTTTTGTCTCTATCTATCGTCTTATGCTTCCTTGAGCTTGCGACGAATCTTATCCTGATTCAGTTTTGAGAGGCTGCCAGCCATCCCCAGCACGTACAGTCCATTCTTGAGCCTCAGCAGGATTCCTGTCCTGCCATTATCCGTCTCAATCACCCCTTTCATCTCGGAGTCCTCAGGTAAAGGTCTGTCGCCCCAGAACAACGACTTTGACATGTTTCTCACTTTGCTGATCCTCATACTGTAACCTCCCATAATTTAATTGTCCGGCAAGCATGTATCCTGCTTACCTGGTTACTCTTCGGCAAAAGATTTTGTTCTCCTGCTGTAACTGTCCTAATTCTAAAACGATTTACTGAATTCTGGCTGAATTTACGCTATAATGGAGATTAGAAAACACGAAAGGACTGTACGCATGAATATTGCAATCATTACCGGCGCCTCCAGCGGACTTGGCCGTGAGTACGCCCGCCAGCTCGCCCAGGATGACTCCATCGAAGAATTTTGGCTGATTGCCCGCCGCGAGGAGCGGCTTACGGCCCTCAAGGAAGAGCTGGCCCCGAAGGCCTGCCGCCTGTTCCCCTTGGATCTCACAGAGCCGGACAGCTTTGCCCGCATCGAAAAACAGCTGGCGGCAAATACAGGGCTTGAAGTCCGCTGGCTGATCAATGCCGCCGGTTTTGGCCGCATCGGCAGCTGCTCGGAAATCGATACCGCTACGACCGCCCGCCTGGTCGATCTCAACTGCCGTGCAGCTGTCACGCTGACGCAGCTTGCTCTGCCCTTTATGTCAGCGGGCAGTCATATCCTTGAGATCTGTTCTTGTGCCGCCTTCCAGCCGATTCCTTTTCTCACGGCTTATGCAGCCAGCAAAGCCTTCCTGTTGAGCTACAGCCGTGCACTCGGGCAGGAACTTGCACCACAGCATATCGATGTCACGGCGGTCTGCCCGTACTGGATCAAAGATACAGAGTTCGTCACTGAGGCCCGCAAGACTGACCGGCAGGGCCTTTTCCACAGCCTGCCGTTTGCCAGCACGCAGGCCGAGATTGCCGAGCGCTCGCTGCGCGCCGCCCGCAATCATATCAAAGTCTGCACGCCGGATGCCATCTCTTTCCTGCACCGCATCTTCGCTTCAATCCTGCCGCATAGTCTGTTGATCCAGGCCAGCGAGCTCTACCGCCGCCTCCGTTGAACAACAAAGAGGAGCCTGGGACGAAATGTCCCGGGCTCCTCTTTTGTTATCCGCTTATTTCTTATCCGTCAGGGAATGGCATCCCGAGCAGCAGCTGCAATCCGAGCTGCCGCAGCAGTCTTCCTTGCCATCACGGAAATTGCGGTACACGTGACGAACGGCGAAGTACAGCGCTACGGCCAAAACCGCGCCGACAATATAGGTTGCCATATCTATCCCTCCTAGTCGAAATTCCGGTACCTGTTATATGGAGTAGTTATCCATCAAAAGCCCAGCAGACGGCCGCCCTGGTAAACCACGAGCGATACAGCCCAGGCAATCACGAACATATAGACAGCCGAGAATGCCATCCATTTCCAGCCGCCAGCCTCTTTCTTGATCGTACCAAGAGCCGTGACACACGGCGTATAGAGCTGGGAGAAAATCATGAAGGCAAAAGCCGACAAAGCCGTGAAGCTCGTAGCCATGCCCGTATCGAGCATCGTGCCAGCCGACTCAACAGCATCAGCTGCCTCCGTCGATACATCGGCAGCGCCATAGAGGACACCGATGGTTGCGACAACGGTCTCTTTAGCCATGATGCCCGACAGAAGGGCTGCACCAGACTCCCAGGTATCAAAGCCATGGAATACGAACAGCGTCGACATCCAGCCGCCCAGCGTAGCAAGAATCGACTCGTCGATCTCGCACGGGCCCTCGAAGTTGTAGTTCGACATAACCCAGAGCAGGACCGAAGCAGCAAAGATAATCGTACCAGCTTTTACGAGATACCCTTTACCTTTATCCCAGGTCTCAAGCAGTACAGATTTCATATCCGGCATACGGTACGGCGGAAGCTCCAACAGGAACGTCGAGCCCTTATCCTTGAACAACGTGGAGCCAAGGCCCTTGGCCGCTACGATTGCCATGACCACACCGATGATGTACATGGAGAAAACGATATTAGCCGCATTATCAGGGAAGAACATCGCCGCAAACAGTGCCATGATTGGCAGCTTGGCGCCGCAAGTCAAGAACGGCGTAACGAGAATCGAAACCATGCGGTCTTTCTCCGAATCGAGTGCTCTAGCACCCATGACTGCCGGAACACCGCAGCCAAAGCCCATCATCAGCGGCATGATGCCTTTGCCCGTAAGGCCGCAGCGGCGCATGATCGGGTCCATGATGAAGGCGATACGCGCCATATAGCCCGTACCATCGAGGAACGACAGGCAGAAGAACAGCACGAAGATCAGCGGTACGAAGGTCAGCACGGCGCCAACACCACCGATGATGCCATCGCAGATCAGCGATACCATCCACTCAGCAACACCGGCATCCGTCAGCGTGTCCGTTGCAAATTCGAGGAAATCCTCATTGATCAGCGAGTCAAGACCATCAGCAATCGGCTGGCCAATCCACTCAAAAGTAATCTGGAAAACAGCATACATGATAGCTAAAAAGAGTGGTAAAGCCAGAACGCCATTGGCCAGGACGCGATCAACCTTCTCCGAGAACGTGGCGCCCATGTTCTTGACCGTGACTGCCTCCGCCATGACCTGATCGATCAAAGCATAACGCGCTTCGATGATTGCTTCCTGCTTGGCATCAGCCGTCTTGTTGCTGGCCTCGATTTCCTGCACCTTGAGGATATGATCTTTGACGAGCTGGCTCGGCTCATAGTTTGCCATGACCGTCGACGTGAATACATCGAGCAGCTTTTTCGTGCTCTTGCTGCTGCGGCCAACAGTCTGGACGACCGGCATTCCCAGAGCATCCTCGAGCTTGCGGCAGTCGATCTTGATGCCGCGGCGCTCCGCATCATCCTGCATATTGAGGTCAATCAGGAGAGAAATGCCTTTTTCGAGCAGCTGTACCGTCAGGAACAGATTACGCTCGATGTTCGAGCTGTCGACAACGTCCATGACGAGGTCAAGTTTATTGGTCGTGAGATAATCGATGACGATTTTCTCCTCCGGGGAGCGTGCGTTGACGCTGTACGTTCCCGGCAGGTCAACGATGGAAATCGCACGGTCATTGTGGCGGGTGTAACCAACCTTCTTGTCGACCGTGACGCCCGGCCAGTTACCGATTTTCTGGCGGGCACCTGTGAGCTCATTGAATATCGTCGATTTACCGGTATTCGGGTTACCGGTCAGTGCTACTGCTAATGTTGCCATTTTGTATCAATCGTCTCCTTTGAACTTCCTATTTGACTGGTCAATTGACGGGTCAAACTCAGCCGACCTGCTCTACCGTAACCTTCTCCGCATCCGCGCGGCGAAGTGCCAGATTGTAGGAGCGGACACCAATCGCGATGGGATCGCCCAGCGGTGCCGAACGCAGGACCTTTACCTTGGTTCCCGGCGTGAGCCCCATGGTCATAAGGCGTTCCTTCAGCTCACTGTCGCCAATCTGCTGGATTTTCAGCGTCATGCCAGTTTTGCCATCTTTCAAAGTCAAATCAAAAACCTCCCCATAAACTTCCACAGCCAGGCATATTGGCCTTGCTGATAATGATATTGTTTATCTTTGAGTATGATAACTCATATCATCTTCAATTGTCAAGGATTATCATTTATATTTGAGACATTTTTTCATTTTCTTTTCATTAAATTCTCATCAATACAAAATCCCCGCTGTTCTGGGCGCAAACACGCACAAAACAGCGGGGATCCGATTATTCGCTTCTATATATATGGCACAGGCCGTCAATCTCTCACCAGGCCCACCGGCGATAACACCGCCGCTCCCTGACTATTCACGAAAACATCGGCCTTCACATGGAAGACTTCAGCCAGCATGTCCACGGTCAGGATGTCCTGTGGCCGCCCCTGCGCTGCTATGTGATGACCGGTCAATACGGCAATCTCATCAGCATACTGGAGCGCGTGGTTGATATCGTGCAGCACCATGATGACAGTCATGCCATAATCGCGATTGATTTTAGCGACTATGTCCATGACCTCCAGCTGATGGGCAATATCGAGATACGTCGTTGGCTCGTCAAGCAGCAGGATCTCTGGCTGCTGGGCAAGCGCCATCGCCAGAAACGCCCGCTGCCGCTCACCGCCCGATAACGTCTGTACCTGACGCGCCGCGAATTGCTCCGTATGCGTGACTGCCATCGCCCACTCGACCGCCTCGCGATCTGCCTTGGCATCGCTGGCACGAAACCAGCTGCGATACGGAAAGCGCCCATAGTCTACCAGCTGCTGCACGGTCGTATCAGGCGGTGCCGTCGCGCCTTGCGGCAGGATGGCCAGCCTGCGCGCGATATCCCGCCGTGAAAGCCTGCGGATATCCACCGCATCGAGCTGGACGCTGCCCGTATAGTCCGTGCGCAGTCCCGCCGCCGTCTTCAGCAGCGTCGACTTGCCCGCCCCATTCGGTCCGATGATTGCCGTGCGCTTTCCTGCCGCAAAGTCAATCGATAAATCATGCAGGATGTCCTTATGCGCAATCCTGACGCTCAGATTGTTGATGGAAAGTGTCATATCAAAGCTCCCTTCTGAGCAGGAACAGGAAGAACGGCGCGCCGAGCACTGCCATGATGATACCAACAGGCAGCTCTACCGGTGCAAAGGCCGTGCGCGCAAACGTATCGCTAAACATCACGACCGCTGCGCCTAAAAGAGCAGCTGCCGGCAGCAGGAAGCGATAGTCCGAGCCCACCAGCAGCCGCGCAGCATGGGGGACAATAAGGCCGACAAATCCCAATAGACCGACCACTGACACGGCACTTGCCGCGAGCAATGCCGCGACCGCCGTCGCCAAAAGCCGCGTCCGTTCCACGGACAGGCCAAGACCGCGGGCCAGCTCATCCCCGAGCTGGAGAATATTGAGCTGCCGCGCGAGTACCAGCGCCAGCACCAGCCCGGCCAGCGTATAGGGCCAAAGCAGCTCGACATGCGGCCAGCTGCGCGCCGACAGTCCGCCGACCATCCACATCAGCGCACTATGGACCCTGTCACTGTAAAAAATCATCATCGCCGAAATCCCTGCGCCGAAAAAGGCTGACACAGCGACACCCGCCAGGATGATGCGGATTGGCCGGATACCGTTCTTCCAGGCCAGCAGATAAATGAGCATCGCTGCTCCCATCGCTCCGGCAAACGCCACTGGCATGATAAGCCAGCTGTGTTCCGGCAGTGCGAGCATGATGACAATGCCCGCCAGCCCTGCCCCCGATGATATGCCGATGATATGCGGATCAGCCAGCGGATTTTTCATGATGGCCTGCAAGATAGCTCCCGACAGCGACAGATTGATGCCGACAAAAGCCGCGACGATAGTGCGTGGCAACCGGATATTCATCAGGATCTGCTGATGGGTGCCAGCACTGTCCCCTAAAAGCGCAGCGGCAATCTCTGCCAATGGAATGGGAACGGAACCTTTCATTATGCTGATGATGCCGCCCAGACATGCCAAAACGGCAAATACCACTAATAGTGATATCCGCCGCTTTACCAGACGGTCCGATTCAGCCGGCATTTTTTTCATTTGGCAAACACCTCAGGATAAACGCATCTGGCCATCGCCTCGACGGCCTCCGGATAATGGATGCCGGGGCTCAACAGGAAAAGATCCTGCGGCAAATAGTAGACACGCCCCTCACGTACAGCCGCGACCGACTGCCAGGCAGGGCTGCCCTTCATCGTTGCATCCATCTCGCTCTTGATGGCATCCAGCTTGCCCATGCTTGTGACAAAGATGAGCTCCGGATTCTGCGCGACGAGATTTTCCAGACTATACGGCGCTGCATCGGGATTCTTCTCCAGCGGTGCCGTGCCACTTGCTACATTCTCCCAGCCCAGCATCTTCGCCACTGATCCGGCAATGCTGCCCTCAAGCTGTACCGTAAGGCCCTGGCTTGTGCTATGGATGACGGATACGCGGCGCTTGTCCTGCGGAATCTTATCCTTGACCGACTGGATTTTCGCATCCATGTCAGCGATCAGCTTATCGCCTTTGTCCTTGGCGCCCGTCACCTGCGCCAGGATGCCGACCTCGCGCTTGACATCCTCATAGCTCTTCATATCGAGCACCAAAGTACGGATGCCATTGCTCTCCAGCGCATCGACGAGCTTCTCGTTCATACCCTTATTGACAATGACAAGATCCGGCTCACAGGCCAGCACTTTCTCGGCATCAATCTGATAGACCTTACCGACGCTGGTGAGCTCCTTGGCGTAATCCGGCATCTTGGTCTTGGAATCCGGACGGCCGACAACCAATGCTGCGCCATCGACGGCCTCCAATGGCTCCAAAAACGATGCTGAGGTCACGACAATACGCTTCGGCTTTTGGGGAAGCACGACCTCGCGGCCCAAATCATCGGTAATGACCGCATACGCCTTGGCGGAACTGCCGTCCGTGGCAGCAGGCTGCGGGCCACAGCCCGCTGCCAGCATAACTAGTGCCGCCATAAGCAAGAACAGGATTTTTTTCATGATAGAAAACTTCCCTTCTATATATCAACCATCCCGCTTAGTTTTTCCGCGTCAGGATAGTCGATAAGTAATTCAGTTTTTCCTCTTTATGTGCCTCGATGTCCTCGATGATGCGTTCATCGGGCAAACCAGCGCGGCTTACGAGCACATCCTGCTTGGCCATATCGTTACGGCCCAGCATATCCGTGATTTCAGCAAAATTCTTGTACACCTTCATGAGCACGACATTATCGGCCGACTGTACAGCTTTTTCGACCTTCTCCGGCGAAGCTGTTGCCGGCACGATGCTAAGCACATCATCGCCCTCGACGATCGGATACCCCATCTGGCTGCCGATTGCCGCAAATGCCGGAATGCCCGGGATTGTCTGGATTTCGATATCTTCATGCTCCAGCAAGCGGTAAACATAGATGTATGTGCTATAAAACATCGGATCGCCGAGCGTCAGGAAAGCCACATTCTTGCCCGCCTTCAAAAGCGCCAGGATTTCCTTCTTATTCGACTCCCAGGCATCGGTATTGTTTTCGGCAAACCCTTTGATCATCGGGAATACCTGATAGACAATCTCGATATCCTTCTTCAGATATGGTTTGGCAATCGAAAGCGCCACACTGCCATCCTTCTTCTCTGTCTTCGGCGCAATCAGCACATCAACCTTCTCGATGGCACGGATTGCCTTGATTGTCAAGAGCTCCGGATCGCCAGGGCCCACACCAATACCATAAAAAATTCCGCTCATACTTCTGATAACCTCCACCTGCTACTTGGTTTACACCATAAAAAAAGCCTTCTCCACGCAGAGAAGGGACTCCACTATACGCCGAATCCCCTCCCCATCGTTCGTAGGTGCGAAAGCCTGCACTTTCACGGTGATTTTCAGACTGGCAGTTCTCCTGACTCTGCCTCATCAAACCTCAAGCCTTCCCAGCAAACTGCCAGTGACATATTATGAGATTCTCCGCATTACAGTGGCGTGACCGTACCGGCATCGCACCGGTTTCTCTATTAAGCCTCACGGCACCCGTCCATTTACAAATTTTACACCGATGCATACGGCCTGTCAATCGACAGCACTGGCACCTTTATGTTCAAATTGCAGAGTGTCCGTAAGCGCAGAAATCAGAAAGAACGCAGAAACCTGCAATTCGGTAAAGCAAAAGCCCGCTGACTCATATCTTGAATCAGCGGGCTTACCTATTCTATGAACTTATTTGAGCATAGCCAGCATCGTACCAGCAGCTACTGCCGTACCGATGACGCCAGCAACGTTCGGGCCCATGGCATGCATGAGCAGGTAGTTGCCCGGTTTTGCCTTCATGCCAACCACCTGGCTGACGCGTGCTGCCATCGGCACTGCCGATACACCAGCCGAGCCGATCAGCGGGTTGATCTTCCAGCCGGACACACGGCACATGATCTTGCCGAACAGGACACCGCCAGCCGTACCAGCGATGAAAGCCACAAGGCCAAGGCCGATGATCATGAGCGTCTGTGGAACGAGGAAGTCATCGGCATTCATCGTCATACCAGTACCCGTTGCGAGGAAAATCGTAACGATGTTGCAGAGCGAATTCTGGGCCGTATCCGAGAGGCGGTCCATGACGCCGGACTCACGGAACAGGTTGCCGAGCATCAGGCAGCCAAGCAGCGACGCGATTGGCGGCAGCAGCAGGCTGATGACGATTGCAGCAACGATTGGGAAGCAGACACGCTCGAACTTCGTGACCGGGCGCAGCTGCTCCATGGCCACCTCACGCTCTTTCTGCGTCGTGAGGAGCTTCATGATCGGCGGCTGGATCAGCGGAACCAGCGACATGTAGGAGTAAGCGGCTACGGCAATCGCGCCCAGGAGGTGCGGTGCCATCTGGATGGAAAGATAGATAGCCGTCGGGCCATCAGCACCACCGATGATGCCGATAGCGCCAGCTTCCTGTACGTTGAAGCCCAGGAGCATTGCGCCGACGAGGGCGACGAAGACACCGATCTGTGCAGCTGCCCCCAGGAGCAGCGTAACCGGACGGGCGAGCAGCGGGCCGAAGTCCGTCATCGCACCGATGCCCAGGAAGATCAGCGGCGGGAAAATCTCATTGGCGATACCATAGTGGATAGCCTGCATAAGGCCCGGCTCCGTAAAGAAGCCCGTGCGCGGGAAGTTTGCCAGCACGCAGCCGAAGGCGATCGGCCCCAGGAGCAGCGGCTCAAACTCCTTGACAATGGCCATATAGAGCAGCAACAGACCCACGAGGATCATGATGCCATTGCCCATGGTGAATGCCGAAAAACCGCTGTCAGCCCAAACCGACTGCAGGGAAACGGCAAATGCATTCAAAAGTTCCATAATATTTCCTCCTTCCCTGCCTTAGCCCCGGTTTGCCATCTGTGCACGGCCGGAATTTTTCCAAGCATCACGCGGCAACGGGCGAATCGCACGAACCTGCTCCATGCCATAGCCATAGCTGGCAATCGCTGCAGCGATGACGGCGACGATCTCCGGGGAAATCCCCTCCTCGGCAGCTGCCGTCCCGGCTGCCGGCGCGCTTTCCACAGGCGCAGCAGCTGCTTCTGCCGGTGCTGGTGCGGCCTCTTCCTGCTTTTCCTGTTTCGGTTTCGTCGGATCGATGATGTGGATCAGATTGATGACAAGACCCAAAACCGTCAGAACCAGGAATACGACCGTCATGTTGATCAGCATGATGATCAAAGGATTCGTTGTTACTGGATGTGACATACACTCACCTCATTCAAATTAAACGATAATGCCTATATTGGGGGCTGTTGGTTAATTTATATTATAGAGGAATTTTCAAAAAATAAAAATATTTATATCGAATTCATATGATAGCCGAAAGTTATCCGAAAATTCCTCTTATCTTTTACCATTTGGCTGCTGCCAGCGCCTGGCGCACCTTCTGGGCATAGAGTGCCCGGAAGGCTGGATGCTCACCCAGGCCGCGCATATCCGTCCGCACCGCAAAGCCTGCTGCCACGAGCTGGCTTTGCCAGGAGTCCGGATTGCTGCCGGCCATATCACGCGTGACATGGCTGCCGCCGGAGAGGAGCAGCGGGGCCAGCAGCAGCTTCCTGCTGCCGCGCTGCCGCAGGCGCTCCCTGACCATCGCCAGGTTCGGCGTATCCATCGGCTCCAGCACGCCGACATGCACCGGCAGCTGGCGGTCATCTGCCACCTGCTGCAGACGCTCATAAACCGGATTGTGCCGGTGCGGCGAGCCATGCCCGAACAGCACGAGCTCTTCCCCAGGCATAAGGCCCAGCGCCGGCAGGACAGCATCCAGCACGCGCCCATAGTCCGCCGGTTCTGCGAACACAGGCTGGCCGACGGCAAGCCCCGCAGGAAACAGCGCAGCTGCCTCATCGGCGGCCGCGCAGACCTTGTGGTCAAACTCCTCGCCAGGCGTCAGGTGAGACGGCTGTACCAGCACTCGCGCAAAGCCAGCATCTGCCAGCTGCGTCAGCAGCTCCGGCAGGCTGAAGGCCTGCACGCCCGCAGCCACAAGACGCTTGCGGATAAAATTCGACGTGTACGCCTGATATACCTGCCAAGCGGGAAATTCCTGCTGCAAAAGCGCTGCCGCTGCATCAAGGCTGGCGGCACGCGCAGCTGCATCGCTGACGCCAAAGCTGGCCAGAACCAGCGCCTGTTTCTGACCGGTCAATTTCAGCCCTGCTCTTTCTTGACGACATCGGCGATGCGATGGCAGATGACATCAAGCTGTGCCTGATCCGGGCCCTCAGCCATGACGCGGATCAGCGGCTCCGTGCCGGACGGACGGACGAGGATGCGGCCGTCGCTGCCCAGCTCCTTGTTGCCCTCATCGATGGCCGCCTTGATTGCTTCATTATCCTCCCAGCCCTCTTTCGTAGCCACGCGGACGTTGACAAGCAGCTGCGGATACGTCGTCATGAGGTTCGTGAGATCCGATGCCTTGCGGCCGCTGCGCTTGACCGAAGCCAGCACCTGCAGCGCCGTGATGGGACCGTCGCCCGTCGTGCTGTAATCCGTGAAGATGATGTGGCCGGACTGCTCGCCGCCGATCTTGTAGCCGTTCTTGAGCATGTTCTCAAGGACATAGCGGTCGCCAACCTGCGTGATCTCGACACGTCCGCCAGCTTCTTTGATGGCCTTGTGGAAACCGATATTGGCCATGACCGTCGACACGACCGTGTTGTACGGCAGCGTGCCCTTCTTCATCATATCCTGTGCGCACATGACGAGGATGTGGTCGCCATCAATAATCTGGCCTTTCTCGTCCACGCAGAGGCAGCGGTCGGCATCGCCATCGTGCGCAATGCCAAAGTCCGCACCATTTTCAAGGACTGCCTTCTGCAGCGACTCCATATGCGTCGAGCCGCAGTTCTCATTGATGTTGACACCGTTCGGCAGCGCATGGATGACCTTTACCTTCGCGCCGAGCGAACGAAGCACCTTCGGCATGACCTCATAGGCTGCACCATTTGCACAGTCAAGGACAATCTTCATGCCATCGAAACGCTCCTGGCAGGTGCTCTCAACAAACTCGATGTACTGGTTCAGCAGATCCGTGCGGTATTCGATATGACCGATGCGGTCGCCAGTCGGACGGGCAAAGTTATCATCGTTTTCGAGCTGATGCACGATGACCTCGAGCTCATCCTCGACAGCATCCGGCAGTTTGTAGCCGTCGCCACCGAAGAACTTGATGCCGTTGTCGTGGAACGGGTTATGGGATGCCGAGATGACGATACCGGCTTTGGCCTTGTGGCGGCGAGCCAGATAAGCGATAGCTGGCGTCGGAATGATGCCGGCGAGCATCGCACGGCCACCAGCCGAGCAGATACCTGCCGTAAGTGCCGCCTCGAACATCTCACCGGAAAGGCGCGTGTCGCGGCCAATCAGGATCAGCGGCTGCTCCTCGGAATCCTTGCCGAAATAAATCGTAGCTGCACGGCCAAGGCGATAGGCCATCTCCGGCGTCAGAACCGAATTTGCCTCACCGCGGACACCATCCGTACCAAACAATCTTGCCATAATATAATATCCTCCTATTTCGCAATAAGAAATCGCTATTTAGTATCAACTCTTAATAGTATGCACATTTTTGTCTAAAAATGCAAGTGCCGCTTTCATTCCGTCAACAGCCGCACTCATGATGCCGCCTGCGTAGCCTGCCCCTTCACCCATCGGATAGAGACCCGGCGTGGCCTCAGCCACAAAGCTCACACGGTCGCGGCGGATACGGCAGGGCGCCGACGAGCGCGCCTCGATGCCCGTCATGACCGCTCCTTTGTCGGCAAAGCCCGGAATCTTGCGGTCAAACCACGGCAGAGCTCCCGTGAGCGTCTGCGCCATATAATCCGGCAGCAACGCGTGCAAATCCACGGCCTTGACCCCCGGCTGATAGGTCGGCGTCGTCAGGAACTGCGTGGAGCCTGACGTGCCCCCCAGGAAGTCGCCCACCGTCTGCACGGGGGCATGGTAGTTGCGTCCACCCAGCTCGAAGGCCAGTGCCTCGAGCTTATCCTGCAAGGCCATGCCCGCCAGCACCTCCTGCCCGAAATCGTCGGGGCCCACCTGCACCAGCAGCGCACTGTTGGCAATGCCCGAATCGCGCTTATAATTGCTCATGCCATTCGTGCAGACATGTCCCTCAGCCGACGTCGCAGCGACGACCTGCCCGCCCGGACACATGCAGAACGAGTACGCTCCACGGCCCGTCACAGGGTCCTTGTAGGTCAGTGCGTAATCAGCGACCGGCAGGCGCGGATGACCGGCATCCTCGCCATACTGCGCCCTGTCGATGAACTCCTGCGGATGCTCGATGCGCACGCCCATGGCAAAGGGCTTGGCCTCCATGCGGATGCCCTTGCCCAGCAGCATCTTATACGTATCGCGGGCCGAATGGCCGATGCCGAGGAATACCGATGCGGCGGGCAGCCGCTCCTCGCCGTTGACGATCAGCGCCTCAACAGCCCCGGCCGCCGTGAGCTCGATATCCGTAACCTGAGCGCCAAAGCGCACCTGCCCGCCAAGCCGGATGATTTCCTGCCGGATGTTCTTGACGATGCCGCGCAAGAGATCTGTGCCGATATGCGGCTTATGCAGGTAGCGGATTTCCTCAGGAGCCCCCGCTGTGATGAACGCCTCGATGACATCCTGCATATGCACGTCGTTGATGCGTGTCGTCAGCTTGCCATCCGAGAACGTGCCGGCACCGCCTTCACCGAACTGCACATTCGACTGCACGTTGAGCGCCCCGCCCTGCCAGAACCGCTCGATATCAGCCTGCCGCGTATCGACATCCTGACCACGCTCCAGCACGAGGGGCTGCCAGCCTGCCTTGGCCAGCGTCAGCGCCGCAAACATGCCCGCAGGGCCGAAGCCGACCACCACCGGACGCAGCTCCCTGCCCGTGAACTGGCGCAGGGCCGGCGCCGGCGCCGCTTCGCTCTTGACCACTTCTACGTTCTTGTCGCGCTTGAGGCGCTGCAAGACCTTCTTTTCCGGCTCTGCTACTGCTACATCGAGCACGTAGACAAACTGCACCGGCGCCCCATGATAACGGCGCGCATCTACAGCCTTACGCACAATTACCACCGCAAGCACAGCCTGCGGTGGTAATTTCAAGCGTCTGGCTGCAAGTTCCTCCAAGCAGGTCGCATCGGTGAATGGGACCTGAAAGTTTCTTATGCGAATCACTTGTAACCTTCACTCCAATATCTATTCACTTATCTTCTTTCGCCTTGACGACAAGATGGACTACTACGTCCGGATTCGTGACGGTCACGCCATCCGGCAGGATGAGCTTGACCGTCTTATCCATATTCTTCGTCACATCAGCCAGCGATATCGGCTCTGTCGACAGGGACGATACCGTGCTGGTCTTGGCCTCATCGCCGGCAATCTCGATCTTGACGGGGTCTACCTTGGCGCTGACCAGTTCCAGCTCACCGTTCAGGCTGCCCGTCAAGGCCGGCTTGACCGTGACGATCTTCGTCCGCAGGCCGCGCGCCATCTGTACGGTCACATACATGGACGTCGGATTCACAGTGACGCCCTGTACCTCACGGCCATCCACATTGATCGGCGTCAGCGGTACCTGCAAGGCAAAATCACTGTCGTTATTGCCATTGAGACCGATATAGCCGATCACGCGGTCGACCTCATTGACTGCTGACTCCGGCCCCTCGATGACTACCTTCGAGCTGGCCTGATTCACCTTGGCCACCGTGACTCCTGGTGCCGGGACACCATTGACGTTGATGGTCGCCCGCACGCGCCGCTCGATGATGCGGTCCAGCGTCACATCGATCGATCCCGGATTCTCCTCGACGACCTCAAAGCCCTGCGGCGTCTCCACATGGACCTTATAGGAATGCTTGCCATTTTCCGCATCCTTGAGGTCAACATACGCCTTGAAGTCCTCTGCCGAACTGTTCACGAACAGCGACCGCGCGGCGCGTACCTTGACCTTCACCGTCGGCGTCCCCTGCGTGATCTTATAGCCATCCGGCGCATTGCGGAGCTGCACCTGCACGGTGAAGCTGCTCTCGATGGCCGGATTCTGGTCATTCATGACATAGCCCCAAAGCACGATAGCCGATACCACGGCCACGATTTTGGCGACCAGATTGTGTTGTATCATATGGCGAAACGTTGAAATCATTTCTTCTTCCTCCAATTTCGCACCATATCCCGGATGCTTTCCTGCGGTGATGCAAAGGCCGGCATGAGCACCGCCCGCAGCGTGTCGATGTCGAGATGACGCATGATATGGCCATTTTCGGCCACCGAAATCGTTCCGGTCTCCTCACTGACGACGACCACCAAGGCATCGCACTGCTCCGACAGGCCGATGGCCGCGCGATGACGCGTGCCCAGCTCTGTCGACAGCGACCGGTTCTCGGTCAGGGGCAGCAGGCAGCCTGCTGCAATCAGGCGGTTGCCGCGGATCACGGCAGCACCATCATGCAGCGGCGTATTGACGATGAATACATTGAGCAGGAAGTCCGCCGAGATCAGGCCCTCGATGCGTATGCCGGTCGCACTGATGTCGTTAAGGCCCATATCGCGCTCGATGACCAGCAGCGCGCCTGTCTTGGTCGCCGACAGCTGCTTGACCGCTTTGGTGAGCTCATTGACGACCGAGCGCGCCTGCTCATCATTGAGCAAGGTCTGCGCCCCCCAGAAAGAGCCCTGTCCCAGATGCTCCAGTGCGCGCCGCAGCTCGGGCTGGAACACGATAGGCAAGGCGACAAACAAGAGCGTCACAGTCTTTTGCAGCAGCCACGAAATGACATGCAGCTCAAACCAGCTGCAGATCAGCGTCACCACGAGCAGCACCAGCACGCCCTTGACCAGCGTGATGGCCCGCGTGTCCTTGAGCATCACATAGATCTTATACAGGATCACGGCCACAATTATAATATCGAGCACATCGAACCAGCCGATGGTCGACAAAATTCCATGAAATTGTATCGGCATGGTTATATCAAACGGCATACGCAAAACTCCCTAACTTACTATCTTGTCTCCCTATCATAAAAACTATTCGTGTTCTTGATAAAGAATTCCTTGTTACCGCTAAAAAATTTTAGTACTAAAGTCTTAAAACAAACTGAAAAAACAGAAAAGACCTGCTGAAAGCCAGCAGGTCTTTGCCAAAAACTTCTATGCGCTTATTTGATCTCGCGGATCCAGCCCTCCGGCGCCTCGATGGTGCCCATCTGGATGCCACGGAGCTCGTGGTACAGCTTCGTGAGTACCGGGCCCATTTCTTCCATGCCGCTTGGGAAGCAGATTTCCTCGCCATGGTTCACGACTTTGCCGACCGGACAGATGACGGCAGCCGTGCCGCAAAGGCCAGCCTCAGCAAAATCCTTGAGCTCGGTGAACTTGACCGGACGATGCTCGACCGTATAGCCCAGCTTCTCTGCCAGCATCACCAGCGAACGGCGCGTAATCGACGGCAGGATCGAATCGGACTTCGGCGTGACGATCTTGTTGTCCTTCGTGACGAACAGGAAGTTAGCGCCGCCCGTCTCCTCGACATAGGTGCGCGTAGCTGCATCGAGATACATGTTCTCATCATAGCCATTCTCATGGGCCAGGATATACGGATGCAAGCTCATGGCATAGTTGAGGCCAGCCTTGATGTTGCCCGTACCGTGCGGGGCAGCACGGTCAAAATCACTGACGCAGATCGTGATTGGCTTGATGCCATTCTTGAAATACGAACCGACCGGCGTACCGAACAGGCGGAACTGATATTCATCAGCCGGCTTGACGCCGATGACCGGGCCCGTAGCGAACAGGTACGGACGCAGGTACAGCGCACCGCCCGTCTCATACGGCGGGATCCAATCAGCATTCGCCTTGACCACCTGATCGACAGCCTCGAGGAACATCTCCTCCGGGACCGGCGGCATCACGAGGCGTTTGGCCGAATCCACCATGCGCTTGGCATTCTGGTCCGGACGGAACGTCACGACCTTGCCATCTTTCGTCTTATATGCCTTAAGACCTTCGAATACTTCCTGGCAATACTGCAGGATGCCTGCGCACTCATTGATAACGACATTGGCGTCCTCCGTGAGTCCGCCTTTGCCCCATTTGCCATCTTTGTAGTTTGCTACATAACGTTTCGTGATCGGCTGATAGCTGAATCCAAGATTTGCCCAGTCAACATTTACATTTGCCATGTTCATGCCCCTTTTCTTTTATCAAAGTAACTATATTCTAGTCCTCAGCTATACAGATGTCAATATGTAAAGTGCCTTTTTATCCACTTCCTGCATCATTTTTTTATTTCCGTATTCCTTGCGCGCACATTCGTTTATTGTTTATACTGCATCTCCCGCAATTTCATCCGGGCTGCCGGTAAGTGCTCACGAATATCCGACGCGATGAGCGCCTCGCCCTTCGCCTCTGCTGCCAGGTCGCCCGCGAGCCCATGGAGGTAGACACCCAGCAGCGGGGCCAGCCCGCTTTCCGTCTGCTTCATGAGCCCCGCAATCGTTCCTGCCAGCACATCGCCGCTGCCCGCTGTCGCCATACCCGCATTGCCCTTCGTCGTGAAGAACGCATCCCCATCCGGATATGCGACCAGCGTGCACTCGCTCTTGACCACGAAGACACACTGATACTCCGCAGCTGCCTCGCGGACAATCGGCAGCAGGGACTCCCGCAGTTCTGGCACCGTCACGCCCAGCAGGCCAGCCATCTCGCCGAGATGCGGCGTGAGTACCGGCACCTGCGGCAGCCGGCTCAGATCATCTGGCTGACGGCTAAACGCATAGATCGCATCAGCGTCAAGAATCAGCGGTTTGCTGACACGGGCAGCAAAGAGGCGTACAAGCTCCAATGTTTCTGCCGCCCGCCCGAGCCCCGGCCCAATCAGGACTGCATCATAGGATTCAGCCAGCGAGAGCAGCTGCCCCAGCGCCTCTTCGCCGCCCAGGATGCCCTCCTTCGTCTCTGCCAAGGGCACGGTCATGACCTCGGTGAGCTTCGTCTCCAGGATATCATGCACGCTCTGCGGCACAGCCAGCGTCACGATGCCAGCACCAGCGCGCAGGGCCGACGAAGCGGCCAGTGCTGCTGCCCCCGTCATGCCATGGGATCCGGCGACCACGAGGATGCGGCCACAGCTGCCCTTATGGGCAGCCCGGCTGCGTGGCGGCAGCAGCCCCGCCGCCATCGCATCATCGAGCAAGGCCTGCTTGATTGCCGCATCCTGCAGCAGCTCACCAGGGATGCCGATATCATCGACCAGCAGCTGGCCCGTGAACTCTGCGCCAGGGCTCAACAGCTGCCCCACCTTCGGCAGCCCCAGCGACAGCGTAGCTGCCGCCTGCACAGCCACGCTGGGAACCCGGCCCGTATCCGCCTCGACGCCGCTGGGGATATCAATGGACAGCACCAGCTTGCCTGCACTGTTCACTTCTTCGATCAGGCGCAGCGTCTTCTTGCGCAACTCGCCCTCAAAGCCCGTACCAAGGATACCATCCACGATGCCCTCCGTGAACTTCAAGGCAAAATGCAGCCGGTCCCAATCGCGGTCACTCTCCAGGACATGCATCTCCACGCCCATCGCGTTGAGCGCCTTATGCATCGCCGCTGTTGCCGGCGAGAAATGCGCCATCTCCCCCGCAAGGAAGACCTTGAGCTTCGCTCCCATATTGTGCAGGTGCCGCGCCGCCGCCAGGGCATCGCCGCCGTTGTTCCCGCTGCCAGCCAGCACGCAGACATTCCTTGCCGCCACACCTGCCAGCAGTCTGTCCACTGCTTCAGCCGTCCTATGCCCGGCATTCTCCATCAGCACCAGCGCCGGCAGCCCGTATTTCTCTGCCGTCAGCTTATCGATATTGCGCATCTCTGCCTTCAATGATACCTTCATGTCGTTTCCTCCATCACACATTGTGCCGTTGCATATTCCCTCGTGTGGCTCAGGGAGATCCATACCTTAGCGATTCCCCGCTCCCGTGCCAGCCCTGCAAAATGACCGGTCAGCCTGACCTGCGGGCATCCCAGCGCATCAGGCAGGATCTCGATGTCCTGCAGCGTGCCTTCCCGCAGGCCGGTGCCGAACGCCTTGAGCACAGCTTCCTTGCCCGCAAAGCGCGCGGCATAGCTTTGGGCCCGTTGGGCACCACGGCTCTCACAGTATTGCTGTTCTGCCGCCGTATAGACCCGCGCACAGAACCGCGGATTGGCGATTGCCTTTGCCACCCGCGCCACCTCAACGATATCTGTGCCAATTCCCCGTATCAATGCCTCATCACCTCAACTACCATTATACAACAAATTTCCTTTCCATAGTAAAACAAGCCGACCCGTAAGCCGACTTGTCATGATTCATGAGATCAGTATGAAGTTCCTGCGATCGAACTGCCAGCCGAGCCAGATGTCGACGGGATATGATTCGTCGTGCCACTGGTAGGCATGCCATCCGCACCGGTATCCGGCTGCTCCGTCTTGCCACCGGACTTCTCGTCCGGATTGAACCGGTAGTTGCGGGCAATGAACACCTCTACACGGCGGTTCTTTGCCCGCCCCTCATCGGTCTTGTTGTCCGCCAGCGGCCGATACTCACTGTAGCCGATAGCGCTGAAGCGCGCCGGATTCATCGACGGGTTGTTGGCCAGCAAGGCCTTCATGAAATTCATCGCACGCGTCGAGCTCAGCTCCCAGTTGGACGGGAACTGCGCCGTATTGATAGGAACATTATCCGTATGTCCCGATACGACCACGCGCTCCGGCACCGAGCCTAAAAGCCCGGCTACCACCGGGATGATGGACTGTGCCTGACCGACCAGCTGTGCTGACCCCGACGGGAACAAGGCCCGTTCCTTGATGCGGATCATAAGCCCTTCTTCGCTGAGCTCCGTGCTCAGCTGATCGTCCAGCTGGTTCTGGTCGATATATTCCTGCATTTTCTTCTGCAACTCCTCGAGCTGCTGGTTCTCTACCACATACGCGTGATTACCCTTGTCCTCGTCGGAGGGCATCTCGGCACGACGGCCAGCATTTGGGCCCATCTGACTGAAAAACGAAGGGCCGCCCATGTTGAACGCCGAGCTGAAAGCCTGCGACAGCTCGGACATCTTCTTCTGGTCCGTCTGGGAAATAGCAAACAGGGCGATGAACAGTGCCAACAGGAGTGTCATAAGGTCAGAATACGGCAGGAGCCACGGCTCGCCTTCATGTTCCTCATGAGGCGCAGCATGTTTCTTTCTAGCCATCAAATCACTCCTTCTTCAAACCTTCACGCTCGCTCTGCGGAATGAAGACCATGAGCTTCGCCTCGATCTGCGTCGGCGAATCGCCGGCCTGCAGAGAAAGGATACCCTCGATGATCATGCGCTTCTCGCTGACCTCAGCCTTGGACAGGAGCTTCAGCTTGTTGGCCATCGGCAGATAGACAACGTATGCGGTGAAGATACCGAGGATCGTAGCAACGAATGCTGCGGCGATTGCGTGCCCCAGCTTATTGACGTCGTTCAAGTTACCCAAGGCTGCGATAAGGCCGATAACGGCGCCCAATACACCAAGGGTCGGAGCATACAGGCCAGCCTGCTCCAGCATCGCACGGCCTTCGGCATGACGCTCCTGCATGACTGCCAGCTCCGCATCCAATACATCGCCGACAAAGTCCGGATCCATACCATCGATGACCATGCTCAATCCCGTCCGGAAGAACGGATCATCAATATCCTGTACCTTGCTCTCCAAAGCCAGGATACCTTCACGACGGGCAATCTGGGAAAGCTCAATGAAAAGAGTCAGCAGCTCTGCCTTCTCGTGAAGTGCCGGTTTGAAAAAAACCATCTTGACCAGTCCAGGCAGCTTCTTCAGCTGATTCATATTGAACGCTGTAAACAAGCAGGAGAAAGTACCGCAGATGATGATAAGGAATGCTGCCGGGTTGTTTAATGAGCTGATCGGTGCACCCTTGATGATCATACCTACGAATACGGAGATAAGACCGCCTACTGCACCTATGACTGTTGAAATTTCCAAAATAAAAGCCCTCCTATTTCTTCCAATATCTTCCGTTGATTCCTTGGAATGAAATCCCAAATCTCGCTACATCTACTACTATACACTATTATAATTCCATGTGAATAGTAAAAATCCTACTGCTCCTGCGATAAAAAAAATTTTATTTTTCATGATAAATTTTCATTATCATATCATATATTTGTCAAAAGTATGGTATAATAAAAATATAATAAGACTAGTTTATACAGAAAGAAGCGATAACATGGAATTACGACAACTTGAATATTTCCAGATGGCCAGCCGTCTGCGAAATATCACCCGGGCTGCCGAACGGCTCCGTGTCTCTCAGCCAAACATCACGGTGGCCATCAAGAAACTGGAGGCTGAACTCGGCATCCAGCTCTTCGACCGCAGCCAGAAGCAGCTGTCCCTCACGCCCGAAGGCGCGGTCTTCCTGAATCGCGTCGAACTTGCCCTGCGCAACATCCAAGATGCGGTTCTCGAAGTCAATGACTACAAACAGCTGCAGAAAGGCACCATCAAGATCGGTATCCCACCAATGATGGGTGCTTACCTGTTCCCGAAAATCTTCTCGAGCTTCCAGCGACGCTACTCACATCTCGATATCTTCATGCACGAAGAAGGTTCGATGTCGATCCGCGAGCAGCTTGAACGTGACGAGCTTGATTTCGGCATCATCATCATCTCGGGTGCTTCCAACCATCTGCAGCTGCTGCCGATGTCCAAGAACCAGGTCGTCTGCTGCGTGCCGGAAGACAGTCCCCTCGCCAAGAAAAAGACGCTCTCGCTACAGGATGTCGCCGACGCGAATGTCGTCATGATGAAGGAAGGCTCCTTCCTGCGCCAGACCATCCTGACCAAGATGAGCGCCGAGAACATCACCCCGAACATCGTGCTGGAATCCAACCAGGTCATCACGCTCAAGGGTCTTGTCGCCAGCGGCGTCGGTGTTGCTTTCCTTTTAGATATGGTAGTCGAAGACACACCGGGTGTCAAGGCTATTCCATTGTCCGATCCCATCTATGTCGATGTCGGCCTCGCCTGGAAGAAAGATCGTTACATCTCCAAGGCTGCCCAGTCCTTCATTGACTTCTGCAAGGATCTGCTCAAAAAGAAACAGGAAGCCTAAAAAATGGCTGTGACAAACGGATTTGTCACAGCCATTTTTTAGGCTTATTCTGCCAACAACGGCACCGTCAGGCTGCCAGTCGGCATCAATATGTAGCGGGGATCATCGCCCACATACTGACGGGCCAGCTCCAGCGCCTCTGCCACCGTGTCGACAGCACCGTCGAACAACATATCCTTGGCCAGCTGCCGGTCAAGCCCCGTCACAAGGATGAAATGGGCCTTCTTCGTGAGGCGTGTGACCGCATAGGCCTTATTGGCGCCGATCACGAAGCGCTCTTTGAGCTTGGCCTCGATTGCATCGGCCGTCTTGAGCTCGCGGCAGGCATCCTCAAGGACCTTGCTACCGCTTCCCTCTTCGCATTCCGCCAACAAGATGACGACACCGCCCTGACGCGTCGCGAGCACGGCGTTATCCATCGTCTTCTGCATCTGATAGACATTGATGTCCTTCGGATAGCCGCCGCAGCTGGCAATCGTGATATCTGCCTGCTTAGCGATCGGCACGCCATAGACTTCATCGACAAACTTGCAGGCTTCCTGATGTGCCTTGATATAGTCGCCAGCAAAAATCCGCAGGAAACGGTGCTCTGCATCGAGGATCGCATTGAACAGGATGACACTGCGCCCCTTCGCCCAAAGGGCCACACCCTCCATCTGATCCTCATAGACCGGGTTGCCCTCAGTACGTCCCAGGCCAGCATTGGGGTCCATCATGAAGCTGTGGTTCTTGCGGACCGTCTCCATCGCCGCACAGCCCGGCAGTACCGCCTTGCGACCTCCGCCATAGCCGCTGAAATAATGGTGCACGATGGTTCCCGTCAGGATCACATGATCGCTGTGGCAGATATGCTTATTGATCAGCACTGGCGTGAACCGGCTCGTCGTGCCAAAGTACTCGAAATCCTCCGGCACATTGCAGTCGCTGTTGAACATCTTCAGACGGCCTGCAATCTCCTTGCCCACACCTTCTTCCATTTCCTCCTGGGTCATCAAGCGATGCGTGCCCAGTGAAAAGACAATCTGCATATTGGCATCGGGCACCCCGAGACGATTCAGCTCATTGACGAGCACCGGCATGAAATCAAAGCTATTGGCAACCCGCGTCGGGTCATTGCAGATGAATGTCACCGTATCGCCGGGTTTGATGACCTCATCGATCGGCGGCTGGCCGATCGGATGGTATATGGCATCCAGCACTGCCTGGGAGATATCCGTCAGCGGCTCCACCTTAGGCATCTCAATGACCTTGAGTACCTTTTCCTCATCGAGTTGGAATGATTTGGTTCCATGTCCATAGTGAAATTCATAATCCTTCATCAAAGCCTGCACCTCCAACAGTCCTCATATAGAAAAAGATGACATTTTTCAATGTCATCTTTTTCTTTGCTATCCAGCAATCGATCAATAGAGAATATGAGCCAGTACATAACCAACGCAGCAGCCCGTGAATACGCCCAGCAAACCTGGGATCATGAAGCTGTGGTTGAGGATGTATTTACCAATCTTCGTCGTACCCGAACGGTCAAAACCGATGCAGGCAAGGTCAGACGGATAAGTCGGCAGGAAGAAGTAACCATAGATTGCCGAGATGAAGGAAATGATGACAACCGGATCGGTGCCAATACCCAAAGCCATCGGGACAACGATAGATACAGCAGCTGCCTGCGAGTTAACGAGTTTCGAAGTGAAGAAGGCAATCAGTGCATATGCCCACGGATAGGTCTGTACAGCCGAACCAAGGACTTCCTTGAGGAATGCCATATGGTTGGAGAAGTACGTATCTGCCATCCAGGCAACACCGTATACCGAGATGACTGCAACCAGACCAGAACGGAATACCTGGCTGTTGCCAACATCTTTTGCCTTGATCTTGCAAGTGAAGAGAATGATCGCACCCATGAACAGCATGATCATCTGGATGACCGTCGTCATGGAGATGGCCTTCATGACACCCTTAGCATTCGGGAAATGCGGCAGGAGCTGCGGGTTATTGCCCAGGAAGGCAATGACGATGATGCCGATGAAGAAGATGTACATCGCATGATAATACGAAGACGGGAGATCTTTGTCGATGAGACTTTCCGTATCACCATAAACGTACTCTTTAGCCTCCGGATCCTTGATGAGTTCCTGGAACTCCGGATCGTCTTCCAGATCCTTACCACGGGAATAGCTGTACATAGCGGCAACAATTACACCGCACAGCGTAGCCGGAATCGAAACCATGAGCAGGTTCAGTACCGTGTACGGCAGGCCAGCAGCGGAGAAGAAACCGATGAAGCCGACCAGTGCAACCGATACCGGCGATGCGCTGATACCCATCTGCGAGGAAACCGATGCAACAGCCATCGGACGCTCCGGACGGATGCCCTCTTTGATGGCGATATCATAGATGATCGGGAACATCGTGTAAACAACGTGGCCCGTACCGCAGAGGATCGTCAGCAGCCAAGTCGTGATTGGCGCATACAGCGTGATGCGTTTCGGATTGCTGCGCAGGAATTTCTCTGCGTACTTCAGCATGACCGTAAGACCACCCGACGTCTGCAGGAAGCCGGCGCAGGTAACAACCGCCATGATCGTGAGCATTACGTCAACCGGCGGTTTGCCCGGCTGATAGCCGAACACGAACGTGAAAATGATAAGACCGATAGCACTGACAACAGCCAGGCCGATGCCGCCATGACGCACGCCAACAATCAAGCATGCGAGCAGCACCAGAAAACCAAGAAGCATTTCCATAGTGAAAACTCCCCTTCCTAAAAAAATAAACACAAAAACTCTTCCGTGCCCATTGCCTTACCTAACTGTCAAGCTCCCTACTCAACCATAGATAAGACCGACACAACATCTAGATCGATTGTATCGAATCCCCCTTGGCATACTAATTCTGCATAGCCTTCATATTTCCTGCTTCCATAAAAAATATTTTATCAACTATTCAGAAAAGTGCCAACTGTGATACATTCGGTCTAACCCTTGCTTATTATACTACAAAGTAATTTTATAAGTAAATACTATTTATTATAAAATTATTTAATGATTATTGTCATTTATCTTAACTTAAGTATCATTAATCATACTCAGTTACAAAAGAGCAAACTAAATCAAGCAAAGAAAAAAATTTCGATTTATTTATTGAGAATGCATATTAATGTGTTATAATATGCTAAAAAGTTATATTAGTAAACACATACTTCAGGAGGTTTTATTTATGGCATCTATTAATGATAACTATCTGAAATTGCCAGGAAGCTATCTTTTCGCCGAGATTGGACGCCGGGTTGCGGCATTCAAGGAGGCACATCCTGAGGCAGACATCATCCGCCTCGGCATCGGCGATGTTACCCAGCCGCTGCCAGCAGCCTGCATCGAGGCCATGCACAAGGCCGTCGATGAGCTTGCCCATGCCGATACGTTCCGCGGCTATGGCCCAGAGCAGGGCTATTCCTTCCTGACTGATGCCATCATCGAGCATAATTATACCCAGCGCGGTATCCATATCGATTCCGATGAGATTTTCGTCAGCGATGGCTCCAAGAGCGATTGCGGCAACATCCAGGAGATCTTCGGCCTTGACAACAAAGTCGCCATCACGGATCCTGTATATCCGGTATATCTTGACACCAACGTCATGGCTGGCCGCACGGGCACGTTGCAGGCAGACGGTCATTTCGAGGGCGTGACCTACCTGCCTTGCGACGCCAGCAACGACTTCGCGCCTGCCCTGCCGGCCGAGCGTGTTGACATGATTTATCTCTGCTGCCCGAACAATCCGACGGGCACGACGCTTTCACGCGCCGAGCTCAAGAAATGGGTAGACTATGCACGGGAAAACCAGTCTGTCATCCTCTTCGATGCTGCCTACGCAGCCTACATCACAGAAGATGACGTTCCCCGTTCCATCTACGAGATCGAAGGTGCCAAGGAGGTCGCTATCGAGTTCCGCTCCTTCTCAAAGACGGCCGGCTTCACCGGCACGCGCTGCGGCTATACGATCATCCCCAAGACGGTCAAGGGCCGCGCTGCTGACGGCACGCTTGTTGAGTTCAACAAGCTCTGGAACCGCCGCCATACGACGAAGTTCAATGGCACGGCCTACATCGTCCAGCGCGGCGCTGCTGCTATCTATACGCCGGAGGGCCAGCAGCAGGTCAAAGAGCTCGTCGGCTACTACATGGAAAATGCCCGCATCATCCGCGAAGGACTTGAGACGGCCGGCATCAAAGCCTATGGCGGCGTCAATGCTCCGTACATCTGGCTCAAGACCCCGAATGATATGCCGTCGTGGGACTTCTTCGACAAGCTGCTCACAGAAGTCAATATCGTCGGCACGCCAGGCGCAGGCTTCGGTCCCTGCGGCGAGGGCTACTTCCGCCTCACGGCTTTCGGCAACCGCGAGAATACACTGCGCGCCGTGGAACGCATCAAAACAAAATTCCATATCTGATTTTCCTTGCAGATACAAGAAAAGACAGGCCTCAACAGCCTGTCTTTTTTATATGCTCAATGAAAAATGAAATTCATCAGCAGCCATGCCACAATGCCTACCCCAGCCAAGACCAGCAGCACTGGCATGACGGCAAAGACGAAAATGCCTGCCACCGCCAGCAGGACCAACACGATAGCGATCCGTGTCAGCCAGGTGGAATTGCTGAAAAGGAGATCCTTCCAGCTCAGCGTGTGGAACGTAATCCGCTGATACGGATCTTGCTTCGGTGCCTCTTCAGCACCAGTATTCTCATCAATGGTTACACCATCATAATCATTTCGTTCGGAATTCGACATGACGCGAACCTGTGGATTCTTATCTTCCATTCACGTACACCTCCATGAAAAGGCATCACATATACTATTCCCAATACAGGGAGCGGATAAAACCTTCCTCTGTCAGGTACCTGGGATCGAACCGTACCGTCCCCAGCTGGACCCGCACATCATCCATGCAAGCAAATACATCCTCTGCCGACGTGCCTAAAAACTTGACGATCTCAGGGACCGAAACAACATCAGAGCCATTGATCTCCGCAAACTTCAGGAACACCGCCGTAACCAGCACCGACTTATCGACCAGCTCATACGCCTGCCCCAAGGCAGCGATATAGTCCGAAAACAAACGGCAGACAAGCTGGGCCGAATATTTGCTGATGCCAAACTTCAAGGAGAAGCGCACCAGCCCCCGGCGATCTTCCTCTGACAGCTGCCAGATCACATTTCCTGTCCGCTTTACCGGCGGCTTGACCACATGGTTCGGTACAACGTTGAGCTGCGCGAAATGCGCCAAGATATTCATCGTATGGCGCACAGCCCCTGCCTCACGGACTAGAAAGGCTTCGAGGGTGGCCTCAGGCTGCTGGTATTTGAAGAGTTCGTACTGCTTGAAGATCTCCTGGCGCATCCGCCGCTGCAGCTTGCGGCTGGCAGGAAGTATCGTAACATAGTTGAGCATCATGACACCCTTGTTGTGGACATGTCCATACAACAGGCAGTCATCGATGCCGCCATCCATCAAGATCGGCATCGGCAGCTCTATGGGTTCATCCGTAAGCAGATTATGGCAGGAAACAAAATCGACATCATAATAATCGAGTGCATAGATCCCAAACTTTGCCTGCATCAGATCCAATAAGATATCACATTCCGCCGCCGACAGATTCTCTTTCTCCAGGCGGTAGTAAAAACGGATCGGCGTCTCATCCGAGGCCAGCATATGATAATCAAACAGGAAGAAATCCCAGAAGCCTATCCAGAAGGACTGCTGGTCTTCCTCCGGCAGCCTGCTGTAAGTATCACCATCCGGCCCCACAAACATTGTCATGGCCCGGTCCATATCGGAACGATACTTCGCCTGCTGGAAAAAATCGTCCATGCGATGCAGCAGGGCATCCATCATCTGATTCAGCTGCTGCATGTCTTCATCGGAAACCTCGTCCTGATGCTCCAAGGAATTATAGAATTCGTCCTGCATGCGACGCGGCGGCATGACAAAGTTTTTCTGCAGATAAAAGGACTGTTTCACATCGTGCAAGAACGAACGCAGATCCTCTTTAGGACTATTCTTGCAGGCAAAGCTGAAAAAATCCTCAATAAGCGCCACGATTTTCATCACTGGCGCCTCTTCCAGCACAAATTCCTTGTCGTCCTGCGCATAGCGGTAAATCACCTCGTGAAGATCATTGATGGTCAATGACTCCAGCGAGTAGAGATGCAGCTGCTCAACATAGGAAAGCAACAGCGAGATAAGTACCCAAATCCGTCTGAGTTCCTCGTCATCAGCCCCCTGCCAAGCCTTGCGGCGCAAATATTTCTCGACGACATTTTGAGGCAAGATCATATCATAGTTGAAATCGCTTTCGTAGAAGTGCTCTACCAAAACATATACATTACTCATAACTGCGAGTCCCCAATATATATATAGTCACAAAGTGTATTATAACATAATGGATGAAAAAAAGACACCCGCCATACGGATGTCTTTTGCTTAACTGGCAACTCCCTATCCTCCCAGTCCGTCTCCAGACAAGTACTTTCGGCGTATATGTGCTTAACTACTGTGTTCGGTATGGGAACAGGTGGAACCACATAGCCAGCGTCACCAGATATTTGATTGAATGAACCATGTCCACTCAAAACTATACAGAAGA
>NZ_FOQK01000046.1 GCF_900113715.1 Pseudoselenomonas ruminantium | reverse complement strand
TGTTTTAAGATATGGCTCTTTTGATACTGGTCAAAGCGTTCGCCTGTAACTTTTTCGATGATGGTTCCTAAAAGGCCATAATTCAGATTACTGTAGGCAAAGAATTTGCCCGGTTCCTGGCCAGCAGGGGCAAAGTGCGCACCATCTTCGTAGAACTTGCCATCTTTGCGGAAGAATTCCTGCAGCCCCAGCTGCGGCGGAATGCTGTAAATCTTGCCATCACGCAGGGAGGATTGGTGAGAGGCCAACATTCTCACGGTAATGGGCGTATCCGGATAATGGGGATTCCTGAGCGTGAATCCCAAATATTTGCTCACATCGTCGTCCAGGTTAAGTTTTCCCTGTTCAGCCAACTGCATAATCGTGAACACGGTAAACATCTTGGAGACGGAAGCTGCGCGAAAACGGCTTTTGCGGGTAAAGGACCGATTCTTTTGGGGATTTTGGCTGTCGATAATAGCTGAACCTTGAAAGTTGCTGTAAACTTCTTTGCCATCCTTAAAGGCGATGACCCCTAGCCCTGGAACCTTCGTTCCGGTATCCCCGACCATTTGGGCAAGCTCGTTGTCCAAATCGGCCTTGCTTTCCTTACTCATAGCCAGGCAGGTGTTCATGAGCAGGCAGAATATCGCCAGAACAATTGCGGGGATTCGTTTCTTCATACCGTTCAACTCCTTTTACGAATTTCATGCAAATGGTCTTGTACCTGGTCATATTTCTTTTATAATAGATTGTTTTTTCTGAAAAGTCAATACAGAATGTGCGGACAGCTAATGAGGTCTTTAGCGTGAAAAATTCCCAATAATTATCCTCATCATCTCTTTTGGCACGATTGGAAGGAAAGCTGGATAAACATATTTATTATGAATAATAATGTAACTGTGAAATAATGCGTTGAATATCCCTAGCGAATAATCACCGTGGTTACGGATTTATTCAATCCTCCGTGGAGGAAATTCTTGCAGAAGAGCGAAAAGGATATAGATGTTCATACAGAAGGTGCAGAGCAATCTGATGACCTTACCATGCTGGGGGTGAGATTCCTGGGCAAAATTAGGTTGGAACAAGCAATAAGTTTGGAGTTAGGAAGGTTGGGGATTAGAATGACATTGAAGATGAAACTGGCAGCTGGTGTGTTTTGCGCGCTGGCTTGCATGCCTATGGTGGCGGAAACTGCCCCCAAATCGGATACTATGCACCGGTGGGAAGTGACTTCCAAGGACACAGGCGGCACCCTGCTGTTTTCCGATAGCCCGGAGTATGTGGACAGACCGGGGATCCTTTATCAGGACACCGTGAATGGCGAGGTGAGGGTGCTTTACTATCATCTGAACAACACCAAGGTGCCCCAGAAAGTGGCAGTGGTGCTGGAAAATGCCAACTCCGAGGAGAAGTACAACATAGTACAAGTGACCCGTGGCGGTACAGCCAAGCCCAGCGAATACTATCTTTGGGTGGGCAAGAATACACAGCGCCAGTATTTTGGTGAAAAAGAGCTAGATCTCGTTTTGTTGTTGAAGAATAGGAAGCGCCTGCTGCAGTCCGGCATGGATGAAATTGTCCTGCAGCCTGGAGAACTGGTGTATGGAGTCTACGATTTCAAAGTGGATCATCCTGTGAAGACCTCCGTCATCATGTATCCTGCCAAGGCGGACCCTGTGGAGTTCATTGAAAAGGCCAAAGTGCTGCCTAGGGACTCCGTGGCCCTTCGTGGTACTTATAAGGGCATGGACAGGGTGATTACCTCTGAGCGGGAATATGACCCGGAACGGGATGGCATTGTCTACATCATGCTGGCGGATAATAAATTAGACAAATACAAGACAGGGGTGGATGCCACCGATGGGAGCCAGACGATGAATTATGGCAATTATGGTGTGCTCTATAAGATTGCTATACCTGTCAAAAAAGGGGCTCCCAAGGTACAGTACTACTTGTCACCTTTAGGTGGCGTCTATGCTGGCATTATGACTGTGCGCCGGGGGCGCAGTCCACATACGAAACTAATTGAGACGCCAGAAGGCCCCGGCTATTTTGGGGATCAGACTGCCCTGGAGCCGGAGAGTGTATCCAAAGCTCGTGAAGAGGGGACAGCCCTTTTTGGCAACAACATGGAGCTGGCTGATTTAGGCTGCTATGACAACTCTGTACCCAACTACTTCGAGTTCTCTCCACCGGGGGCTTCGAATCTTCCTGCCTGCCTGATACTCATGCCGGCCGGTGAATGAGCAAGGGGCTATAAAGGATAATGGCGCCCGCTTGCAGAATTAAGGAGGATGGGAGCAAGCTAGATTTCTGCTTATCCCAAGATGGAATGAATTCCCATAACAAACTGACGAAAAAAGGAGAATGAAAGATGTTCAAGAAACTTTGGCCCAAAGCTATCGCCGCCTGCCTGCTGGCTGGTGCGCTGAGTATGGGAACAGCGTTTGCTGCCAATACGGATGAGGTGCGTGTAATTCCCTACCCTGCGGGATTGAATACCAAGACGGAAGGCGCATCTTCGGCACCAACAGAGATAAATCATGCCGAGTCTCCTTACTTCAAGCACTTGGATATCTATGAAATGAAAACCATTATTGGCCGGCGTATTGTACTGCCGCATTATCCGACCTATCAACAAGCCAGAGAATATACCTGTGGACCGGCAGCGGCCCTTACCGTGCTTTACTGGTATGGCAATAAGGATTATGACGAAATGTCCTTGGCAAAAGCGATGAAAACACAGGGCTATCCTATTGGCACAAGTTTGAAAAATATGGTGAACTTTTTCCAGAATATTGGCTGGAATGTAAAAAGCGGTTTGAACACAGATAAAATCAGCCGCTTTGAAGATTTTAGGATTTTTTTGATGGAACCACTATCACATGGTCGTCCGGTTTTGGTAGAAAATGTGGAGTGGGGGGGCATTGGCGTGTGATTATCGGCTATGACAACATGGGGACAGAATCACCTTTGGATGATATGCTCATCTTTGCTGATCCTTATGATACCAGTGACCATTATCAGGATGGCTATACGGTAGGAAATGCCATAAAATTTTTCTCCATGTGGTTTGACCATTCAATGCTTCCTGAAAAAGAACGCTATCAGCCATGGATTATTGCTTATCCGAAATAATGCTAGACTAGCGAATTTTCGTAAGCAAATAAATGTAAAAAGGCGATCAGGAATGGCTGAATTACATCAATTTTGTACTGGCAGAACTGAAGATGGACGGCACTCTGGGGAAATTGGAAAAAATGTATCTGAAATAGAAATAAGCCGCTGAATTAACGAAATGTATGGTTAGTTCAGCGGTTTTCCTTTGCCAGTATGAGGTTTGGGGGGCGCAAAGGAAATGTCGTATATTTATCGAAATACTATAATGACACACTTTTTATAGTGATAATATGGGTATATTGGTTGAATACATAGAGAAACACGGAACAGAGGAGAGAAAAGTTTATGATAAGAAAGACATTATTTCTTCTATTGGTTTCACTTTGCCTTATGACAGAAACTTTTGCTGGTGAATTACAGATCATTGATAAGCCAATACTATGGTCTGATGTTAGAGAGCAGCTTATCCGTGAGTATGCCATAACACACTACAATCTGGATCGAATAGATATCATTCCGCAAGCTATTGTTGTGCATTGGACAGCATCGGGTACTTGGGAATCTGCTTATAACTATTTTTACAAAGAGGCACGTGCTGATGGGACGCTAAATGTTGCTTCCCATTTTCTTGTGTCACGGGATGGGAAAATATTCAGACTCACACCTGAAACAGCGCTTAATAGACACATTATAGGCTACAACTGGTGTGCAATTGGCATAGAAAATGTAGGTGGAGTTAATGGCGTAGAAGATTTAACGGACGCGCAACTTGAAGCAAATGTTGAGCTAATCAAATATTTACATAAAAAATACACGACAATTTCCTATGTCTTTGGTCATTATCAGCAGGATGCAGCCCGAAGTAGCGGATTATACATTGAAAATATACCTAACTATCGCTCAGAAAAAATAGATCCGGGCCGTATTTTCATGACTGCTTTGAAAAGTCGCTTGCAAGATGAAGGGCTTAAATTTTACGATAACTAGGATGAAGCATCGCCAAGGCTTTCTTCCCAGATGTAGTTGTTGCTGAATTCATGAATAATTTTTCCGTTCACAAAAGGAATTGCCCTGATAATTGTCGAAATAATTAGGAAACTGATTTAATGTTTCGACGGATTGGGGAATGTAGTGTGGAGGGAATGAACATGGAAAAATCATTTTCAATTCCGATTTCTCGCCGGGCATTTATGAAACTGGTGGGGATGGGAACCGTAGGGATGCTCGCGGAAACAGCCATGCCGAGCGGCAAAGCCGCAGCAGCCCCGGCAGGAGTGAATGGCGAAGGTCTGCCCACGCTGCTGACCGCTGATGTCTGTGTGGTTGGCGGTGGTGCGGCAGGGACGGCGGCGGCTATCAGTGCCGCACGCGCAGGCGTAAAAGTTGTACTGGTCGAGCGGGGGATTTCTCTTGGCGGCCTGGCCACCCAAGGGTGCGTTTTTCCTTGTATGCCTACTTATGCATTTGACAGCGATACGCCTTATATAAAAGAACTTAACAAACGCATAGAGATGAAGACTGGCTTTTCGCCTGTACCCAATCTCCCCGAAACGGACACACATTATGGTGAGGGGATGGGGGCTTATGTACCGGAATTGCTGACAGAAGTCTATGATGAATGGTGCGAGAAAACGGGAGTAACGGTTTTATATGATGCTGCTCTTGTGGGCGCGACTGTAGAAGATGGAACCATCACGGCCTGTGTGGTGCAGACCGTAGAGGGACTGGGGAAAATCCAAGCCAAGACGTTTATTGATGCCACAGGCGATGCCCTGTTGTCGCGATTTGCCGGAGTCCCCACGGAAAAAGGTTCGGAAACAAACGGGCGAAACCAGCCTATGAGCCTGCGGTTTGAAATGGGAGGCATAGATGTAACGAAAGTTTATCATTTCTTTCATGATAAATTGAAGGACACCTGGTTAGAAGAAAACTGGTCTAAAAAATTTAAGGAAGATGTGAAAAAAGGCCGCGATCCGTTTTGGGAATTTGCCAAATGGAAGAAAACCGAGAAGGTCTTTCGGGAAGGCGTTAAGAAAGGCGAGCTCACGGAAGATGATGTTCTGTATATCCAGGCTTTTTCCGTACAGGGCAAGCCACATACCATGTCCATGAACTGCCCGGAAATGCCGCCGTTGATGTTTTCGGCCACCGATGCTGTTTCACGCAGCAAGGCGGTATCCTTTGGGCGGAAGATGATGCGCCGTTTGGCCGTTTACTTCAAGGGCAATATTCCCGGCTTCGAAAAAGCCTATATCAGCCGTGAAGCCAGCATGGTAGGTGTGCGTGAGTCTTGGCGGATTCGTGGGAAATACTATATGGAAGCCAATGATTATCTGCAGGCACGTCATTTCCCCGATGCAGTCTGCCGGACGGCATACCCCATTGATATTCATG
This sequence comes from Pseudoselenomonas ruminantium, assembly GCF_900113715.1. GTDB lineage: Bacteria > Bacillota > Negativicutes > Selenomonadales > Selenomonadaceae > Selenomonas_A > Selenomonas_A caprae. Next base: position 1,174 of record NZ_FOQK01000046.1, on the reverse strand, counting down.
ATGTGAAGCTGGATTTTTTTGAAAAGCTGAAAAAGGGCCAGTATTACGAAATCCCCTATCGTGCGCTGGTGACCAATGAGCTGTCCAATCTGCTGGTTGCAGGACGCTGTGCCAGCGGCAGTTTCGCTGCGCAGGCTTCCTTCCGTATACAGCCCACCTGTATGAGTATGGGAGAGGCAGCCGGTATTGCGGCAGCTTGGGGACTATCGCGGAACATTCCTGTAAATGAAGTTAAATGGGAAGATATACCTGCAGAAAAACGCAGTTATGTAAGCCAATAAATGTAAAAGATGCCATTTACGGCATTGGCGAGAATAGAGGTGCCTGGGTAATACAGCTTATTAGCGAAGAACTGCCCGGCTATTTTAAGGCAACCTATCTCGACGAAAAGACCGCCGACGGGAAGGCAGATAACAATGCTATTCATGACTGGCTGATGAAGGAAATGGCAGCACAAGCCAAATAAGCAAACAAGCCGCTGAATTAACGGGCTATATGCCCGGTTCAGCGGCTTTTCTATGTCCTTGTGAACCTTTTGGTTGGGGTTCACAAAAGCAGATATTAAGTTTTATTTGCGAACAAACACATTGCGGCAAATAGCATCGCCAATGGTTTCTTCCCAGATGTAGTTGTTGCTGAATTTACCAGCGCTGCGTGCATCTTCGTCCTCTTCAATGGCTTCGCCGTTCATGATGTAGACAAAGCCATCTTTGGTGTTCGGACGGATGGCCAGCATGGAGAGCAGACCGAAAGCTTCACCGGTGTGTCCTACCAGGTCAATCTCCGTATCTTTGCAGAAGCGGGCTGTGCTCTTGCCGTCCATCTGGTAAATGCCCAAACCATAGGAGAGAATCGTGCCGCCATAGTTGTTGCCGTTCTTGGTCTTGTCGTCATAAATCCATTCGCGGCCAAGCATGGTCTTAACCGAAGCCGGAGAGAGAATCTGTTTGCCCTTGTAGGTGCCATCATTAAGCAGCATGGAAAGCGCATGGGAAAGTTCCTCACAGGAAATCCGCAGGCCGCCTGCCGGGGAAAATACCGTAGCATTGGTGCCGGGAACATAATCCTTCAGACTGTAGGTGTCCTGGAAATTTTCGGCATAAGGATTCTGCAGGGCAACCGTATCTTTTTTCGGCTGTCCCTGGGGATAGCCATCCTGCGTAGCGCGCCAGGG
>NZ_FOQK01000043.1 GCF_900113715.1 Pseudoselenomonas ruminantium | reverse complement strand
GGGGGGTTGTTATCTTGCTTTCTGTTCTTTATATCCCCGAAGTAGGGAAAGTGTTTATATTTTTTTGAAAAAATAAAACAACACGGGAGAACGTGCGCCGCCGGGCGCATGCACAAAAGGTGCTGTGGATAAAATACGTTCAAATTTTATCACAGCACCTATTATTATGCTATAATCTCCATAGAGGTGATTACAATGCTACTTTCTCATGATTTAGAAGAACCTGTATTATACGACCCAGCACGAATGACCGGCTTAAACTGCAACCATCTTGCCATCGTAACCGGCTTTACTGACTGCGACATGATTTCCCAACATTTTATTCAGCTACATGATGAACGCGGCAAAGCAGACGGATTTTCTAAAGAAATCAAAATTGATATTATCTTAGGCATGTATAAGGGTGCCGGAATTACGCTTCGCAAACATCGTAATATCATGCAAACATTAAATAGAATCAATGCTATTGATAAACATATGAGCATCAAATGCCGATATATATATAAAAATGCCGAAGTACATACAAAGCTATATACGTGGTTAAAAGATGAAAAGCCCATAGCTGCGTATGCAGGTTCTGCTAATTACAGCGTCAACGCCTTTCGTATACGACGCGAAATATTAACAGATTGCGATCCGGCGGAATCATTTGCATACTATAATTCTCTTTTACCCGATACGATTGATTGTTTTGATGAAAACGTTCCTTCTTTGTTAAAACTTACAAATACGTCTATTCCCAACGATGAAATCTCTGAGCTGAACTATGAAAACCTTACCTATGAAGACCTTATCAAACGTCCACCTATTGATATATTGGAAGTTTCTTGGCTTGGCAAAGATGGTTCTGTGGGCGCAACCTCAGGGCCAAACTGGGGTATTCGCCCACGTGAAGGATATATTGATAAAAATGGTATGTATGTAAAATATAACCGTGACAGGAATCAAGCATACATTCCATATAATAAATGGCAACGTAAAGAAGGATTTTTCCCCGATAGAAAAAATCCTTCTGATAAAAACTGTCCGCTATTCAAGGCCGTAACCAAGGACGATGGAATCTTTTATATGCGAATGGCACAACAAGGAAATAAAGGCATTCATACAGCAGAATCAAATGCCATATTAGGAAAATGGCTACGCAAAAAACTTCGACTAGAAGATGGCGCATTAGTTACGTTAGATGATTTTAAAAGATACGGTCGTACTTCCGTAAAATTCCTAAAATACGCTGATGATGTTTTTATTATGGATTTTTAAAAAGCCCTTGCTATTGACCGGTCAACTCGGTATTATGACGGTAGATAAGAACTACCTTTCCCATATTCCCATAAAAACCCCACATACGGAATGATGACGACCCTTCTGCTGCTCCGGTATCTGGCGCTTGGCGCTTGATATATAGGGGATTTTCCCCATAGGTCGTCATTCCGCAGCAAAGCCGCACGGCGTGACGATCGTGCGGCTTTGTTGCATTTTGAAGGAGGTTTTATCATGGAAACCAAAAAAGAAGATCAGACCTGTTCGCTGAAACTCAAATTCATCAAGGGACAAACGGCGGCAGGCAAGGATGTTTACGCCGTAGTGACGTTCCCGCATGTAAATCCCGAGGTCGCAGATAGCGATGTTTACGAGGTGGCAGCCCTCCTGGGACGGCTGCAGGAGCGTACCATCAGCGCGATTGTCCGCGAGGACAGTGCATCCTTGATTGCAGTTGGCTGAGCGTAAAGGAGGTATATCATCATGAAGAAAACGCTGATTCTGCTTTTTAACCGTTCTGATGGGAAAACATCGGAGCTGGTGATTTCGGCGCCGCGTGAAGATGTCACGAAAGCGGAGGTGGATGCCTTTGCAACGAAGGTACGGGAGACGAAGTTCTTCCTTATCAACGGTGCACAGCTGATGTCGCTCAAAAAGGCGTTCATCCGCACGGTTGATGATGAGGACATCACGGCTTGATGGCGGATGGAGCCATGGAGCAGACAATCCTTACGGCCATATCCGCCGTCGGCTTTCCCATCGTCGTGACGTTCTACCTGCTGACACGATTCCAACGGTCGATGGACAAGTTCACTGAGCAGATTGGCGAACTCGTCAAGGAATTGCAGATGCAGCGCCGCTGACATGGTATAATAAGGTGTATCGCCCTTCCAATTCGCGCGATACAGCAACATATCGAGGCCGCCGCGCCCCATGTCGGCGGCCTTATCTATTTGACCCGTCAATTTTGACCGGTCAGATTGACGCCTCAAAACCGTACCGATATTTTATTATTGGTACGGTTTTTCTTGTTTTTTGACGGTCAATATGGTATATTATAAGTGTAACGATAATTAATTATAAGTACACAAGGAGGGTCGTCATGGAAAAGGTAGTAAACAGCGAGTGGGCTGCATCCGAACTGGATCGGCTGCGGCAGGAAAACGACGCGCTCAGACAAGAGCTTGCCAACCTAAAAGGGAAGTCATCCGTGTGGCAAGAAGAACGCCAACGGTTACACGCCGAAAATAAGGAGCTTCGGGCAGAGCTGCAGAAAAAGACCCAGTTCATCCTCAAAGACCAGCAGGAGCGCAACAAGGCCGAATATGACGAGGCTATTCGCCGGGCCGCCTTTGCAAAACGCGGCCCGAAGACCAATGTGAACCTGCATAAGGACATCCTGTTTCGCCGCGATCAGGGCATGTCTATCCGCAAAATTGCCAAAGTACTCGGATGCAGCCCATCCACCGTGCAGCTTGTACTGAAAAAGCGTAACGATAATTAAATATAAGTACAAAAAAGGGGCTGTTGCACGTAATCAACGTGCAGCAGCTCCTTTTCGCATGCAAAAAAACAATCCCGGGGCTTGAATGCCTCGGGATTAAGTGTAGAATTTAGGTATGCACAAACTAAATTCACAGAAAGATTATACGTCTTTCGGAGGGAGTTATCAAGTATCCCTTCCTTTTAATCTTGAATTTCAGATTGGCAAAGATGACCCCGTCCGCCTGCTTCGCTACTGTATTGGAGGTATGGATATAACATCACTGGAGAAGACCTATCAACGGATAGATCGTAATCTGACGACGCCAAGGCAGATGCTGGCCATCCTTGTTTATGCGGGAATGAACCATATCTTCAGCTCACGCAGGATTGAGTGCGCCTGCCAAAGGGACATAAATTTCATGTACCTGCTGGAAGGCAAGCCGGCTGGTGTTCCAGGATCCAGTGCTGCTGAATACCTTCGTCATTCTCGCCACTACGCCTACTGCCATTAATGCGGTGCTGGCCTCGAAGCTATATCAGCTGAGGACGGATCTGGCGGTGTGCTCCTTTATTCTCACCACGTTTTTGTATCTGGTAGTGGTGTTCCCCCTGCTGTTTTTCCTGCTCAAATAAAATGAAAACTGCCCTCGCGCTGAGGGCAGTTTTTTATAAGGCCATTGTTCCAGTTTTGCCGAAGGAAAAACTTCCTCTTGGCCTTTTAACGAGGTGGGAGATATTAACTCGCCGCCTGTTAGTAAGTTACCGCCTCCACTTATAGAAGTGGGGGACATCTTGCACTCGTTATATGGGGGATTTTCAGACCTTGAACTTTGCCACCTGCTGCTTGAGGTTTTCGGCGCCCTGCTGGGAGATGTTGATCTTCTGCAGGATGTCGTTGGCCTTATCTGCCACCAGGGCGATTTTTTCTGCCACGCTGGTGTTGCCTACGGCTCCCTCGTGGGTGGCCTTGGAGATTTCCTCCAGGGCGTTGTTCATGGTCTCTATGGACTCGGCCAGTTCCCTGGAGGTAGTGTTGCTCTTCTGGGCGAAGCCCCTGAGGTAGTCGGCATCTTCACGATATTGGGCGGCTGTCTCGTTGATGAGTTCGTAGTCTTTGCTGACTTTCTCTTCCATGAACTTCAGCAGGCTGAAAGCGCCGCTGGAAAGGTCCTGCACGGAGCCGATGACCTTGTTGGTGAGGCTCTGGATGTTTTCGGCTGTGTCGTGGGACTGCTCGGCCAGTTTCCTCACCTCGTCTGCCACTACGGCAAAGCCACGGCCATGCTCGCCGGCCCGGGCGGCCTCGATGGCGGCGTTCAGGGCCAGCAGGTTGGTCTGCTCGGCAATCTGGGTGATTTCTCCTGTGAGGCTGTTGATCTGTTCCACCACCTTGGCGGATTCGATGGCTTCTTCCACGGCGGTTTTGGTGGTATTGTAGACCCCCTCCGCTTCTTTGTAGGACTGGGCCATGGTGGACTGGAGGCGGCCAGCCCGCTCTGCCACTTGTCCTGTGTAGTTTTTGCTTTCTTCGGCCCCTTTTGCATTCTCATGGATTTTTTTCACTACCCTGTCGCTGAGGGTTTGGAGATTCATGGTGGAGGCGGCAGTTTCTTCCATGCCGGCGGACATTTCCTCCGTGACTGCGGACATATCCTGGGTGCTGTCGTTGAGGTCGCCTACCAGATGCTGGACTTCCTGCACCATATCGGCGCTCTTGTCTGCCTCGCCCCGCACTTCCCGCAGCACATTCCTGAGGGAGGCCTGCATTTTTTCCAAAGCCTGTACCATGCTGCCCACTTCGTCCTGGCGCTGGCTGAGCTCCGGGGGGATTTCCTGGGTGAGGTCGCCGTCAGCTACGGCATTGAGCTGTTGGACGGAGGTTCCCAGAGGTCCGGCGATGTTCTGGGCGATGTAGGTGGCGGCAGCGATGCCCACGATAAGGCCCAGCAGGATGATGCCTGCGAAAATCTTGATGGTGCGGTCGTAGGTGGCAGTATTGTCCTCGAAGAGCAGCTTGCCCTGCAGCACGTTGTCGGGGGTCAGCACTGCCAGATTGGAGCTGATGGCGCTGACGCCCGAGAGCTCATCCAAGAGCTTGCCCCGGTCTTCCTGGCTCATGCCAAGGGCTTCGGCAGCCTTGACCTTGGACTGGAAGTCGGAGAGGTTCCCTTCCAGGGCTGCGATGGTTTCCTGGGCCCGCTGGCTGCGGTCGATTTCCTTGACCTTATGCACATCATCTTCAATGATCTTCAGCTTGTCGGAGATATCCTTCAGGATGATCTTGCGGTTTTCCACGGTGAAATTCTGCTGCTGCACATAGGAGACATGGGAGATGATGGTCTGCAGCTGGGTATTGGCATCATTGAGATACTGGGTGGTCATGAGGTTGTAGTTGTACATGTCATCAATGGACTGCTTGGCCTGGGAGGTAGCAAAGATGCCTACGGCAGCTACGATGCAGGTGATGAAAAGCATGATGGCGGCCAGCAGGAGAATCTTTATCCTGACGTTTAAATGATTCATGATGACCCTCCTTATCTGAACTGGGAAATGTTATCCCTGGTGATTTCCGTAAAGGGCACCTTCACGTCATCGGTGGGGGCGGTGCCACTCAGGGACTTCTGCAGGAGGCCTGCGATGGCTTCGGCGGTCTTGTCTGCGTCCTGCTTGACAGTCTGGCTCATATCGCCGGCGGCAACTGCCTTGAGGGCATCGTCCACGGCATCGACGCCGGAGATGAGGACGCCGGACTTGCCGGCAGCCTTCAGGGCGTGCAGGGCGCCCAGGGCCATGTTGTCATTGCCGCACACGACAGCATCTATCTGGGGATAGATCTGCAGCCAGAGGGTCATGTCCTTCAGCCCCTCGGCCTCGCTCCAGTTGGCATCGGCCTTGGCCAGCAGCTGGATGTCCGGGCGCTTGTCCAGGCAGGCTGCCTTGAACCCTTCCCAACGGGCTATGGCGCCGCTCTGGCGGCTTTCGCCCATCAGATAGACAACCTTCGCGCCCTGAGGCAGGTGCTTGGCCATATACTCGCCCTGGAGCCTGCCGGCCTGGGCTTCATCGGAAGCTACGTTGGCAAAGGTACCGCCGTTCAGGTCGCGGTTGGTGGCGATGACAGGGATGCCCGCTTCATTGGCCTTTTCCACGGCGGGGATCACGGCATTGCCGTCCACTGCCAGCAGCACGATGGCGGCAGGCTTTTCTTCAATGGCTGCCTTCAGCTGGTCAATCTGCAGGTTGGGGTCGCCGTTGGCATTGAGGAATTCCACCTCTGCTCCCTGCATGCGGGACTTCACTCCTTCGTACAAGAGCCCCGTAAAGCCTGTGGCATCGGCGTGGGCGACAAAGTAAACCTTCTGCCCCGCGCCACCCTGGGAGCCGCACCCCGGCAGGGTCAAAAGGGCCAGCATACCGCAGGCTGCGGCAGCTGCCTTGAACATCTTCTTCATGGAGAGACACCTCTTTCCTTATGAGTACCGCAATCCAGCTCTTTTGAGCATAACGATAATTATACGATGTTATTATTCTGCATGAGGGTGATGGTTTCCTTTGGTCAAATGAAAAAGATGTGAAAATATAGCCTCCCCGGCAAGGGGAGGCTGGAATCAGTGGCCCAGGGTCATCTCGATCTTCTGGACTGCCGCTGCTTTTTCTCGCATGGCAGCAGAGCTCAGGTGCTGCCAGATGCGGTGGACTTTTTCTGTGTATTCTTTTGGGGAAATGTGGTTTTCCTTCTGTTTTTCTATGTAAGTTTTGATGGTGCAGTGGAACTGCTCATTCAGCTGTACCTGCCTGAGGGACAGCAGCACCTGCAGGTTGCTGTCCACCAGATAGAGATGCAGGGTCTTGTCCTGCAGGATCTCTTCTGTGGGCCATTCCTCCGGTTTCAGCAGGGCAAGGCCTAAGGGGGCGTCTCCCCAGCCTTCCTTGAAGATGCCGTCTATCTGGTACAGGAAGAACAGCACCCCGTCCTCCTCATAAAGGGCCAGCTCCATCTTCCCCGTGCGGAAGGCCTCCCAGGCAATGACATCAGTGCGGGAGAGTTTCAATATGAACATGAGGCCGTTCACATCGGCCTGGAAAAGTCCTCCGGAGACTGCTGCTGCAGTCTCTTTTTTCGTACCAAGCCATTTTTGTGAAAGTGTATCATTCTTTTTTCCTCTGACTAAGCCAGTGCGACACAACTATCGACAGTAGTAATGAAACTGTTGTCAAAAAGACTGGATGACTTGTTCCCCAAAGCTCAATGTTCCCATAAGCAACGTACATCATACCTCTCCAATCCCCTACTAACATAACAATCTGTGCCCATTTACTACTAATGACAATAGATGCAAGTACATTGAGAGCTGCTAAGTCAAATTGATGCGTGCTTGCCCAGCGATTCATTTCTTCATGCAGTTTTCTTATTCTGCCAGCCATACTATCGGCTCCTTTTTTGGTATTTCGGAATAACGATTCCATTTTTATCATTACCATACAAAAATCTCATTATTCCGTTTCTGGATAAAATATAACAACAAGCACCTTTCAATTTTCCGATGTGGCGAGCTGGATGTGAGCCTTCCCCTGCGCATGGAGGCGCGGTGTCTATTGACGACGTGGACGCGGCAGCGTCCACCAAAGGAAACGGACACCCGTGGCCTGTGGGAAGGTTGCGGCGCGGCAGGGCTTGGCGGCTGCGTAGTGCGGCTGAGTGGATGAAGGGCTCCTACCTGTGCGGGAACAACGCGACGACTGGAGCGTCCGCACAGGCAGGAGCCGTGAATCCCGAACGCCAAACGCAGTCAGCCGCCAAGCTCTGCCGCGCCCCTCCAATCGTGGCACTCATGGCGAGCCGTACTTGCGGCGTCTTGGGCGAAGTGGACAGCAAAGCTGTCCACCCGAGCACTATGACGCTTTTGACTGTTCAGCGTTGATTGGTCAACCTTCGGGCAGGAGCCGGCATCAGCCGACCGC
>NZ_FOQK01000001.1:170940-232304 GCF_900113715.1 Pseudoselenomonas ruminantium | reverse complement strand
TCAAAAGCAAGCTTTCAATCGTCTCGTTCGACTTGCATGTGTTAAGCACGCCGCCAGCGTTCGTCCTGAGCCAGGATCAAACTCTCCAATAAATTATATTGAAGAACTCAATCAAGCTCTCAATTATTCTATGGTTCACAAATTACTGAAGTAATTTGCGTAAGCGACTCACAAGCAATTAAAATTGCTGTTCGCTGCTTAAAAGAAATTGCCGATTGCTATGTTGTTCATACCAATCGATGTTTTGATTATGAAACCGAAGTTTCATCTAACATCTGGCTTGAATCATGTTGCATGATTCATTCTGCATTGTTTAGTTTTCAGAGAACAATCTCGCTTTATCTGTCAGAACATTTCGAAGTTCCGCTCGATTCAGCTTTTACATCATATCGCATCCGTTTGTGATTGTCAAGAACTTTTTTGAAGTTTTCAACGCTCCAACAACGGAGTGATTTCTTGCCGCCCTTCAGCAGCTTGTGCTATTTGCTGACGACTTGTATTATATTACACGGCTCAGCGTATCTTGTCAACACCCTATTTGCATTTTTCTTCATTTTTTTCCAGCCCTATGCTAGAATATAAGTATCTTTGATACAAAGGAGAATATTTATGGCAATTGCAAGTCTCATCCTGCAGCTTGAACCAGGCAAGGCTGAACAGGTTCAAGCTTCGCTTAGCAGCTTTTCTCAGCTTAACATTGAAAAAACAACGCCAACCGGCGAACTTATCCTTGTCGCTGAAGAATCTAGCCTGACCAAACTCCAGCAGCTCTGTTTTGACTTGGAAAAGATTCCCGGCATACTCGGCGTTCTTCCCAGCTATGTCACCACTGCCGATGAAGATGATACCGACGATTCCCAAAACTAAACTAAGCAAAAAAACGGTTCGCTGACTGTTCCAAGTCTGTGAACCGTTTTTTTGCTTTCAGACTATATCACGCCATCACCACACCCGTTTGAATTGGACAGATGCAGAAATATCCTTGTCATGGGCTCCTTTTTGAAGCTGGGCTTCGCCATTCAAGAACCATCCCTTAGCAAACTCTGTTTCTCCCAGCAGCGAAAATAAGAAATGCGTTTTATCCTGGCTGTTGCGCAGGGTGTAGGACTTGCCATCATAGCCCTCATAGCGGAAGGAAAGTTCCGGATCTGCTCCTGCAAAAGCATGCTTTACGCCAAAGCGCAGACCATAGTTGCCACGTTGCAGATAGCGCTTGAGTTCCAGCCCCAGCTGGCCGGCTACATAAGTATTGTTCATCCCTGCCACATGCTGATTGAAAGTACCTGCTCCATTTTCTTTATAAGCGTCCTGGTTCATCCAGGAAACCTGCAATCCTGCATAGGGGCTTGCATGCCAGATCTTGCCGTCGCTGGCATGCAGGTCATACTTATATTCTCCACCGATCTCTACCAGATTGGCATTATACTTGGCTTCTGCTCCCAGTCCCAGCATGCCAATACCACGGTGCAGTTTGTTTCTGACCCAGCCATAGTCGGCATAGATATACGCATCGGCAGCATCCTTATGGTAGCCCGCATAAACGCCAAACCGGGTGTCATAGACATTCGCACTACCAGACTCTGCCCCTAATCCCATAGCCTGGTAGCTTAGGAACACACCACCCCGCCAGTTTTCATTCATCCAGCGGTCATAGCCGCCAGAGATTCCGCTGCCATGATAGTTTGCCCCACCTTTGAGATTTCCCCAGTTCTTGGTGAACTTCACCCAAGCATTGTTATCCTGAGCTACAGGCAATTCCATATTCATCTTGATGCCATCATCAGCCTTATCGCTGTCGGCCAAATGACTCACCGGAACAGTCACTTCTACTGGCTGCATGGAAAAAGCCGTGCTCAGACGGTCAGAAATCACCCGGCTGACCAAAGTGCTCTGCTGCGCCATGGATACCATCTGCGGCCCTGCCGAGGAGCTGATTTGTGTAAGGGCCTGCTTGGCATCATTCGCATTGAGGCTGTAAAGAGGACGCATCTCTGCCCTGCGGACATCCCCATCCAGACTTTTCTGCATGGTATTCATGGCCTCATAGGCTTCGGCCTGCTGTGCAGTCATTTCTCCCAGATTGTTGGCAGCCTGACTAGTGACCTCTACTATATTATTTTTTATTTTTCCTGTCGTTGAGAGCATACCCGAAGCTTCATAGGGCTTTCCTGCAGTGTTGTCCAAGGTGCCGTTTACCGTTCCGGCTGTCAACACTGTCAATTTCTCACCGGGCAGGGCATTTGTAGCTGATACTATAGAACCATTGACATCGGCCGTTCCATCAACCACAATCTGACCTTTTTTACCGCCAGCATAAGCTTCAAGAATGCCATCGGACTCAAGTTTGCCATGGATCACTTGATTGGTATCTGCCGAGGCTGCGCCAATCGTACCATGATTGATAAATTTGCCGGTGTCAGTGTCGAGCTTCGACTTCATGTCTTTGACCGTAAATGTACCACCATGCAGATAAGCATCTTCTTCGACTTTCACATTTACTACATCAGCCTTGCCGCCATAGGTAAGCTTTCCACCGGTGACACTGACCTTCATATTATCTACACCTGTGATATTACCGCTGTAGTTTATATCCCCATTAAAGTTCAGATTCGTTACCAAGTCGGGGATATATTGGTTATAAACGTATGTTTTGCCGTTGTACTGAATTCTAAGCGGCTCGATTATACTCGTGTCTGTTTTTTTCTCTTCATCCAGATAGGGGGTTTCCGTTTCCTCATCCCAAAAACCATAGTCCTTAGAAAAATGTTTCCATTCTGACTTGATATTTCCCTTGATTTCTGCGCCATTTTTAACGTTGATATTCTTGACAAAGGCATTCCGGCCAATATAAATGGCATTTTCGCCACCTGTGATTTTGCCGGACAGGTTGAAATCGGTTATCATTTCCCCAATTAGCTCATTGGCAGAAGCATTATAGGTGTTATTATCCATAGCGTTCAACGTTAAGTTTGTACCTTTTGTAATATTACCCGTTTTACTATCCACTTTCCGCTCATACCGAATATAAGAGCCACGGTATTCATCGTCGGCACCATTGGAACTGGAACCAAAATTAAATTCAACAGCATTGCCACCACTGCCGCTAGCCGTTACCTTGCCCGCCAGATTCAGATTTTGATTACATCCATAGGCAACAAGAACACCTTTGCCATTTATCCCGTCCGCATGTATTTCCGTTGATTGCGGTACATTTATCGTATTTTTTTCGCCATCAACGCGAATGCCCGCTGCCCCTGTACCCTTCGTCAGAATATTTGCCGACTGCGTAATGGTATTCCCGGCACCATATACATGCAGGCCAATGCCCAGTGGCACCACACTGTAAGCTGAGGTATATGCTGTCCCCGCCGCATTACGCGCCGAATACCCGTGGGTATTGTTAATCGTCTGGTTATTGCCGTAAACGGAATAGCCAAAATAGGCCTTGCGGTCAATATCATAACCCAAATCCTGCATCACGGCCAATTCCGCTTCCATAAAGCCGGTGTAATTGGTATATTGACGATGGCTCATCATACCGGCCGTCTGCAGATGCGAGCCTTCAAAAATATCGCCGCTTTCCCATGCGTTTACAGGCAGCCCTGAAACACCATTAAACTTTGCCCCTGCCAGAGCCTCCGTTACATGATTCCCCACAAAATAGGCAAAATCACCATCATCAACGATAAAATAATCCTTTTGTACAGCTCCGGGCTTATTTTTTTTGATGATATTAAACCCATCTGTTGTCACAATCATCATGCCTGGCTTGGCATGGTTGCCGTTTTTATCCACTAGATGCATAGACCAGCTATTTTTGTCGGTAATATCATCTGCGAATTTATATAAAACTTTCGCGCTTTTCCCTTTGCCATACGGAACATCCTTTTCTGTTACATTGCCATCCCAGTCGCAAGTTTTTCTTGCAATGAGAATGCCCAGCGCATGCCCCAGTTCATGGCGGAAAGTCGCCACCAAATCCGTTGCCTGCTCATTGGTGGGCAAAATGGTATCTGGATCCACCCACCAGCCATCCTCTGCCTTCGCTCCAGTACGTTCTGCTCCAAAGTGCTGCCCGATAAGAACATGTGAAAGTCCGGCATCTCCCCCCGGCGCATTCTTTTCGACGTAGTTTCCCATCAGTTTGAATCGCGCTTCATCGGAAAGGCTATCTGGAATTACTATTCCTGCTAATTTTTTCATATCATAGGTATTCAGTTTTTTCCCATTCTGCATCATCAAAGCCGGATAATTATCCGTAATCACTTTTTGCCCTTTTAAGGAGTAGGTTATCGCCCCGGCATTTTGAAAATTTTTCTGCGTTTTAACAAAAATCTGCCAGGGAGAAGAAAATTTTGACCGCGGAGCAAGTATCCCCGACCAATAGGATGTCGCAGACTTTGTCCCCTCTCTTAATAGTTCCGACAAAGTATACTGTGACCCAAATTCCCCCTCATTAAAGAATTCAAACTCAATAAATTTTTGGCCATTGAAGTAAACATAGTCCGTATCCGATGCCGACGCATGACTGTAAAAGTTAACGCCCATAACCAGCGCTGCCAAAATTGCCAGTTTCTGAGATCTTTTCATAGTATCGCTCCTTCTCTCCCCTCACCCTTACGGTACATCATTCCTGCGCGTCTGCTGTTCCATCTCCTTGGATCAGTCCCTTCCTGTCGGCATCTTTGCTAACTCGGAATTATCTTTACTATTCGTTAAAGATCCTGCATTTACCTGCTTTATCGAACTCCTATAAAAATAATCCCCGGCATACATTTTATTGTATACCGGGGATCACTCTTATAAGATATTTTTCATACACCTTGGCCCTGCCAGTGGACACCGCACGGATACTTTCCACAATATCCATTCGTATCAGGCACCCTTATGCATGCGTTCGCTCCCGCGTACAACACCAGCACGAAAGATTTCCATTTGCTCAGACGACAACCGTGAAAACGCTTCGCTGAGCGGCGAACGGTACCCCCTGGTTATCTCTACTTTATAGGCGTTATTATCAGTCGTACCTTCCTGTCCCAGTTCCTTTTCCTTGCGCGTGCGCCGTGGGCCATAGCGGCTTGTCCTCGCCTCATCAATATTAACACGCGGTGCCGCTGCAATAGATTCCGTCCGGATTTCCAAGCTGACATCCATGTTAATCATCCTCCTCTTGTCTATAGGCGGATATTCATATTCCTACTTATATTATCGCATAAATCTCCTCGAAAAGATAGATTATTTTGATTATTATCGCAAAAAAATATAGTCTGGACAACTACTGTCATCCAGACTATATTCTGTACATCAATCGTCGAGTATGCCGACCCGCTGATAGTATTCCGCCAGAACTTCCTCGCTTTTCCTGCCAGTCTGCTCTGCGATTTCCTCGGCCATCAAATCACACGCCCGCGCCAGATTGGCAAACGTATTGATCATCATATGGAATTTATTGATTTCCGCATAACTGCTCTCAAACGACTGCCGTTCCTTGAGCTGTTCCAAGGCTTCACGTACCGGTTGCTTCACATCTGTCATATAAATGCCCCCCATTGTCATTTTTTCTCTGTATATACTATTTCGTCGTCCCCCAGGAAAAACCTTCTCCCCCAGAAAAATCACTGCAGCATCGCCGCAGCCTCCTGATAAGAGATCAGCTTGGTCCCCAGCTTCCTTGCCTTGACTGCTTTGCTCGACGTGCTGGCAGGGTCGGCAATCACCAGGTAATCCGTATTGCCGCTGACGGCAGCTGCCATCTTCGCGCCCGCCGCCTCGATAAGCCCCTTGTAGAAGCTGCGCGGCTGCCCGTCAGGATCTTTGCCAGTCAGCACAAAGACCTTGCCCGCATATGGCAGCGCCTCCGTATCGACAGCCTGCACCACATAGTCCTGCGGTTTTATATAGCGCAGCAATGTGGCAAAGCGGTCGTGGAAGGTATCGCTCTGCAGGATCTCTTCGGTGCGCGGGCCGATGCCATCGATTTCCTGAAACGCATCCTTGCGCTCCACGGCTTCCAGGATGGCTGCTGCGGTCTGGTATCTTTCTGCCAGCAGCTTGCCGACATTATCGCCAATCCCATCGAACAGCAATGCCTTGACAAACCGCGGGATATCCACTGCTGCCAAAGCTGCATCGATTGCCTCTTTCAACTTGTCCGGGCTCTTCAAATCACGTGTATCCTTGAGATCGGCTGCCGTAATCACATGGCCCTTCTGTGCTTCCGCTGCAATTTTCTGCTTCGTCGATGTCAATTCGGCAAATGGCGTGATGATGGCTTCACGAATCTCATCTGCCGTCAGCGTGAAAATCATATACGGGCCAGCCGCCTCGGCCTTAGCGGGGAAAGTACGCACGATAGCCCTTGCGCGGTCAACGGATAAATCACTGATATCCAGCACATTGCGTTTAGCCAAAAAACCGATCTGTTGTGCGATGCGTTCCTGGCAGTGCGGATTGACGCAGAAGAGATTCGTATCATCCTCATCGGCCGAAGCCGCATTCTCCCGCTGTTCCAGCGGGGCATGGCAGTATGGGCAAGTATCGATGGCCTCGATTGCCACCCCGCCATTATGCTCATAAACAATGACGAGCTGCGGGATGATAAGCTTGGCCTTGATGACGCCAACCTTATCGCCAATCGCCACACCGCCGAGCCGTTTCACGACATTCATGTTGTGCAGGTTGACATTTGACACGACCGTTCCGAGGATATCCACTGGCTCGATATCAGCCACCGGCGTCAGCGCACCAGTTTTGCCGACCTGCCAATGCACATCGCGCACCACACTGCTGACAGGGATCTGGCTCGGTTTCCAGGCAATGGCATTGTTGTCATGATGGTCCGTCGTCCCAAACTTCTGCAGCGAATCGGACCAGTCACATTTGATGACCAAGCCGTCAATCGGATAGCCAAGGTTCTGCTCATAATCCTGATAGATGGCCGGTATCGCTGCTGCAATCTCTGCGGGTGTCTTCTCCGCAAAAGTCAGCATCGGCGAAACCGCAAAAGGGGTATGCACCAGGATATAATCCATCTTTTCCGACTCGCTCCAGTCCACGCCCATGACATCATACGCCTGGAAGCTCAGGTATTTGACGAACTCCGGATGCTTACCGCCCGTGAGGATGGGATTCACGCTGTTGCGCGGATTCGCCCGTTTCTTTTCCTGCTGCGCCTCAAGCTCAACATTCATCTGTTCAAAAGCCGCAAAATCCATATAGACTTCGCCGCGGATAGGATATTCCGCGGTATACGCCACATCCCGCGGATGGCTGGGGAACCGCGTGAGGATATCGCCCTCATCTCCACCACCGCGCGTCACGTACATCGGCTCGCCATTGTGCGGATAGACAACAATGCTGCAGCCATCGAGTTTTGGCTCGACGGCGACGGGCTGGAATTTTTCCAGATACGCCAGCAGTTTATCCGTCTCCGTCTCATCGATTTTCGCTAGCGACTTCGCTTCATGCGGATGCTGGAACTTCGCCTCCCCCAGGTCAGCCCCGGGCACATAGTCGAGATCCTCGCTGCCATACTTTTCGATATAATCGCGGCGCAGGGCATCGTATTCTGCATCGGACAGGATAACCTCGCCCGAATCGCCATAATACACCGCATCGGCTTTCTTTATCTGCGCTAAGTGCTCTTCACGTGTCATATAACTATTGCTCTCCTATTTCACTTGACATATTTTTTCTGATAAATTGCTACAATCCCCTTGGCGATATACGGGAATACCAGCATGATGAACAACAAGCGCGTAAGCTGATACGCAGTCATTGTCGAGATATTGGCGCCAACGGTCAAGGCTGTGATTCCCATCTCCGTGAGGCCGCCCGGGGCCGTGCTCAGAAAAGCAGTAGCAAACGACTCCCCGGTCAGCACCGCCACAGCTGTTCCCATCCCCATCGAAACCAGCAGGACCAGCAGCACGCCACCGATAAGCACCGGCCCCATGCCTTGATAGCTTACGATGCGCTGCAGCTCAATGCTCATCCCGATGAATGCCCCGACGCAGAGCTGGGCTGCATAAAGAAGCGGCTGGGGGACCGCCGGAGCCGGCAGGCCCGTCGCAATGGCAAAACCAGCCGTCACCAGGATTGGCCCGAGCATCGCCGCCGTAGGCAGGTGGAGTTTAGTCCCCACCACAGCTCCCGCAACGGCCACCAAGGCAAACACCAAGGCTGTCGTCATATCAGCAGCCTGCAGCGCTGCCTCCCAGGCACCTTCCCCCACCGATCCGTCCGTCAGGATATGGATGGTCAGGAACGGGATCGTGAATACCACCGCCAGCATGCGCAGTGTCTGCATGATGGTCACGGCCGTCAGATCCACATCCTTCATCTCAGCCGCCAATACGACCATCTGGGACAGCCCACCCGGCACGCAGCCAAGCAGGCAGCTCGTGAAGTTTATCTTCGTCTGTCGATACATGATCCAGCCCGTGAATACGCCGGCACTGACCGTGACCAGCGTCGCCAGCAGCATCAGCGGCAGCTGCTCAGCGATTGCCTGCAGCGTCGCCAGCGTAAAGGGGCGCCCCATCGCATAGCCCAGCAGGACAAGGGCAGCATTGCGCACCTGCAGATTCCAGACCATCGGCTGCTTCTGCACCAATCCCACCAAAGCCACGCTGACGATAGGCCCCAACGTCCATGGCAACGGCGCATGGATAAGCGAAAACAGCACGCCGCCGATTACAGCGGCGATTATCGTACGGATATACGCCATAATGAGCCAAGCCTCTCTTCATTTCATTGCTACCTACATTATAATCGCAATCCACAGGATAAGCCAGCGCTTCCAGGCGAATCAACTGATCTGCCATTGGACATGGCTGCCCTTGTCGCCCTTCGTCACCACGAGCTGATTGTCGATTTCCTGTTTGAGTTCCGTCACATGCGAGATGATGCCGACGAGCTTGGAGCCACCGGCCATCTTCTGCAGGACGCGCACCGCCTCATTGCGGGCGTTGTCATCCAGCGAGCCAAAGCCCTCGTCGATGAACAGCACATCAAGATGGATGGACGTCCGGTTGGCCTGGATCTGATCCGAAAGCCCTAGCGCCAGCGACAGCGCCGCCATGAACGACTCGCCACCGGACAAGGTCTGGATCGCCCGATCCTTCCCTGTGACGGTATGGAACACCTTCAGATCAAGGCCATGGTTGCCCCCGCGTGCCGCCTCTGCATCATCGAGCATCTGCAGCTCGAACTGATTGCCCGACATCGCACGGAACCGGCGATTGGCCGCACTCAGGATCTGTTGCAGATAGCAGCGCTGGACATACGTCTCGATATCCATGCGAGCCCCGCTGCGTTTGCCCGATAGCCTCTCATACAGATTGCTGACACTGCGCGCCGTCTTGCCCAGCGCCGCGCGCGAATCCAGCTGCTGCCTGAGATACTCCAGTGCCCGCTTGTCGCAGTCGGCCTGCCCATTGATGCGTGCCAGCCGCTCCGCCGCCTGGGCCAGACTGGCCCGCGCAGCCTCGCGCTTTTCCCGGAGCGTTCCGACATCGGGCAGCGTCTGCCCTGCCACGACCTTCTCAGCAGCCTCCAGCCTGCCTGCTGCCGCATGATATGCATCACGCCAGGCCTGGACTTCCTGCTGCATCGTCTCTGCGCGTTTTTCCTCATACGCGCCGGCAACTGCCTGCCAGTTCTCTTCGCTCAAGCCTTTTTCCTGCAAAGCCTGCTGATAAGCAAGCTGCAGTTCCTGGCTCTTATGCTGCTTGTCCGGCAGTTCCTGCTGGCAGCGGTTGAGGATGGTCTGTGCCTCAGCCAGCTTTGCCTGTAGTTCCTTGGCCACCTGGTCGGCGCGGCCATAGGCTTCTTCGCACCTAGTAAGTCCGTCCTTGGCCTTTGCTCTTGTGCTTTCGGCCTCCTCCCGTGTCGCAAAGGACAGCTTGCCGAGCAGCAGCTGCCGTGTCTTGGCAGCAGTATCCTGCTGGTTCCTGGCCTGCTGGCACTTTTCCGTCAACGCATCTTTATCGTCCTGCAGCTTCTTGAGCATTTCCGCTGACTTGTCAAGCTGCTGCTGGATTTCTTCCAGCGTCCCGATCTGACCGGTCAGCTTGCGCATATCCTCCTCGCAGGCTGCCAGCTGCTGGCGGACTTTCTGATAGATCTCGTTCAGCGTAGCTGCCCTCTCACAGCCAGGTACCTTTTGGCGCAGTTTCGCCAGTGACATGTCAAACTGCTCTTTTGACTTGTCAAAATTGACTTTTGCCTCGCCGGAATCCGCAGCGGCTTTCTGCTGCTTATTGTTAAGCTCCGCCACCTCAGCGGCCAGCCGCTCCAAGTCTTCCCGTGCCAAGGGCTTCGCCGCCTCGGCCAGTACATGGGGATGCGGGTGCTCGAGGGAGCCACAGACTGGGCATGGCTGGCCGCTGACCAGGGATTCTGCGAGGATTCCCGCCTGCGCATTGAGGAATACCTGCTGTTCCCGCTCATACCGCACCTGCTTCTCCTGATAGAGCCGCTGGGCCTCCTGGAACAGCACCTTGGCGCCTTCTGCTGTCTCCTCTGCCTTTTTCATCTTTTTGCCCAGATTGATGCCATCGTTGACCTCAGCCTCGTATTGCAAGAACGCCTGCTTTTGCTGCTCGAGCTGGCCCTGCTTTATTCTTGCCTCTGGCAGCGCCTTCACCTGCTGCTGCCAGCCCCCGGCCTGTTCCTGATAAGCAGCCAGCTTCTGCCGGGCCTGCTCCGCGGCAGCTTCTGCCACCTGCGCAGCCTGGGCAGCCTTTTGCAGCTCCTCATTTTTCGCCGCCACTTCAGCGAAGATATCCAGCGCCGCCTTGACCTCAGCCTGCACCTGGCCAAAGACTTCAGCCGCCTTATCCTGCTCCGCCTTGGCCGCCGTCACAGCTGTCGCCGCGGCAGCTGACTGCTGGCGAAGTTCCGGCAGAGCCTTTTGCTGCTGCTGCTGCAGATCTTCAGTATCTGCTACCACCTTCTGCTGGCTTTCCCAAGCCTTGTACGCATTCTGGATGGCATAGGCCGCCCGGATTCTCCGTGCACAGCTCTCCGCCTCCGCCATGGCTGCCTCCTGCTGCTTATAGCCCTGCCAGCTTTCCCTGGCCTCCGCCAGCTGGTCAAAGGCCCGCTTCACGGCCTCGGCCTTTGTCAGCTCGACATTGCCCGCATCGTAAGCCTGCTGCGCAGCCTCAGACTCGGCCGACGCCTTTTCTGCCTCATGCGCCAGTACATCGCAGGCTGCCGCCAGGTAGGTCTGCAGTGTCTCGAAATCGACCAGGCTTGGCGTCTTATCCTTGCGTATCTTGCGCAGGAGTTCCTCCATCCCCGTCTGCTCAACGAAGTTTGCCGGAATGATGATGTCCTCGGCCCTGGCCTTGCAGACTTGCAGGATATTCTGCAGCGCTTCGCGATACTGATTGTTGCGCTCGCCCAACCGGCTGACAATCTCCTCGAAGATTTCCGTATGGAACAAGCGGCGGAAGATTTCCCGTTTATCACTCGTCGGCGCGCGCAGGATGCGCATGAAATCCCCCTGCGCAATCATGCCGACCTGCATGAACTGTTCCTTCGTCAGGCCGACAAGTTCCCGGAGCTTGGCATTGATGGCATCCTTATTGCCCGGATAATCCGTATGGTCCGGCAGCGTGAGCGTCACCGACTCCTTCTCCCCGGTCTCCGCATTACCGCGCTTGGTCTTGCGCCGATGATTCGGGACACGGTGCACGATATAGATCTGCTCCTGTCCCCCCACCGTCTCGCTGAAGGCCAGCTCCACAAATGGCGTCACATCCAGCGCCGCATACTGGCTCTGCAGATTCGGAATGGCCGCATTCTTGCGGTCATTCTTCTCGCTCTTATCGCCATACAGCGCATAGACGATTGCATCAAAGATCGTCGTCTTGCCCGCACCGGTATCCCCCGTCACCAAAAAAAGATTCTGGGTCGGTTTCGTGAAATCAATGACCGCCCGTTCCCCATAGGAACCGAAGGCCTGTATCGTCAATTGGATCGGTTTCATTTTCCAGCCTCCTGTACCTCATTGATGACCGACGCCAACAGCGTCTCTTCCTCCGCATCCATATCCTGCAGGAAATCCCGGCAGAGATCGAAGGGCGAAAGCTGCACTGCCATTTCCCTTTCCAGTGGGTAATCCGCCTGCTCCCTGTTCTCACGTCCCACATGCAGCAAGTGCGGGAAACAGGCCATAAGCCTGTCCCGCGTATCTCCCGCCAGGTAATCATCCGCATCGGTGAGCGTGATGCTGACATAATCCCCGGATGGCTGTGCGAGCACATTGGCCAGCGTATCCTTGATGGTACGCACCTGCCGCAAAGGCTTCAAGGGCAGGACCGTCGTCGCCACGTCGCCCTTCGCCCCCAGCTCCACCTCTATCACGCCCTTCTGCTGTCCCTCCTCACTGAACGAACAAGCCAGCGGCGTGCCGCAATAGCGGCAGCAATCCCTGCCATTCAACCGCTGTGCCTTATGGATATGACCAAGCGCCGCATAATCAAAGCGGTTCAGGATATCTCCCTGCACCGAGTCGATATTGCCGACGGTGACCAGCTCCGATGCCGACCGTTCGATGGTATCGTCCTTCCCTGTGGACAAGTAAAACTGATGGCTGACCAATACATTGCGTTCCTGCTCTGCCAGCTCCTCCCGTAAGATCAGCCGATGCACCGCCTCATCATACGAGAAATTGTTGCCATCCTTGTCCGTCCCCGTAATCAGCTTGACCATCGACGGCTTCACAAAGGGCAGTAGATAAAAATTCACCGGCCCATACTCGTCCGTCAAAGTGACCTTGGCAATCGTCTCGGCAGGCAGCGCAGGCGGACGGCCGATCATATGGATGTGCTGCCGGGCCAGTACCTGCCGGAATACATTGACACGCTCTGCACTATCATGGTTGCCCGAAATCATCATGATCTCTGCCTGCGGCACTCTCCGTGCCAGCGCTGTGACAAACCGGTCAAACCGCGCCACTGCCTCAGCCGAGGGAACCGCCTTGTCATAGATATCCCCGGCAATCACTATGGCATCCGGCTGCCGCTCCTCTGCCAGCCGGACAATCTCCTGCAGGATATGTTCCTGATCCTCTGCCAGATCATGATTCATCAGTTTCAAACCGATATGCAAATCGGAAAGATGAAAAAAACGCATAATCTCCCTCTTTTCGTCCACGATAATTCTCTGCTACCAGTATACCATGGCTAAAAAACAAAAGCAGGAAAATCACCCGCAGATGATTTTCCTGCTTATCTTTATCGGTCAGGCAACTGCCTCAATCCTTCTCCAGCTGCAAGAGCTTCTCGGCAGCATCCTGTAAGTAGATGTTCTCCAGCGTTTCCACCTGGCCAGCATCGCACTCAGCCGCAAGCCTCGGATCCATCGGGATGCGCCCCAGGATCTCGAGCTTATACTGATCGGCAATCTCCTGCAGATGGCTCTTGCCGAAAATCTCATGTTTCTTGCCACAATCCGGGCACTGGAAGTAGCTCATATTCTCCACGAGGCCCAGGATCGGCACATTCATCGCCGATGCCATCTTGACAGCCTTTTCGACAATCATCGAGACGAGCTCCTGTGGGCTCGTGACGATGACAATGCCATCCAGCTTGATCGACTGCATGACCGTCAACGGCACATCGCCAGTCCCCGGCGGCATATCGATGAACATATAGTCGATATCATTCCAGATGAAATCATGCCAGAACTGCTTGACGACACCGCTGAGAATCGGGCCGCGCCAAACCACCGGGTCACTGCCGTTCTCAAGCAGCAGATTCATGCTGACGATATCGATACCGCCAGACGTCGTCGCCGGATAAGCCCCAGCCTCACTGCCACAGATTTCAGCACTGACACCAAACATCTTCGGAATCGAAGGACCTGTGATATCCGCATCGATGATGCCGACATGGCGGCCTTTGCGCGACATAGCCTCCGAAAGCAGACCCGTGACGAGGGATTTGCCAACGCCGCCTTTGCCGCTTACCACTGCAATAACGTGACGGATCTCACTGAGCTCATGCGGAGCCTCATGCATATCTTTCTTACGCGTATCCGATCCGCAGGTTGTCCCACACGAACTGCAATCATGATTGCATTCTTCTGCCATACGATTAGCCTCCTAAACTGCTCCTTATAAAACACATTATTTGCTGCAATTAATGGCAGCCATGGTCACCGCAGGTATGGCCTGCCTCACCATGACCATGATGATTGCAATGAACAGCCGGATTGTAATCGAGCGAACCTGCCAGCAGTGCCTCCACAGCCTCATCTGCCGAGCCATTGCAGCCGCCATAAAGGGTAATACCAGCAGCAGCCAGTGCATTCTGCGCACCAGCGCCGATGCCACCGCAAATCAGCGTATCGATAGCCTGCTGCTGCAGGATGCCAGCCAGTGCACCGTGGCCCTGACCATTCGTACCGATAACTTCAGCGCTGACTACCTTGTTGTCCTCAACCGTATATACCTTGAACTCACTCGTCTTGCCAAAATGCTGGAAAATCTGGCCATTATCATAAGTCACTGCAATCTTCATCTTAATACATCCTTTCTTTCTATAGGGACAATGACGACTGCGCAAGCAATCCTCATCTTCTTGACAGATCTCATAGTCGCCGCCAGTAATCTTGAGCGGCCGGCCTTCGACCAGACAGGAGGCAATGCGCTTACGCGCCGCCGTGTAAAGCGCCTGAACGGTAGTCCTGGCTACCCCCATCTGCTCGGAACACTCCTGCTGGTTCATGCCATGGTAGTCCATAAGACGTATCGTCTCATATTCTTCCACCGGCATAAACACTATCGGCTTATCCTTCGCGGCCTCTCCGGCACCAAACTCCTGATACGCAGGCAATGAGCAAATCTTCTTCTTCTTTGCCGGTCTCGCCATAACGGCCTCCTTTTATTGACATATGTCACTAAATAAATTATAACTCTATTTTGTCATATGTCAATAACTATCTTTTTCTGTCCATCCCCACGAAAGGTTTTCAGCCTTGCAGTTTCTTGTCAGCGTACTGCAGCAGGATATGCGCACTCTTGCGATTCGTTGCCAGCGGGATATCGTGAACATCGCATAATCTGAGCAGCGCATTGATATCCGGCTCATGCGGCTGCGACGTCAACGGATCGCGCAGAAAAATCACATAGTCAACCTGCTCCGTAGCCACCCGCGCACCAATCTGCTGATCGCCGCCCAGCGGGCCAGACATCATCGTCTCCACATCGAGCTGATAGTTCTCATTGATAAGCGTACCGGTCGTCCGCGTAGCAATCAGATGGAAATGCTGCAGCAAATCCTTATGATGCCCCACAAAATCAAGCATCTCATCTTTCTTTTTGTCGTGTGCAATAAGCGCAATGGTCTGCATAACAAGACTCCTCTCAAATAGATAGATAAAACAATTTCTGTTATTTATTCTGTAAAGTTCTTTCTATATCCTTTTTTGATGGCAAAAAGTTTATGAAAAACTGTATTTTGACCTATTGACTTTTTGACCTTTAAGACTATAATAAGAATTGAAAAAGATATTTCACACTTCTTTATGAAAGGGGATCGATTTTATGTTTGGGTTAATTCCATTTGGCAGAAGAAACACGATGGCAACGGTAGATGACGATTTCGATCGCCTCTTCGACTTCATGAACCAGCCGCTTTCCACCTTGTTCAAGGATGCAGGCTTCACTGGCAGCTCCTTCAAAGTCGATGTGAAGGACAATGGCACGAGTTATGAGCTCAAAGCTGAACTCCCCGGTCTGACGAAAGATGATATAAATCTCACCTACCAGAACAACTACCTCACGATTTCTACCAAGAAAGAGGAGTCGCACGACGAAAAGGACGAACATGGCAACTACATTCGCCGGGAACGGTACAGTGGCAGCATGAGCCGCTCGTTCTACATCGACAACATCGAAGAGAGCCGGTGCACGGCTGAATTCCAGAACGGCATCCTGACCGTCACGCTGCCCAAGTCAGCTGCGACAATCGATACGCCGAAACAGATTCCCATCCGCACCATTGAGTAATGTTGACACGATCTGACCGGTCAACTGCTCCCCAAACGAAGGGGCGCCAGATAGATTCTCCTATCTGGCGCCCCTTTTGACATGTCAATGATGGCGCACGACCTCAAACCGCCAAAGCTGGCACGCTTCCTCCTCACCGATGTTCCCCTTGCGGCGCGCAATAGCAAGCTGCTGCTCCACCGTGTCAACACCATCCAGATCTGGCAAGAGCAACCCACGGCGTTCGCCGCACTGCACGATGACACCATACCGTTTGACATCGAGCTCTGCACTTGATGCAATCGGCTCGGGCTCAGTCAGGACATCGACCTTGTAGACAAGCTGATCAAGTTCTGCTGGCTGGACAGCCGCAAAACGCGGATCGCGCGTGCCAGCCGAAACGGCATTATAGAGGATTTCCTCTGCCAGATTCGCCCGCACCGGCAGGATGGTGCCAATGCACCCACGCAAGGCTCCATCCTTATGGATAGAGACGAAGGCTCCCGCATGCCCCGACAGGATTTCTGCTGGCAAGTCCTCTGGCAGCGAAGCATATGACTTCGTCTTCACATACGTCTCCAGACTGTGCCGCGCCAGCCGCACCCAGGCATCTTCCTGAGCACGGCAGCGTGCGAGCTCCGCCTGCTCCTGCCGTACCAATTGCTCGCCGATGGCACGCGATGCATCTGCCCCGCCAGGCCAGAAGAACGCCACGCCATAACCAACGCCAAACGGTCCCTCATAGGACAGCAGCTCCGCCTTCACCTGGCGGCGGTCCATAGCACCAGCCAGGATCCAGAACGCCCGCAGGCCACACTCGGCTGCCTTTTCCGCCAGTTCGGCCGGCGTCGTCAGCAGCGACAGGAAATCAGCCGCCCCGAGATCCTTGGCCAGCTTCTCATCCAGCACCGGCCCCTCCGCAGCAAAACCGTAAGGACCGTCGGCCTTGAGCTTGTGCGACCAATCGCCGCTGGCCACCAGGACCGCCCGCCGTCCCAAGCGCTCAGCCACAGCCGCCAGCTGTTGCCCGAGCCGATAGTGCTCGCGCGCCGGCACCCCGCCGATGCCAATGCGCACTGCCTGGAATCGCTGCCAATGCTTCTGCAGGAAATACAGCGGAATCATTGTGCCATGGTCAAGGGCCGGATTCTTCTCCCCCAAGGTCCCGGCGGGAATATCCGCTGCCGCACACGCCTCGCTCAGCGCTGCAACGAACTCCGCATCGTAGGCAGCCGAAACCTTCACCGCCGGTGCTCCGAATCGGCCGAAATCGCCAGCCGCACCAGTGCCCGGCGATATATGGCAGTAATCCGCATACATGACCGAATGCGGACTTACGACAATCACCAGATCAGGCTGCAGGGCAGCCGCCCGCGCCATCACCTTTTCATATGCCTCCACGGTCTTGGCGATTCCCCGTTCCTGTCCGCGTCCGACCTCTGGAATGATAAGCGGCGGATGCGGCACCGCCATCGCTGCCATTATCCCCATAGTGATCCCCCCTCACAATCAGCAATTCCCCGTATACACATAGCGCAGTGAGCTGCGCGCCACCTCCGCCAGCTTGTAGACGACAGCCACTGGTGTCGCTGGCACCTCCGACTGCCAGCGCGGAAAATACCGGCTCACATGCAGCGGCAAGTCCACCGATAACGACGCCAGCCATTCTGCTTCCGCAGCCATTTCCGTGGCACTGTCATTGAGCCCCGGCACCACCAATGTCGTCACCTCCACATGCGTCACGGCTGCTGCCGCCGCGATATTCTGCTTCACCGCCGCCAGACTGCCGCCGCAGACATCATAGACTTGCTGCCGCCAGCCCTTCAAGTCGATATTGAAGGCATCCACCAGTGGCAGCAGTGCCTGGAAGGGCCCTGCATTTATCATACCGTTGGTCACCAGTACCACCTTGAGCCCCGCCTCATGCAGCAGCTTTGCCGTATCACGCACGAATTCATAGCCTATAAGCGGCTCATTGTAGGTGAACGCCACGCCGAGATTGCCTGCGGGCCTGGCCGCCAGCTCCTTGGCCAAGTCCACGAGATCTGCTGGCATCACATCCTGCGTGGCAAACTCTGCTCCCGCCTGTGATATCCCGTGATTCTGGCAGAACGGACAGCGCAGATTGCAGCCAAAGCTGCCGACAGATAAGATATAGCTCCCGGGATGGAAACGAGCCAAGGGCTTTTTCTCAATGGGGTCTAAGGCCACCGAGGTCAGCCGGCCATAATTCTGTGCTACCACTTTCCCCTCACGGCAAATCCGCCCCCGGCACCAGCCCACCTGTCCCTCGGCCAGCTGGCAGCCTCGCGGGCATAAATCGCATACTACCCGAACCATCGCCATCCCCCCTGCTGCGTGTCTAACCGCTTCCGCTTATTTGCCGCCTTTCTGTCCCAACAGACGATCCAAGGCCGCCCTTACTTCAAACGCTGGAATCTTCTCCTGCTCTAAACGCTTGGCTGCCGCTGGCTGACAAGTCAAATACTGCCAGCAAGCCTGCTCCTCCCCGGTCAACGCATCCGGCATTGCCCATTCATTTCCCGTATCTGCCACCATAAAATGACGATATCTTGCCGCGATATCCTTCGCCATCAAAAAAGATTTTACCTGGGGATATTTCTGCCGCACCCGCGCTAAGATCGCAAAACCATTGCGGTCCATATCACCCCAATACCATAAGGCGGACTGCTTTTTCAGCCAAGAGATTTCCTGCAAATCGCTCAGAATGCCATTGCCTGCCCCAAACAAAATCAAACCATCCTCCACCTCGGGAAACACATAGCCATTGATTTTGTTTTCGGTTATGAACACGCGGCCAAAAGTCAAATCCAGCTTTGCCAGCTGCTGTGCCGTAACCACGATTTCCCGCAGCCCCGCAAAGGTCTTGCGGGCATCTAACGACCGCACATAGATATTTGGCGAGGGAGCAGATTTCGTAAGGGAAAGCGCCTGGCAAAAATCGTCGAAGGTCTTGCCAGTGAGATTCGGACGTACCGCAAAAAACACAGCGGCCGTAAGTTTCTGATTATCCTCGATGAATTTCGTATCGACATACGGGATATCCAGTTCCCGCAAATAACAATTTGTCTTGGGCGTGCCCGAAAAATACTGGGCAATCCGGTAAATCATTTCCGCCATATGCTCATCCGCCAAGATTTTCTCGCGTACCATGACACAGGCCGGCAACACCGCCGGATAATCGGCCTTGATTTTCTCCACGCACTGGCAAAACACCCTGAAATCCTTAGCCTCACCTAAATAACAAAGAACATCCACCGCCGAATCGAAATGAATCCGTACGGGATAATCATGCTGAATCCCCAAGCCTTTGGGCTTGCGATTGGCGGTTTCGACTCGCCAAGGCTCCTTTGACTGCTTCCAAAAGGCTGCCCATTCCGCCCGTTTGTGGAGCTGCCCCACACTACTTGCGAGCTCGTCTGGCTCTGTCAATTTGTAGGAATAGGAAAATGGCTCCTCCCGTAACGCTGTCAGCCAAAGGGCTGGTAATTTCCGGCCGTTCTTGCCCAATAGTTTCGCGCGCAGTTCCTCGTCATATGCCTTCGTCATTTCCTCACCGTCTCTCCTGTAAGTCAATCCATCGCATAGCCTAAATACGCAAATACATTGCGCAGTGGTTCCCTGTCGCGGATATCGAGCCAATCGTCAGGGCGGCTGTTGTCGTCAGTCAATATCAGCAGATAGTCGAGCACCATACGGCGCGCAGCCCATAGGCCGACCTCATTGGCGGTCAGACGCGTGCCTGCCATGCGTACCGTCGCTGGCATATAGCTTTCCGCCATGATCAGATCCGCTAGCACCGGCACCACTGCCTCCAGCTCTGTCCAAACCCGCAACGGCTCCGCTTCTTCGGGCTTCCCCCATACAGGGCTTGCGGCCACGATGCGATAGGCCAGCCGCAGGGCATGCTGCTGGACAATTCGCCCCATAGCCGTCAGCTCATCCTGACTGAGCGCCTCCCTGCATGGCAGCAAACCGCGCCTGAGGCCCGGCCTTGGTCCGCGCCATCGCCGCCAGCCGCCGCTGGCGGGCCGCCGAAAAATCTATTACATCCATAGAAATTCTCCCTCAGCGCTGAAATACCATCGCCAGCTGATAGCCGATATAAGCTGCCGCCAATCCCAGCACAATACTGCCCACCACATTGACCGCCGCCAGGAAAAAACTATCACCCCGCAGCAGCGTCAGCGTCTCCATGCTGAAGGACGAAAACGTCGTAAAGCCCCCCAGGAACCCTACGGTCAAGAGCAACCGCAGCGATTCGGGCAGCAGCTGCAAGGACTTGGCCAGTGGCAATAATGCCCCAATCACCAACCCCATCAGCAGACTTCCCACCAGATTGACGACAAGCGTTCCCCAGGGAAACATCCCCCCGAGCAGCATACCCACCGTCGTCGTCACGCCATAACGGCACACGGCCCCCAGTCCGCCGCCAATAAACACATAGAAATACGCCATTGTCTTTCCTATCCTGCTTTCTATTCATACGCTGATACTTCGTCTTTCCCTAATTATATCATCTCTTGCCTGTTTCCACGAAAAAAAGCTGGCCAACAGCCAGCTTCTTTTATGCGCCCAGCGCAAGCTCTTTGCGTTTCGCCACCATATCCAGGAAAAAGGAATGGATCCGCAGGTCACGGGTCAGCTCCGGATGGAAAGCCATGGCCAGCTGATTGTGATACCGCACCGCTGTGATATGTCCTTCCGTCTCGTTCAACACCTGCACCTTCTTGTCAAGACATGCTTCGATATAGGGAGCGCGAATGAACCGCAGCGGAAATCCCCGCAAATCGGCCACATCACCAGCCCTCGCAAAACTGCCCAACTGCCTGCCATAGGCATTGCGCCGTACCCGTACGGGAAGGGTTGCCATCGAAGGCTCATCATTGCTGACCTCCTGGGCCAGCAGGATAAGTCCTGCACAAGTCGCCAGCACGGGCAGCCCTTGGAGGATTTTCCGCCGCAACGGTTCAAACAGTCCCAATTCATGCAGGAGCTTGCTCTGTACGGTACTTTCGCCACCTGGAAGGATTATGCCAGCGAGATCATCGGTCAAATCCTTGCGCTGACGGATTTCCCGGTAATCTGCCGCCAGTGCTTCCAGCATTGCCTCGTGCTCAGCAAAGGCCCCCTGCAAGGCTAGAATGCCAATCGTCATTTTGTCCAACCTCCTCTCACCTCTTTATCTGCCACGCTCTGCCATGAGCAGCTCAATCTCATCGGCATTGATGCCCACCATAGCCTCGCCGAGATTTTCCGAAAGCCTTGCGATGAGCCCTGCATCCTCGTAATTGGTGACTGCCTGCACGATAGCTGCCGCCCGCTTGGCCGGATTCCCCGACTTGAAGATGCCCGAGCCGACAAACACGCCCTCGGCTCCCAGCTGCATCATCAAAGCTGCATCGGCTGGGGTCGCCACGCCGCCAGCAGCGAAATTGACCACCGGCAGTTTTTTATGTTCATGCACGTAAGCCACCAGATCATAGGGAACCTGATACTTTTTAGCCGCCTCGAAAAGTTCATCCTCCCGCAGGGAAGCGATGGCCGCCATTTGCTGATTGATTTTCCGCATGTGGTGCACGGCCTGCACCACATCGCCGGTCCCCGGCTCCCCCTTCGTGCGGATCATTGCCGCGCCCTCGCTGATGCGGCGCAGGGCCTCGCCAAGGTCACGGGCACCGCAGACAAAGGGCACGGCAAACTTCCGCTTGTCGATATGATAGACATCGTCTGCCGGGGACAAGACCTCACTCTCATCGATATAGTCGATTTCGATGGCCTGCAGCAGCTGCGCCTCGACGATATGACCAATGCGGCACTTGGCCATGACGGGGATACTCACGGCCTCCTGGATGCCACGGATCATCGCCGGATCGCTCATGCGGGCCACACCGCCTGCCGCGCGGATATCGGCGGGAATACGCTCCAGCGCCATAACGGCGCAGGCACCTGCCTCCTCCGCAATCTTTGCCTGCTCTGGCGTCGTCACATCCATGATCACGCCACCCTTGAGCATCTGCGCCAAATTCTTATTGAGTTCATAACGATTGCCAATACTTTCTGTTTTCTCTGCCATAGCCAAGTCTCCTTTGCATTATCCAGAAATGAACGGAACACCCTTAGGATAGCGCTAAACTGACTATATAAAAATAACCAGAATGAAAATATAACAAAAGGCCAGATTCCCATAGCAACTGGAAATCTGGCCTTACTGGCCTCTGACAAAAAATATAACCCTAATGATTCTCTGAAATATTGATAAGCTGTCTTTAAAAATTGCCTGCTATCCTAGAACCAAATACATTTCTATTGCGAACAGGAGGACATTTTATGACAAAAGAACGTGACGAAGAGATCCGCCAGGATTGGTCAGCCGCCCTGGCCTCCGTCGAAGAGGGGGAAGACCTCTCCATGGACATCGGCTGGTGCTTCACCGACGACGATATCAAGGAGCTGGCCAGACTGCATAAGGCCAATCAGCATCGAGAAAAAATCGAAAGCCTGCTGGTCGACTGCAACTTCATCACCGAAGCCTGCGACTTCAATGCAGGAAAATACGACGCCTATCTCTGACAGATAGAAAACCTCCCAAGGAAGCAATCATGCCAGCAACAAGCTGCATGCATCATCTTCCTGGGAGGTTTTCTATTCCTGCAGCAGATTCCCTGTCTGCTTTCCATGCTCGGTAATACGCTCGTCCCCCAGCAGCTTCCCGGTAAAAAGAGAAGAACTATCCGCATGGGCCGCAAAACCAATCCCCATAAAAAGCGGGGATATCCGTCCGGCGGCTGGCACTTATAATCATCGCACACCCTCAATCATCCTTCGCCCGCCCATCAGTAAATCTCCCCATCGTAGACCAATTTAGTCCGCGCATCGAACAGTACCCAGAGGATTTCCGCAAAGGCCTGCGGGTGTCCGGCCACGAATTCCCGGACGGTCCGCACGGCAATCGCGGCCGCCTGCTGGACCGGATACGAATAGCCCCCCCGTGGATATCGAAGGAAACGCCACACTATGGATACCATGCTCCATGGCCAGTGCCAACGAGTGGCGATAACAATCCGCCAATAGCTTTTCCTCGCCTTGGCTGCCGCCATGCCAGACGGGACCGACCGTATGGATGACATAATCGCAAGGGAGCTGGTAGGCCTTCGTGATTTTTGCCTGCCCGGTCTTGCAGCCATGAAGTGTCCGGCACTCAGCCAGGAGCTCCGGCCCTGCAGCCCTATGTATCGCACCATCGACGCCACCACCGCCCAGCAGACTTTCATTGGCAGCATTGACGATCGCCTCGGCATAATGCTTGGCAGTAATATCGCCCAGCTCTGTCCTTATCCTTGTCATAACGCCTACCTCCTCACATTTCCCTTCCGGCTTTCTCAACCCCACAAGGTTCTTATCTGCGCCAGCAGCTCTTCTTCCTCGGCATAACGATGAATATGGAACCTTTCATTTCCCGCCAACATCGCCGACAGCTGCGCCGCCTGCGGGCGATAGAAGATATGGACCTCCTTGTCATGAGCCTCCGCATAGGCCAGCTCATAGCCCACCCCCAGCGATACCTGCGTGCATTCAGCCACTACCACATCACATTCCCTGAGCCAGGCCGTATCCTGCTCATAGATGGCCTTATCGCCTTTATCTTCCACCGTGGACAGGCTCAAGTCCCCCACATGCTCCGTGAGCACCTGATGGTTTTCCTTCAGGACGGCTATGACCTTGCGGTAAAGCTCCGCATCCTGTCGGCCGCCGCGGATGGAACCAGCAAAATATATCTTCATCTTCAACCCTCAATTCCTGCTAACCGGATGACTAATTTTGACTACTTTCATTATAGCAGTTATCGGCTGCCGTTCAAGAATACCCTTTCCCACTCCGGTTCCTTGAATCCCGTGAGGACCTTCGCCCCTGCTATGACCAGCGGCCGTTTTACCAGCATGCCATCAGAGGCCAACAGCTTGAACTGCTCTGCCTCCGGCATCGCCGGCAGCTTCTTGGCCAACTCCAGCTGGCGGTACAACTGCCCGCTGGTATTGAAGAACCGTTTCAGCGGCAGCCCGCTCTGCTCATGATACCTGCGCAGGTCTTCTTCCGAGGGATGATCCGCCTTGATATCCACCAGCTCATACGCCACTCTATGCGCATCCAGCCACTTCAATGCCTTCTGACAGGTCGAGCATCTGCTATAACAATATACTTTGTTCATGCTATCCATCCTTTCATCTGCAAAAAAAGACAAGCGCGCTTACCTTACTGCTAATCACGCTTGTCTTTTATTCTGTCATTCTTCAGCCACCAAAATAGCCCAGCTCTCCGACTGCACTCTGATTTTTCTTTTTGCACTCCAGGATGCGTTTGTAGAGATTCTTGTAATATTCCTTATAGAATTGTTTCAGAGGACTTTCCTGGATTGCTTCAAGGGCGCGCTCCAACTCCAGATCTGAATACTGATAGGGATGATGCATAGCATCTACGGCTCGATGCAAATCTTTCATGATGTGCGTTTCCTCCTCACAGAAATATACACTCTTCCTAGCTACTGATTTCCCTACGACTAGCCAAAAATCCTGCTTATGTCCTAAGTTTTTTGCACCATGCCCCTTTGATATCACGCCCGCTTCCCTCAGTTATCCGCAGGCTTTATATCCAGCACCGGCGTTCCATCCATCATATCCACGCCTGTGAAATATACACGGCTGCCTTCGATTTTCGTCACCTTCACGACCGACGCCCCGATTGGATTTGGACGATATGGCGCATGGGTGGAGAAGATTCCCATCATCGGGCCGACGCCCCGGTAAGGAACCGTCAGCTTCACATCGCTGACCTTGTCGAACCAGAACAGCACCTCATAGGATTTCCCAGCCTCCATGTCAGCCATGGCTGCTGCATATTCCTCGGAAATCTCCATCACAGCTTCCTGCTCCGGGTACTCATCCCCGCTTTTCGGCGTCGTTTCGCGGGTCTTATAAGGAGACTGTATATAGCCTATGGGTTTGCAAATCAATTCTTTCATCCGTAATACCTCCAATTCCACGGTTTCCAGCCTGCAGCCCCCGCTGCAGCCAGACCATACAAAACATCGACAGATATAGTATACCATATCTCACATCTGGCATACCTTATGTGGATTGAGAATATTATTCGGATCAAAGACCTGCTTGATGCCCCGCATCAGCACCAGGCTCGCTTCCGGCAGGGATTCCTTCAGATAGGGGCGCTTTACCAGGCCGATGCCATGCTCTCCCGATACCTGTCCCTGCAGCTCCCGCGCCTTGGCATACATGCGCTTCATCGCCAGCCGCATGAGCTCCCGCCACTTTTCATCGGACAGATCATCCCGCAGGATATAGACATGAAGATTGCCATCTCCCGCATGGCCGAAGGACTTGATGCGGATGCCGATGTCTTGACGCAGCTGATGGACAAATTCCACAAAGTCGTTGACCCGGCTGCGGGGCACTACCACATCCACTTCATCCATCATGCTGGTCGATGCCTTGATGGCTTCCAGGAAGGCACCGCGCGTTTTCCAGACCGGCGCACTGCGTTCCTCTGTATCGGCGATGAGGATGTCGATGGCTCCCTGATCCAGGCAGATCTGCGCCGTATCATCGTAATACGAAGCAATCTCCTCCATCGTATTGCCATCGAATTTCAGCAGCAGGTAGGCATCGGCCTGATTGTCGGGGAATTTCCGCCCGAGGAATTCCTCCGCATCCAGGATCACCTCCCGCTCCATGAATTCGATGGCAGTAGGCACCGCCTTGGACTTGATGATCAATGGCACCGTGCCGATGGCCTGCTCCAGCGTAGGGAAAGGCACGAGCAGGCTCACATTCTTTTTGGGCAAGGGCAGGAGCTTCAATATGGCCTTGGTCACGAAGGCCAAGGTGCCCTCCGAGCCAACGATCATGTCCTTCAGATCGTAGCCCGAACTGTTTTTCACCACCTTGCCCCCCAGCTGGAGAACCGTGCCATCGGCCAACACTACCTCCAAACCGCGCACATAGTCGCGGGTCACCCCGTACTTCACCGCCGTCATGCCGCCAGCATTGGTGCTGATATTGCCACCGATGGTCGCAGATTTCTCTCCCGGATCAGGAGGATAGTAGAAGCCCCGCTCCTCAACGTAACTGCGCAGTTCCATCAGCAGCATGCCCGGCTCCACCGTCAAGGTCAGGTTCTCCTCATCGAGCTCCAGCACATGATTCATCAGGGTGGTGTCAATCATGAGACCACGTTCCACCGCCACAGCGGCTCCCACGAGCCCCGTACCTGCTCCGCGCGGCGTGACCGCGATATGATGTTCATTGGCATAGGCCATGAGCTTTGATACTTCCTCCGTCGAGGTCACCCGTGCCACCAGCGAGGGATAGACACGCTCGCTGGCCAGCTCATCATGGCTGTACTCCTCATTGATTTCGTCCCCGAAGAGCAGCCGCTCCCGGTCCACAAAACCAGCCAGCACTGCCAGGTCTTCTTCGGTCACCTGTTTATACTCCGTCATGCGCGCTCCCTCCCCTGCTGGATATCGGCAATGAGCCGTGGCACGATCTCATATAGATCTCCCACCACTGCATAATTTGCCACCCTGAAAATCGGCGCTTTGGGATCGCTATTGATGGCAACGATCTCCTCGGCGTGGTCCATCCCCGCCACAAACTGGATTGCTCCAGAAACCCCGCAGGTGATGATGAGCTTCGGCCGCACTGTGCGCCCGGACAGGCCAATCTGCCGCCGAGGGTCCATCCAGCCATTCTCGATCAACGGCCGCGTGCAGGCAAAGTCGCCCCCCAATGCCTCTGCCAGATCATAAACCAAGGACAAGTCCTCTTTCTTTTTGATGCCACGGCCTGCCACCACAAGCACATCGGCCTGCTCGATGCTCTTTTCCTTGGGCTTTTTCGTAATGCCCAGCACGGCAATTCGGGATACCAGCGCAGCATCGTCCACCGCCAAGGTTTCGATGCGCCCGCGGGCCGCCTCACTGCGCTGCGGCGCATCCATGATCTTGTAGCGGACAGTAGCCATCTGCGGGCGGTTGTTGGGCGTGAGGATCTCCGCCATGATATTGCCGCCAAAGGCTGGACGGATCTGCACCAGGTCGGTGTTCTCGCGGATATCCAGTACGGTGCAGTCAGCAGTCAGTCCCGTATGGAAGCGTGCGGCCACCCGCGGAGCCAGCTGCCGTCCCACCGGTGTCGCTCCGACCAGGATAGCGGCAGGCTTCACCTGCCGTATGAACTGCGCAAAAACATTGGCATAGGGTTCCATATTGAATTTCGCCAGAGCAGGCTTGTCACAGACAAATATCCGGTCCGCACCATAATGGCGCAGTTCCTCGGCCGCTGCACCGATATTCTCCCCCATGAACAAGGCCAGCACTTCCTGCTGGATCTTATCGGCCAGCTCCCGTGCCTTGCCCAAAAGCTCATAGGACACCGGATGCACCCGA
The DNA here is from genome assembly GCF_900113715.1 of Pseudoselenomonas ruminantium. Taxonomy (GTDB): domain Bacteria; phylum Bacillota; class Negativicutes; order Selenomonadales; family Selenomonadaceae; genus Selenomonas_A; species Selenomonas_A caprae. The sequence goes on along the minus strand of NZ_FOQK01000001.1, from coordinate 204,819 downwards.
CCATCTACATGATCGATATACACTGCGATGCCCTGCCACTTGCTCTTATCGATGCTTGCCTGCTGTTCTTCCTCCACGAATTCAACAGCACCGCCGCCCTTTTTCACACAAAGCTTGCACAAACGGCAGGCAGCTGTGATCTCCACACTGCCACCTTGCTCCTGCATGGCACCGAAGGGACAGATAGCCACTAAGGCCTTGATATCCTGGATCTTATCGGGATGGATGACTAATTTTCCCATAGCGCGCCTCCTAGACGATGAACTTCTGCTGCTTCAAAAGCTGATGCAGGCGATCTGCCAGCTCCTGGCCGGTTCCCTGCCAGATTTCCTGTGCCTTATGCACCTCAGGCGGGAAGATCCGCTGCACTTGTGTCGGCGAGCCATCCAATCCATAGTGGTGTTCATCCGTATCCGCCATATCCGTCAGCGTATACATCTCAATCGTCCGCTCGCAGGTTTCCTTTGCTTTTTTATACGAAGGCAGGCGAGGCTCGTAAATATCTTTTTGTACCGTCAGCAGACAGGGAAAAGCAACCTGCAAGGCTTCCATATCCTCAGACATTTCCATCTCCACACAGATAGTTTTATCTTGGACTTCCTTTATCTGCCGCACATTGCAGACACAGGGGATGTCCAGCTGCTCCGATAGCTCAGGGCCCACCTGCGCAGTATCTCCATCCGTAGTCTGCAAGCCGCAGAGAATCAGATCGAAATCGCCAAACCGCTTGATGCCCTGGGACAGGGTATAGCTGGTGGCCAGCACATCTGCACCGCCGAACTTGCGGTCTGTGATAAGGCAGCCACGGTCAGCGCCCATCGCAAAGGCTTCGTAGAGTATCGCCTTCGCTTGCGGCGGTCCCATGGTGAGTACACTGACTGAGCCGCCATACTGCTCTCGCAGCCGCAGCCCCGTTTCCAGCGCATACAGGTCATAAGGATTCAGCTTGGCATCGGCACTGTTGCGTTTCAACACGCCTGTCACCGGATCTACCTCCACCTTGTTCGACCCCGGAACTTGTTTGATACAAACCAAGATATTCATCAAAATCCCCCTCCTCCGGCGAATGCTTTCTGATTAATTCTCGATTTGTCTTGATTTCTCCTGCATTTACCCCTGATTTTATCTTCCTGCACGCCCCAAATCCTTGTTTCCGAGCACAGACCTGTCAACCCCCCCAGCGATCTGCCAGGACAAACCGCTGCTTACAGATTGGGCATGTCACAGCAGCGAGCATATGATAATACCGATTTGCTTCTTCCCTATACCCAACATACTCTAACATCGTTCCCAACACTACAAACAATACCCTCGCTTCTGCCTTGCTTATTTCTGCGAACTGCTTTATTGCCGGCAAGCCATTATCCCCCAGCCTGCAATTGATTAATGCTAGCAACGCATCCAAATCAAAACCGAGCCCCCTTGCACCCCCTCTTACTTCTCCAACTTCATCGATAAAAAAAATTTCGCTAGCAGCTTTTACAAGCCCACTAACGAAATCTCTTTTTTATCGATGAAACAAATTCGCTATCACACTCAGCACAATGCTGATGATAATGCAGGTCACCACTGGAAAATAGAAGGAACCATGTTCGCCCGTGATGCTGATATCACCAGGCAGCTTTCCCAGGGGCAGGAATTTACCGCCAAAATGCAGGATCCCTCCGACCACGATCAGCAATATGCCCATGCCGATAAGCATCTTCCCGATATCACTCATTCAACCGACCTCTTTTCTGCCGCAGCTTTTCATCATGCCGCTCCCAAAAATCCGTATTCTGTGCCAAGGCCTTGGCAAATACAGCCTTTTGGAGCATCTGCTGGATTTTCTGTGTGGCATCGTCACAGAAACGCAGATAGCTGAGCGCCAGGAAATCTTCTCTCGCATAGACAATACTTGCATCATCCGCCGTATCAAAAGGCATCCCCTCGACCATTTCCTGATACGGTTCCTCAGCAGATGCCAAATCATGCGGAAAAAACGGGCTCATCGTCACAAAGATGTCTTCCCCCTGGCCGCGAGCCAGCCATTCCGCCTGAATATCATAGCAAACATCACAGATGCGGATCTGCCCATAATACTCCCCGCCCGGCAAAATCTCCTGCCAAGCCTCCCGCAGCCGCGTCTGCAGATCAGCAAAATCCGTAGCTGAAAAATGTTGCCAATCCAATTCGTACATATGCCATCACCATCAATTTCTAAAACTAACGCTATGGTTCAAATTTCACCAGAGGTAACACTTCAGTTTGACGTTTCAAAAACCGAAAAAATCGAACTAACACTTAATATAATATTAACACATCCAGCTATGTATTTATAGATGGCACTAAGCCGCCTATACGGCGGAACACGCGGCAAGCGGTACTATGGTTTCCACACTAAATTTCTAAGCCGCCTATACGGCGGAACACTTCTTCGCGATCACGCATGTCACGTTTCCGCTTTTCTAAGCCGCCTATACGGCGAAACACCTAGTCCGAGTGCGCCAAGTTTGCCAAGTGGCTTTCTAAGCCGCCTATACGGCGGAACACCATACCCTAGCAAATCAGCTAGTTTTTCGACATTTCTAAGCCGCCTATACGGCGGAACACACAGGCCAAGTTTCTTCGGGGCTCTCCGAGTCTTTTCTAAGCCGCCTATACGGCGGAACACTCAGGCAGCAAGGGCAACTGCTATCTGGTGGGTTTCTAAGCCGCCTATACGGCGGAACACGGCAATTTAGGTAAGCCAGAGCGTATTTTTTATTTCTAAGCCGCCTATACGGCGGAACACCCACAGTCTTGCCGCTTCGGACGCTCCCCTCGATTTCTAAGCCGCCTATACGGCGGAACACTTCTTTTGCACCGCTGGTCAGTACGACTTAGATTTCTAAGCCGCCTATACGGCGGAACACTGAGATTGACAGTGAGATGATTCCATTCTAGGTTTCTAAGCCGCCTATACGGCGGAACACTACAGTGCGGTTGCTGGAATGATTACAAAGGTTTTCTAAGCCGCCTATACGGCGGAACACGTGCCTGCTATCTTTTACGGAACTAGCTTTGATTTCTAAGCCGCCTATACGGCGGAACACCACGCCGTGACGCCAATATCGCGCGCGTATACTTTCTAAGCCGCCTATACGGCGGAACACTTTTAGCTATCATTCAGGGCGGTTCTTTTGTTTTTCTAAGCCGCCTATACGGCGGAACACATGCATTTGATGATGAAGTGGCTATGGCAGTTTTTCTAAGCCGCCTATACGGCGGAACACTCTTGGTAATACCATCGACAATAATGTCATAATTTCTAAGCCGCCTATACGGCGGAACACGTCTTGTGATTGGTCTTGTGGTGGGGACAACATTTCTAAGCCGCCTATACGGCGGAACACGCAAAACCCCTCACGAGTTTTCCTTTCGCTCGTTTTCTAAGCCGCCTATACGGCGGAACACTGTAGCAATTACCACCCTCTCCCCTTTTAAATAAAGGGCACCTTACCCTAATTACTATTATACCCCTTTTTTATCCCATTGCACTTTCTGCCCTTGAAATCAAGGGGGTAAGCTCTTGCAAAAAATTTTGGGTCAAAAATCTGGTACGGTAGACTTATTATCCAACCCATAACTCCCAAAGCCTTCAGCTACTTCACTATTATATGGTAACTTCTCCACATAAAGTTTATATTTCTGGCTATTAGTTTCACTGCTCATTTGTATATAAGGTAAATTAGTATCGGGAATCTCTATTGGAAAAAGCTTTATCGCCTCATCATAATCTATCCCATGCCTTTTGGCATATCTCCTAGCCTTTTGCGAAGCGTTAGCCTTTGGATGATAACGACGATATATTGCATACCCTCTCAACCTGTCTGGTACCAAACGGATTTGTGTTATATGAACATAATCCTGATAACGATGCAACCATTTTTTTACATCCATTTCGGCCAATTCATTCTCATCTTCGGCAAATATGCGTAATTTATTGCCAAGTTTTATTTTTCGTTCATTTGTATACCCTGGAAACGAAACCCCTATTCGCCCTTTCAGTCCATTATCCATCCGATCTGCTAATGCAATATGTAACTGATGATATACTTTACTCCATATCTGATTTTCGGACACTTCTCCATCCGGTAGTATAGTAAGTTCCTGATAATACTTCATCAAACTCACCCCTTGCCGAACACACCGCCACGAACCAATACAGCCATCACATAGTGCTCTTCTTCCACACAGCTCAACTTCTCACCCAGAGCAAATTTATCAAATAAAGTGTAGAAATCCACCTTCTCTTTCGGATTTCTAAAGGCCTTGCCCAAATTCGTCACAGCTCCATAAGGTTCAATCGCAATGGGACCTACACCTGCCTCCGTAGCAAAATCAGGATACCAAGTATCAATAGTCCTCAAGGCATTTCCTAACTTCTGCGAATGCATCGCTGCTACACCATTTACCTGATACAAAATCTTACTCTTCCGGCTATTTCCCTTGTCGAACACCAATTCTTCACTAGGATAGACTTCCTGCCCTGTTCCCAATCTGGCATAAGCATCAACTTCAATAAAGAGATGCGCCCTCTTGCCCGACAAAACATCTGCAATCTTCGCAGTCAATGCTTCAAGCTGCGTATTTTCCTCAAAATCACGCAATGAAAATCCGTAAGCGTCAAAAGTCTGAACCAACTCTTCTGTTCGAACCACAACATCTATCTTCTCTGCACCTAGACGGTTGCGCCATAAAAATCGGCCACAAGCTATGTTATATGCATAACGATACGCCAGCTCTTTGCAACCAGTATTCTGCAGATAATTCTTGACCGCATCGGCATAGCTTACGGCAAAATCTGCATTGTTACATGCAGAGGGCTTCTCTAATCCACCTAATACCTTGATTGTAAAGGATAGTTTCAATGTATCTTTATCCATTCCCAAGGCGCAAGAATCAATCTGTTGCAAATTTGCGTTCTCCACTTTTGCATTCAGCTTGGCAGGATCATTTTGAATAACCTTTTCCAGTCGGTTGGATATCGTTCCCCGCACAGACTTTTCCACCAATCTCAATTTTTCCGTTTCACTATCATGCCCCTCTGTCCAAACTGTTCCGTACATATAGCCGTCAGAAACCACTAGCTTTTTCTCAAACGATAATACAGATGGAATAACGTCTTTCTTAGCCATTTTTAGTCCTCCCCTTTATGTAAAAAGTTATTCTGACAAACATATGAACCTGCTTGTTCATCATATTGGTATTCCCATAGGATGTCGTTCAAAGTATTGCACCTGTACGGCATAACGAATTCACCTACCGTTACTAATGGTTCAACAAAATGATGCTCATAGTCGTAGGAGCGCTGTCCCTCTATCGTCATTTTCCCCGACAAATCCCTAAAGCCAACTGCAATTGGCACCAGCCAGCCATCCGGGACAACTTTTTCTCTCTGCCAGCTTATTTTTCCCTGCTCATCAGTATTCGCATGATAACGAATTTTCAGCACATCAAGCAGGTTATCCAGGGCATCTACCTCATCGCGATGCTTCAATAGATCACCGCGTTCTACTATCGCATAACCTGGCATAAGCTGTCTCAACAGCTTGCGTTCATCGTTTTCATCGTATTCATCAGCATAGTATAATTTCCAACGCTCGCACTCTTCTGGCTTCACAAGTATATCCCCGCTTGCAGCCTTCAAACGGGGCAATTCCTGTCTGGCTTTTTCCTCAAAAATCTCCACATCTTTTCCATCCAATCCTTCAACCTCCATCAAAAGGCTGACCGTCAAATGACAACGCGCTTCCTCTACAAACGGCGGTCGTTCAAACGCCCCTGTTTTTTTGCTTTTTTTGAGTGGATTGGCGGTACCGATAAGCGCGCCATAATAGTTTTCCTCCTTAAAGACCTGCAATTCGCAGCTATGACATACAACCGCCGTTCTTGACAGATGAATCTGTTGCAATAGTTCATGGCGCTGCAGCAGCCTTTGCAAGGCATGAATCATTCCCAACCATGCCGTCATAGCCGGAACCCCCACCGTATATGGACTGCTAGCCGCATTGGCATTTTGAATCCTCAATTTGGGCACAAGAAAATAGGTTTTCACGCCCACGTCCCCCTTTCTATGTATTTTTCTACTGTTTTTGCAAATCCTCTCTGATAAGCACACATATTTCTTTTGATAATGCCTTTAATTCTCCATCCCCCAACAGAATCTTATCTCGCTTCAAAATCCACTCATAGGTCAGCATCAGCCACGCTGAAAAATCTTTGACAATATCAGGCTGCCAGCCATCCTCTTCATATCGCTCTGCTTTATACTTTTCATCCAGCCAAATACGCTGAGCCTTACTAAGCCTGCGTGAATCACTCCAGCCACCTTCCTTCTGCCGTAATGCATATACGCTTTGCATTGCCCTGTCCATTATTTTCTTTTCTACGCCACGAATCTTTTGACGTATCGCAAGATTATTCCGATTATCCGTATAACAACCATGCAATTGCAGGAATAAATACCTGAAATCTCGCAGTCTTAACGTGTCACGGAAAAAGTCGTTACGAGGATATGCTATCGTCTGTTCCCTCACATTAGGCGGCAACGAGGGGAGCATATACGAACGTCCCCCCAATCGATTATTATTGAACGAGATATTTTGAGGCTTCGTTCCTCCGAACTTCATTTGCGTAAGATTATATATACGTTCATGAACATCGCCGTATTTTTCTGACTTTTTATCACATGCCTGTCTCGCATCATCCTCCATAGCCCGGATGCGCAATCGCACTTCCTGCATCAAACTGGACGGTGGCAACACCGTCAGCAAATGATACCCATCCCCCACAGGAAAATATACTTGCTTCAACCGTGTATCGGTAGTTGTCGGCTTTTCATGGGTTCTTATCTCCAACAACGCACTGCGAACGACCACATAGTCTGCTCCCGTGTCTGTGATATCCTGCGCCAAATAATCATCATCCAACAGCAGATGTTCGTAAACGCTTTTGCCATCTTCCAACTTTTGTTGCAACAAACTGGCTGTTGCCATGTAATTGGCCGCCACAAATACATCCGTGCTACAAGATACAGATGCCGTTGACACATAACCTTCTGCCGGTCTGTCGTTTATATTTGCTTGCCAATTGACTGTCACATCTGGATTCGTAAACCTTCCTATATGGGTTGCAAATAAGCATTTGTCAGCATTTTTAGCTATATCTAACAGCCATTCTTTTTTAGATTTATTCTTCTTATCCGCTTCAGACTGGACATAATCTGAGAAAATACTCACCATCTTCACCTCGTTTCTGAAATATTCCATATCTTATGTTAATGATATTATAACCCACATTATCGCCCAATGTCAATTTATAATTAAATATATAAAGGTTTTATCTCTTTCACCGCCTACACGGCGGACTAAAAGATAATTAAATATATAAATTTCTAAGCCATCTATCCGATGGATAGCAACTACGTTTTTATCTTAACATATCGTCACCTAATCTGTACATACCATATTGATCCGCATATCGCCAATCTGCACGCCCTGGAATTGTCAAAACTCCAACGCGCAAGCTAGCCGCCCACCTATCCTTGCCTGCTAGATAGCCTGCCATGGCTTGCTGATAATTTCGTTCCAACCAAAAACGCCCTTCTTCCTCCACTTGTTCATGTACAATACCATAAGTATCTTCACGTTTTACCCATTTCTTGGTCTGTTGGCTTTGTTCATAAAAAGCCAGCCCATCTCCCACTTTATCCTGCAAACAGAGCTCAATCTCCTGCTTTCCTTCACGGAACTTATTGAATTGCTGCGGCAAAGCTGTCAACCACCATGATTCTTCCTGCCAACCATGGATATAGGCAGCGCCATGCAGAGTCAAATCCCGAAAATCAGTCAAAACCTGATGTTCCAGATGAACCAACTTATCATGGGGATGAAGATTCTCCGGTCGTACTATTCTCGGTGCAGCATTGATTCCATCAGCAAGTTGCCGGATATCCACCAAACAATTCATATCATGGCTTGAAAGCACATATTGCTTACATTCAAAGCCAGGCATGGCAAATACTATTTTCTTCTTTGCAGCCAACGCTTCAATGTTATACTGCATAATGGCAATATTGCCCACCGTTCCCTTATCCATAGCATGTCGATGGCGACGGATACGCCCAGCCAATTGAATGATTGAACGATAAGACGACGGCTCAATAACTGCCCAATCGAAATCATGGTCTCGACCTACTTCTTCAACAGGTGTTGACACCAAAATAAATATGACATTCTGCGCATCTGTCCCGTCAATATGACGTCGCAAGACAACATCATCAAAATCAACCTCCGGAACATCCTGATTCTTGCGTTTTAAAACCTTATCAAGATATTTTTCCTGCATACTACGCAATAACGCCGTCTGCCGGCTATGATACACCATGATACGTGGCACACAATCGTCTGGCCACGCCGATTTCAACAAATACTTTGCCGCCAAAACACAAGGCGTAATATGAGCCAAGCGAACAACACCCAAAGAAATTTTTTTGCCCGTCTTTTTATCTTTGACTGCATAACACGCGTGCAACTGCAATATAGCTTCTTGTATAGCTTGAAAGTATCCTGACAAGCGCTGCTCCCTTTCCGATACCCCCTGAAGTTGCTTACAATCCACAATCCAACCATACCGCTTCGCCGGCTGCAGCTCCAGCTTAGCCTTATGCTTCAAGGAAAAGTCTTTATGCCACTGCCGATAATCTACCAAAATTTTATCCTGTTCACTATCAACCAAACTATGGATTTTAGTCTGGAATTCATCCACCCATACACAATTCAGTTCACTATGACAGCCAAAAAAACGTGTATATTCAGCTCTACCGCCAGCATAGGCAGAAAACAGTCCTTCTGCCAAATCAGGCGGTATGGTCGCTGACGATAGAATTACATTTTTCCCCAGTAAACCTGCAGTGTGAACCAATCGAGCAATAGCCACCAAATCAGCTCCAGCAAAATCATCAATTTCATCAATGACAATATCTGCTGACATCATACGGAGCAATGGCAAAATATGCCGTCCGCCACGCACACTTTCCACGGCTGGCATCAAATGGTCAATCGTTGCTACCAGAACAGGAGCATACAGCAAATCACGATTTTTCCCTACCGCTGCTCGAGATGATGCAAATAACACCTGCAAGAATTTATCTTCTTGAGGGAAATCTGCATATATCTCCCCCGGCAGTAACTCATTCATACACGATGTATCACTGTTATCCTCCCAAGATCCTGATTCTGTATATAAATCCTTTATTGCCGCTGCACCGACCAAAACCGCCATATCACCGGCATCCATACCTATCCTCGCTCGATATTCCTGACCTGTCTGCAGCGTCAGACTACGCAATCCTAGCAGCAAACTATAACGCAGGGATTTACCATCCGGCGAAACTGCCTGCATGATTTTAGCGTTAGCAAAAGTCTTACCACAGCCAGTCCCTGCCATATTGATAATAAACCACCCTCCCTGGTTCCGCCCAGCTTTAACCTGTTGTTGCTGAACGTCACGGATCTTGGCAACAGCTTTGTCCTGCCAAGCATAATCTGATGGGCTCTTTTTACGCAGCTCGGCTATATCCCCCCCCCTACTCATCCCCTCCGCAAGCTTCGGCAACCGCTGGGCAATGGCCGTTGCCTGTTCTGCTACACGCACCAAATGTTCAGCCAAATACTGCTTCACCTGCTGTTTTTGCGTATTGGCATAAAGCAGGCTCTTCTCCTGCCAGCTATCATCCTTATTCTTAGCCGATACAGTATAATCTGCCAACATCAGACTTACTCTTGCGTATACGAGCAACGAACGAACATTATTTTTCGTATATAGATCATGCAATATATCCTTTTGTTCCAGCAGGCGTCCACACCATTTTTTCAGCATTTTTTGCCATGAAGCTGAAACAACCAAGCCTTTGGAAAATTCTATAGTTGCCTTTTCCCCTTTTATATAGCCCCAATCTGCACTGATTTGTACCAACAATTGAGAAATCGCTGCTACCTCCGTACATTTATATCGTTTGCTATCCTCATCATTCAGCTTCGGTAATCGATGATGGGAGAGGATCAACCAACAGAGTAAAGCAGCCATCGGTGGCATAGCAGTAAACGTCTTACCTGCATTTTCCTTTATCCAGTTTATCAATTTCCTCTCCGGGAAGGTTCCCATTTGCAGCTGTTGCAGCCAAGTATCATCCAACGGATTGTCCGATAGACATACCAGCCCTTCTAACAATTTACAACTCAACCATTCATGACGATAAAGCTCTTGCCCATTCTTCCCCTGCAACAATTTCTGAAAAGCATCATTTGCCTTCCCCCAATCATGAAGCAACGCCGCCACCGCTGCCAAAGCTTTTATCTCCGGCAGGTACTGCCAATTATTTTCCCATGCATTGTGTATTACATCTTTTTGCGTGCTATTTACAGGAACATACCCGTCCTCATTAAAACGTGTTCTATCTCCCACAATCCATAACAATTGACTGCGAGTACGAGACCGAATCCAGCGGCAGGATACAGACAAGCTCTTGGTCGCATGCCGTCTAAGAAGATTGTGCACCATCCGCAAGCCATCCTCGGTAATAACAGTCTGCCAAGTATCATTACCGATGCGATTCGCAAAAGCATCCAAAATCCAACGAGTTGTCTTCAGTGCTTTCTTGTCACTCTGGCTGGTAAATATAACCATCATCCAGACCGTCTCCCTTCTGCCATTTCTGACTTTGTTGTTTGACCGTATCATACATGACTTCCAAGACCTTATGCTCTGTAAACTTTTGTAAGCAATAGTCACGGAACTCTTGATTTTCTAAATTGTTTCGAGCACAAATGAATGCCCCTGGCAGAATGATAGCATCCTTAATCAAATCAGCTACATCAAAAACCAAAGCACCACGCCTTGTTTTACCATGCATCACCGCAAAACCATGTGGAATCCCCAAGACCCATAAAGCTGATGCAGCCATACCGTACGCCAAATAATTTCCGTGGTTCAGGAAAATATTAGCTGTATCCAGTCCATTTACATCTCGTGTAAAATCACCATAATCCGCATGTTTGGCTGAATATTTATATAGTTGCTTAGCGAAATTTGCCTCTGCAGACAACAATTCATTTACATTTGCTACCGCATCGATAGACCGTCGAAAACTTTGCAACGCCCCCTCTATCTCTCTATCATCAACATAAAAACCTTCATCATGCAAATCCCGATCCTTAGTCCATACACGTTCAAAAAAATCGCAACGCTTATTTTGAAAATTTTTAGCTGCCAACAATCTTTTATCCTCGTCAAACCAAAACGATAACCACCCCTGCACATATTGTGTCGGACGGTATTCGCTTTGAGGGCTCATCCATTCTATTTCCGTTCCTGCCAACAATGGTGTAGCTCCTCCACCACAGAAGCCAACTAAAACACCTGCACTGGACAACATTCTTACTGCCGCCTGAGTTATCGATGTTCCCGTCCCCAAAAGAATCACCGTCGTATTTGCAATAGGAATGTTCCAATATTGATTAGCTTTCTTCCCCTCTTTTAGATACAGTACTCGCCCATCCTTCTGCATAACACGACACTTTTCCAAATAAAAAACATTAGCTCTTTTCGAAAATAATATTGATTTTAGCTCTGTAGGCGTCAAACCTTCCATCATTTCCCCCCCTTGATTGTAATCCTTCCTAAGCATTTTAGGAATACTATTATCGTTGAAGCATATTTACATTTTTCTTAACATTATTTCTTCTATTCATTATACATCTATTTTACAATACCTTCTACACCAAAACTGCCGAGTTCCATACTTGTATTCCATATTCTCCCCGTTTCAGATGTGATACGTTAAGATGTCGTTCTTTTCCACAAAAAACTCACCGTAAAAAAATTATTACCAACCTGAGCTAACCAGAGACAGCGGAATGCCAAAAATCCCCTGCAACGCAACTGCACATCATAGCTGTAAGCTACGACTTTCTGTCTGTTCCCCTCCTTTCTCCGGATTATTATGCATACAAAAAGGACCATGCTCTCCACATGATCCTTTAATCATTTCATCTATGTTATTTACTATTTATACCTCAAGTTTCCGTTCTGCAGCAACTCCAACTTACCAGCATACATTTCCCTGATTACCTGTTCACATGGAACCTTACACATTTGCATCTGCTTAGATTTATCATGAACTCTGAACGTCGTCTGATGATGTTTCTTGCATTCACTGAGATATGCCTGAAGATAAGGCTCCGCATCCTTTCTCAAGAGAACGCCTTCTTTATATAGCCGCATAAAAGCTGTTAGTACACTAATGCATCTGGCGCTACCAAGACTAACTATCCCACTTCTGGCATTTTTATCATCGGAGCAAAAAACATAGACCTGCTCACCCAATTTTGTACTCAATACCTGAAGAAGTACATAGCTTTTAAGCTCTCCAAGATTCTTCCCTTCACCAATTTCATCACAATCCGCCTTTAGTTCCTGAAGAAACAACTCTTTGGATATCGACAGATAATCCAGTGCTTGCAGTCGTATAAAATTCTCTTCAAAATGACCACTTTTATATGCTTCACATCCATTTCTGAGCATATTTGCATATACTGCCTCAGCAGAATCGGAATAAATGGTATGCAGGTCAGCTATGATTTCTTCATCGGAAATACAATGAACAGAGCCATCAGAAATCTTAGTCTCTAACCACTCAGGAGAATTACCAACATTATGCTTAATCAGTTCTTTCCTTATCTGTTCATGGCAGTAAAATTGATATCTAGGCATTTCCATTATCCGATCAATCAATTTATTCTGATCATCCTTACGAATCAGATGTGCCTTGGAAATGAAATCAGTATCTAGAAGAGCATATTTCTCTTTTGTCATGCGCTCACCTTAACTTTCCTTACGAAAGTCCTTTCTGATTCTCCCCAAGTACTGTTTATCTGATTCCACCCGGCTATCAGTCAGCAAATCATTCTCACTGTTATGCTCCATATCATCAAGCAAACTGCCCAAATATACTAGATTGCTATTAGCCTGCTGCCATCCCAGTGCCTTCCCGGTAAGCTTTATCCTTTCAGACACAAAATCTGCATCCACCATAAGTAGTTCCTTTGTTTTTGCGGGTGAGATATTATGATTCTCCGCCAGCCGTAATACAACCGCTTTATATGGAAGTGCAAACAAATCCATCAAAGTCAAGACATCATCTACAGAAATCCGCTCTCCTACTATACCAAAAAGTTTAAGCTGTTCATCCAACATACTATCCGGCATCAATATTAACCCTGCAAATGCATTGGCTTCCAGGTCTTCCTTTGACACCGCTAACTCATCGACAGTTTTTGAATCTAATAACGATCCACATGTAATCGTATCAGGATCGATATCTTCTGCATAACAGTGTATATGATATAACTCATGAGCTACTGCAAAAATCTGTTTACATATAGCAAGCCCAGAATTAACGCAAAGAAATACTGTACCTTTTTTTACAAATGTAAAAGCCCAAAGTTCATCATCTTTAAACGGATACCTAAGTATTTCTAAAGATAATTCCCTTTTTCGTGCATAATTCGATACTATTCCGAATATAGACTCACGAATAATAGAACTTCCACAATAATTTGCAGTAAAAGATTTAGCCTGAAAATCTATTTTCTCGAACCGTTTTGGCCATTTGCTGAATAAGCTTTCCTCAAAAACATTTCCCATCAATCATCCTCCCAAGCAACCAGCATGGCATTGCCATTTTCGCGGACTCTCTTGTGAAACAAAATCATATCTGAAAGATCATCAGCAATTTGCAGCGCCTGCTTCGCTTGTTCAGACTGAACCTTCCCCATAAATGCATGAACAACATCAGTTACAGAATGTGCTTTAGATATCTGGGTTAGCTCCTCCATCCTCACACCGAGGTAATCTGCAATAGCTTTTAGCTCAACGGCGTTAATCATACGTGTTCCGTTGAGCATCTTATTTACTGTCTGCTTATTTGTTTTAAGTGCATCCGCAAGATTGGTCTGCTTTCTATTGTGTTTTTTTAGCAATACGAGTATATTATTTGCAATCGTTGTATTCATATCAACCATTGATCTTACCTCCCTTTTAATGCGTATTACTCTCTCCTATATTATACAACCGGGAACTATAATAGTCAATATAATAGCTACTTTTACGCATATACGTATTAAAAAGTAACTATTATAATCACCATCTTAATAGACGTAAGTCTCTTTTTGACCTCAGCTTTTCATCATGCCGCTCCCAAGATTCCTGATGCATACATTCCGCCGCCCCACAGACGGCGCATTCTGATGATACAAAGTCACCACATACGTCGCAGTGTCACGGCACACATCGCATCACGGTCGTGGCTGCCACGTTCCAGCACTGCATCGCCGGAAACCGTCCAGCCTGGCGAAAATTCATTTTCGCCACTCAGTGACAGCACCATATGCGTCTTATCCTGCTGACCGCGCATTTCAAAAACAGATGCACCGCCACCAGCAAGACCAAAAGTCACCCGCGGATTAGCACCACTGAAAGCATGCTTGAGCCCCAGCCGCATTGCATAACTGCCCTTGCTTAAATAGCGTTTGAACTCCATTCCCGTCCCAGTGGCAAAATAGGTATTGCCTGCGCTATCGACTCTTTGACCTAATGCACCTGCACCACTTTCCGTATAACCATCCTGCCACAAATGCGACAGTTGCATATTGACATACGGGCTCACATGCCAAGTGGCCACTTTGCCCGCCTGCAAGTCGTGCTTGTATTCACCACCCAATTCCAAGATATGACTGTCGTAATCAGCCTTAGCCACGCCAATGCCTGTTATCCCTCTGCTCAAGTCATTTTTGAGCCAGCCGTGATTCAAGTAAACATAGCTCTCATGCGGGCCGTACTTGTAGCCGGCATATACGCCTAAACGCGTATCCTGCACCTTGCTGCTGGCTGAACCAGCCGCAAAGGAACTGTTGCCATAGCTGACAAAACCGCCCACCCGCCAGTTCTTTCCTGCCGCCTTATCATAACCCAGCGCAAAGGTCGTACCATGATAATTGGCACCACCTTTTAACTCGCCCCAGTTCTTGGCAGTTTTAAGCCAGATATTGTTTTCCACCGGCAAATCAACTTCCGCCCGCATATGCAAACCATCATTGACCGCATTCTCCTCCTCATCAGCTAATTTAGCTGCAGGAACACTGACATCAACATTCTTCCTGGCATAGGCTTCTGCCAGCCGCGCAGACAGTATATGACTGGTCATTGTGTTGGTCTGCGCCATGGCCATGCCATAGGCAGCATTCGGGGAAGATATATCCGTCAAGGCACGAGCTGCTGTTTCCGGTTCCATGGAGAATAATTTACGCAGCTCCCCCTGCTGGGATTTTTCCGCTCCCATACTGTCATACATATTTATCACCGCATCGTAAGTATCGTTTACGGCTGCATCCGTAGCCCCCAAATTGTTGGCGGCTGTCGTTTCTGCTTCAATCGTATTGCCTTGGATATTCCCCTGGGCATTGAGCATGCCTGAAACCGGCATCGCCGTATCGGCATTTTTGATTTTTCCCTTTATGGATGACTCTGATGTAAGGACAGTCTTTTTCTCTCCCGGCAGCATAGAATATGCCGTCACTGTTGACCCGTCAATATGCGCATCACCGGTGACCTTTATCTGGCCGCCTTTACCGCCGCCATAGGCCTGCAGATTGCCATTAGATACCAAATTGCCGTTAATCGTCATATTCTTATCCGCAGACGAAGCTCCGATAGTCCCCGCGCTGATAAGATAGCCTGTGGTATCATCTACAGGAAAATCACCACTCATTTTGCTGACCATATCATTTACGGTATATGTACCGCCAAGCAGTGCTGCATCAGCTGCCACCTGCACACTTGCCACATTGGCAATTCCTTCGTAGGTAAGCGTTCCCGACTGGACATTCAACTTCATATTGTCTTCACCAATGATGTTGCCGTTATAGTACATATCCGTATTGAAATTGAGATTGGTCACCAGGTCAGGGATGTATGTATCGTAATCGTAAGTCCCCTTATACTGGATTTTCAAGGCATCGGTCTCCGCTGCCGACCCTTTTTTTCCCTTTACACCGTTATAAATCCCCTCACAGGCTTCCGCACCAAACTGCTTCCAGTCGGAAGTGATATTCCCTTGAATGCTGGCACCATTATTGATGTTGATATTCTTTACAAAGGCATTCTTGCCAATGTAGATGGCATTCTCACTGCCTGCCAACCTGCCAGACAAGTTGTAGCTGTCAATCAAAGCTCCTTTTAATTCGTCTTTATTCGTATTATAAGTATCCGCATCATCGATCGTTAAGGATAGATTTTCAGCCTTGCCTATTTTGCCATCCGGATTCACACGACGCGTATAACGAATATAGGAACCACGGTACTCATCGCGGGCGCCATTGGAACTGGAGCCAAAGTCAAAGCGCACGCCTGTACCGCCATCGCCTGCAGCAGTCACCGTTCCAGCCTGCTCTACGGTATGGCCGTTGCCATAAGTCACCATCAAGCCATTGCCACACCGCCCGTCAGCATGAATTTCCGTTTTCTGCGGCACAATCAGCGTATTGCCAGTACCATCCACCCGGACTCCCACAGCTCCTGTGCCAGCAGTCAGGATATTAGCATTCTGCGTTACTTTGTTATTCGCCCCATAGATATGCAAACCAATTCCCAAAGGCACCACGCTGTAGGTATTTTTCAGATAAGCAGTCCCCTCCGCATTGCGCTGGGAAAAGCCCTGGTTATTTATGATCGTACCGCCATTGCCATAAATAGACCGGCCAAAATAGGCTTTGCGGTCAAAGTCATAGCCCAAATCCTGCATGACCGCCAGTTCTACCTCCAAAAAGGAAGTATAATTCGTGTAATCGCGATGACTCATCATGCCCGCCGTTTGCAGATGTGAGCCCTCAAATTTATATTTTCCCCTTTCGGTCTGTTCTTCCCAACCATTTATCGGCAAAGCGGAGCGTCCAAAAAATGTCGCCCCATCCAGAACCTCCGTCACATGTTCGCCGACAAAGTATAAATAGCCTTTGCCATCAGGCGTAACCTCTTTATCAACCACCAAACTCTTACTGGGGTCCGTTGCCTCTGCCGATGTCACGATTGGCATTCCCGGCTTGGCCGGATTACCGTTTTGATCCACCAGATGCAACGTCCAGCTGCGTTTGTCTTCTATATAGGGATTAACATAATATCGACCATTTTCCACATGGTCAACAAAAACAATTCCCAGCGCATGTCCCAGTTCGTGGCGGATAGTCCCCACAAAATCATTGGCCTGCTCGTTATTGGTCAGTACGGTATCTGCATCTACCCACCAGCCATCGACGACCCCTGACCTCTCTGCACCTAAGTATTTGCCGATAACGACATTTCCCAAAGCGTATATCCCTTTTGCCAGTGTATCTGCTTTTGCCGCCTCATAACTCAATGACTTGATCGTATCGCCCTCCTGTATTTTATCTGCAAGGAAAAATCCCTGCTTGACGATACTATCATAAGCATTTCTTTTGCCATCTGAATTCAACGAAAAGGTAATCCCCTCAGCACTTTGCTGCCCAAAAGTAGTGATAAATATCTGCCAGGGAGTGGTACTCTTATCCCGCGGCCCCAGTATACCGGTCCAATACGATATACCGTCTACCGTTCCTCGTATAATGGGGGCCGACAGATTGTACAATGCTGGATCTACCAGCCATCGCTCCTTATCTCCTAGCCCCTGCCCCTGACGCAAGAAATATATCTCGGCAAAAGGCTTATCCTGATAATAGGAATACTCTGTTGCCAGATACGGTGATGTCCCCGCCTCACAAGTCATGGACATAGCTAATCCCGACAGTATTGCTGCTGTCAAAGCAGAAACTCTTTTCCCTGACAAAATCCTTTTCCGTCCCATACTGTCCATCCTTCCCTATAAGCACTATACTTCTACACTGTATCCACAATTTCGCGAAACAAATTTGTTTGCCGTATATATTCGTTAGCATAACGGATAATCCCTGCCATAAAAAAACTTCTTCCATGGACAGTTCAACTGCACAGAAGAAGTTTTACAATCATATTCCCTTAATAGAATTTGCCACCATGTGCCAGCCAGCTCATAGCTTCTGTCTCCGACAGTCTCACGCCCTCAATCTGAACGATAATCCGGCTGGAACCATTATGCATATCTTTAATCCGCAAACGGCCAGTCTGCGTCAGGTATCCATTAACCGCTTCGATGACATCATGGTCTTCCAGCGGATAGTCGACAGGGTATTCCAAAACCGTTGCCACCGAATAGCCTTCAGCGGTAAAGATAGCAACTTTCTGTCCATCATCCGTATTGACCAGACCATTGATGCTGCCGCCAGTCATATGCGCCATGCACAGCCCCGACAGAGCCATCATCATAACTGCTACCAAAACCAAGATACGTTTTTTCATAATGATTTCCTCCTCTTGCGCCCTACACTTTCACTGATTTTCTTCTCTTTTATGACTTTATCGGCATAAATATTCATACTCTTAAATATTATTTCAATATCGATATGCCTATGCAACATTGAAAAAACTTATTACTGAAAATCATGTTCGGCAGCTTGCTATCTCAAGCTTCTGTTCTTTATATCCCTGTACTTCAGAAAGTGTTACTCTCCTCAAGAAAAAAAGCCTATGTTCCTATCGTTTCTGATAGGAACACAGGCTTTTCAGCAATGAACCAGCGGCGCAGCTATACGCCCATACCGCTGAGCAGCTTTCCGCTATCGTTTATTCCGCCATCTTCTCTTTCCGCGTCAGCAGGCAGACGCTTTCGACGTGCGAAGTGCACGGAAACATATCCACAGGCTGGACTTTTTCGGCTTTGTAGCCGAGTTCGTCCAGGAGGGCGATGTCGCGGGCTAGGCTGGCAGGGTTGCAGGAGACATAGACGATGCGGTCTGGTTTCATGTTGGCAAAGGTTGCCAGTACCGTCGGCGTGCAGCCGGCACGCGGCGGGTCGACGACTACGACATCGGCTCTTACGCCCTGCTTATAGAGCCGTGGCATGACCTGGGTCGCGTCGCCAACGATGAATTCAGCGTTGCGCACGTTGTTGTCCCGCGCGTTTTTCTGGGCATCGTGGATAGCTGGTTTCACGATTTCGATACCGATGACGCTTCTGGCCTTCTGGGCAAGGAACAGGGTTATCGTTCCCGTGCCGCAGTAAGCATCGATGACCGTTTCCTGACCGGTCAAATTGGCAAATTCCAGGGCCTTGTTATAGAGCACCTCTGCCTGGGCCGTATTGACCTGGAAGAAGGATCGCGGCGAGATATGGAAGTTCAGGCGGCCGATGCTATCCTGGATGGTCGGGCGGCCCCAGAGGAGTTTCGTATCGCGTCCCATGATGACGTTGTTGTGATAGGTCTGGATATTCTGATGGATGCTGACGACCTTCGGCAGTTTCGCCCGCAGCATCTTGACGAATTCTTTCTCTCGCGGCATGGTCTTCGTAGCCGTCACGATGACCACCATGATGTCGCCGTTCTTGCCCACGCGGCCCACCACATGACGCAGGACGCCGGTATGCTTGTCCTCGTTGTAAACGGGGATATTGAGCTTGGTGACGATTTCGCGCACGGCATTGACCACATCATTATTGCCTTCCTTCTGGATATGGCAGTCGGTGGTATCGATGATTTCGTGGCTACCCTGGGCGAAGCAGCCGATGATGGTCTTGCCCTTCTCCCGGCCGATGGGGAACTGCATCTTGTTGCGGTAGTTCCACGGCGTTGCCGCGCCGATTGTCTGCTCCACGAAAAGATCCGGCTGTTTGCCGATGCGCGTGACAGCGTCGATGACCTGCTGGCGTTTGGCCTTGAGCTGGGCCATATAGTCAAGGTGCTGCAGCTGGCAGCCACCGCATTTGTCATAGATGCTGCAAACGGGTTCTACGCGGTCGGCGCTCTTCGTGAGGATTTTCGTCACCTGGCCCTTGGCGTAAGTCTTTTTGACTTCGGCAATGACTGCTAGGACTTTCTCCCCCGGCAAAGCGTAAGGCACAAAGACCGTGAAGTCCTGATAGCGGCCTACGCCTTCGCCGCTCGTACCGAGCGTCTTGATTTCAATCTCGTATGATTTTCCTTTTTCGACGGGAACTTGTTTTCTCATTACGATGTTTTCCTCTTTCTTTCAATCTTGCTTAAAATTCCAGTTGCTCAAAAAGCTCCATGGGTTTATCCAAGAGCACTTTGGCACCGGTTTCCACGAGTTCCTTCCGCGGACGGAACCCCCAGGTTACGCCGACGGGCAAAAAGCCTGCGTTGCGGGCGGTTTCCATGTCGACGCTCGTATCGCCGAAATAAGCGACTTCTTCGGGCTTGACGCCCATTTTGGCTGCAATTGCCAGCACTTTTTGCGGGTCCGGCTTGCGCGGCAGGCCCGGACGATCGCCGATGATTTCCACAAAGGTATGCTTTGCCAAAAGTTTTTGGCAGACTTCGTCCGCCGCCGACTGGTGCTTATTGGTACATATTCCCAGCGGAATGTTTTTTTCCTGCAACGTCTGGAGCATTTCCTCGATGCCGGCATAGCATTTTGTCTTGTGTGTCAAATTCTTGTCATAGCAGGCCTTATAACGGGCCAGTGCCTCATCGACCAAGGAAGAATCCTTGGACTTGTCCTGCGGCAGGCAACGCTCAATGAGCTTGCGCGAACCATTGCCGACAAAATAGCGGTATTCCTCGATGGTATGCGTAGGAAAGCCGTAGCTTGCCAGCATTTCATTAGCGCTGTCGCCTAAATCTGCCAGCGAATCGATAAGCGTGCCGTCCAAATCAAAGATTGCTGCTTTATACTTCATGGTATCGCCTCTTTTTCTCAGTCCACCAATGCCATCTTGGCTGTGCCTTCGGCCGTAACCGTGCCATCAGCCAGGGCAATCGTCGCCTTCATGTTGACAAAGCTGCCGCGGCGCGATTCTTCCCAGCCAGTGATCACGAGTTGCTCTCCCACCGGCGTCGGTTTGCGATAGCGCACATCAAGTCGCGCTGTCACCGCCTTTTCCCCGGCCGAATAGAGATAGCCGCCCATGGCTTCGTCCAGCATCGTCGTGACGATACCGCCATGCACGACTCCTTCATAGCTCTGATATTCATGCGGCAGGGTCTTTTCGGCCACATATTTTTCCGCGGTAAAATGGAAATCGAGATGCAAGCCGATGGGATTATCCGGGCCGCAGGCAAAGCAATAGGTTTCTCCGGGCATTTTTTCTTTTGTGCTTGGCATGGTGTTCTCCTTTCTAAAATAGAATACGCCTTCCCCGCAGGGAAGGCTGTTATTCTCCGTTACTGTCAGTTCAGTTTCTCGGCCAGCAGCTTGTTGACCATCTGCGGGTTGGCTTTGCCCTTCGAGGCCTTCATGACCTGGCCGACCAATGCGCCGATGGCTTTCTTGTTGCCACCCTTGTAGTCGTCAACGGCTTTCTGGTTATTGGCGATGACTTCATCGACAATGCCTTCGATAGCCTTCGTATCCGTGATCTGTACGAGGCCCTTGTCCTTGACGATTTTTTCCGGACTGTCCGGATTCGTCAACATTTCCTTGAAGACTTTCTTCGCAATCTTACCGGAAATCGTATCCTTCATGATCAGCTGAATCATTTCGCCCAGGCGTTTCGCGTCAACCGGGGATTGGCTGATATCAATGCCAGCGGCGTTGAGTTCCTTGGAAAGGTCGCCCATAATCCAGTTGGCGGCCAGTTTCGGGTCAGCGCCCTCAGCGATGACGGCATCGAAATACTCAGCCATAGCGCGCGAGCTCGTGATGATGCCGGCATCGTAATCCGACAGGCCGTATTCGCTTTCGAGACGGGCGCGGCGGGCATCCGGGAGCTCCGGCAGTTCGCTGCGGTATTTCTCGATGGTTTCCTCGCTCGTGACGATTGGCGGCAAATCTGGCTCCGGCATGTAGCGGTAGTCATGGGCATTTTCCTTGCTGCGCATGGAAAGCGTGATGCCGCGAGCTGGGTCAAACGTACGGGTTTCCTGTACGATATGGCCGCCATCCTCGAGGACCTCTTCCTGACGCTCAATCTCGTAGTTGATAGCATCTTCGAGGTTCTTGAAGGAGTTGATGTTCTTCATCTCCGTACGGGTGCCGAGCTCCTTGGAGCCGACCGGACGCAGGGAAACGTTGATGTCAGCACGCAGGTTGCCCTCCTCCATGCGGCAGTTGGAAACATCAATGTACTCCATGATGGATTTGATTTTCTCCATATAGGCACGCGCTTCTTCCGCCGAGCTCATATCCGGCTCGGAGACAATCTCGAGAAGCGGCACACCGGTACGGTTGTAGTCAACGTTTGACGAGGACGAATCCTTGATGGTCGTACCCGAGTGAACGAGCTTGCCCGCATCCTCCTCCATGTGAATACGCGTCAGGCGGATGCGTTTCCTCTTGCCCTCGACATCGATATCGACCCAGCCATGCTCAGCGATCGGCAGGTCGTACTGAGACGTCTGCCAGTTTTTCGGCAGGTCCGGATAGTAGTAGTTCTTGCGGTCAAACTTGCTGTACTTGTTGATTTCGCAGTTCGTAGCAAGACCAGCCTTGATACCGAATTCTACGACGCGCTTGTTGATGGTCGGCAGTACGCCTGGCATGCCAAGGCAGACCGGGCAGACATGCGTATTCTGATCCGCACCGAATGTCGTGGCACAGCCACAGAAGATTTTCGTATTGGTTTTCAGTTCACAATGTATTTCAAGACCGATTACGGCTTCGTATTTCATCAGTTGTTACCTCCCAGCTTGGCCATCTCGTTGTGGTAGTTCTGGCTCTGCTCATACGTGTAGGCAGCACGGATGATGGTTTCCTCATCGAGCGCCTTGCCGATGATCTGCAGACCAATCGGCATCCCCTGGCTGCTGTAACCGCACGGAATCGACATGCCCGGCAGGCCAGCGAGGTTCAAAGGAACCGTGCAGGCATCCTGCAGGTACATCTGCAGCGGATCCGAAACCATCTCGCCAATCTTGAAGGCCGGCGTCGGTGCCGTCGGTGCCATGATGACATCGACTTTCTGGAAGGCCTCATTGTAGTCCTGCTGTACCAGCGTGCGGACCTTCATAGCCTTGAGGTAGTAGGCATCGTAATAACCAGCTGACAGCGCGTAGTTGCCGATGACGATACGGCGCTTGACTTCTTCGCCGAATTTTTCCGTACGGGTCTTCGTCATCATGCCGACCAGATCATCGCTCTCGACGCGCTCACCATAGCTTACACCATCGTAGCGCTGCAGATTCGTAGCCGCCTCAGCCGGTGCAATCAGATAGTAGGCCGAAATGGCATATTTCGTATGCGGCAGGGAAATCTCGACGATTTCTGCGCCAAGCTCTTTGTATTTCTCGATAGCGGCCCGGACGGTCTTTTCGACTTCCGGATCCATGCCATCGACAAAATACTCTTTCGGCAGACCGATTTTCAGGCCTTTGACGTCCTCCACGAGGGCCTTGGTAAAATCGGGAACCTCTGCCTCACTCGACGTGGAGTCCATCTCGTCATGACCGCAGATGATGTTGAGGATATTGGCGCAGTCCGTAACATCGCGCGTCAGCGGGCCAATCTGGTCCAGCGACGAAGCATAGGCCACCAAGCCATAGCGGGAAACGCGGCCATAGGTCGGTTTCATGCCGACGACACCGCAGAAGGATGCCGGCTGGCGAATCGACCCACCCGTATCGGAGCCCAGCGCCCAGATGGACGTACCAGCGGCAACCGAAGCCGCACTGCCGCCCGAGGAACCACCCGGCACGCAGTCCGTATTCCACGGATTGCAGGTCGGATGATAGGCGGAGTTCTCCGTCGAACCGCCCATGGCGAACTCATCCATGTTGAGTTTGCCGAGGATGACCGGATTCTGCGCCTTGATTTTCGTCATAGCCGTAGCATCATAAGGCGGCACGAAGTTCTCCAGGATTTTCGATGCGCACGTCGTCTTGATTCCCTTGGTGCAGATGTTGTCCTTGATTGCGCCCGGAATACCTTCGAGGAAGGAAATCTCCTCACCGCTGGCAATCTTTTCGTCGACAGCCTTCGCCTGTGCCAGTGCCTCATCGCGCGTGATGGTGAGGTATGCCTTGACATCGCCCTCGACTTCATCGATGCGTGCCAGGACATCTTCGGTCAGCGCTACTGCCGTAATCTCTTTATTCACGAGCATGTCATGGAGGACATGCGCCGGTTTCTCATATAATCTCACGTTCGTTCCTCCCCTGCTTAGTCCTCGAGTACCTTCGGTACCTTGAAATAGCCGTCTTCCTTGAGCGGTGCGTTGGCAAGAGCAGCCTCACGGTCAAGGGACTCTTTTACCACGTCCTCACGGAACACGTTCTGCATCGGCAGGGCATAAGTAGTCGGCTTGACGTCTTTCGTGTCAAGCGCCGACAGATTATCCATATACGTCAGGATCTTATCGAGCTGGCCCAGATATTTCTCCTCCTGCTCCTCGGCAATCGCGAGGCGGGAAAGAACGGCCACGTTCTGCAAGTCTTCTTTAGTAACTTTCATTTTCTCACCATCCATAGATGTTAATTGTTTGCATAAAAAAATACCCTACTAGTATATCACAAATACAGACCGGCTAAAAGGTTTTGATTTTCAGCGTCCGCAGATGTTCTTTATGTGCGGCACTTACCCGTCGGCTTTCGCAGGCCTTTTGGATGGCCTTGTTATGCGTCCAGGGCGCGAGCTGCTTGTTTTCGATGACGGGCAGTGCTTCCTCATACTGCTTGGCCAGAGCTGTGGCAAAGTACCAGGCAATCATCATGTTGACATAATACTCCTCGGAGCGGATCTGTGCCGTCATCGCCAAATATGACCGGTCAAAATCCTCGTCGAGGAAATGAGCCATCAGCATGCCGATGGCAAAGCGCACCGCATAGGTATCCTCCGCAGCCAGCCACCGCTTTATCTGCAGCAGCAGTTCAGGCCGGTGCTTGGAAAACACTTTCGGCGACATCTGGTCGCAGGTAGCCCAGTTATCCACATAGGGAAAGAACGCATCCACATAAGCCAGGCATCGGTCAAAATCCTTTTCCGCTGACAGGATGAACGCATGCAGTTGGTTTTCCTCATGGTACAGATGGGGCAGAGCCTCCAGGAACCCCGCGGCCTCCCCTGCCGCCATGATCTCCTTGGCCAGCTGGCGCAGCGCCGGAGTCCGCACACCGATGATCTTTGCCGGCGCTACCGTTGGGATCAGCTTGGCACTGAAGGCCTGATACCCTTCATCCTGCAGCGCAAAGAGTTTTTCCTGTATCTTCGTCCTTGTCACTTTATCATCCCCCGCTATCTCATAGCATAGTTATCGGGTCGATGTCGATGGCGACATCGGTGCGCAGGTGAAGGCCCTGCGCACGCAGGAAGGCCTGCACCGCCGGAAGGTCAGCCGTCTTTATGAGCACCACAAAGCGATAAATGCCGCGCAGCCGCGCAATCACCGCAGGCGATGGGCCGATGGCCTGCTGGCGCTTGTCGCCGCGGAACTGTTGCTGGAAAGCGGCGATCAGCTGTGCTGCCCCGCTGCGGGCAGCCTGCTCATCCTCATTCTGGTATAAGAGCTTGACAAGCCGGCTGTACGGCGGATAGAAAAGCTGCTGCCGCAGCTTCAGCTCCTGCGCATAAAAGCCTTCGTAATCCTGCACTATGCCGCAGGTCACGGCATAGTGCTCGGGATTGTACGTCTGGATGATGACGCGCCCCTGTTCCGTATGGCGTCCGGCCCGGCCTGCGGTCTGCGTGATGAGCATGAAACAACGCTCGGCCGCCCGGAAGTCCGGCAGATTGAGGCTCGAATCCGCGCTGATGATGCCGACTGCCGTGACATTGGGGATATCGTGCCCCTTGGCGACCATCTGCGTGCCGAGCAGGATGTCGTACTCCTGCCGCCGGAATCTCGCCAGGATTTCCTGATGGGCAAACTTCGTATTGGTCGTATCGCGGTCCATGCGGATGACCCGTGCCGACGGCACGACCTGATGGAGCTCCTGCTCGAGCTTTTCCGTCCCTGAGCCGAAGTATTTGATATAACGGCTGCCGCATTTGGGGCAGGTATCGGGGATGGGCTCCGTCACATCACAGTGATGGCAGGCGAGCCGCCCCGGCCTGCCTCCCACGCCCTGATGATAGACGAGTGGCAGGCCGCAAAGCTTGCATTTGATGACCTCGCCGCAAGAGCGGCACATGACAAAGGTCGAAAAGCCGCGGCGATTGAGCATGATGATGAGCTGCTGCCTTTTCGCTATGGTCTGCTCAATGAGCTGCTGCAAGGGGCGCGACATGATATGGCGGTTGCCCAGCCGCAGCTCCTGCCGCATGTCCACGCATTTGACCAGCGGCAAAGGCAGGTTGCCGATGCGCTTGGTCAGCGTCAGCAAGGTAAGCTCGCCCTGCCTTGCGCGGTGATACGACTCCAGCGACGGCGTCGCACTGCCGAGCAGCAGGAGGCCCCCATGGATATGTGCGAGCTCTTCCGCCACGACGCGCGCATGATAGCGCGGCGACTCGTCCTGCTTGTAGGACATGTCCTGCTCCTCATCCATGATGATAAGGCCGACATCCTCCGCCGGCGTGAACAGCGCCGAACGCGCACCGATGATGATGCCCGCACCGCCGCGGCGCACGCGCAGGATGGCATCGTTGCGCTCAGCCAGCGACAGGCGGCTGTGCATGACGACGATATCATCGGGGAAGTACGCCTTGAACGCCGTGACGACCTGACCGGTCAAAGCGATCTCTGGCACCAGCACGATGACCTGCCGTCCGAGCCTGCGCGCTCGCTCAGCCATCTCGATATAGACCTGTGTCTTGCCGCTGCCCGTGACCCCCTTGAGCAGAAAGCCTTGATACGCATGGGCAGAAAGCGCCGGTTCCATAGCCCGCACCGCTGCTGCCTGCTCCTCTGTCAATTCGACCCTCTGCCTGTCGGCCTGCACATCGCCATAGCTATCCCGCAGCACGCGCCGCTGGCGGATCTCTGCAAGGCCAGCCTCTGCCAGATTCCTGACTGTCGCGGAAGAAACCTTCGCCGCCTTGAGGTCGGCCATCGCCAACGTCTGCTCAGGGGCGGCCGCCAAGAGTTCCAGCAGATGGAGCTGGGCTTTTTTCCGCTTGTATCCTTCCCGGATCTGACCGGTCAATTGACAAGTCAACACCACGAGCTTCTCATAGCGGGCATTATCGCGCTTCTGGGCCGCATACTCCTTGCGCAGAACCTTATACTGTACGAGCTTTTCCAGGATGGACGGCAATTCCTCCTTGACCTCCGGCAGGGCTCTGGCAATCGCATTCCTCCCCTGGGGCCCCTGGTCTGCCAGATACTGATAGACCACACGGTACATCGGCATCTGCAGCAGGATATGGCCGCCTTCCTCTTCCACCGCCTCATACTGTACCGATATCTTTAGCCCGCTCTTGCCCGGCATGAACAGCCGCATCATCTCCGCCAGCGAGCAGAGATAAAAATCCGCCAGCCACTTGGCCGCCTTGATCATCGCCGGCGTGAACCAGCACTCCTCATCGATGGCCGCCTCGATGGACTTCAGTTTCAGTCCCTCCAGCTCAGCTTCTGCCTTATCCGCCACCGCCAGGATAAAGCCCTCGACCTTGCGCCCGCCAAAGGGCACAAAAACACGCCAGCCGGCTTCCAGAAAGGAGAGCTCGGCTGGCACGCTGTAAGTATAAGCTTTTGCTATGCTCTTTACCGGTATATTGACAAATACGCTTGCCGTCAGCATCTACTGCACCATCCAACTATTATTGCTTTTCTCATTTTCCCGTCACTCTTGCCTGTATGAGTTCACTTAGGCGGCCAAACAGCTCGTGCACAGCCACAGGCTTGAGCAGATAGTCCGTCATGCCCGCTGTCCTGGCCCGCTGCCGGTCGTCCATCTCGCCGTCCCCTGACAGCCCGAGGATTGGCACCTGCTGGGCATCAGCGCGCGACATCGCCCGGATGGCCCGCGTCGCCTTGATGCCGTCCATGATGGGCATGCGCATATCCATGAGCACCGCAGCAATGCTGCCCAGTGCCGACTGGGCGAAGGCCTCGATGCCCTGCTGGCCATCGGCCACTGCAATGACCTTTGCCTTCTGCATCAGCAGGAGATTTTCCATGAGCTCCCGATTGATCTCATTATCCTCACAGAGCAGGATCGTCTTGCCTGCAAGCTGCGGATAACTCTGTGTATGCTCTTCGTAAACCGGCAGCTGCTTCTGCCCCGGTGGCAACGTGAGCCACAAATCAAACCGCGTCCCTTTGCTCTTTTCACTCTCCACATCGATGCGGCCACCGAGCACCTCCACGAGCTGCTTGACGATGGCCATGCCCAGCCCCGTCCCCTCCAGCGTGCGGGTCAGCTTGGTGCGCTCCTGCGCAAACGGCTGGAAAAGCTTCGGCAGGAAGTTCGCATCCATACCAATGCCGTTATCAGCTACGATGATATGACAATTATAGCCATCGCCGAAATCGAGCGGTCCCTCCATCGAGAGCGTCACCGTACCGCCTGCCGGCGTGTACTTGATGGCATTGGACAATAGATTCATCAGCACTTTCTGCAGCTTGAGCTGATCGATATAGACATCCTGGAACCGCATATTCTCGAGCTTGATGCGGAAATTGACCTGCTTGATCTCGGCATTGGCATGGGCGGCCACGACCACCGTGTCGAGCAGGCTGTCGATGTTGATGTTCTCCGGCTCCATCTCCAGCTTGCCGCTGGCGATCTTGCTAAGGTCCAGCGTCTCATTGATAAGCGACAGCATGAATCTGCCCGTCGTGCGGATCTTCTCCAGATACTCCTCGCGCTTCTGCCCGTTGGTGCGCATGGCCAGCTCGGTGAAGCCCAGGATGCCATTGAGCGGCGTCCGCATCTCATGGCTGACATTCGAGATGAATGCCGCCTTGGCAGCCATCTCATGCTCAGCAGCCAGGATCTTCTCATTGCGCTTGCGATCGGTGACATCGCTTAGGAAATGGGCACAGGCCAGGCGCCCGTGCCAATCGACGCCCTTCTTCTCGATGTTCAGATACGTATCGTCGCGCATGTCATGACGGATCAGCTCCTGCCGCGTTCCCAGCTTCATCTTGCGCAGCTGGCAGTCCGCGCAGAGACCGCTGTGCCCAAACATGTAATCATAACAGGTATGGCCAGCGTAATCGCCATGGCGTTTGCTATGCACCCGCGCTGCCTTGTTCGCATACAAGAGCTCCTGCGTCTCGACATCGCAGACATAGACAATGGTATCCATATTCTCGAGCAGGTCTGCCATAAGATCCTGCGCTTCGTTTTTTTTCATCTCCATGCCGATCACCGCCCCTCGTGTCTTCATGTTCTGTTATAAAAATTATACACGATAGGCCGCAAAAATAAAAGATTTTATCCGCCGTGCTGCCGCTCATTCCTGATTCAAGCCCATATCGTTGCGCAGCTGGATGGCCTCCGCAATCTGCGCTGCCGCGATGGTCTCTTCCCCTGCCAGATCCGCGATAGTCCGCGCCACCTTGATGATGCGGTCATAGGAGCGCGCCGACAGCAACAACTGCTGGAATGCCTGCTCCAGCAGCTGCTGCGCCTCTGCCGTCAGCTGGCATTCCCTGCAGATGATGGCATGGGTCATCTGGGCATTGCAGAACAGGCCGTAGCGGCGCAGCCGGCGATGCTGCCGAGCCCTTGCGTCCTCTACCCGTGCCCGGATGACCGCCGACGGCTCCGCCTTATGGCTGGACGAAAGCTCCCGGTATTCCACGCGTGGCACGCGGATATGGATATCGATGCGGTCAAGCAGCGGCCCTGATATGCGCCGCGTATAGCGCTTGATCTCGCCCGGCGTGCACGTACAGTCGTGGTCCTTATCCCCTTGATACCCGCAGGGGCATGGATTCATAGCTGTCACCAGCATGATGCTCGAGGGATACGTGAGCGTCGCATGTATGCGTGACACGGTGATCCGTCTGTCTTCTACGGGCTCGCGCAGCACTTCGAGAGTTTTCTTGCTGAACTCCGGCAGCTCATCGAGGAACAGGACACCATGATGCGCCAGCGTGACCTCGCCAGGGCGCGGGATGCTGCCGCCACCGATCATGGCCGTCATCGAGGTCGTATGATGCGGGCTGCGGTACGGGCGCTTCGTGATAAGGCCCCCGTTGTGCGGCAGCAGGCCGGCAATGCTGTATATCTTCGTGACTTCCAGTGCCTCCTCGCGCGACAGGCGCGGCAGGATCGTGCTGACCCGCCGGGCCAGCATTGTCTTGCCCGAGCCTGGCACACCAACCATCAAAACGTTATGGCCGCCAGCCGCGGCAATCTCCAGGGCGCGCTTCGCCTGATACTGCCCCTGCACATCCGCAAAATCATCCAGCATCTCCTCGGCCGGCGGAGCCGCAGCTGCCGCATCCGGCTTCGCCGCCTCGAGACGCTCCTCGCCATTCAGGAACTGCACCAGCTGCAAGAGATTGTCGAGCGCATAGACCTTGATGCCGTCGACCAGCAACGCCTCATTGGCATTTTCCCGGGCCACAAACAATTCCGTCAGCCCCTTGTCCCGTGCCGTTATCGCCATGGGCAGGATCCCACGGACACCGCGGCACTCGCCCTCCAGGGATAATTCTGCGGCCAGCAGCGCCTTTGCCAGGCTGTCAGCCGGTATCACGCCGTAAGCGGCCAGCAGCCCCATCGCTATCGGCAGGTCAAGGCCGGAACTGTCCTTGCGAATGTCGGCAGGTGCCAGATTGATTGTCACCTTTTCCTGCCGCAGCTGGATGCCGCAATTGCGGATGGCTGTCCGCACACGCTCCTTCGCTTCCTTCACTGCGGCATCGGGCAAGCCCACGATCTCAAAGCCTGGCAGCCCCGCAGCCGAATCCACCTCGACATCGATGATGAGCCCGTCCACCCCCATGGTCGTCGCCCCATACGTCCGTGCAAACATATCAAAGCCTCCCCGCTCTCAAGTCTCAAATGCCCCAGGTATATGGCGTATCTCCCAACCGCCCACCGGACGGGCATATACCTCCACAACATCAAAACGGCAGAGACACCTGTCCTCTAGGTGTCTCTGCCGTAAAAACCAGCGCGCCGTCTGGATGATCTTCTGTTGTTTGTGATACGTCACCGCCTGTGCCGGCGTACCACAGCCCAGCCCCCGGCGCGTCTTCACTTCCACGAAGACCACCAGCTCCTGTTTCGCCGCCACGATATCGATCTCGCCTGCAGGCACACGGAAATTGCGCGCACAAATCCTGTAGCCTTGCCGCGTCAGATAATCGGCCGCTGCTTGCTCGCCTTGACTGCCCAAAACCTTGTTGTTCATCTGCCGTACCCTCTTCTCTTCCACGATCAGAGACGGACTTCAGGCACTTTCTCCTTCTTGGCCTTCTTGTCGATGCGATAGACATAGGCCATGACCTCCGCAATCGTCCGGTATAGCTCCGGCGGTATTTCCCGATCGATATCAAGCGCCATCAGCATGCTGACCAGCGTCTTGTTCTGATAGACAGGAACGCTGTTCTGCTGCGCCGCCGCAAGGATATTCTCGGCAACATGGCCGCGGCCCTTCGCCACAACCTTCGGGGCCTTGTCCCTTTCCATATCGTATTTGAGCGCTACCGCCTGCTGGGGCACATCCGGGTTGGTCTCCGGCTCTTCCTGTAACTGCTGCCTTGGTTTCATATCCCTATCACCTGCCTGAATGCCTCTTTACGGTCACATTATAAGTTGTTATTGTTTACTCGTCAAGGACATTATTTATTATCGATGTGGACTCACATAAAGCGTCGCTCACCAGCGGCGCCGATTTTCAGATCATTGAGCTTGAGCGCCGAGTCTTTGAGCGACTCACGCAAAGCCTTCGCCTGCTCACGGAACTCAGCCGCTGACTCCGGATTCGAGAAGAACACGCGCAGATCAAGCTCCGTCTCATTGAAGACACGGCAGGTAAGTTCTACCGCCCCGATGTTATCGGTCAGCACGCAAAGCCGCAGCCATGTCTCCTTCTTCATCTCCCCAGTCTCCGGGTCCGGCTGCTTCTCATCGTAGACATGGATATAGGAAGGATACGTGCTCTCCTCGCCCATATACATCGGCAGCATGAAGTTCAGCGACCGCTGTCCCTGCACCGAGGAATTATCGCCGCCCATCGCATTGCGCATGGAAAGCACCAAGAGCGCCACGTCCTTGCCAGCCCGCTTGAGCTGGCGGGCGGTCATGCGCTTGGCAAAGGTCATATCACAAAGCTGCATGAAGGCCCACAGACGCGGCAGATCCGGAAGGTTCTGCTGCACGGCCGCCTGCTGCACCGTTGCCGGCACATTCTGCTGGCAGAGACGGATCAGCTGCTGCAGCTGCTTGGCATCCTTATCGCTCAAGGTACTGCTTTGTCCATTGACAAAATTCTGCAGCAAAGTCAGATCC
Source organism: Pseudoselenomonas ruminantium (assembly GCF_900113715.1). Taxonomy (GTDB): domain Bacteria; phylum Bacillota; class Negativicutes; order Selenomonadales; family Selenomonadaceae; genus Selenomonas_A; species Selenomonas_A caprae. The sequence goes on along the minus strand of NZ_FOQK01000001.1, from coordinate 172,324 downwards.
TTCTGGCTCATCTCCGCATTCTTCAGCAAGAGCTGCGCCAGGCTTTTCATCGTGTTCATCGCCTGCTGCGTGTTTTCCATGGTCTGGCTCATCAGCTGTGCTTTTGCCAGCTGCATCGCCGCCTGCTGGCTCTGCGGCTGGCTTGCCGGCTGCTGTCCCTGCGGCTGATTGGCTGCCTGCGATTGCTGACCTGCTTGTGTCTGCGCCTGCCCTTGCATTTGCGGCTGGCCTTGCATTTGCGGCTGGCCCGCCTGAGCCTGGCCATTCTGTCCTGCCTGCTGGCCACTGGCCGCATTTCCGCTTCCCTGCGGTGCATTCTGCGCCTGCGGCTGATTGGCTGCCTGTGATTGCTGGCCTGCTTGTGTCTGCGCCTGCCCTTGCATCTGCGGCTGGCCCGCTTGGGCCTGGCCGTTCTGCCCTGCCTGCTGTGCTGCCGTACCGGCTGGCTGGCCACTGGCCGCACTCCCGCCTCCCTGCGGTGCATTCTGCGCCTGCGGCTGATTGGCTGCCTGCGACTGCCGGCCTGCTTGTGTCTGCGCCTGCCCTTGCATTTGCGGCTGGCCCGCCTGAGCCTGGCCATTCTGTCCTGCCTGCTGTGCTGCCGTACCGGCTGGCTGGCCACTGGCCGCATTCCCGCTTTCCTGTGCTGCATTCTGCGCCTGCGGCTGATTGGCTGCCTGCGATTGCTGGCCTGCTTGTGTCTGCGCCTGCCCTTGCATCTGCGGCTGGCCCGCCTGGGCCTGGCCATTCTGTCCTGCCTGCTGTTCTGCTGTGCCTGCCTGCTGGCCACTGACCGCATTCCCGCTTCCCTGCGGTGCATTCTGCGCCTGCGGCTGATTGGACTGATTAGCTGCCTGCGACTGCCGGCCTGCTTGTGTCTGCGACTGCCCTTGCATTTGCGGCTGGCCCGCCTGAGCCTGGCCATTCTGTCCTGCCTGCTGTTCTGCTGTGCCTGCCTGCTGGCCACTGACCGCATTCCCACTTCCCTGCGGTGCATTCTGCGCCTGCGGCTGATTGGACTGATTAGCTGCCTGCGAGCCTGCCTGCGACGGCTGGCCTGGCTGTGCCTTCCCTTGCACTTGCGGTTGCCCCGCCTGGGCCTGACCGTTCTGCCCTGCCTGCTGTGCGGCTGTACCAGCTGGCTGGCCACTGGCCGCATTCCCGCTTCCCTGCGGTGCATTCTGCGCCTGCGGCTGATTGGACTGATTAGCTGCCTGCGAGCCTGCCTGCGACGGCTGGCCTGGCTGTGCCTTCCCTTGCACTTGCGGTTGCCCCGCCTGGGCCTGACCGTTCTGCCCTGCCTGCTGTGCGGCTGTACCAGCTGGCTGGCCACTGGCCGCATTCCCGCTTCCCTGCGGTGCATTCTGCGCCTGCGGCTGATTGG
>NZ_FOQK01000001.1:95928-170930 GCF_900113715.1 Pseudoselenomonas ruminantium | reverse complement strand
GTTCTGCCCTGCCTGCTGTGCGGCTGTACCAGCTGGCTGGCCACTGGCCGCATTCCCGCTTCCCTGCGGTGCATTCTGCGCCTGCGGCTGATTGGCTGCCTGCGAGCCTGCCTGCGACTGCGGCTGGTTTCCTTGCGGCTGACCTTGTGCCTGCTGCTGTCCCTGCGGCACTTCTTCCGCTGCCGGACGCGGCATGAAATACTGCACCAGCTGCTTCAAAAAGCCCATGCTGTTATCCGAATTTGCCTGCATCGCTGCTGTCTGCCCCTGTGGCTGCAGGGTGAGCAGCAACGCCTGCACTTCTTTCGGCAATTCAGTAAAACTCTTGTTATCCAAAAGCTCAAAAGCCGCCTTGGTAAGCAGCACTGGCTCCAATGCGCCTCCATTTTCTGTCGTCACAAGGGCTTTGAGATTTGACAGCAGTGCCCGCATCTCATCACTTACCTCTACTGGCATCCCTTTTTCCGCCATCACCCCCAATTGAGAGAGCATGCGGGAAAGCGCACTGAGCTGATCCATCGAGAAGCGCTGGCTCTCCAGTGTGCTGCCGAGCCCCTGCCCCATGGTCTCCTCCAGCGAGAATGCCTGCTTGAGCACGTTCTGGATGACCTTCTGCAGATCCTGCGGCATCTTGTCCACGGCCTCGCTCTGGTTGCTCGAGATCTTGGCCAAGATGCCTGCCATGTCATCGACGGCACTCTGGATGGAAACGTTGGTCTTCGGACTGAACGCCGCCGAAGAACTGCCGCCGTCGCCGCGCCGGGATACGCCTTCCGTACCACCGGCCGACTGTGGGCGGTCTATCGGACGGACTCCTACATTCATCGCCGTTTCCATTGCCATTTCCTTCACACACCTTTACCGAAAATCACATTCATTCAGCCATTGACCAATGACCGCACCGGCTCAAACGAAAGGCGGTGGATCGGGCACGGGCCATATTTCTTCAGCGCTTCGATATGCTGCGCCGTACCATACCCCTTGTGCTGGGCAAAACCATACTCGGGATACTGTTTATCATACATATCCATCAAGCGGTCACGCGTGACCTTAGCGATGATTGATGCAGCCGCGATCGAGGCCGACTTCGCATCGCCCTTGATGATGGATTCCGAAGCCATCGGCAGATTGTCAAGCTTCACCGCATCGATGAGTACCTTCTGCGGCTCAGGCTTCAGCATGAAGATGGACTCATACATGCCGTTGATCGTCGCCTGGTAGATATTGACACGGTCGATCGTCTGCGCATCGATGAGCGCCGTACCGATCGCCACTGCCTTCGCCTGGATCTCGTCAAACAGCTCCTCGCGGACCTTCGCCGAAATCTTCTTGGAGTCGTTGATCTTTGGCAGGTACAGATCGTGCGGCAGGATGACTGCCGCCACCGAGACAGGCCCAGCCAGCGGGCCGCGCCCGGCCTCGTCGACACCTGCTACCACCTCATACCCCTCGGCCATGGCCTGATGCTCATATCCATACATCGTCATGACGCGCACGCGGTCCTGCTGTTCGCGCTCATAGCGGCGGACAAGGCGCGCAACGGCCTTGCGGCTGTCAGCACGACAGGCCTCGAGGAAAGCCCCATCGACTTTCCCCGCAGCAAACAGACCCTCTATATCTTTTATCGTATAATTCGCCAAATCATTCAATGTTTTTTTCCGCCTCTTCCTCGGCCGCTTCGGCAGCCGGTACTTCATCAAGCGTCACCAACCCGAGTTTGCCCGCACGGAACTCGGTCAGGACAATATTCTGTGCCTTCTCCAGGTCGACGACACCGCCCTTGACCAGGCAGCCGCGCTTACGCCCTACAGCTTCAAGCAGCTCGAGGCCATCGGTTGGCATCTCCCCCTTGAACTTGAACCGCTCCACAAGACGCTCCGGATAGTCACGGCGCATCGCGGCCAGCAGCAGCGCCGTGACCTGCTCGCGATCGTAGATGTCATCGTTGATCGCCCCAGTGAACGCGAGCTTGAGACCCACGGTCTGATCCTCGAATTTCGGCCAGAGAATGCCCGGTGTATCCAGCAGATCCAGGTTGCTGCCGATCTTGATCCACTGCTTGGCCCGCGTAACGCCCGGCTGGTTCGCCGCCTTGGCCTTCACCGCGCCAGCCAGCCGGTTGATCAGCGACGACTTGCCGACGTTGGGGATGCCGAGGATCATGCAGCGGGCTGCCCGCGCCCGTGCGCCCTTGGCAACAAATTTCTCCGTCTTCGGCCGGGCCAGCTCCTCTGCTTCCTTGACGAGCTGTTTCATGCCCTTGCCCTTCATCGAGTCGATCGCCACGGCAGGAATCCCCTGCGCGCGGAAATAAGCCAGCCACTTTTTCGTGCTCTGGCTGTCAGCCAGATCCGCCTTGTTGAGAGCGATAAGCCGCGGCTTGTCCTTGATGATTTCCGCCAGCATCGGATTGGCTGAGCTCGCAGGGATGCGCGCATCCAGCAGCTCGATGACGACATCTACGAGCTTCAGGTTCTCCTCAATCAGCCGCTGGGCTTTCTTCATGTGTCCTGGGAACCACTGCAGCGTCGGGATGTCCGTCCGTGCCGCTCTCTCTTTATCCATCATATCCATAAACCTCCGAATCAAAGTCCTCTTTGTCAATGTATCTATTATACAATACGCTGGCAAGCCTTGTCTGCATTTCTGATGACTGCCCGCCCATAATATGGTATACTATAAGCAATTTCAACGCTTCATTCTTATTTGGATCTGCATTGTAAAAAAGGATGTGTATTTTTCATTGGATAGTTCCCAAGCAGGTTTATTATTCCTCTTGCTCTTGCTCCTGCTGAGCATCAATGGCTTTTTCTCGCTGATCGAGACAGCCATCACCGAAAGCCACCGCAGCCGTCTTGAGCGGCTGCAGGAAGACGGCAACCCCGACGCCGAGCAGGCGCTGGCCATTCTCGAGCGTCCCGAGCAGATGCTCTCGCTGGCCCAGGTCGGCATCACGCTGACCAGCATCCTGACCGGTCTCTGCACCGGCGTGTTCCTGGCGCCAGTCGTTGCGAGCCTGTTGCCCTTCCTGCCGCAGGCCCATGCAGTCGCCCTCGTCATCAGCATCGTCGCGATGACGTACATCACACTGCTCTTCAGCGAATTCCTACCGAAGAAAGCGGCCATCCAGGCGCCGGAGCGCGTGCTGCTCAAGTACCATCGCAGCCTGCGCCTCATCACGCGCCTCACCCAGCCCTTCATCACGCTGCTATCGGGGTCAGCCAACCTCATCCTGCTGATTTTCGGCATCAACCCCAAGCACGAGGACACTGTTACCGAAGACGAGGTCAAGGATCTCATCGAGCAGGGCACAGAAGATGGCACCTTCGAGAAGACCGAGCAAGCCATGGTCGACCGCATCTTCCACATGAGCGACCAAACCGCCTATGCGCTGATGACACCGCGCACGCAGATGCTGTGGCTCGACCTTTCCGACTCGCTCAAGCATAACCTGCGACTGATCCGCGAAACGCCCCAGGACGTTTTCCCGGTCGGCCGTGACAGCCTCGATGACTTCTGCGGCATCCTCTATGCCAAGGACCTGCTGAATGCCTCGCTTGAGCGCAAGGCCCTTGACCTTTCCCTCTATATCCGCAAGCCGTTGTTCGTCCCCCGCTCGATGGAAACCTTCCGCGTGCTTGAGCAGTTCCGCGACAGTGGCACCCACGAGGCAATGGTTCTTGATGAGTACGGCGGTGTCATCGGCTTCCTGACCATGGATGACATCCTGCAGGAAATCATCGGCGATTCGCTCTCGACCAGCGAACCCGATCCCGTCCAGCTCACCGTCCGCGATGAAAACTCCTGGCTGGTCGATGGCCTTTACTCCATCGACGATTTCAAGGAGCGCTTCGACATCGACGAGCTGCCGGACGAAGACCACGACCACTATCAGACCATGGGCGGCTTCCTGACCTCCTACTTCGGCTATATTCCCAAAGCCGGCGAGAAGAAGGATTGGAACGGCCTTACCTTCGAAGTCGTCGATATGGACCGGGCGCGCATCGACAAGATCTTGATCACCAAGACCCCCGCGCCCATCGCAACCGAATAAGTGAAAATCCCGCTGCCAGGGTTTAGCCCACGGCAGCGGGATTTTTTCATGCTCAAGACTGGACAAACAACGCCTTGACGCGGATATTCACTTCATGCACGATCATGCCGGTCATATACTCCACCGCCTCGCGCACGCTATGCTGCGCCTGGGCGATCAAGGTGGGGATATGGTTGCCATAGGTCAGGACCACATCACACGAGATCTTGAGCCCCAGATCCTCGTCCTTCTGCATGAGGTGCTGCACCTCTATGCCGCTGACCTTGGTGAAGGCCTCCTGCTGCGTGATCACCTGACGGATAATGCCCTTGATGGCATGGTCGTCGATTTCGAGTTTGCCATAATAGCTGAATACCGGACGCACGATGGACTTTTCGCCCAGCCGGCGCCGGCGCGTTGAAGAACGCTTGAAAAACGTCTGCAACGGATCCACGAGATATCCTGAGAAATGCGGCTTGAGTTCAATGGTCGGCACGGGGATGATATGCTTTCCCTGCTTGAGCCGATAGAACTGCGCCTTTTCCATCTCCTGCTGCGAAGCCACATCCTCGATATGGATGATCTTGGCTATCGACGGCAGCTTCAGTGCCTTGGCTATCTTCTGCACCATGTTCTCCGACGTGCCGAGGATCAGGATGCGATGCGGCTTCTCCGCCTGTATGGCAGCCCGCACTTCCTCAGCATGCCCCGGCAGGACGAAGATTGCCCGGCGCACAGCCATGATCTTGCTCTGCTCTTTCTTCGCTGAGTGACCGGCCAGTATCTTGCCGTCCTTGATCAGGATGCCATCGTCGATGATGGCATCCGCCTTGTTTTCATGTGCCACTACCAGCGCATGATGGCTCTTGCCAGTACCACTGGGTCCCACCAGTGCGATTACGTTCATGCTCTACACTCCTGTTTAGCCCAGTTTCTGCTCTGGGCGGTAAAATTTCTCTGCCCAGCTGTCTTCAATCGTAAACACGCCGAGTTCCTGCGGATAGCGTGTCGGGAACCCATGGAAATCAGAGCCCCCCGACACCATGAGCCCGAACTCCTCGGCCATGGCCAGATAGCGGCCAGTATCCTCTGCATTGTGCTGCGGATAAAACGCCTCGATGCCCTCGATGCCACGCTGGCAAAGCTCACGCACCAGCGCATCGTCACCAACGAGCTTCGGATGCGCCAGCACCGGCGTGCCACCAGCGGCCTTGATGAGGTCGATGATCTCCTCGACCTCCAGATGATAGTGCGGCACATAGGCAGGCTGTCCCTTGCAGAGGACAGCATCGAACGCCTCCCGCACCGAGGCAAAATACCCTTTCTTGACCAGGACTCGGCCGATATGCGACCGGCTGATCGACTTGCTGGTCCCGGCAATCGCCAGGACATCGGCCTCGGTAATCGCATAGCCTAAGGCCCGCAGCTTCTCCACCATCTCCGAGAACCTGCTCCAGCGTCCTTCTGTCACATCGTTAAGCTTGTCCGCCAGCCCCCGATAGTAGATATCGACGTTGTAACCCAGTATATGGATTTCCTTGGTCGGATGATGCGCACTGAACTCGATCCCAGGGATGATATTTATCCCGCGGGCCGGATAATGACCGTTCTCATATAAATCGACGATGCCTTCCACCGTATCATGGTCCGTGATGGCCATATAGGTAAGGCCGGCTGCTTTTGCGGCTGCTACGAGCTCTTCCGGTGTCAGCTTGCCATCCGAAAAAGTCGTATGCATATGCAAATCACTTGGCATTCGGATCCACTCCTATACTCTATACTCAGCGCGGCTCGACGATCAGTTTGATAGCGGTACGTTCTTCCCCGTCGATCTTGATATCCGTGAAGGCCGGAATGCAAATGAGGTCGATTCCATGCGGCGCTACGAATCCACGGGCAATGGCCACAGCCTTGACCGCCTGGTTCAGCGCTCCGGCACCGATTGCCTGCATTTCAGCGCTGCCGCTTTCCCGCAGCACGCCAGCTAAAGCGCCTGCCACTGAGTTCGGATTCGACTTTGCAGATACCTTTAGAATTTCCATGTTCAGCACGTCCTCTCAACAAAAACACTACATCAACAAATTGTGTATATCCTGTAGTCAAAACTTACTGTCACTAGGAAGAGTATTCGGCAAAAGACTGCAAAGTCCTTCTTTTTTCTACAAACTAAAGTATTTTCAGCTTACTCCTCGGTAATGAAAATACGCTCAATCCCCGTCGTCCGGTTCGTCGCATCATCGATGTCGACAATCACGGCCGAATAGACCTGCGGACCGCTCTCTTCGAGATCGAACCGGCAGGGCATGGCCGTCGTGAACTTGCGCAGGATGATGTCGGTCTTGACGCCGAGCACCGAGTTCCACGGCCCCGTCATCCCGAGATCGGTGATATAGGCAGTGCCCTGGGGCAGGATGCGGGCATCAGCCGTCTGGATATGCGTATGCGTACCGACGACGCCATTGACACGCCCATCGAGATACCACCCCATCGCCATTTTCTCCGAGGTTGTCTCCGCATGGAAATCCAGGAATATGATGTCACACTCCCGCCGGATCTCATGCAGGATATCCTCCACCTTCTGGAACGGGCAGTCAAGCGCTGGCATGAAGGCCCGGCCCGAAAGATTGATGACACCGATATTCTTGGCCTTGAACGGATAGACGCACCAGCCCTTGCCCGGCGTCCCCTCCGGATAATTTGCCGGACGGATCAGGAAAGGCTCCTGGTCGATGAACTCCAACACATCCTTCTTGTCCCATACATGGTTGCCCGACGTGACGATGTCGGCTCCCGCATGGTAGAGCTCGTCGAGCGACTTGCGGGAAAAGCCCTTGCCACCAGCGGAATTCTCACCATTGACGATAACCACATCGATGCCCTTCTCCTGACGGAGCTTCGGCGTATACAACTGGAATGCCTTGCGGCCCGGACGGCCGACGACATCACCTGTCAACATTACTCGCACGATTGTACTTCCTCCTCCCGCTGATACCTCAGCGGTTATATACTACCACCCGATCCCGGTCGCGGATCCCGATCAGCTGCTCGCGGATCTTGTATATCTGATGCTGATCCAGCAGCTGGTCGAGAACGGCACTCTGGGCATCGGCAAATTCCGGCTCCAGCTGGTCGAGCGAGTGCTTGTCCCGTCTCAGCCTGCTGCCAAAGGTCTCCCGGAACAACGCGGCGATCAGTGTGAGCTCTCCGCGTGTCAGAGTCACCAGCTGGCGATGGATGTGGACGGTCATCAGGTTGCCGAAGCTCTCGGCCTCTGCAGCCATCCATACCTGGCTGCCCGAATCCAGCTCATGATAAGCCTGCAGGCTGTCATCGAGCAATTTGACAAAGGGCTCCAATTCCTGCTTGTCCGCCTTGCCCTCGATGATGAAATCCATGACCATTTCCGTATTCTCTGGCTCGTAGGTGACCGACTCGATCTCGGGGTAACAGACGAGGATAGAAGCCAGCAGCTGTATGCCTGTCTTGTCATTCGGCTGCTTTCCCACCGCCTGTTTCATCAAATCCTTGAATCTGAACATAGTCTGTCCTCTTATAGGTAGAATGGGGATGCAGAGCCAAGCCCTGCATCCCCAGATCTTTTGTTTCTTGCTTATTTCGCATAGTCGACGACGCGCGTCTCACGGATAACCGTAGCCTTGATCTGGCCCGGATATTCGAGCTCGTCCTCGATCTTCTTGACGATATCATGTGCCAAAGCAGCTGCCTCAGCATCATCCACCTTGTCCGGCTTGACCATGACACGGATCTCACGGCCAGCCTGGATGGCGAAGCAACGCTCAACACCATCGTAGGACTCTGCAATCTCCTCGAGACGTTTGAGGCGCTTGAGATACGACTCAAGGCTCTCACGGCGTGCCCCAGGTCTGGCAGCCGATACAGCATCGGCTGCAGCGACGAGGACAGCCTCAACACTCGTTGCCTCGACATCCCCATGATGCGAAGCAATGCAGTTGATGACATCCTTGGACTCACGGAATTTGTGTGCCAGATCTGCACCGATCGTCGTGTGCGAGCCCTCAACCTCACGGTCGATGGCCTTGCCGATATCGTGCAGCAGGCCGCCACGCTTGGCCAGCGTGACATCACAACCCAGCTCCGACGCCATGACACCAGCCAGATGGGCAACCTCGATCGAATGATTGAGGACGTTCTGCCCATAGCTCGTGCGATAGCGCAGGCGGCCGAGCATCTTCACGAGTTCCGGATGGATGCCGTGGACGCCCGTATCAAACGTAGCCTGCTCACCAGCCTCTTTGATGCGCTGGTCGACTTCGCGTTTGGCCTTCTCGACCATCTCCTCGATGCGGGCCGGATGGATGCGGCCATCCTGGATCAGTTTCTCCAGGGCAATGCGGGCCACCTCGCGGCGCACCGGATCAAAGCCCGACAGGATAACAGCCTCCGGCGTATCATCGATGATGAGGTCAACGCCCGTCATCGTCTCCAATGTACGGATGTTACGGCCCTCACGGCCGATGATGCGGCCTTTCATCTCATCGTTCGGCAGTGCGACAACCGATACCGTTGTCTCTGCGACATGGTCGGCCGCGCAGCGCTGGATGGCCTGACTCAGGATGTCCTGTGCTTTCTTGTCGCACTCATCCTTCATCTGCTGCTCATATTCCTTGATCTTCATGGCTTTCTCATGCTTGAGTTCTTCCTCAGCCTCTGCCATGAGCATCGTCCGCGCTTCCTCTGCCGTCAGGCTCGAGATGCGTTCGAGTTCTGTTTTCTGCTTCTCATGCATCTCATCCACAGCCTGCTGGCTCTTGTCAAGGCGCGACTCCTTGCGAGCCAGTGCCTCTTCCTTCTTTTCGATGGAATCGAGCTTGCGGTCAAGATTCTCTTCCTTCTGCACCACACGGCGCTCCTGGCGCTGAATCTCGCTGCGGCGCTCCTTCGTATCGCGATCGAGTTCCTGGCGCAGACGATGGATATCCTCCTTCGCCTCCAGCAGGGCCTCTTTCTTCTTGGTTTCGCCTTTTTCTTCCGCGTCTGCTACAATGCGTCTTGCTTCTTCTTCAGCGGAGCCGATCTGCGCTTCTGCCGTACGTTTACGGGCAGCATAGCCAAAGCCGGCACCGATGATAGCTGCAACTATTACCGCTACTATTTCGATAACGATAATACTCACCCCCTCTTGTTTTTATTTGCTTTTATGCAGGATAGATTCTCGGATAGTTTATACATAACTATACCCTACTATTTTAATGTTTTTCCTGTACAGTGTCAAGAAATCCTAGTCAAATCACGGCGGATGCGGTAAAATTAAAAATATGTGCGGATACGCAAGAATTCAACGGGGGGAATCCATATATGCTGAAATGTTCAGAATGCAGCCGCGACCTTGAGGAAAAGGACGCGCTCGTCCATACGGCCGAAGACGGCCAGCGCAAGGTCATCTGCCCGGAATGCTTTGAACGGCTGACCGGTGTCGACTACAAGACCTTTGCCTATCGCAAGGAAAATGCCAAGCAGACCATGTTTGCGGTACTCTTCTGCCTCGCTGCCACGGCCTATGCCTGGTATGACAAGGGCTGGATGTGGGGTGTCGGCGGCATCGTCCTCACCATCCTCGTCTATCTCTTTTCGAGCAAGACCCGTTGACAGCAAGAGCCTGACGGCCTATCGATGGCCGTCAGGCTCTTTTCATTTGAGGATCTGCTGCAGTTCTTCGTCGGTGAGGTCAAAGGTCTCCATGATGGCCTTGCTGCTCATCGTCCCATCCTGATACAGCTTGCGCAGGATGGCTCTGCGGGCATGGGAAAGCCCCTCGGCATAGCCGTTCTTGTAGAGAGCACCGACATCGCCTTTCTCGGCACTGATCCGCCGGTTGATGCCGCTGAGCAGGCTGTTGTCGATGGTCACGTCGGGCTTTTTCCAGAGCACCTCACGATTGACCATGCGGTTCGGCATCATCTTGCCGCGCAGCTGGTAGTCCCCGTCTGACAGCATCTGCCAAGTCTCATCGGCAGGCCATGATTTCTTCAGCACGCGCTCGACGTTGACGCGGTCGCTGTTCCGGTAGAAGATCTCTGCCTCTTCGCGGCTCTTGCCGCCCATCATCTTACGCTGGATGAGACGCTCCTTGAGATCCTGCGGTTCAGCGCCGACAAACAGCGAATAATCCGCGTAATTGCGCACCGTAAGCCAGCGGTCATCACCGAGCAGCAGCCAATTGCCCTCCAGCAGGACGATGGGCCGGCGGACCTTCACGACCTCCTCGACTACATCGTGTGTCGTGCGGTCATAGATCGGCCAGCGGCATTCCTCCGCATGGAGCGTCTGCAGCTTGTCCAGCAGATGCTCCACATCGAAGGTCTCCGGGCAGCCCTTGACCATGCTCATCGGCACCTGCTTGCCATCACGCTCCACCGTATGCGTGCGGATATAATCCGCATGGTAATGGAAGCCATCGAGGCCCAGCGCCTGCACCGGCACGAGGTTCGAGTCCGTCAGCGATAGTTTTTCCAGCAGCAGGGCCAGCGTCGACTTGCCGGTCCCCGGTGGCGCCACCAGATATACGACAATGCGCGTCCCTTTCTCCCGCTGCAGCTTCGACATCCGCCGCAGGAACGGCAGGAACAGATTATCGATCGTTTCCTGATTATATCGTACCATATGCCCCAACCCGTTTATGGTCAGCCGCAGGGTACGCCAAGCTTTTTCTTCCATGAAACCCGCCTCCTTGTTCACACCTAACCGATGCCTGTCATCCGCAAGTTAAATTTCTATTAATTCTCACAAATCCCTTAACCTTTCCCGACAAAAATCCGTTATAATAATAGCAAAGGATAACAAACATCTACAGGAGGAATTATACATGAAATCTACGAAATTGCGCAAGCTGATTACGGGAACAATTGCCGCCAGCCTGCTGGCCTTCCCGCTATCCTTCGGCACAGTCCCAGCTCCGGCCGCAGAAGCCGGTACCTCCAGCATCCTCGGCGCAATCATCGGCGGTGTTGCCGCCCATTCGCAGCTCGATGCTCTCCTGCGCAAGTACAATGACTCCGAGGAAGGACGTCAGGAATACTTCCGCGAGATGAAAAAACAATACGGCGTGAATGAGGACTGGGCGCTCAACCAGCAGCTCGATCGCATCATGACCAACCTCACGGCAGGAATCGGCGCCGTCGATCCTTCCGTATACAACAAGCCTTACAATTACTTCATCAACAACCAGAAGGGCTTCAACGCCTTCTGCACGATTGGCCACAACCTCAGTGTCAACACGGGACTCTACAACGTGCTGACCAACGAAGACGAGATTGCCGTCGTCCTGGCCCATGAGCTCGGGCACGGGCAGAAGGACCACCCGGTCAAAGGTGCCCGCAACTCGCTCAACATGCAGATCCTTGGCGCCGCCACGGGTTCCCAGGCCGGCGCCCTTGTCGCCCAGGTCATCAACAACCGCCACATCACCAAGCCGATGGAAAACGAAGCCGATGCCCTGGCCTTCGACTACATCACCCATACCAATTACAACCCCGGCGCGACAGCTGCCGTCTGGCAGCGCGTCCTCGACCTTTCCAAGAGCAAGGCCTCCGCTGTGCAGGAATTCCTCTCCGACCATCCCGCCGATGACGACCGCCGCGACGCTTACGTCAAAAAACTCTCGTCTTACAGCGGTAACCATGTCACGAACAAAGACGGGCTCATCCGCATCAACACCAAGGATTTCACGACCCCGGCTGCGGCTGGCGGCATGAGCGCACGCGAGCGCTCCTACTTCGTCATGGGCAACCTGGCGGCAGCCTACCATAACGGCCACGACAAGCGCCGGGCCTATGTGGATGGCAACACCGTCATGCTCGGAGCCCAGCCCATCATGACCTGTGTCAGCGGCGACGAAAGCGCCAGCACCTTGGCCGAGCGTCTCAACGCCATCAAATGAACCTTTCCCGCCTCCGTTGCCGGAGGCTTTTCTTTTTGACCTGGTTTGCTATAATGATAGATAACACGATTCTTTCCACACGATTCACACAAAGGAGCATTTATGCATCTACGCGCTTACCGCACATCTATCCTGCTGGGGCTTTTCTTCACGCTGCTGCTGTCAGCCTTCTGGTTCATGCCGCAGCTGGCCTTCATCATCTTTTTGTCCCTGCTGCTGCAGCTGCTCTTGCTGCCAGCCGTCAACCAGATGAACCGCAGACTGCCGCGGGCGCTGGCCGCCGGCCTTGTACTCGCGGCCTTCGTCGGCCTTGGCTTTGTGCTGCTCGGCCTCGTCTCCAGCAGCTTCGTGCCGACCTTCTCCCGCTTCATCACGGATTTCCCGCAGATCACGGAAAAATTCCAGAACCTGCCGCTCTTGCAGGAGTCCGAATTCCTGCACAATGAGCTCGGCAATGTCTGGGGCGAAATCAAATCCACCGGCATCACAGCCCTCCGCTCTTCGCTGCAGCTGCTGCTTTCGCTGTTCAGCAAGGTCATCGATTTCGTCATTATCCTGTTCGTGACCTTCTACCTGCTCAAGGACGGCGAGGAGATCAAGCAGTATCTGGTCACGCGCTTCCCGCAGCGTGATACCGGCCGCGTGCTCAAGCTGTTCAACAACATCTTGGGCGCGTTGCGCACCTACATCTGCAGCCAGCTTGTCATCTGCCTCATCACCGGCATCATTGTCTTCCTCTATTTCACCGTGCGCGATCTGCCCTATGCTTCGGTCTTCGCCATGGTATCCGGCATCGCGGAGTTCATTCCGGTGCTCGGCCCGACGGTCGCCTCAGCCTTCGGCACACTGCTGACTGCCACCGTCGAGCCCTTCATCGCCCTGCAGACCGCTGGCTTTTACCTGCTGCTCACCCAGATCAACCACAACCTCGTCTACCCGACCTTGATCGGCAAGTCGCTGAACCTGCACCCCATCGCCATCATCCTCGGCATCATCCTCGGCGGCGAGCTGCTCGGCGCCACCGGCATGTTCCTGGCTGTGCCCTTCATCGTCATCTGCAAGCTGGTCATCGAGGACATCTACGAAAACCGGCTGCTGCAGAAAAAACTCCAGCGTGAATCGCGCTGGCTCGCCAAGAAACCCACCGAAACACAAAAATAAAAGGAACTGTCTCTTGCAGGCAGTTCCTTTTTCTTGCCGGAAATTCAGAGCAGCATCTTGACGATGTCCGTACGGCTGACAATACCGATCAGTGCACCGGCATCATCGAGCACCGGCAAGCGCTTGATATGCTTGTCATGCATGAGCTTGGCAATCTTGCTGACCTCATCTTCGGCCTTGACCGCAATGACCTCCTCCGTCATGATCTGCTCGGCGGTCAACGCGGAGAACTTGCGGAAAGCATCGCGGTACTCCTGCAGGCCATTGTAATAGATCACCGCTCCCAGGATGCAAAGCTCGTCGGGCATCTCCGGGGCGATCTCCTTGCGCATGAGATCGCCTTCGCTGACGATGCCGCAGACCTTGCCCGTCTCATCCACGACAGGGACACCAGAGATCTTCTTCGTCACGAGCAGTTCGGCCAGCTCACGGATCGTTGCTTCAGGTTTTACAGTGATAACGTTTTTGGTCATGATATCTTTGACTTGCATGCTGAACACCTTCCCTGTTGCAAACACAAGAACAAAAGCTGCCAGCGGGAATCCACTGGCAGCTGCCACAACACTTTATTTGATGACCATTACCGGAATCGGCGACTCCTCAATGACCTTCTGGCTGACACTGCCAATCAGCGCGCCCTTGAAGAGGCCCAGGCCACGGCTGCCCATGATGATCATGTCGCTATGCTCCTGACCGGCCACACGGATGATAGCCTTCGGGATATTGCCCGTCTCAACATGCTTCGCGGCCTTGATATCATCGGGAATCTTCTCCCAGATGCGATCGAAGACGATATGGCTCGGGATATCCTTATTGATATTGCTGGCTACATAGACGAAGTCCAGATCCGCCTGGCATTTCTCGGCAAAGAAAATCGCCTCATCGACAGCTTTGCAGCCATTGACGGAACCATCAACCGGCACTAGGATTTTTTTGATTTTCCCCATAACAAAACCTCCTAACGAGTTTGTTTTATTCTATATAGCTATATTCGGGATTTTGCCGGATGATTCCTGCTTTTAGACTGAATTTTTTCAATTGTTCCGTCATCAATCCTCACAGGGACATTGCGGTTTGTCAAAGTACTTGCTGATGATCTTCACCGCACAGTAATCCCCGCACATCGAGCAGGCCTCCTCGCCTGCTTTGTTGCGTGCGCCTCGCTTTTTGCGTGCAAGCTCCGGATCGATAGCCAGCTTCAACTGTTCCTCCCAGTCAAGAATCTTGCGGGCTTCTGCCATCTTGCGGTCCCATTCCACCGCCCCCGGAACTCCGCGCACCATATCCGCTGCGTGAGCCGCAATCCGTGAGGTAATCACGCCGGTATGGACATCTTCAATAGTCGGCAGCGCCAGATGCTCAGCCGGCGTCACATAGCAAAGGAAATCCGCACCGCTTACGGCTGCCAGCGTACCACCGATTGCCGCCGTAATATGGTCATAGCCTGGCGCGATATCGGTCACGAGCGGCCCCAAAACATAAAACGGTGCGTTGCGGCACAGACGTTTTTCCAATTTCATATTCGCAGCAATCTGATCATAGGGAACATGTCCCGGCCCCTCGACCATGACCTGTACCCCACGGCGCCAAGCGCGATCCACAAGCTCGCCTAATGTAATCAGCTCAGTCAGCTGGCCACGGTCAGTGGCATCAACCGTACAGCCGGGGCGCATGCCATCCCCCAGGCTCAAGGTCACATCGTATTTTTCACAAATGTCGAGAATCGCATCAAAATGCTCGTATAACGGATTCTCCCTCTCGTTATGAAGCATCCAGCCAGCAATAAACGAACCGCCACGGCTGACAATATCCATGATACGTCCCTGCTTGCGCATGCGTTCTACTGCCGTTAGCGTCACCCCGCAGTGAAGCGTCATGAAATCCGCACCATCTTTTGCCTGCCGCTCAATAGTCTCCAGGATATCCTCTTCGGTCATCTCTACTACTGCGCCATGCGCTTTGATTGCCCGTACCGTTGCCTGATAGAGGGGAACCGTACCAACCATCACCGGCGAATGAGCGATAATCTCCTTTCTGGACTGATCTATATTATTGCCTGTCGAAAGATCCATAACCGCATCTGCTCCGCATTTGACGGCTTCTTTGAGCTTCTCAAGCTCTGGTGCTACATCCGGATAGGTACTCGACGTGCCAATATTGGCATTGACCTTTACCCGGAGACCTTCGCCCACACCGCGCGGCTGAAGCCCCCTATGGTTGATATTACACGGGATTGCCACTACACCTTTAGCTACCTTGGCACGAATCTCCTCTGGCAGGAGTTTTTCATCAGCTGCCACTTGTTTCATTTCCTCCGTGATCTTGCCTTCCCGTGCCATCTGCATCTGCGTTGCCATATCATTACCTCCTAAAATAAAAAACCGCCTAGCATAGAGCTAAGCGGTATTCTTTGCCTCTCACTTCCCTACGCAGGTATTAACCCAACAGGTTCCAAGGGTCGACATAAGTCTCTCAGCAGAACAAGTCTGCGCCCCTAGTGAATAAAAATATACAATTGATGCTAATAGTGTAGCAAATACACTCGATTTATGCAACCATTACTTTTTATCGCTAAAAAGTAAAAAAAATATAAAAAAGGTGTTGACAGCCCCCGTTATTCTGCGTATAATATTTCATGTACTCACGGGATGTGGCACAGTTTGGTAGCGCGCTTCGTTCGGGACGAAGAGGCCGCAGGTTCGAATCCTGTCATCCCGACCATTTGAATCATCAAGACAGCAACTTCGGTTGCTGTCTTTTTTGTTTGCCTGCGTCATCGCCATGATCTTTGAGCCATTGCGACCATTTCAGGGCAAAACCCGTCTTATGGGCTTCCTGCACATAAGCATAGAACTTTTTGATCATCCCAGCCTTCTGCCGGTAATAGGTCTGCTTCCAATCATTCGATGCCGGTTTCAGCGACACATGTGCCACATATGCACCACCTAGAAGATACTGCCGCGATAAGATATCTTCCAGTGGCACCTCAGGATTTTTCATCATATCGTACATGGCCATATAAGCAGTGGTACGCCCCATCCCTGCCTGGCAATGGAAATGAAGCCAAGCATCCTTGGGCAACTTACGGGTAAAGTCAATAAACCGCTCTATATTTTCTGCTGCCGGCCAGACATGATCCGTATCCGTCAGCCGCAGATAATGCCAGCCTGCGCCTTCTACCAGCTGCTGCTCACTCATGGCATCTGTTATCTTCGCAAACTGTGGATGAAGCGGCTTTTTCTTTTTATCCAGCTGCGCCAGCAAGAGTATTTTTCCCTTCGCATCCTGCAACCGCTGTGCTTCATCTGCCAAGGCATCCTGCCGGGATTTGCCTACATTGCCCCAATCGCGCTTTCCATACCAGCTGACCGCATCGCCATTGAATAATCCATGCGATTCCTGCCGTAAATCTATCACATAGATGGGACCATGTGTTTTCTGCTGCAAAGTCTGCTGCAATGCCTTGAATTCGCCTGCCGAAAATTCCGCACTGCCCGATATAGCCAGCTGTTCCAGTCCCTGCCGCGAAGGTGACGCAATAACCCCTTTCCCGGCTTTGTCTGCCGATATTTTTTTCCGAAACGCCCCATCTGCCATACGGAAATTCCTTGGCAGCATATCCTTGTTTTTGGAATCGATCCGCCACATGTAGCCATGATACTCAGACGGCACCACCCGCACAGCAGGCTGCACCTCCTGTGCTTCTCCGGCCATTGCCGTCCAAGGCACCCCCATGACCAGCAAGGCAGCCCCAAGGGATACCCCTATTTCTTTTACCAAATGCAACTTCATTGAAACCTCAGCTCCTTTTACTATTCTCTTTTAGGTATACTCTTTTGCGCAATTTTGTCAATACTAAATCCTGCACACTTTGCTGTACCCGCAAAAAAAAAGACTGCCGCCGCAGCGACAGTCCCTCCATGTCATCTAAGCATTGCCTGATTCATTTACTACACCTTCTGGCAATCAGCATCTTCTCCCTGTTTTTCACGCTCGATCACTGTTGCCTGGAAGTCAAAACATTCTTCCGCGATATCGCGGCTCAGCCATAACAAGCAGATAAGGTTCGGAATCGCCATAAGGCCATTCATCGTATCCGAAAAATTCCAGACAACTTCCAACGCCGTCGTTGCTCCCACAAAAGTCACCAAGCTGAACAGCACACGATACCCCATGATTGCCTTGCGGTTGCTGACGAGATATTCCAGCGCCTTTTCGCCATAGTATTCCCAGCCCAGAATCGTTGAAAAAGCAAACAATGCGAGTGCCACCGAGACGATCAGCTTGGCATACTCACCGAACACCGAGCTGAACGCCAGTATCGTCAGCTGGGCGCCCGATACCATCTTGCCCGTCGCAGGATCGACCGTCCCGAGCATGCCCGACGAAGCGATGACCAGGCCCGTCAGCATACAGACAATCATCGTATCAAAAAATGTTCCCGTCATATTGACATAGCCTTGGCGGGACGCGTGGTCCGTCCGGGCAGCAGCCGCCGCGATTGGTGCCGAGCCCAGGCCAGCCTCATTCGAGAATACGCCGCGGGCCACACCCCAGCGCATCGAGGTCAGCATCGAGGCAACGATGCCGCCGCCAACACCACCGGCCACCGAATCGAAGGAGAACGCCATGCGGAACATCTCCGCCACGCCAGCCGGCACTGCTTCAAAATTCACCACAATGACAATGAGTGCCACCACAAAATAGAAGCCCGCCATCGCTGGCACGACCACGCTCGATACCTTGCCGATGCTATGGATGCCACGGAGCAGCACCGACAGAGCCAGCACGGCTACCACCAGGCCAGTCAGCCAGGCTGGTACGTCAAAGCTCGTCAAGAGCGCCGCCGAAATCGAATTGGCCTGGGTCATATTGCCGATACCAAAGGACGACACCACGACAAAGAAGGCAAACAAGCCCGCCAGTCCACGGCCGATATACTTGTTCTTGAAGCCATTCTTCATCGCATACATCGGGCCGCCAGCCATCTCACCCACGCTGTTGGTCTCACGATATTTGACCGCCAGCACCGATTCTGCATACTTTGTCGACAAGCCGAACGCCGCACTGATCCACATCCAGACGAGTGCACCGGGACCACCCAGGACCATAGCCGTCGCCACGCCGACGATATTACCGGTTCCGACGGTCGCCGAAAGCGCCGTCATAAGCGACTGGAACGGTGAGATGTCCCCTTCATGTTCTTTTTTCTGCCGGAATATCATCCGGACTGCATAGCCGAGATTGCGCCATGGCAGGAATTTCAACCGAACCGTCAAAAATACGCCTGTGCCGACCAAAAGCGTCAGCATCACCGGCCCCCAAACGAAGTCATTGATATCTGCCATCAATTTTGTCAGATCCATAAGCCCTCCATCCGTACAACACGCAAAACAACATCATCAAGGATTGCCTAAGACACAGAAAACGCCCTGTTGTTGTCCATCGACAACTTCAGAGCGTCCACCGTTGACGTCTATATGGATAATTATAATAGACAAATGTCAAGTTGTAAACAGCCAGTCAAAAGTATACACAAACAGACACAACTGCACTTACTGGCGATATGAGATCTCACAGGCGTTCTAGCGCGCGGTGCGCGATGTCATTGCGGTAGAACGCATCCTTGAAGGAAATCTCCCTGACACCAGCATACGCCTTATCCACAGCCGTCTTGACATCATCAGCCTTGGCGACGACGCCGAGCACGCGGCCGCCCGCCGTGACAATCTGGCCGTCTTTCTCCGCCGTACCGGCATGGAATACTTCCGTACCAGCGGCCTTGGCCTCCGCCAGGCCTGCAATGGCAAAGCCCTTCTGGTAGGATTTCGGATAGCCCCCCGATGCCATGACCACGCAGACAGCTGCGCCATCGCTCCACTGGATGTCCTGCCCGGCCAGGGTGCCATCGGCACAGGCCAGCATGATATCGACCAGATCGCTTTCCAAGAGCGGCAGGACGACCTGGGTCTCCGGATCGCCGAAGCGCGCATTGAACTCGACGACCTTCGGCCCTTCAGCCGTGATCATAAGGCCGGCATAGAGGCAGCCCTTATAAAGACGCCCCTCCTGCTCCATGGCCTTGATGGTCGGCACGAGGATCGTCTCATATGCCTTCTCCACCATGGCCTTCGTCATGACCGGTGCTGGTGCATAGGTGCCCATGCCGCCGGTATTCGGGCCTTTATCGCCATCGTAGGCACGCTTGTGGTCCTGGGAGCTGATCATCGGGCAGATGGTCTTGCCATCGGTGAAGCAGAGCAGCGAGGCTTCCTCGCCCTCCATGAACTCCTCGATGACGACACGGCTGCCCGCCGTACCGAATTCCTGGTCCTCCATGATGTCAGCAATGGCTGCCAGGGCCTCCTCTTTCGTCATGGCAACGATAACACCCTTGCCTGCGGCAAGGCCGTCGGCCTTGATGACAATCGGCGCCCCTTCCTGCTCGATATAAGCGCGGGCCGCATCGGCCTCCGTGAACACCTCATACTTCGCCGTCGGGATGCCATACTTCTTCATCAAGCCCTTGGAGAAAGCCTTCGAGCCCTCGATCTCCGCAGCAAGCTGCGTCGGGCCAAAAGCCTTGATGCCAGCTGCATTCAGCGCATCGACAAGGCCATTGGTCAGCGGGACCTCAGGGCCGACCACAGCCAGATCGATCTGCTTTTCCTTGGCAAAGTCGGCGACGGCATCATTATCGGTGATGGAAATCCCCTCCACGCACTCAGCCACCTCAGCCATGCCCGGATTGCCCGGAATCGCATAGAGCTTCGCAGCCTTCGGCGACTGGGAAAGCTTCCAGACCAGCGTATGCTCACGTCCACCCGAACCAATAACAAGAATATTCATCGTCTACCCCTCTTATTTCTTCAGCTGCTCAAGAAGATACTCTTTGATCATCGCATCATAGGCTGCCGTATGGGCAAAAGCCTCCTGGGAAAGCTCCATGCGCGTGCGGTCATCGACGCAGCCATTCTCCTTGACCTGCTTGGCAATCTCCGCATAGCGGGCAGGATTCGTCACGATCGTGACGAACTTGAAGTTCTTCGCCGCCGCACGGACCATCGCCGGGCCGCCGATATCGATGTTCTCGATGGCCTCCGCCAGCGTGACGTTTGGTTTGGCAATCGTCTCCTTGAAGGGATAGAGATTGACGGCTACCAGGTCAATGCCCGTGATCTTATGCTCCTGCATCTGCTTGACATGCTCTTCGTTGTCACGAACAGCCAGGATGCCGCCGTGGATATACGGATTCAGCGTCTTCACGCGGCCATCCATGATTTCCGGAAAACCCGTGACATCGCTGACATAGGTGACCGGGATGCCTGCCTCTTTGATGGCCTTCATCGTGCCGCCCGTCGATACGATTTCCACGCCAGCCTCATGGAGCTGGCGGGCAAACTCAACCACACCGTCTTTATTCGATACGCTGATAAGTGCGCGTTTGATCTGCATAAATAATTTCTCCTCTGTCTAAACCAATCAATCCAAGATCCGTACCTGACGTCCATCTACCTGCAGCCGGCCCTCGCAGTAAAGCTGGATGGCCTGGGGATAGATGATATGCTCCTGTTCGAGAACGCGGGCCCCCAGGGTTTCTTCCGTATCCCCATCGAGGACGGGAACTGCCGCCTGCAGGATAATCGGGCCGCTGTCAGTGCCTTCATCGACAAAGTGTACGGTGCAACCGCTGACCTTGACGCCATAGGCGAGTACATCGCGATGGGCATGGGCACCGGGAAAGCTCGGCAGCAGCGCCGGATGGATATTCATGATGCGGCCGGCAAAATGATGCACAAATACTGGCGTCAGGATTCGCATAAATCCAGCCAAGACAACCAACGTTACCCCTGCTTCTTCGAGCTCAGCAATCAAGGCCTTTTCAAAGGACTCACGGCCATCGTACTGCTTGCGGTTGACGCAGACGGCCTTGATGCCAGCCTTTTTCGCCCGCTCCAGGGCAAAGGCCTCAGGCTTATCGGCAAGCACCACAGCGATCTCGGCATTGACCTCACCGCGGCCGATGGCATCGATGATGGACTGCAGATCCGTGCCACGCCCTGAACACAGGACCCCTAATTTCTGTTTCATCTCAGTCATGGAACACGCCGCCTTTGATCGTCACATCATGATTGCCCTTTACCACGCGGCCGATTTCGTAGACCGTCTCGTCAGCAGCGGCAAGATGCGCCTTGATTTTCTCTGCCTCGTCGGCACTGGCGATGATGATCATGCCAATGCCCATGTTGAAGGTGCGGTACATCTCTTTCCAATCCACGTTGCCCCACTGCTGCAGGAGCCGAAAGATTGCCGGCATCTGCCATACCGAGCTGTCGATCTCGACTGCCATATCCTCCGGCAATGCACGGGGGATGTTCTCGTAGAAACCGCCGCCCGTGATGTGGACCATGCCGTGGATATCAAAGTTCTCGATAAGGGGCAGGCAGGACTTCGGATAAAGGCGCGTCGGCGTCAGAAGCTCTTCGCCGATGGTCTTGCCCAGCTCCTCGATATACTCATCGCCCTTGAAGCCCTTGAGGTCAAAGCAGATCTTGCGCACCAGCGAATAACCGTTGGAATGGACACCCGAGGAAGGCAGGCCCAGGACCACGTCGCCTTCCTTGACTTTCTCGCTGGTGATGAGTTTCGATTTTTCGACAGCGCCGACAGCAAAGCCAGCGATATCGTATTCGCCCACCGGATAGAAGCCAGACATCTCCGCCGTCTCGCCGCCGATCAGCGCACAGCCCGATTCCTTGCAGGCATTTGCTACGCCCTTGACCACATCAGCTACCTGCTCCGGGTCGAGCTTGCCTACAGCCAGGTAATCAAGGAAAAAGAGTGGCTCAGCACCCTGTACGAGGATATCGTTGACACACATGGCCACAGCATCCTGGCCCACCGTATCATGCTTATCCAGCATGAAGGCCAGGCGCAGTTTCGTGCCGACGCCATCAGTACCCGAGACCAGCACCGGCTCTTTGTATTTGCCAGCCGTCAGCGCGAACAGGCCGCCAAAGCCGCCGAGGTCACCAAGTACCTCCGGGCGATAGGTAGCTTTAACGCTGTCCTTTATCAGCTGAACGGATTTGTTGCCTGCATCGATATCAACACCGGAATCTTTATAAGTAAGTTGTTCTGCCATTTCTATCCTCTCTCAACACTTGCGCTGTTCAAATACATATTTGCTGTCGCCAGCCGGCTTTTCCCCATCCTCGATCGGATAGGCACTGTTGAAGCAGGCGTAGCACATCGCCTCAGGGTCAACGGCGGATACCGACTGTTTGAGCCCTTCGATGCTCAGGAAATGCAGCGTATCGGCACCGATGTACTCGCGGATTTCCTCGACACTCTTGGTCGCTGCGATAAGCTCCTTGCGCACCGACGTATCGATGCCATAGTAGCAGGGATAGCCAATCGGCGGACTGCTGATGAGCATATGGACTTCCTTGGCCCCGGCATTGCGGAGCATCTTGACGATCTTGCCGCTGGTGGTACCGCGGACGATGGAGTCATCCACCATGATGACGCGCTTGCCCGCGACCACCGAACGGATGGCGTTCAGCTTGAGCTTCACCGCCGTATCGCGTTTCTTCTGGGTCGGCTGGATAAAGGTACGGCCGATATAGCGGTTCTTGATCAGGCCCTCCACAAAGGGAATGCCCGACTCAAAGGCCACGCCCGTGGCTGCCGTCGTGCCCGAATCCGGCACTGAAATGACGATATCGCCCTGGCAGCCCGACTCGCGGGCCAGCATTCGGCCCATCATGAAACGTGCATCATGGACGCTCTGGCCATCGATGACGGAATCGGGACGGGCAAAGTAGATGTACTCAAAGATGCAGGATGCCTTCGGTTCCTCCGTGGCAAAGGGATAGGACTTGATGCCCTCTTCATCGATGACTATCATCTCGCCCGGCAGCACATCACGGATGAACTCAGCTCCGACCACGTCAAGGCCGCAGGTCTCCGAGGAAATGATATAGCTGCCTTCCTCCGTCTTGCCGATGCAAAGCGGACGGAAGCCCTGCGGATCGCGCGCACCGATGAGCTTGCTCTCAGTCATGATGGTCAGGCAGTACGCGCCCTTGATTTTCTTGAGGCTTTCGATGACCTTGTCCTCGATAGTCTCCTGGCGCGAACGCGCAATAAGGTTGACAAACACCTCGGAATCGATGGAGGTCTGGAAAATCGTGCCCTGCTGCTCGAGATCATGGCGGATCTCCGCAGCATTGGTCAGATTGCCGTTATGGGCCAGCGCGATCTTGCCGCCCGCATAGTTGACCATCAGCGGCTGCGTATTGGCCAGCAGGCTCGAGCCTGTCGTCGAATAGCGCACATGGCCGATGGCGATGCACTGGTTCTCCATATGCGGGACCTGATGGCGGAATACCTCATTGACGAGGCCCATGCCACGCGTGACATCCATCCAGGCGCCATCGGTGATGGCGATGCCCGCGCTTTCCTGCCCACGATGTTGCAGCGCATAGAGCCCCAGATACGTCATGCCCGAGACATCCTCCGTATGGGAATAGACACCATAGACGCCGCATTCCTCTTTCCATTTCGGTTCTAAGTTATAGCCATTTTCATACATGGTTATTTTGTTCTCTCTTTTCCTTTTTCATATAATATACACGGTCAGCCCGCTTTTTGCGGTCAAAAAAACAGTCCGGTTGCGCGCAGCTTAAAGCTGGGCAGCAACGCGGGCTGCTTTCTTTTCGACTTCCTGAATCATCTTCGTGCGGTAATCCGCCAATTTCTGCGCGAGCTCCTTATCCGCCACCGCAAAGATCTCCACAGCAAAGATCGCCGCATTCTTGGCACCATTGACGGCCATCGTCGCCACGGGAATCCCCGACGGCATCTGCACCGTGCTCAGGAGCGCATCCATGCCGTTGAGCGGCGTAGCGTTGATGGGCACACCAATAACCGGCAGCGTCGTATAGCTCGCTACCACACCTGCCAGATGCGCCGCAGCCCCTGCTGCCACAATAAACGCACCGATCCCTTTTTCGGGCGCGCTGAGCACGACTTCACGGACTTTGGCTGGCGTGCGGTGAGCCGACGCCACGATGACCTCAGACTCGATACCGAACGACTTGAGGATCTCGACGGCTGGCTTCAAGATTGGCCAATCGGAATCACTTCCCATCATTACTGCAACTTTCATCAATCATGCTCTCCTTTCACAGAGAACACGGATCTTGCCGATCCGCGCCCTTCAGAATCAAATCCTTACTCAAAATCCTTGCCCGTAAGCATCTTATAGGCTTCTTTGTACTTGGCGATCGTCTTGTCGATGACATCCTGCGGCAGCTCATAATCGCTGTCCGGGTTTGCCTTGAGCCAATCACGGACGAACTGCTTGTCATAGGACGGCTGGCTCTGGCCTTCCTTATAGCCCTCCAGCGGCCAGAAGCGCGAGCTGTCCGGCGTCAGTACCTCATCGCCGAGGACGATGTTGCCGTCTTCATCGATGCCGAACTCGAACTTCGTGTCGGCAATGATGATGCCACGGGAAAGTGCATACTCCGCGCATTTCTTGTAGATGGCAATCGTGTAGTCGCGGACTTTCTCAGCATACTCACGGCCATGGCCCGGGAAGGATTTCTCCAGGACTTCTGCGCCCTTCTCGAGGGAGACGTTTTCATCGTGATCGCCGAGTTCTGCTTTCGTGCTCGGCGTGAAGATCGGCTCTGGCAATTTCTGGGACTCCACGAGGCCTTCCGGCAGCTCGATGCCGCAGATCGTGCCGTTCTCCTTGTAGCTCTCCCAGCCGCTGCCCGTAATGTAGCCACGGACGATGCACTCCATCGGAATCATCGTGAGCTTCTTGCACTTCATGCTGTTGCCAACGAAACCTTCCTGCTGGAAGAATTCCGGCATATCCTTGTTGTCGACCGAAATCATGTGATTCGGCAGGATATCTTTCGTAAAGTCGAACCAGAACCGGGACATCTGCGTCAAAATAGCGCCTTTATCCGTGATCTTGTTCTTCAAGATGTGGTCAAAAGCGGAGATGCGGTCCGTAGCTACCATGATGATGCTGTCCTCTGCATCATAGACTTCACGAACCTTACCGGATTTAAATGGTTTGTACTCTTTCATGGATTTTATCGTCTCCCATAAAAACATAGAATTATTAACCGACTATTTCATAATAACGAGATTTTTTTTGCCTGTCAATGATTTTTAGGACACATGTCCTTGATTTATGAGCCAAAAATGACCCGTCAAAAATTGACGGGTCATTTCACTCAGTGGCTTATCGCCTTGTCCTTATGTTCTTTTTTCTCCTGCTGCGGCCCGCGTTCCTTAGCCACGGCCAGCATCAGTTTCAAGCGGTTGAGCTGGTTGACTTCACTTGAGCCTGCATCACAGTCGATGGCCGTGATATTGGCCCCCTTGTAGCTCGTGCGCAGCTCATGCATGACACCCTTGCCCGTGATATGGTTTGGCAGGCAGCCAAAGGGCTGCAGGCAGACCACATTGGGCACGCCTTCATCGATGAGCTTCACCATCTCACCAGTCAGGAACCAGCCCTCGCCAGCCATGTTGCCGAGGCTGACATGGCGCGCGGCAAGCTCTGCTGTCTCGTAGATCGTATTCGGTGCACGGAAATGGCGGCTCTCCTTAAGGGCCTTGCGCATTGGCTTGCGGAAGAATTCGATGGCCTTGATGAACAGCTTGCCAAAGAACTCATCCTTGTACTTGCCTGCCAGCAGCTGATGCTTGGCAATCGAATCGTAAGCCGAATAGAGGAAGAAGTCCACAAAATCCGGCATGACGACCTCGGCCCCCTCATCCATGAGCACCTTCTCGATATGGTTATTCGCCACCGGATGATACTTGACGAGAATCTCACCGACGATGCCGACCTTCGGTTTCCAGAGGTCTTCATCGATCGGCAGATTGTCAAAATCGCGCACGATGGCCTTGACGTTCTTCTTGAACTTGAAGTAACTGCCGTGATTGATTTCAGCTTTGCAGCGATCCATCCACTTGCGGAACAGGGCCTGCGTCGAGCCATGGGTCAGCTCGTACGGCATCATGCGGTTGCGCACGTTCATCAGCGTATCGCCATAGACAGCCGCCTTGATGGCATCGGTGAGCATCGCCCGGTCGAGATTGAAAGCATCCGTCTCATCCTTCAGGCCGTGCACGGCAAAGACCGGCACCTGCGGGTAGCCCGCGTACTTGAGAGCCTCCCGCAGGACGCTCAGATAATTCGTCGCCCGGCAGGCACCGCAGGTCTGGAACAGCATGATGCTCGTGTGGTCCGGATCGCACATGCCAGACTTCAGCGCCTGGATGAGCTGGCCGATGACGACGATGGCCGGATAGCACATATCGTTGTTGACATAACGCAGCCCCGTGTCGATGGCCTCCTTGCCCGGCATCGGCGGGATGACCGCACGGTAGCCGTACTTGCGGATAGCCGTCTTGAAGAGCTCGAAATGGATGGGTGCCATCTGGGGTGCCAGGATGGTATGGGTAGCCTTGCAGTCCTCGGTGAACCGCGGACGCGCAATCGGCTTGATTTCCTTATAGGCGACCGGCGTACGGCGCGTGAGTGCCGCCATCAGCGACCGCAGGCGGATGCGGGCCGCCCCGAGATTCGATACCTCATCAAGCTTGATCATCGTGTAGATGCGATGATGCTGCTCGAGGATATCCTTGACCTGTCCCGTCGTCAGCGCATCGAGGCCGCAGCCGAAAGAGCTGAACTGGATCAGCGTCAGGTTGTCATGCTCCGCCACGAACTGCGCCGCATGGTAAAGCCGCGCATGGTAGCTCCACTGGTTGACCACCTTGAGCTTCCCGGACTTGACCGGCAGATGATAGACCGCATCCTCCGAGAGGATCGGCAGCTTATAGGACTGGATCATCTCAGGGATGCCGTGGTTGATTTCCGGGTCCACATGATAGGGACGGCCAACCAGCAGGATTGCCTGCTCGCCAGTCTTCTCGATGCGCGCCAGGATCTTCGCGCCATAGTCGCGGACATCCTGACGATACTGCTCGATTTCTTTATAGGCCGCCTCGACTGCCGCAGCGATTTCACGCTTGGCGATCCCTTCCTTGTCCCCCAGTTCCTCATAAAGACGCGCAATCAGGCGCTTCTTGTCATGGATTGGCAGGAAGGGCTGGATGAAGTCGATATTCTGCTCCCGCAGGATATCCATATTGCCGCGGATATTTTCGGCATACGAAGCGACAATCGGACAGTTGAAATGGTTGTCCGACTCGTTGACATCGTCCTCCATGTTATAGGGCTCGCAGGGATAGAAAATCTTCTTTACGCCCTTCTCGATGAGATCGACGATATGTCCATGGGTGATCTTGGCCGGATAGCAGAGGGAATCCGACGGTACGGTCGCCATGCCCTTGTAATACATCTTCGCACTCGACTTGCCCGACAGCACAACCTCATAGCCGAGGGTATCGAGGAAGGTGAACCAGAACGGATAGTCCTCGTACATGTTGAGCACCCGCGGGATGCCGATGCGGCCGCGCTTAGCCCCTTCGTGCGGTTTGTAATGCGTGAAGACGCGGTCGTATTTGTATTTGTAGATGTTCGGCGTCTGCTCCTCCGTCTGCTTCTCTCCGCCGGCACCGCGCTCACAGCGGTTACCCGTGAAATACTTGCTGCCATCGGGGAACTTCTGCATCGTGATCAGGCACTTGTTGCCGCAACCCTGACAGCGGTAGGAACTCGTTGCTACGGTAAACGCATCAAGCTGCTCTGCCGACAGAATAGCCGAGTGCTCCGTCCCCGCCTCCAGCGCCAGGATAGCCGCACCATAGGCGCCCATAAGCCCAGCGATGTCCGGACGGATGACGTCGCGGTCCAGCAGCTTCTCCATGCAGCGCAGCACCGCATCGTTGTAGAAGGTGCCGCCCTGCACGACGATGTGGTCGCCGAGCTCGCGGACGTCCTTGAGCTGCATGACCTTGAACAAGGCATTCTTGATGACCGAGAAGGCAATGCCCGCCGAAATGTCGGCGACTTCCGCCCCCTCCTTCTGCGCCTGCTTGACCTTCGAATTCATGAAGACCGTGCAGCGCGTACCGAGGTCAACGGGGGCCTTGGAGGTCAGTGCCTTCTTCGCAAACTCCGCCGGCGTCATATGCAAGCCCTCAGCGAAGTTCTGGATGAACGAGCCGCAGCCCGCCGAGCAGGCCTCATTGAGGGTGATATTGCCGATGCTGCCATCCTTGACGAAGAAGCACTTCATATCCTGGCCGCCGATATCGAGGACAAAGGTGACCTCCGGACAGAACTCCTGGGCCGCCCGCAGATGGGCAAAGGTCTCGACCTCGCCGCCATCGGCATGGATGGCCGCCTTGACGATGGCCTCACCATAGCCCGTCGTCATCGTCCCCGCGATCCAGGCCGTTTGGGGCATGGCCTTATAGAGCTCCTTCATCTCACTGACGACAGTCTTCAATGGCGATCCCTGATTGCTGCCATAGGAAGTATAGAGGATTTCTTTCTCGCGGCCGATGGCCGTGATCTTCGTAGTCGTCGACCCCGCATCGATGCCCACATAGACGGGGCCTTCATAGTCTGCAAACGTTCCGCGCTTTACCTTATCCCTATCGTGGCGTTGCTTGAATTCCTCATATTCGGCTTCGCTGTCAAACAGCGTGAAGTCCGCCTGGCGCGTCTCGCTGGCTGCCGCCTCCTTGGCACGCTCAATGCTCGTCTCCAGCTGCGAGACATCGATGTTCTTGGCTTCCTCGGAGAGAGCCGATCCCATCGCGACAAAGTAGTTGCCGTAATCCACAGCGACAACATGCTCCTTGTCGAGCCCGAGGGTCTCGATGAAGCGCTTGCGCAGCTCCGGCAGGAAATGCAGTGGGCCGCCCAGGAACGCAACATGACCGTCAATCGGGCGTCCCTGGGCCAGGTTGCCGATGGTCTGATTGACCACCGCCTGGAAAATCGACAGCGCGATATCCGCTTTCTCCGCCCCGTCGTTCATCAGGGCCTGGATATCTGTCTTGGCAAAGACGCCGCAGCGCGAAGCGATCGTATAGATCTGCTTGCCCTTGGCTGCCAGCTCATTGAGCCCAGGTGCATCCGTAGACAGAAGTGATGCCATATGGTCGATGAACGAGCCCGTGCCACCGGCACAGACACCATTCATGCGCTGCTCCGGTGCATCGCCGAAATACGTGATTTTCGCATCCTCACCGCCGAGCTCCACGACCGTATCCGTCTGCGGGATAAGCTCGCGGACAGCCGTCGCACAGGCAATGACCTCCTGCACGAAGGGCAGGCCGATGCGCTGGGCAATACCCATACCAGCAGAACCGGTCAGGGCAAACGAGAACTTCTGCTCACCGACGATCGTCTTGAGGTGCGTCAGATTCTCCTGCAGGGCATTGCCGATCTCTGAAAAGTGGCGGGCGTAGTTCTTGTAGATGATATTCTTCTCGTAGTCGAGAACCACCAACTTGATGGTCGTAGAACCTACGTCGATACCAACCTTTAATAGGGAATTCATAGTTTCACCACCTGAAAAAATGCATACGAGTAAAGACCCTCCTTTTACAGGGTCTTTTCATATTTTAACGCATCTGCAAGTACCGTGCAACCCGAATCGTCACAAACCAATAAAAATAAGCGCTAGCAATACATGACAATCCGCCCGTCATGTCCGCTAACGCCTACCATCAATATTCGACTTTATACAGATAGAGCCCGCAGGCCGGTGCTGTGGCACTGGCCTGGTTCCGGTCAAGGCTGTCCATGATCCGCTGGAAATCCGCTACCGTCAGCCGCCCCACCCCCACATTCACCACGGTGCCGATGATGTTGCGGACCATATGGTAAAGGAAGCCATTGCCATGGATAGAAAACTCCAGCATGCCATTTCCCTTTTCCTCCACCTTGGCCTCATACATGGTGCGTATCGGAAGCATCGGCGCGCCTCCCGCAGCCCGGAACGCGCTGAAATCATGGGTGCCCAGGATGCAGTCTAGGGCCTGCTGCATAGCCGCCACATCCAGGGGCCGCCGCACATACCAGGCATAGCGCTGCGTGAACACCGAAGGAACATCCCCCTGCTGGACGCGATAGATATACGTCTTGGACTTCGCGCTATGGCGCGCGCTGAACTCACGGCCGCCCTCATGTGCCTCCGTCACGACGATATCCGGCGGCAGCAGGCTGTTGACTGCCCGCACGATGCGCTCCGTCGGTATCGTGCCGTCCGTAAAGAAATTCACGACTTGCCCATAGGCGTGGACACCAGCGTCCGTGCGCCCCGATGCTGCCAGCTCGATGGAATCGCCGAATACCACCTGGAGCTTCTCCTCCAATACATTCTGTACGGCCACCACCGGCGGTGTCTGCCGCTGAAAGCCATGATAAGCCGTGCCATCATAGGCTACGGTCAATACGATATTGCGTGCGCGGGCCTTCATCTCCGCTTTATGCTCTGGTTTCATTCCCATTCCTTTCCATTATATCTAAGCCATGATCTGGATAGCCGCCAGCCCGGCGGTCAGCAGGATGAATACCGTCACGGCTGCATAGTCGATGGACAGCAGCTGCAAAGCCTTCATCTGCGTGCGGCCGATACCGCCACGATAGCAGCGCGCCTCCATCGCCAGCGCGAGCTCATCCGCCCGGCGGAAGGCCGACAGGAACAGTGGCACAAGTATCGGTACCATATTCCTGAGCCGCGCCAGCACATTGCCACTCGAAAAATCCACACCGCGCGACTGCTGTGCCTTCATGATCTTGTCGGTCTCAGCAATCAGCGTCGGTATGAACCGCAGGGCGATCGTCATCATCATCGCCAGCTCATGCGCTGGCAGACCAAACCGCCGGAATGGCGAGAGCAGGCTCTCCAGCGCATCCGTGAGCTTCAACGGGCTCGTCGTGAAAGTCAGCAGTGAGCTCGCCAGAATCAGCAGCACCAGACGCAGGGACAGGAAGAAGCCCTTCTGCACGCCCTCCCAGGTCATCGTAAATACCCACACCTGCGCAATCGGCGTCCCCGGATTGCTGAACAGATGGATGAGGAAAGTGAAGAGGATGATCCACCACAGCGGTTTCAGCGAGCGCAGCATCATACGCATCGGTACCCCCGACAGCAGGATAAGCAAGAATGTCCCCACGGTCAGCACCGCATAAGCGAGGGGATGGCTGAAAACAAACACCTCGACCAGATAGAACAGCAGCAGCACGATCTTGACACGCGGGTCAAGGCGATGCAGCACGCTATCGCCGGGGAAGAACTGTCCCAACGTTATATTACTCAGCATGGACCAGCACCTCCCGGATTGCCTGCACGCCGCCCTCGATATCGAGGGCCTCCGCTTTCACGGGAAGACCTGCAGCCTGCAATTTCTGCAGCAGGGACAGGATATGCGGCTTCTTGAGCCCCGCTTCCTGCAGCAGGGCATCCTGGGCGAAAACTTCTTCAGGAGCTGCCTGCATAGCCAGCCCGCCCTGCTTCATGACGACGACGGAATCGGCCAGCCGCGCGATATCCTCCATGCTATGCGAGATGAACACAATCGTGAGCTTCCATTTCTTCTTCAGCGCACAGATTGTCCGGATCAGCGATTCGCGGCCGCAGGGATCGAGGCCAGCCGTCGGCTCATCGAGCACGAGATAGCGCGGATGCAGTGCCAGCACGCCAGCAATCGCCGCCCGCCGTTTCTGCCCGCCACTCAGCTGGAACGGACTGCGATCCTTATACTTGTCGTAGTCCAGCTCGACAAGCTCCATAGCCTCACGCACACGCTGCTCCAGCGCCTCACCGCTGAGCCCCTGATTCTGCGGTCCGAAGGCCACATCAGCCGCAATCGTCTCCTCAAAGAGCTGCTGCTCAGGATACTGGAACACCATGCCGACCTGCTGCCGTGCCCGGCGCGCCTGCTCGCGCCCTGCCTTGCTGCTGCCGGCCAGATCGATGCCATCGACCAGCACCTGCCCGCTCGTCGGCGTCAGCAGCCCATTCAGATGCTGCACCAGCGTCGACTTACCCGAGCCCGTATGCCCGGCGATTGCCGTGAAGCTGCCCTCCTCGATTGTCAGCGATACCTCGCGCAGTGCCTGCCGCTCAAAGGGCGTTTTCGGCATATATGTATAGCTGACCTGTTTCAATTCGATTGACACGTATATGCCTCCAATGCCTCAAGTAATTCTTCGTCGGTAACTATATCCGCGGGCAGCTTGATGCCCTGCTGCCGCAACCGCCAGCCAACCTCTGCCGCCACCGGCACATCGAGGCCCCGCTTCTTCATAGCGCCCACATCAGCGAACAGCTCCCGCGGCGTCCCATCAGCCGCTACCCTGCCCCCATCCATCACGATAAGGCGGTCGGCCTGGGCGGCCTCCTCCATGAAATGCGTGATGTAGACAATCGTGATGCCCTGCTCTGCGTGCAGCCGCTGCACCGTTTGCATGACTTCCTCACGCCCCTGCGGATCGAGCATGGCCGTCGGCTCATCGAGCACCAGGCAGCGCGTCTGCATCGCCAGCGCACCGGCAATGGCAATGCGCTGCTTCTGCCCACCGGACAGGAGATGCGGCGCATAGGTGCGGAACTTCGTCATGTTGACCGCCGCCAGAGCCTCCTTGACCCGCCGCCGGATTTCCTGCGGCTCCACCCCCAGATTCTCCGGGCCAAAGGCCACATCATCCTCGACCACCGCCGCGATCAGCTGATTATCCGGATTCTGGAACACCATGCCGATCTGCTGCCGTATCTGCCAAAGATCCTGCGCCTTGCAGGTATCCAAGCCATCGACAAGACAACGTCCCTCCGTCGGCAGCAGCAGGCCATTCAAATGACGTGCTAGCGTTGACTTGCCTGAGCCATTCGTTCCGAGCACAGCCACGAACTCACCAGCCGCAATGGACAGATTCACTTTGTCCAGCGCCACGAACTCCTGCGGTGTGCCCGGATGATATACATGTGTAAGGTTCTCTACCTCGATAAATGCCATCTGGATATCCTCTTTCCCCAAAATCATACATGCACCATTATAACACAAAAAACAAGGCGGTCTGTGCAAAATCCTGCACAAACCGCCCAGCTTTTTATCACTATTGCTTAGATATCCGTTTTCCACAAACCATGCAGATTGCAATAAGCAAATACGCTCACCGGCGCATCCCCATCTGCAATCCTGAAGGCTGCCTCTGGCTTATCCTCAGGCGTCAGCTGACGCATAAGGCCGCCCAGCTTCGTCTGCACATGAATCCACTCGATGAAGTGCTCAGGCGTCATAGGATGAGCCACCGAACCGACCGTTACCTTCAGCATACCCGCACCGGCATCATACTCAGCCACCGGTACATGTTTCTCCTGAGCCGCATCGGTCGTATTCGCCGTCAGCTCTTCCATCGGCTGTCCGCAGCATACCAACGGCCCTCCGCCCTCATGGATCAGACCGATAAGGTTACCACATTTACTGCAACGATAAAATTTACTGGCCATACCTTTCCCTCCATATTCATAATACACACAAAATTCACACTTATATTGTACAAAAAAAAGGCAGGAAACACAAGGATTTCCCACGAAATAGATAATAAAGTATTTTTTTGACGATAGGAGTATTCACCATGCGAAAAATCATCTTACTGCTTTCCCTTTTCCTGCTGATCCCCAGCATGGCCTCAGCCCGCTTCGGCACAGGCATCGGCATCACCTTCCCGGCCTCGTCATCAGGCAGCTCAGCCCCGCAGAGCACCTATGCCTCCCTGACCTACGAGCAGATTGCCGAGGAGCTGTCCATCCAGGAAACCCACGGCCGCCTGCAGCTCGAATTCAAAATCACCAACACCAGCAGCATCCCTTACTCGCTCCAACAAAAGACGAGCCAGATCTACGACATCATCATCACCGACAAGAACGGGAAAAAGCTCTGGCAGTGGTCGGACAACATGGCCTTCACCCAGGCGCTGACCACCGTTGTCATCTCCCCGCATAGCACTACCGTCTACGAAGCCGAGCTTGACAGCAAGACCTACCGCAACATAAAGGAAAAGGCCGTGCTCGCCACCGCCTACCTCCTCAACAGTCCCTGCAAGCTATCCACCAAGCTCCCCACGCACACTGCCACCCACAGCACCCCCGTCCTCATCCACGGCGGCGTGATCATCGGCAACTGATTACATCACGCGAAGAGAACCTATTATACATCCTGATGGCTGTTGAAGTAATTTATGGTGAATTGCTGGAAACAGATTGCTGCCGACGTGAGCGGCCGTCGTGTATTCCAAGCGATTCCCACGGCGCGCTTGCATACAGGAAATGCCACGGGAATATAACAAACGCCCATCTGTTCCGTACAAGGGATATGCGGCAGCAAGCTGACCCCCAGTTGTGCGGCCACGAGCGAGATCAGATTATGAACCTCGTCTCCCTCAAAGATCACCTGCGGCTGGCTTTCAGCCAGATCCAGCAGCTGATTGACCTGCTGGCGGAGCGTATACTCCGGCTTCAGCGTGATGAAGGCCTCGCCATCGATTTCTTCTAGCCGCACCTTTTCCTTCTGCGCCAATGGATGCGAACAGGGCACTACCAGGAAAAGTTCCTCGGACCACAGATACATCCAGGCAATATCCGCTCCATTCAGCATCGAACATAGGCAGATATCGGTATCCCCTTTCATGAGTGCCTCGGTCAATGCAGTGGAGTTCTGCTGGTTCAGCGTGATCCCTATATGCGGATAACGGATATGAAACCTGCTGAGAATCAAGGGCAGATAGGTATCGCCCAGTGAGTGGAGGAACGATACACTCACTGACCCTTCTCCCCCATGATCCATGATGATTTCCTGCCGTGCTACCTCCATCTCACGAAGTACCCGGTCCACATGGAACAGGAACTTTTCGCCGGCCTCTGTGAGCTTCGTCTGTTTTCCCTGGCGTTCAAACAGCATCACTGCCAGTTCCTTCTCCAGCTTGGCAATGGAGCGG
Source organism: Pseudoselenomonas ruminantium (assembly GCF_900113715.1). GTDB lineage: Bacteria > Bacillota > Negativicutes > Selenomonadales > Selenomonadaceae > Selenomonas_A > Selenomonas_A caprae. The sequence continues at coordinate 135,860 of NZ_FOQK01000001.1, read as the reverse complement.
CTAAGTGCCGACTGGGACACCATGATGGCTTTTGCAGTCTGCGAGAAACTCCCATGACGCGCCAAAGCCTGAAAATATTTCAACTGTGTTAACTCCATAACCGGTAAGGCCTCCCCTGTTCTATCTCCAGCCAGCACTTTGTTGTATATCATGCATAATAAACTACATCCAGATTCATTATACCCAGTGAAATCAGGGCTTTCAAGAAATATATCATGATTTTGATGATTTTTATGCATAGATATCGTGAAATTTTTTCATATTCGCATTGTTTTGTGACAATTTGCATCTATTATGCATTTTTTGCGCTTTTCCCGTGCATTTTTCACATTCGACATCTCATTCCTACCCTCCTATAATAGGTTTCTGTAAACTTATCATAGGAGGGTAGAATTGTGTAATCATGCATACTCAAGTTTCAAACGATTACATGCACGAGCTGAGTGTCACTGCTCATATCGATGCATCGGATGCAGCAGATTATCTCCAGACCTTTTCCTTTCCCATCTGCTCGTCCAGCCACCGCCGACACACAATGCGAAAGGAGACGTTATCTATGCCAGCTGTTTCAGATCAAGCTCCCGTCAAACTCTGGAGCAAGGATTATGTTTTCGACATCATCATCAATTTCCTGGTTTACAGTGTCCATTTCCTGCTGATGTTATGGTCCACTGCCTATGCCATCCATACCTGGAATGCTTCCATCAGCATGGCCGGCCTCGCTTCCGGTCTATTCATTGTCGGGGCACTTTTCGCCCGCATCCCCGCAGGCCGCTTCATCGACTTCATCGGCCGCCGCAGATTATTCAGGAGCGGCACCGCCATGTTCTTCCTGCTGGTCCTCTGCTATGAGCTCGCACCGAATCTTGCTTCCTTCATGGTCGTGCGTTTTCTTCATGGACTCGCCTTCGGTACAACCTCCACTGCTGCCAGCACGATCGTAGCAGCTCTGGTTCCTCTCAAACGCATGGGAACAGGCATCGGCTACTTCACACTTGGCGTCACACTCGCCTCAGCCATCGGCCCCTTCCTGGCCATGAACATCACTCAGGCCGGCAGCTTCAATCTGGGAATTGAAATCTGTACCGCCGCGACATTTGTGATCTTCCTGCTCTCCTGCTTGCTGAAAACACCAGAGCGCACCATCCTGCCGTCTGAACGGGAAGACCTGTACCATATTTCCTTTGACCGCTTCTTTTCCCTGAAGGCCCTCGGCATATCGAGCATAGCCTTCATGGGCGGCGTTTGTTACTCCACCGTACTGAGCTTCCTGGGCGCCTATACCAACGCCATCGGGGTAACGGGAATTGGCGCTACCTGCTTCTTCCTCTGCTTTGCCGCCACGTCATTCATCAGCCGTCCACTTACCGGCTTCCTGCTTGACAATTACGGCGGCGATATTGTCGTCTATCCGTCACTGCTCTGCATGGCCATCGCCATGAGTATCATCGCCCGTGCAACTACGGATATCCCTCTGCTGATCGGCGCCCTGTTCCTGGGCTTTGGTTACGGAACCTTGACAGCCTGCTGTCATGCCTTAGCCGTCCACTGTGCTCCCATGCATCAAGTCGGCATTGCCACCAGCACCTACTTTGTCCTCCTCGATCTCGGCATTGGCGTAGGCCCCTATACCCTAGGCAGCTTTGTCCCGGATTTTGGCTTCCAGGTTGTATATCTCGGCGCCGGAACGATTTCCCTCCTGGGTATCGGCCTCTACTTCTACCTCCTCGGCCGCCATCATCGCTTCACCCGTCATCAGATGGACCGCGACAGCGAAGCCAAGACCATCGTCGAACAGCGCCGCCAGCATTTCTATGAAAAACGTCTGGCCCACCAGCATGGTTGATCCTGCTCTATACTGCTTCGATCTGATATCAGCCTGATCCCTTCTTGCGACACTTCAATACAGGAAACAAAAATGGCCCTTGATCACAGTGATCAAGGACCATTTTGCTATAACAGGCCAAGTTCGTGTCTTCTTCTCCAATTTCCCCTTTATCTCTGTGGCATTGCCGGCCTGATCCTGCCTTTCAGCACAAGGGGCCGTTAGTTTCCTAGCTGTCCGGCGCAATCATACGATCTGTAGATTTCCTGCGCCACGGACAGGACGAATTCCTGACAGGCCTGTGCCGTTTCCGGCTGGAAATCCTCCTCACGGAATTCAGAATTCGATATCATGCGGATACCCAAAAAGGGAATCTCATACTGTCGGCATACATGTGCTGCGGAATGTACTTCCATCTCCTCACAAGAAGAGCCGAATGTATCATGCAGATATTGCAGACGTTCCTTTTGCCTGTTCCAGGTATTGCAGCTGGCGATACAGCCATCCACCACCCGGCCACGGCTATACCCAGCCGCGGCTTTATGGGCTGCGGCCAGAAGGACTTCATCACCTGGATAATAGACTGCCTGGGGCACAAACTCGCCGCTATCCGGCTCATAGGCATATGCTCCCATGAGTTCCATATGCTGCCAATCGGCCCTATCTTCCTGTGCTGTGCGGTAGGAACTAGCGTCAAACGACTGCTTGCCTAAGACGATATCATAGGCCCCCAAAGCCGGATCATGTCCGCCTGCCGTCCCCTGACTGATAACAGCTGCTGGCTTGAATTTCTCGATTCCTAAGGCCGTGGCTGCCGCCGCATTTGCCGCTCCAACGGCTGTCACAGCCACCACCAGCGGCACTTCCTTATACCAGCCTTCCACAAACCGCCACGTCCCCAGCAAATGCTCCTGCGTCTGTTTCAAGGCATCCAGCAGAAACTTCGTCTCCAGATCCATCGCACCCTCTATCATGATTCTCTTATCCACTGCGCCTTCACCTTTCTTCAAAATCCGATTCTAAAAAACACCAATGCTGACTATAATCATAACATCAGATGAGGATTGGCAACAACAAATAAATTTTCTATCCGAAGTCTCCTCCTTCATGGTCACCCAAAATGTATCACGCATGATGGTATAGAAAAAGGGGCTGTTGCATGAGTGAGAAATCACTTATGCACAGTCCACTTAGCTTTTTAATCTGACGATATCTTAATTTAAAAGCAAAATACAGAAATTTTGAGCGTAAGACACCAGACGGTCTAAAAATCGTCTTTGTTTCTTACGCTCTTTAATTTTTCAAGCAGCGTTATCCACAGGGATTCGGTGCCGATCAAGTTTTTCTGCCTGTATTTTGCAGTGCAGCTTTTGAATGTTATAGGCCATAGCCAAAAGCATCGTTTCCACAAGGACATTTTTATTGCCATGGGTTAAGAATCGGCGGAAGGCCATATCCGCTTTTACCATGGCAAAGGCTCCTTCTGCCTGGATGCTGCGGTTTATCCGCAACTGGATGCCTTCTGGTGAGGTTATCCGTTCCAGATCTTCCTGGCGCTGGCGCTGGAACCGTTTAGATACTTCTATATTCTTGGTCCGCTCTTCCAGCGAGGTCTTGCAGTGATTTCCGTGTATGCATTGGTTCTTTACCGGGCACTCCTTGCAATTCTCACAACTGTAATGAGTCATCTGGCTTTGAAATCCGGTTTTGCTTTTGCGGGTAAATTCCCTGGTTACGGTCAGTCTCCTGCCCTGAACACAGAGATAAGCATCTTCGTCGGCCAGATAGGTCATGTTTTCCCTGCGGCCAATGTCCTGTTTCCATTTGCGAGTCTTGCTCTTCTCATAGTTGTTTGGCTTGATAAAAGCACGCTGTTGGTTTGTTTCGAGATAAAGGTAGTTTTCCTCGCTCTCATAGCCAGCATCTGCCACTACATTACGGTAGCGTTTGTGGGTATAGCGTTCCAGTTCCTGCAAAAAAGGAATCAGCGTGGCCGTATCCGTTGGCTGTGGGCCGACAGTAGCCCAGGTAACGAATTCGGAATCCGTGCCGTACTGGATGTTGTAGGCAGGTTTTAGTTGGCCGTTTTTCATGGCATCCTCTTTCATCCGCATGAAGGTGGCATCTGTATCTGTCTTGGCAAAGCTGTTGCGGTTTCCCATGATATGCAGGTATTTGTTGTATTTCCTGAGCCGGGCGATGAACTCGTCCAGCTGTTCCATGGTTTTCTGCAGGCTGGTTTTGCATTTCCCGATTCCATGGACAAACTGGATTCCCTGCTCTTTCTGGCGGGCTTTCAATTTGCGGCGTAGTTTCTTTAGATGGTGCAAGTGTATATCTTTACCATGTGAGAGGGAGACCGAAAATTCTTTCCTGGCTTTGTTCACGAAATCCGGCAACTTGTCCATAAGCTTGGCCTGATTTTTTAGGACAGATTTTTTCCAGACAAACTTATACTTGTTGGCAACGGATTCGATTTTTGTTCCATCGATGAAAATATCCTGCAGGGAAATGGCCCCCGCTTCTTCCAGCAGAAAATCCATCTGGGCAAACAGCTCCTTGATGCAGGAAGCCAGATGCTTGGAACGGAACCGGGCAATGGTTGTATGGTCAGGTACAGGCTTGCCCTCTAGCAGGTACATGAAATTGATGTCCCGCCTGCAAGTAAGTTCTATCCTGCGGGAACTAAAAATATGATTCATCCCGGCATAGACAATGATGGCCAACATCTGCCTTGGCGACGCCAAATTTCGATCTATCCGCCGATAGGTCTTTTCCAGTGCCGTAATATCCATACCTCCAATACAATGGCGAAGCAGGCGGACTGGGTCATCTTTGCCAACCTGAAATTCAAGATTGAAAGGAAGAAATACTTGATAATGTCCTCCTAAAGAAGTATAATCTTTCTGTGAATTTGGTTTTTGCATATCTAAATTCTACACCTAATCCCGGGGCATTCAAACCCCGGGATTATCTTTTTTTAGGGACAAAAAAGAGACTGTTGCACGTAAATATTACGTGCAACAGCCCCTTGCTTGTTGCAGTATGCGATCAGACGAGCTCGATGATAACCATCGGAGCAGCGTCGCCACGGCGTACGCCGAGCTTGAGGATACGCGTGTAACCGCCCTGGCGGTCAGCGTATTTAGCTGCGATCTCATCAAACAGTTTTCTTACAACATCTTCATCAGACAGGGCTGCGATAGCCTTGCGACGAGCGCTCAGGTCGCCACGCTTTGCAAGCGTGATCAGCTGCTCAGCAAATTTGCGGAGCTCTTTTGCCTTAGCTTCCGTCGTCTCAATGCGGCCATATCTGAAGAAGGAAGTAAGAATGCTAGCAAACAGCGCCTTACGGGCTGCGGAGTTACGTCCTAATTTTCTGTAGCTCATTTATTTCCCTCTTTTCAATCGTTGTTTTCTCTCAGAGCCAAACCGAGTTCCTCGAGCTTCTTCTTGACTTCCTCAAGAGATTTGCGTCCGAGGTTGCGGACCTTCATCATGTCATCTTCCGTCTTCTCAGCAAGGTCAGCGACCGTGTTGATGTTGGCGCGTTTCAGACAGTTGAAGGAACGTACCGAGAGGTCGAGGTCTTCAATGGTCATTTCGAGGACCTTCGAAGAATCATCCTCTTCCTCCTCTGGGAAGGATGCCTCCTCCTCCTCAATCTCATCCGGCAGACCGTCCATGTTCTGGAACAGTTTGAGGTGCATGACGAGAATGCCAGCAGCCTTGCTGACTGCCTCTTCCGGACGAAGCGAACCATCGGTCCAGACTTCGAGGATCAGGCGGTCATAGTCCGTGACATTACCTACACGCGTATCCTGTACGGTGTAGTTCACGCGCTGTACCGGGGAGAAAATCGAGTCGATTGGGATAATGCCAATCGTGTCTTCCGGCTTCTTGTTTTTGTCAGCCGGAACGTAGCCGCGGCCGCGCTCAACGGTCATCTCAATCTTGAGCTTGCCCGTCTCGTCAACCGTAGCAATATGGAGGTCCGGATTGAGAATCTCAATGTCGGCATCACAGATGATGTCGGCAGCCGTAACTTCCTTCTCGCCTTCCACGTCAATGCGGATGACCTTCGGCTCATTGCCTGCCATCTTGAGGCAGAGCTGCTTCAGGTTCAGAACGATGTTGGTTACGTCATCCCGGACACCCGGAATCGTCGAGAACTCATGGAGTACCCCATCGATCCGGATGGAGGTAATTGCAGCACCCTCCAGCGAGGACAGCAGCATACGGCGCAGGCTGTTGCCAAACGTCGTGCCGTAGCCACGCTCGAGCGGCTCGCAGATGAATTTACCATAACGGTTATCTTCACTGATTTCCGCAATTTCAATTTTCGGTTTCTCGATATCTATCATCTGAAATGAACCTCCTCAATAATCAATCGAACACTATGCACACAGGCACAAATATTCATTATTTGGAGTACAACTCGACGATAGCCTGCTCGTTGACAGGAACATCGATCTCTTCGCGGTTCGGGAAACGAGTTACCGTACCCGTGAGGTTAGCCTGGTCAGCCTGGAGCCATGCCGGAGCGGAAAGAGCATTGCTGCTCTCTTTGAGCTCTTTGAAGAAGGCATTGCTCTGGCTCTTCTCGCTAACAGCGATAACGTCGTTAGCGGAAACAAGTGCGGACGGAATGTCTACGCGCTTGCCGTTGACCGTGAAGTGGCCATGACGAACGAGCTGGCGAGCCTGACGACGCGTGTTGGCAAGGCCAAGACGGAAAACGACGTTGTCAAGACGACGCTCAAGAAGACCAAGCAGGTTTTCACCCGTAACACCCTGCATCTTCTTCGCTTTATCGTAGTATCCACGGAACTGTTTCTCCAGTACACCGTAGATGAACTTTGCTTTCTGCTTTTCTTTCAGCTGCAGACCATACTCGGAAACCTTACGGTTCGTACGGCGCGGCTGACGTTTCGATTCTTTGGAACGACCAATAACAGCCGGCTCAATGCCAAGTGCACGGCATCTTTTAATGGCTGGTACTCTATCAATTGCCATCTAGTAATTGCACCTCCTATTAAACTCTTCTACGCTTCGGCGGACGGCAGCCATTGTGCGGAATCGGGGTAACATCTTTGATCATGTTAACCTCAAGGCCCGTTGCCTGCAGGGAACGGATTGCGGCTTCACGGCCAGCACCAGGACCCTTAACGTAAACCTCGACCTGCTTGAGGCCGTGCTCCATAGCTGCTTTAGCAGCCGTCTCAGCAGCCATCTGAGCTGCGAACGGAGTGCTCTTACGGGAACCACGGAAACCAAGGCCGCCTGCGCTAGCCCAGGAAAGTGCATTACCGCTCTTATCAGTGAGCGTTACAATCGTGTTGTTGAACGTAGAGCTGATGTGCGCTACGCCATATTCTATGTTCTTACGAACTTTTTTCTTCGTGCGAACTGCTTTCTTAACTGCCACCAGTTAACCCTCCTTTATTAGTCTTTCTTCTTGCCTGCTACAGCCTTTTTCGGGCCTTTACGCGTGCGGGCGTTGTTCTTAGTGTTCTGTCCACGGACAGGAAGGCCAAGACGGTGGCGACGACCACGGTAGCAGCCGATATCAACGAGTCGTTTGATGTTCATCTGACGCTCACGACGAAGGTCACCTTCGACGATAACGTTCTTATCGATGGCATCACGAAGTTTTACAACTTCATCCTCCGTGAGGTCACGCGTACGGGTATCCGGATTGATGCCAGTCTCCTTCAGAAGATCCTTAGAAGTCTTCAAACCAATACCAAAAATGTACGTCAATGCAATTTCAATTCTCTTGTCACGGGGTAAATCTACACCGGCAATACGTGCCATTAATAAAGCACCTCCTTATTCAATAATTAACCTTGTCTCTGTTTATGTTTCGGATTTTCGCAGATGACCATAACACGGCCTTTGCGCTTAATGACTTTGCATTTTTCACAAATCCGTTTTACTGACGGTTTTACCTTCATCTTGTGGTTGCCCCCTTTTCTATATTGTCAGTCTCATTTTGCTAGTATACCATGTTTATTCCATCCTGCCTAGTAGCAAACGAAAAAAATGGTAAATATTTTTTAAACCCGCAAAAGCGGAGATGACTTATTTGAATCGGTAGGTTATACGGCCACGCGTTAAGTCATATGGCGTGAGTTCGATAGTGACTTTGTCACCGGGAAGAATACGGATGAAGTTCATACGGATCTTACCGGATACATGCGCCAGTACAACATGACCATTCTCAAGCTCAACCTGGAACATCGCGTTTGGCAGTGCCTCCAGGACTTTGCCTTCTACTTCGATAACATCTTGCTTCGACATGTTTTTTCTCCTTTTATGGAAATTGGTTGGGCCAAAGTCATCTAAGGAGCTTCTGCATTTTCTATCAATGCCATGCCCAACAACAGGTTGTCAATCAATTTTTCATAATCATTGTAATGGGCGGCAAGTATTTATGCCGCCCTTTACAATAACTTCTATCGTTCAGTGAATCTCACCAACGGAACTGACTCAGCCCTTCAGGGTCTCAACGAGATCCTTCGTGACCTTGTCAATCGCCTGTCTGCCATCAACTTCCGTGTAGATGCCGGCTTTCTGATAATAATCGATAAGCGGCTTCGTGGAAGCTTCGTATACGGAGAGGCGATTCGTCATCGTCTCAGCCGTATCATCTGCACGCTGGAAGAGCTCGCCACCGCACTCGTCGCATACACCCTCTTTATTGGAAGGATTGAACTTGACATGATAGGTAGCACCGCACTTCTTGCAGATGCGGCGTCCAACTGCTCGCTCTACGAGGTCAGCAGCCGGAACACTGATGTTCAGTACACGCGTCAGGCTCAGTCCGAGGTCAGCCATGATACCGTCGAGAGCATCAGCCTGCTCGACCGTACGTGGGAAACCATCGAGAATGAAACCTTTTTTGCAGTCGTCCTGAGCTAAACGGTCACGCACAATGCCGACCGTAACGGAATCCGGAACAAGATTGCCAGCGTCGATATACGACTTGGCTTTCTTGCCCATTTCCGTACCTTCCTTCATCGCCGCACGGAACATGTCGCCCGTGGAGATGTGCGGAATGTTGAACTCCTTGACCAGTTCAGCCGCCTGCGTGCCTTTGCCGGCACCCGGGGGGCCCATCAACAGGATATGCATGGTTTTGCCTCCTCTTATTTCATGAACCCTTCGTAGTGACGCATTACAATCATGGACTCTATCTGTTTCATCGTCTGCAGCGCAACGCCGACGACGATGAGCAGTGCCGTACCACCGAAGTATACACCCTCAATATGAGTTGCACCTGCGACCAGGTTCGGCAGGACTGCGATAAAGGCCAAGAAAATGGAGCCAGCAAGCGTGATACGAGTCATGACATGATCTAAATAATCTGCCGTTGGCTGTCCCGGACGGATGCCCGGGATGAAACCACCGTATTTTTTCAGATTCTCTGCCATATCCGATATCTTTACAGTAACCGCAGTATAAAAGTAAGTGAAGAAGATGATCATACCGACGTATAACGTGGTCTGAAGCGGCTTACCCCACTCCAAATAACTGGCAATCGTCTTTACCCAGGGAATATCAATGAACTGGGCAATGGTTACTGGAAACATCAGCACGGATGACGCAAAGATAATTGGGATTACGCCCGCCTGATTCACTTTCAGGGGGATGTGGCTGGAATGACCGCCATAAGCTTTCTGCCCTACCACGCGTTTCGCATAGGAAATCGGGATGCGGCGGAAGCCATTCTCTACGTGGACAACGAACACAACCATCGCGATGGCGATGACCGCAAACATGAACACACTGAAGTAGCTGATCGTACCAGCCTGGACGTAATGGTAAATCGTTCCGATGTTTTTCGGCAGTGCAGCCACGATACCAGCGAAGATGATAAGGGAAATACCATTACCAACCCCCTGGGCCGTGATCTGCTCGCCGAGCCACATGAGGAACACCGTACCAGCCGTCAACGTGATTGCAATGATCAGGATGTTGACTGGATTCGGATTAAGGATAGCAGCCTTCAGGCCGATGGCCATGCCGATCGCCTGAAAGAATGCCAGCACTACCGTGAGATAGCGCGTTACCTTGGTGGTCTTCTTATGGCCCTCCTGGCCTTCCTTTGACCACTGCTCCAACGTCGGCACGACAACATTCAGAAGCTGGATGATGATCGCTGCATTGATGTACGGAGTAATGGACATCGCAAAGATGGAGAACTTACTGAAAGCACCACCAGAAAAGAGGTCTAACAGGCCGAAGAGACTGCCGTTGGCGAATAATTGCTCAATCGCCGCCGGATCGACTCCCGGAACCGGAATATGGGTACCCATCCGGAAGATGGCGAACATGATCAGCGTAAACGTGATCTTCTGCCTAAGCTCCGGAATTTTCCATACATTGCCAAGGGCTGAGAGCACCTCAGATCACCTCAACTTTACCGCCTGCTGCCGTAATCTTTTCTTCTGCGGATTTCGTGAAGCCGTTAGCGCGAACCGTCAGCTTCTTCGTGAGCTCGCCGTTACCAAGGATGCGGATACCATCCTGGACGTTCTTCAGGATACCGGACTCAACGAGAGCAACCGGATCAACCGTTGCACCATCCTCAAAACGATTCAGGGACTCAACGTTGACCTCAGCATAGTTCTTAGCCCAGATATTCTTGAAGCCGCGTTTCGGGAGACGACGATAAAGCGGCATCTGGCCACCCTCGAAGCCGGTGCGTACGCCGCCGCCGCTACGGGAGTTCTGACCCTTCATGCCTTTACCGGAAGTCTTGCCGTTGCCGGAACCAATACCGCGGCCTACACGGTTGCGGACTTTACGGGAACCAGCTGCTGGCTGTAATTCATGCAATTTCATCTAGTGCACCTCCTGTTCTATGATTAGTCTGCGATTTCTTCTACAACGATCAGATGCTCAACTTTGTGAAGCTGACCACGGATTGCCGGGTTGTCTGGCAGCTCAACAACAGAGTTGATCTTGCGCAGGCCCAGAGCGCGAACCGTCTTGCGCTGGGTTTCCGGACGGCCGATGAGGCTTCTCTTAAGCGTAACTTTAACTTTTGCCATTGTACAGCCTCCTATTAACCTAAGATTTCCTGAACCGTCTTGCCACGGAGCTCAGCAACAGCCTCTGCCTTCTTGAGGGCTTTGAGGCCTTCCATCGTTGCGCGAACCATGTTGTTCGGGTTGGAAGAACCGAGGGACTTCGTCAGGATGTCTTTGATACCTGCCAGCTCGAGTACGGCACGTGCCGGACCGCCAGCGATGACACCAGTACCTTTTGCAGCTGGCTTGAGCATTACGCGGCCAGCGCCGAAGATACCAACCATCTCATGCGGAATCGTGCGCTCATCGAGGATAGCGACCTCAACGAGGTTCTTCTTTGCATCCTCAACGCCTTTACGGATTGCCTCCGGAACCTCAGCAGCTTTGCCGAGACCAACGCCGACTTTGCCTTTCTTGTTGCCAACAACGACAAGGGCGCTGAACGAGAAGCGACGGCCGCCTTTGACGACTTTAGCTACTCGATTGATATATACAACTTTCTCCTCGAACTCTGGAGTTTCGTTGTCCATATTTCTAGCCATTCATTTACCTCCTTATATCAATGATTTAGAACTTGAGACCAGCTTCACGAGCGGCCTCAGCCAGAGCAGCGACACGGCCATGGTAAACATAACCGCCGCGGTCGAATACGACCTCTTTGATGCCCTTCTCGAGAGCACGTTTAGCAACAGCAGCACCAACAGCTTTTGCTGCCTCAATGTTACCACCGTAGTTCTCGAAACCCTTATCCTGGGAGCTGGCGGACACGAGCGTCACACCGTTCTCATCATCGATGACCTGAGCGTAAATGTTTGCCAGGCTGCGATATACGTTGAGGCGCGGACGAGCTGCCGTACCTGCGATATGGTTGCGGACACGCAGATGACGTTTCTGACGTGCCTTATTCTTATCTGCTTTAAGAAGCACAGAACTTCACTCCTTTCTCGAATCAGTGTCTTATTTCTTACCCTTAGCGCCGGCTTTACCCTCTTTACGACGGATATGCTCGCCAGCATATTTGATACCCTTGCCTTTGTACGGCTCCGGCTCACGGAAGCTGCGGATCTCAGCAGCAATCTGGCCGACAACTTCCTTGTCGATACCAGAAACCGTGATAGCATTAGCCGACGGGCACTCGAACTTGATGCCCTGCGGCGGCTCAACAACTACCGGATGGGAGAAACCAAGGGAGAGGTTCAGCGTGTTGCCCTTGAGCTGAGCACGGTAGCCGACACCATTGATTTCGAGATTCTTGGAGAAACCTTCCGTTACGCCAATAACCATGTTGTTAATGAGCGTACGGGACAGACCATGGAGAGATCTGTGGTTCTTATCGTCGGACGGACGCTCAACCTTGCAGACTGCGCCATCGACGGTTACTTTCATATCCTGATGAATATGGCGGGAAAGTTCACCTTTCGGGCCCTTTACTTTGACCAGATTGTCCTCGCCAACCGTAACGGTTACGCCAGCTGGGATTTCAATCGGTGCATTACCAATTCTTGACATCTGTACACCTCCTGACTACTTCGATTACCAAACGTATGCAACAACTTCGCCGCCGAGACCAGCTTTGCGAGCCTGCTTATCGCTCATGATACCCTTGGACGTGGAAATGATAGCGATACCGAGGCCGCCAAGAACGCGCGGGAGCTCATTGTGTTTTGCATACTGACGAAGACCAGGCTTCGAGATGCGTTTGATACCGGAAATTACCTTCTCACGGTTCGGGCCGTATTTGAGGGAAACAGAGATAACGCCCTGTTTGCCATCCTCAGTGAAGGTGTAGTCATTGATGAAACCCTCTTCCTTCAGGACCTCTGCGATAGCGGTCTTGACTTTGGAGCCCGGGATTTCAACACTCTCATGGAATACATTGTTTGCATTGCGCAAACGAGTCAGCATATCTGCAATAGGATCAGTCATTGCCATTGAATCGATATCCTCCTTTTAACTTTAAATACTTACCAGCTGGCTTTGGTTACGCCAGGGATGGCACCTTTGTAGCTCTGCTCACGGAAGCAGATACGGCACATGTCGAATTTACGCATGTAGCCGTGCGGACGGCCGCAGATTTTGCAGCGATTATAAGCGCGCGTGGAGAATTTCGGCTCTTTGCTCCACTTCTCTACCATAGACTTCTTAGCCAAATTTCCTTACCTCCTTATGCACTGAACGGCATACCCATGAGTTTCAGGAGCTCTCTGGCTTCTTCATCCGTCTGTGCCGTCGTAACGATAACAATGTTCATACCACGGATCTTGTCGATTTTATCGTACTCGATTTCCGGGAAGATGAGCTGCTCTTTGAGACCGATAGCGTAGTTGCCGCGGCCATCAAAAGCCTTGTCGCTTACACCACGGAAGTCACGAACGCGCGGCAAAGCTACGTTCATGAACTTGTCGAGGAACTGGTACATACGCGTGCCACGCAGCGTTACTTTGCAGCCGATTGGCATGCCCTCACGCAGTTTCCAAGCAGCGAGGGATTTCTTAGCACGAGTCAGCAGCGGCTTCTGGCCAGCGATGATCGTCAGATCAGCAACAGCAGAATCCAAAGCTTTCGGATTGCCGACAGCTTCGCCAACACCCATGTTGATGATGACTTTCTCGATTTTCGGAAGCTGCATGACATTCTTGTAACCGAACTTCTCCGTCATAGCCTTGCAAACTTCATTCTGATATTTTTCCTGTAATCTATCCACTTATGCTCCTCCTTTCCTGATTATTTCGTCTGGTCGATAACTTCGCCGCATTTCTTGCAGGCGCGAACCATCTTACCATTGACTTCTTTGTGAGCAACGCGCGTTGCTTTGGAGCAAGCCGGGCAAACGAGCATAACTTTGCAAGCATGCATCGGAGCCTCTTTGACGAGGATACCGCCCTGCGGAGCTTTCTGGTTCGGTTTCGTGTGACGTTTTACTTTGTTGACGCCCTCGACAACAACCTTACCTTTTTTCGGCATAGCCGTAACGACTTTGCCCTGTTTGCCTTTATCTTTACCGGACAGCACAACGACCGTGTCGCCCTTCTTTACGTTCATCTTAACGAATGCCAAAATCGCACCTCCTCACAATTAAAGTACTTCAGGAGCCAGAGATACGATCTTCATGAAGTCTTTATCGCGAAGCTCTCTAGCTACCGGTCCGAAAATACGCGTGCCTTTCGGAGTCTTGTCGTCTTTGATGATAACTGCTGCGTTCTCATCGAAACGGATGTAAGAGCCATCACTGCGGCGCAGGCCCTTTACGCTGCGGACAACAACTGCCTTAACGACATCGCCCTTCTTGACCGTGCCGCCAGGAGCAGCCGATTTGACTGCAGCTACGATGATATCACCAATGTTAGCGTATTTGCGATAGGAACCGCCGAGAACACGGATGCACATGATTTCTTTTGCGCCAGTGTTGTCGCCAACATTCAGGATTGTTTGCTGTTGGATCATTGTTTGACCTCCTTCTTCGATTTTTTTGGATTATTTAGCTCTCTCGATTACTTCAACAACTCTCCAACGTTTCGTCTTGGACAGCGGGCGCGTCTCCATCAGGGAAACCTTATCGCCAACATGAGCATCGTTTTTCTCATCATGGGCATGGAACTTAACCGTTCTCTTTACCGGTTTTTTGTACAGTTTATGCTGCTCGAGTTCCTCGATAGCAACAACAACCGTTTTATCCATTTTATCGGAAATGACTTTACCGATTCTTACTTTACGTACGTTTCTTTCGCTCATTAGGGAGCCTCCTTCCTTCTGCATATCAGTTTGCGATTAAGCCTTGAGCTCAGTCTCGCGCTGGATCGTCTTGATACGGGCGATCGTCTTCTTTACTTCTTTGATACGCATCGGGTTCTCAAGCTGGCCAGTAGCGAGCTGGAAACGGAGGTTGAACAGTTCCTCTTTGAGCGAAGCAAGTTTCTGGTTAAGCTCGTCAGCACTCATCTCACGAATCTCATTAACCTTCATTTACTTCACCGCCCTCTGCTTTAGTCTCTTCTTTGACAACGAACTTCGTCTTGATCGGCAGCTTATGGCCTGCAAGACGCATTGCTTCCTGAGCAACTTCACGGGATACGCCATCCATCTCGAAGAGGACGCGGCCCGGCTTAACAACTGCAACCCAGTACTCCGGCGAACCTTTACCGGAACCCATGCGGGTCTCAGCCGGTTTAGCCGTTACCGGCTTATCCGGGAAAATTTTGATCCAAACCTGACCGCCACGTTTGATGTAACGGGTCATAGCGATACGAGCAGCCTCGATCTGGCGGTTCGTGATCCAAGCCGGCTCAAGAGCGACCAGACCATACTCACCATGGCTAACCGTGTTGCCGCGATGAGCTTTACCCTTCATACGGCCACGGAACTGTTTGCGATATTTTACTCTCTTTGGTAATAACATTAAGCTTCGCTCCCTTCAGCTACAGCCTTGCGCTGCTTTCTTTCCGGAAGAACTTCACCCTTGAAGATCCATACTTTTACGCCGATGTCGCCGTAAGTCGTATGTGCCGTTGCCGTACCATAGTCGATATCAGCACGCAGCGTGTGAAGAGGAATGCTGCCTTCGCGGTAGGACTCCTTACGAGCAATCTCTGCGCCGCCGAGACGACCACCGAGTGCAACCTTGATACCTTTAGCACCAAGACGCATCGTGCGGCCAACGGCCTGCTTCATTGCACGGCGGAAAGCGATGCGGCGCTCCAGCTGCTGAGCGATGTTCTCAGCAACGAGAGTAGCATCCATATCCGGCTGTTTGATTTCAGCAATATTGATGTCAACACGTTTTTCCGTGTATTTCTTCAGACCCTCTTTGATCTGCTCGATGCCCGAACCACCGCGGCCGATTACCATACCCGGCTTAGCCGTATGGATCGTGAGCTTCAGACGGTTTTTGCTGCGCTCCGTCTCGATTCTGGACACACCGGCTGCCTGAAGGCTCTGCTTCAGATAGTCACGGATTTTAATATCTTCATGCAGGTTATCTGCAAAATCTTTATCTGCATACCACTTAGCATCCCAAGTCTTGACGATGCCAAGGCGAATACCATGCGGATTTACTTTCTGACCCAATCCGTTTCCCTCCTTCTTAGTTCATCTCGTCTACGACGATGGTTACATGGGACGTGCGTTTCAAGATTTTGAAAGCCTGTCCACGGGAACGCGGATGGATACGCTTAAGCGTCGGACCCTGGTCAGCGAAAGCCGTCTTAACGACCAGCTTGTCGACGTCCATATCAAAATTGTTCTCAGCGTTTGCAACAGCAGAACGCAGAACCTTCTCTACAACATCAGCGCCAGCTTTCGGCGTGAATTTCAAGATCGCAAATGCCTCTGCAACGTTCTTGCCACGGATAAGATCCAGGACTACACGAACTTTGCGCGGAGTGATGCGAACATATTTAGCTACTGCTTTAGATTCCACAAGTATGCTCCTTTCGCAAAATTATTTCAGTGAAGTCTTGCGCTCTTCGCCTGCATGACCCTTGAACGTGCGGGTCGGTGCGAACTCGCCGAGCTTATGACCAACCATATCTTCCGTGACATAAACCGGTACATGTTTGCGGCCGTCATGAACGGCAATCGTATGACCGACGAAATCAGGGAAAATCGTGGAGCTTCTCGACCAGGTCTTTACAACTTTTTTATCGTTAGCTTCGTTGAGAGCCTCGATTTTCTTCATGAGGCTTTCTGCAACGTAAGGTCCCTTTTTAATAGATCTTGACAAAGTGTCTCCTCCTTTCGTCAGGCGGCATCAGGCTGCCTGTCGATTTCTATGATTATTTCGTACGTCCTTTGACGATGAGACGATCCGAAGCTTTCTTGCGACGAGTCTTGGCACCCATAGCGCATTTGCCCCATTTCGTAACAGGGTTCTTGCGGCCGACTGGGGAACGACCCTCACCACCACCATGCGGATGGTCATTCGGGTTCATTGCAGTACCACGGTTCTCCGGACGAACGCCCAGCCAACGGTTACGGCCTGCTTTACCGATCGTGATGTTCTCATGCTCGAGGTTACCAACTTCACCGATCGTTGCACGGCAGTTGATATGAACCTTGCGGAGCTCGCCAGACGGCATGCGGAGGAGTGCATAATCGCCTTCCTTAGCCATGAGCTGAGCCGAAGTACCAGCACTGCGGACGAGCTGTGCGCCCTTGCCGATCTTGAGCTCGATGTTGTGAATCGTCGTACCAACCGGAATGTTCTTCAGCGGAAGAGCGTTACCGACTTTGATGTCAGCGTCCGGACCGGAAACAACCTTGTCACCAACCTTGAGACCATTCGGTGCGAGGATGTAGCGCTTCTCACCATCCACATAGTTGAGGAGAGCGATGCGTGCGCTGCGGTTCGGGTCGTACTCGATGGTAGCGACGCGAGCCGGGATACCGTCTTTCGTGCGTTTGAAGTCGATCACGCGATAAAGACGCTTATGGCCGCCACCCTGATGGCGAACGGTCAGGCGACCCTGCTGATTACGGCCGCCTTTTTTCGTCAGGCGCTCAGTCAGGGATTTCTCAGGCTTGCTTGCCGTGATCTCGTCGAACGAAGCGACGGTCATGAAGCGACGGCCTGCAGAATATGGTTTAAAACTCTTTACTGCCACTTAAATGTACCTCCTTTTCTCGATTATGCTTCGAAGAACTCGATGCTTTCGCCAGCAGCGAGCTTTACGATAGCTTTTTTATAGTCAGAACGCTTGCCCATCGTGCGGCCCATGCGTTTCGTTTTGCCCAGTACGTTGACCGTGTTGACTTTCTCAACTTTGACGTTGAAAACTTCAGCGACAGCTTTAGCAATCTCAATCTTGTTGGCTGCTTTCGCAACAACGAAGACGTATTTGCCCTCAGCCATGAGCTGAGTCGTTCTCTCAGTGATCAGCGGACGGATCAGGATATCACGTGCTTCCATTATGCGAATACCTCCTCGATGCGGGTGATGGCATCCTTCGTGATGAACAGCTTGTCATGATTCAGGATATCAAAGACATTCAGGCCCATCGTGTTGATAGCTTTTACACCCGGAATGTTGCGTGCGGACTTCTCTACGTTCTCAGCTTCATCGCAAGTGATGAGGAGAGCTTTGGAGTCAACGCTGAAATCGCCAAGCATCTTGACGACCTGGCTCGTCTTCGGAGCATCGAAATCGAGGCTGTCGAGAACTACGAGCTCACCGCTCTTAACTTTATCGGAAAGTGCGCATTTGATAGCGAGACGGCGCTGTTTGCGCGGCATCGTGAAAGCGTACTTACGCGGATGCGGACCGAAGACCGTACCACCGCCGACCCACAGCGGGCTGCGCGTCGAACCAGCACGAGCACGACCCGTGCCTTTCTGCTTCCAAGGCTTGCGGCCGCCACCACGAACGAAGCTTCTCGTCTTGGTTGCATGCGTGCCGAGACGCTGTGCTGCAAGCTGCATTACAACGGCCTGATGGAGAAGACCTGCGTTCATCTCTACGCCGAAGATGCTGTCATTCAATTCGATATCGCCAACCTGTTTGTTGGTGATGTCATAAACTGCTACTGTAGCCATAATTTAGGTTATCCTCCTTCCAATTAGTTTTTGCCCGGTTTAACGGTATTTTTGATCACAACGAAGCTCTTCTTCGGGCCCGGAATTGCGCCCTTGATGAGAATCAGGTTGCGGTCTGCATCAACACGGACAACCGTGAGGCGCTGAACCGTAACGCGCTCGCCACCCATGCGGCCCGGCAGTTTCTTGCCTTTGAGCACGCGTCCGCCAGGACCGGAAATCATTGCACCAGTCGAGCCCGGCTCGCGGTGGGATTTGGAACCATGTCCCATAGGACCACGGGCGAAGTTGTGACGTTTGATACCGCCGGCAAAACCTTTACCTTTGGAAGTACCAGTAACATCGACTAATTCTCCAGCACTAAATATGTCAACGCCGATGGAATCACCGACTTTGTATTCAGAAGGATCCTGAAGACGCATCTCGCGGATGAATTTGACCGGCTTAACACCAGCTTTAGCGAAATGACCCTTCATTGGTTTATTTACTTTGAATTCCTTAACTTCACCGAAGCCAAGCTGAACAGCGTTGTAACCGTCATTCTCGACCGTCTTGTTCTGGATAACGATGTTGTTACCAGACTCAACAACCGTAACAGGAACAACTTTGCCCTCTTCCGTGAAGATCTGAGTCATGCCCAGTTTTCTACCTAAAATTGCTTTAGACATTCATTCCACCTCCTCGGATTATAATTTGATTTCGATGTCTACACCAGCCGGAAGGTCAAGGCGCATCAGCGCATCTACCGTCTTGTTCGTCGGCTGCAGGATGTCGATAAGACGCTTATGCGTTCTCATTTCGAACTGCTCGCGGGAATCCTTATTGACATGCGGGGAACGCAAAATCGTGTAGATATTTTTCTCCGTCGGGAGTGGAATCGGACCGGATACCATTGCACCAGTCTTCTTTGCAGTATCCACAATCTTTACTGCGCTCTGATCGAGGGCTTTATGATCATAAGCCTTCAAACGGATTCTAATCTTTTGATTCTTAGACAATTGTTTTTCCTCCTTATCGTCCGGACTCTCGGCCCAAACATTTCTCCGTAACAGTTCCCTCGGACAATGCCGAGCCATCTGCCACGTCATCGCATTGGGGGGTACCATATTATTTTAAACCTTTAAATAAGAGCGACGCGAGCGCCGCTCTTACCTATGGTTTAATTGACTTGGAAATTAGCCTTCAACTTCCGTTACGCGGCCAGCACCAACCGTGTGACCACCCTCGCGGATAGCGAAGCGGAGACCCTTCTCGATAGCGATCGGGGTAATGAGCTCAACATCCATCTCGATGTTATCGCCAGGCATAACCATCTCCGTGCCTTCCGGCAGGGAAACAACGCCCGTAACGTCAGTCGTACGGAAGTAGAACTGCGGACGATAGTTCGTGAAGAACGGCGTATGACGGCCACCCTCTTCTTTCGTCAGGACATAGACCTGCGCTTTGAACTTCGTATGCGGATGAATCGTGCCCGGCTTAGCGAGAACCTGGCCACGCTCGATCTCTTTGCGGTCGATACCACGGAGCAGAGCACCGATGTTATCACCAGCAACAGCGCTATCGAGCATCTTACGGAACATCTCGATACCCGTAACAACCGTGGATTTCGGCTCGTCCTGAAGACCAACGATCTCAACCGTATCGTTCAGTTTCAGCTCGCCACGCTCAACACGGCCCGTAGCAACCGTACCACGGCCAGTGATCGTGAATACGTCCTCGACCGGCATGAGGAACGGTTTATCCGTGTCACGCTCCGGCGTCGGGATGTACTCATCAACAGCGTTCATGAGCTCAACGATCTTAGCCTTCATGTCAGCATCGCCCTCGAGAGCTTTCAGAGCGGAACCAGCAACGACCGGAATGTCATCGCCAGGGAATTCGTAGCTGGAGAGCAGCTCGCGAACTTCCATCTCTACGAGCTCCAGGAGCTCCTCATCGTCAACCTGGTCAACCTTGTTCAGGAAGACAACGATTGCCGGAACACCAACCTGGCGAGCGAGCAGGATGTGCTCACGCGTCTGCGGCATCGGGCCATCAGCAGCGGAAACAACCAGGATAGCACCATCCATCTGAGCAGCACCAGTGATCATGTTCTTGACATAGTCAGCATGGCCCGGGCAGTCAACGTGTGCATAATGACGTTTCTGCGTCTCATACTCAACGTGTGCCGTGTTGATGGTGATACCGCGCTCACGCTCCTCCGGAGCCTTATCGATATCAGCGTAATCCTCGAAAGCAGCCTTGCAGCCTTCCGTCTCGGACAGAACTTTCGTGATTGCAGCCGTCAGCGTCGTCTTGCCATGGTCAACGTGACCAATGGTGCCGATGTTAACATGCGGTTTAGTTCTCTCAAACTTTTCTTTAGCCATTGTAATTTTTTCCTCCCTTATTCGCCTTTGTTTTTAGCAATAACCTTTTCGGCTATATTTTTAGGAACTTCATCATAGTAAGCTACTTCCATGCTGTAGTTCCCTCGGCCCTGAGTTTTAGAACGGAGATCCGTCGAATAACCGAACATCTCGGAAAGCGGAACAAATCCGTTGATGACCTGAGCACCGTTGCGCGCTTCCATACCATCGATACGGCCGCGGCGGGAATTCAGGTCGCCGATTACATCGCCCATGTACTCTTCCGGAACGACAACTTCGACTTTTACGTACGGCTCAAGGAGAACCGGGTTAGCCTTTTCGCAGCCGTTCTTGAAGGCCATGGAACCAGCAACTTTGAATGCTGCCTCGGAGGAGTCGACCTCGTGATAGGAACCATCGAATACGATAGCCTTGATGTCGACCATCGGATAACCAGCGACAACACCAGCTTCCATAGCCTGCTTTACGCCGGCCTCGATCGGGTTGATGAATTCCTTCGGAATCGCACCACCGACGACCTTGTTTTCGAAGCTGAAGCCTTCGCCAGGCTCCTGCGGAATGAGCTCGAGCCAGCAGTGACCATACTGACCATGACCACCGGACTGACGAACGAACTTACCTTCAGCCTTGACCGTGTTACGGATCGTCTCACGGTATGCAACCTGAGGCTCACCGACTTTGCAGTCGACATGGAACTCACGGAGCATACGGTCAACGATGATCTGAAGATGAAGCTCACCCATACCAGAGATGATCGTCTGGCCAGTTTCCTGATCCGTGCGAACGCGGAACGTCGGATCCTCCTCAGCGAGTTTCTGGAGAGCAACGCCCATCTTCTCCTGGTCATTCTTCGTTGCCGGTTCAACAGCAACAGAGATAACCGGATCCGGGAACTCCATGGACTCGAGGATGATCGGATGCGCCTCGTCGCAGAGCGTGTCGCCCGTCGTCGTGTCTTTCAGACCGACAGCAGCAGCGATATCACCGGAGTAAACCTTCTCGATTTCCTTACGGTTGTTGGCATGCATCTGGAGGATACGGCCAATACGCTCTTTTTTACCCTTCGTGGAGTTGAATACGTAGGAACCTGCATCGAGTACACCGGAGTATACACGGAAGAATGCCAGCTTACCGACATACGGGTCAGTCATGATTTTGAATGCCAGTGCGGAGAACGGCTCGCTGTCGCTAGACGGGCGATGGTCTTCCTCACCAGTTTCCGGATTTACACCAGCGATCGGCGGGATATCCGTCGGAGCCGGCATATAATCAACGATGGCATCGAGCAGCGGCTGAACGCCCTTGTTGCGATACGACGTACCGCAGGTTACCGGAACGAGTTCACCAGCGAGGGTACCCTTACGGATTACCTTCTTGATCTCCTCTTCCGAAATCTCTTCGCCACCGAGATATTTCTCCATGAATTCGTCATCGATCTCGGAGAGAGCCTCTAAGAGTTTCTCACGATACTCATCAGCCTGCTCTTTCATGTCAGCCGGGATCTCAACCTCGTCAGCAACTTTACCAAGGTCATCCTCATAAACGATGGCTTCCATCTTGACCAGGTCGACGATGCCTTCGAACGTGTCCTCAGCGCCGATTGGCAGCTGGATTGCAACGGCATTAGCCTGCAGACGCTCGTGCATCATATCGATAACGTTGAAGAAGTTTGCGCCGGTGATGTCCATCTTGTTGACATACGCCATGCGCGGAACATGATAACGCTCAGCCTGACGCCAAACGGTCTCAGTCTGCGGCTCAACGCCACCACGTGCAGTCAGGACTGCAACCGTGCCGTCGAGGACGCGCAGGGAACGCTCAACCTCTACCGTGAAATCCACGTGACCCGGCGTATCAATGATGTTGATACGATGCTCTTTCCAGTGGCAGGTCGTTGCAGCAGACGTAATCGTGATGCCGCGCTCCTGCTCCTGAACCATCCAGTCCATGGTAGCAGCGCCTTCATGAACCTCGCCGATCTTGTGGTTTACACCCGTGTAGAAGAGGATACGCTCAGTAGTAGTCGTTTTACCGGCATCGATGTGAGCCATGATACCGATATTACGAGTTTTTTCAAGGGAATACTCTCTTGCCACTTTTAATATCGCTCCTTAATAAAAATAAGAAAGGATTACCAACGATAGTGAGCGAAAGCCTTGTTGGCCTCTGCCATCTTGTGCGTATCTTCCTTCTTCTTGATTGCTGCGCCCGTGTTGTTAGCGGCATCCATGAGCTCGCCCGAGAGGCGCTCATCCATGGTCTTCTCACCGCGGAGACGTGCGTAGTTGACGATCCAGCGAATGCCGAGCGTCATGCGGCGGTCCGGACGGACCTCAACCGGAACCTGGTAGTTTGCACCACCGACGCGACGAGCGCGTACCTCGAGGACCGGCATAACGTTCTTGAGAGCAGTCTCAAAAACTTCCAGAGGATCCTTGCCCGTTTTGGCACGGATCGTCTCGAACGCATCATAAACGACGCGCTCAGCAACGCTCTTCTTACCGGAAAGCATTACTTTATTGATGAATTTCGTAACCGTTTTGCTGTGGTACACCGGATCCGGCAGTACGTCACGCTTAGGTACGGAACCTTTTCTTGGCATTGTTTTACCTCCTTATCATAGTCTTCATTTGCGAAGCTGTGTTATTTTTTCTTTGCTTTTTTCGCACCGTACTTCGAACGGCCCTGAGCACGATCCTGCACACCGGCAGTATCGAGCGAACCGCGGATGATGTGGTAACGAACACCTGGCAGGTCCTTGACACGACCGCCACGGATCAGAACAACACTATGCTCCTGAAGATTATGACCAATGCCTGGGATGTATGCGGTAACCTCGATGCTATTCGTCAGACGAACACGAGCTACCTTACGCAGTGCCGAGTTCGGCTTTTTCGGCGTAGACGTGTAAACACGCGTGCAAACACCACGTTTCTGCGGGCAATTCTTGAGTGCTGGTGCTTTGGACTTCTCCTGCATGCTCTTTCTGCTCTTACGAACTAACTGATTGATAGTAGGCATACATGCACCTCCTTCCTTCATATTGAGAATTTATTATTTATTAAAACCTCAAAGCAAGCTCTGAAGTTTTTAACAAATATACTAGAAACTTACTTCAGGACTGCCGCAGCTGCCGCACCGACTTCGATGCCGCAGGCCTGTCCCAACTCCTGCATCGTCTCTGCACGCCCTACCGGAACTTCACATTCCCTGCACAGCGTTTCCAGCGGCTCGATGACACGATCATCCGCATCGTCAGCGACGAATACGTTCTGGACATTCCCGCGCTTCACAGCTTTGGTAACCTGCTTGATACCAATCACCCGATTGGCATTTTTCAGTGTATCCAGTGTCATTGTTTTCACTCCCCTGTATCACTAAATCATGCTCTTGAATCAGGCACTTCTATATATTAGCACCAGCAAAAATGCTTGTCAACACTTTATTTATAAAGATTCACGTGCACACGCTACCTAGCGTATCATTTTGCTTTATTATTTTCAAAACCCATGATTTTGTCCATGTTTGATAGACAAAAATAATAGCAGAGACGGATTTTCCGTCTCTGCTACTCTCTCCCTGCCGTATACAGGATCTACTCTTGCTTATTTATTGTCAGCAATAACTTTTTTCGCTACCTCAACAACATGCTCAACCGTGAAGCCGAACTTCTTGAAGAGCTGCGGGCCAGGAGCCGAAGCGCCAAAGCCTTCCATGCAGACCGATGCACCATCAAGGCCTACATATTTGCCCCAGCCGAAGTCCGAAAGGGCCTCAACCGAAACACGGGCACGGACATTCTTCGGCAGGATGCTGGCTTTGTACTCAGCGCTCTGCTGCTCGAAGAGATCGATGCACGGCATCGAAACAACGCGGACATCGAGGCCTTCTTTAGCCAGCTCAGCCTGAGCATCTACAGCCAGCGAAACTTCCGAACCCGATGCCATCAGGATACCATCCATGTTCGCTGCATCCTTCGCCTCGGATACGACATATGCACCCTTGAGTGCTTCTTTGCTCGAGCCTGCCAGCTGCGGCAGATTCTGACGGGTAAGTACCAGCGCCGTCGGCGTCTTGTCAGCCGTGATGGCCAGGTACCAGCCAGCGGCTGTCTCCGTAGCATCTGCCGGGCGGAATACGTTGAGATTCGGCTGAGCCCGGAGCATGGAGAGCTGCTCGATTGGCTCATGAGTCGGGCCATCCTCGCCAACGCCGATGCTGTCGTGCGTCAGGACATAAGTGACCGGGATATGCATCAGCGAAGCCAGACGCATCATCGGCTTCGTGTAGTCGCTGAATACGAAGAACGTAGCGACATACGTGCGCAGGCCACCATGCAGCGTGATGCCGTTGGCCATAGCTGCCATGGCAAGCTCACGGATGCCGAAGTGGAGATTGCGGCCAGCATAGTTGTCCTTGCTGAAATCGCTCTCGCCATTCATCATCGTCTTGTTCGACGGTGCCAGGTCAGCACTGCCGCCGATGAGCTGCGGAACCATATCCTTGAGACGATTGATCATCGTGCCAGACAGATTGCGCGTTGCCTGAGCTTTGTCCTCATATGCCCAGAACTCTTCATTAGCCAGAAGAGCCTCAGCATCAACTGGTGCATGGAATTTCTCCCAGCGAGCCTTCTCTTCCGGGAACTTCGTGCAATACTCAGCAAAGAGCTTGTTCCACTTTGCCTCAGCCTCAGCGCCGCGTTTTGCCAGTTCCTGATAATGGTCATAAACATCCTGCGGGATGTTGAATGCCTTATCCGGCTCTGGCCAGCCAAGATTCTCCTTGAGAGCCTTGACGTTCTCCTCGCCGAGAGGTTCGCCATGAGCACTGGCTTTACCCTGTTTTGCCGGGCAGCCATAACCTATCTGCGTCTTGACCGTGATGAAGGACGGATGCTCTTTATCGGCTTTCGCTGCTTCGATTGCCTTGCCGATGGCCTCAAGGTCATTGCCATCTTCGACCGTGATCGTCTGGAAACCGAAAGCTGCCATACGAGCCTGGACATTCTCCGTGAACGCGATGTCCGTATCGCCCTCGATCGAAATCTTATTCGAATCATAGAGTACGATCAGTTTGGACAGGCCAAGCGTACCAGCCAGCGAGAACGCCTCCGAAGAGATACCTTCCATCATGCAGCCGTCGCCGCCAAGCACGAACGTATAGTGATCGACAACGTCATAGCCCGGACGGTTGAACTCGGCAGCCAAGTGTGCCTCGGCCATAGCCATGCCAACAGCCATAGCCATGCCAGCGCCCAGCGGGCCAGTCGTTGCTTCTACACCAACCGTATGACCATATTCCGGATGTCCCGGGGTCAGCGAACCATCCTGACGGAACTGCTTCATGTCATCCATCGTCAGACCATAGCCGAAGAAATGGAGCAGCGAATACAGGAGCGAGGAACCATGACCACCCGAAAGGATGAAACGGTCGCGGTTAGCCCATTCCGGATTCTTGCCATTGTGGTTCATATGGTTGGCCCACAGTTCGTAAGCCATGGCAGCACTGCCCAGCGGCAGGCCCGGATGACCAGAATTGGCCTTCTGGATGGCATCTGCAGCTAATACACGAATGGCGTTGACACAAGTCGTATCGATGTTACTCAAAGTGTATCTCTCCTTATCACTCGAATGTTTTTTATCCACACACCATTCTACTAGATTCGAATGAAAAAGTACAGTATTTTACGCCATTTCCATTAATTACTTTTATGATATCAGAATAAAAACCATATACTTTCGTTTGTAAACACTTCTGCCTTATGTCAGAAATTGCGCAGATCCGGGCGCAGTTCTTGTGCTTTCCCCATGTACACATGCTGGATCTCCGCCTGCTTGAGCTCCGAATCCACCAGCAGCAGCACACGGATGCAGCGCTCCATCGAATCATCGACCTCCGGTACCCGCGTGTCAAACAGAGGCACCTTGTCAAAACCTTCCATCTGGCGGGCGCCCGTCGAAGGGAAACCTGCTGTGATATCGCTGGTAGAGCTGAATATGCATGCACCGATATCTTCCGGCTTCACCTTGTTGCGACGCAGGATCTGGGACAACAGCATCTTCGCTGCCTGCCAGATCTCTTCTTTTTTGTTCTCTCCTACTGTGATTGCTCCACGTATTCCTCTCATATTGACAACCTCCTCTTCAGCGACCTTTGTGTATTTCCCAGATAATCCGGATGCTCAATATGAACGCAATCAAATACCCTACGAATCCCAACAGGGGGATTTCCATGATCTTCGGCGTCATCTGTGTCGTACATATCGTACTAGAGCCCAGCAGCAATGCCGCTACCAGCACTGCCAGGATAATCTTGTTTATCATCTGATCCAGCTTGCGCAACGGTTCCTCTGAGCCGGTCACATCCAGATTCACCTTTGTCTGACCACTCATGGTCATCTTCAGGATGTCCGAGATCTGCTCCGGCAGCTGCGCGGATTTACGCAGCAGCATCATGCCCTCACGTTTCGCTTTCTCTACCTCGTCACGCCAATTGAAATTCTTTTTATAATCAACCGCCAGACTCTTGGCAAAGATCTCTACAAAACTTACCTTAGGACAGCAAAGCCGCATGACGCCTTCAATCGTCAGCACACCACGCGCAAACATCGACAACCCCTGCGGACAGCCGATATGGTGCACGCGCATGAGATTCATGATCTGACGCGTCAGCACCCCCATCTGCAACTCACTGAAATCAAGTGTGCTGTACTGTGACAGCATCGCATCGATATCCTGATAGAGCATCGTATGGTTGATCTTGCCGCGCACGAGCCCCAAAGCCAAAACAGCAGCTTTGAGCTCAAAGGCGTCGTGGGTAGCCAGCGCATAGACAGCCTTGCGGATTGCCGTACGGTCACGCCCCGAAAGGCGCCCGACCATCCCGAGGTCCAGCCAGACGATCCGGCCATTGCGGATCCAGATATTGCCTGGATGCGGATCGGCATGGAAAAAACCATCCTCGATGATCTGCTTGACATAGTTCTCGCCCAGGCGCCGTCCAAGCTGGTTCACATCGTAGCCACGGGACCGCAGCTGCTCGAAGTCATCGATCTGGATGCCCTCGACCGATTCCATCACCAAGATATGCTGCGTCGAAAGCTGCCGGTATACCTGCGGACAGGAAACATAGTCCACATCCCGGTTCAGATGCTCAAACTCAGCAATATGGTCCGCCTCGATGAAAAAATCCATCTCCTGCTTGGCGATGGTCCACATCTCGTCGAGGACCATGTTGAAGTCGATCACATCCTGCGAACGGCTCACCACCTTGAGGAGCGTTGCCGCCCGTTTCAGCAGGACGATATCCTTGCTCATGATTTCGTAGATGCCTGGCCGCTGGACCTTGACGACGACCTTCTCGCCAGTTGTCAGCACCGCCCGATGCACCTGGGCGATACTGGCCGAGCCCAAGGCCTCCTCGTCGATATACGAGAACACCTTGTCCCAGCGGCGATTATACTCGCGCTCGATGACCTCAAGGATAACAGCAAACGGCAGTGGTTTAGCCGAAGTCTGCAGCTTCATGAGTTCATCACAGTACTCTGGCGGCAGGAAATCCGGACGCATGCTCATGACCTGTCCGAGCTTGACAAAAGTCGGCCCCAGATCTTCCAATATCAAGCGCAGCTTGTCCGGCGTCACCCCCCGGACAACATCGCGCTTGCGCAGCACTGCCACCATTTCCCGCAGTCGCGCCGTGGCACCAGCATCATCTATTTTGTTTTGAAAGAAATCTCCCAGCACGGCGTCAGACTCCCTTCACCTGAAATCTGCTTATTTCTTGTACTTCTCAGCCAGCTGCTGCTTGACCGTCTCATTGGAAAGGAAGTCATCATACGTCGTGACACGATCTACGACACCATCCGGCGTGATATCGATGATACGGTTCGCAATGGTCTGCACGAACTCATGGTCATGGGAAACGAACAGCGCCGTGCCCTTGAAGGCAATCAGTCCATTATTGAGGGCTGTGATCGACTCAAGGTCGAGATGGTTGGTCGGCTCATCGAGCAGCAATACATTGGCACCCGACAGCATCATGCGCGACAGCATGCAGCGCACGCGCTCACCACCCGAGAGTACCGATGCCTTTTTGAGGCTTTCCTCACCGGAGAAGAGCATACGGCCCAGGAAGCCGCGTACGAACGTCTCATCCGGGTCCTTGGAATACTGGCGCAGCCAATCCACCAGGCTGAGGTCTACCCCATCGAAGTACTCGCTGTTATCCGATGGCAAGTACGCCTGCGACGTCGTGACGCCCCACTTGAACGTACCCTCATCCGGCTCTTCCTCGCCCATGAGGATCTTGAACAGCATCGTCTTGCCGATGCCATTCGGGCCGACAAAAGCAACCTTGTCGCCCTTCTTGAGCGTGAAGCTGACATTCTTGAGCACCTGCTCACCATCAACCGTCTTGGAGATGCCGTCGACCTGCAGCAGCTGGTCACCGGCCTCGCGGTCTGGCGTGAAAGCAATGTACGGATAGCGGCGGGACGAAGGCTTGATGTCCTCCACCTGGATCTTGTCGAGCAATTTCTTACGGCTCGTAGCCTGCTTGGATTTAGCCGCGTTCGCAGCAAAGCGGGCAATGAAGGCCTGCAATTCCTTGATTTTCTCCTCGGCCTTCTTGTTCTGCTCTTTCTGCAGCTGCAGAGCCAGCTGGCTCGACTGATACCAGAAGTCATAGTTGCCGGCATAGAGCTTGATCTCACCGAAGTCAACATCGCAGATATAGGTGCAGACCTGATTCAGGAAGTGACGGTCATGAGATACGACGATGACTGTATTCTCGAAATCAGCCAGGAAGTTTTCGAGCCAGTTGATGGACTCGACATCGAGATGGTTCGTCGGCTCGTCAAGCAGCAGGATGTCCGGATTGCCGAACAATGCCTGTGCCAGCAGGACGCGTACCTTCTCCGTCGGCGTGAGCTCAGACATCTTCATCGAATGCTCATTCTCCGGAATGCCAAGGCCATTGAGCAGGCGGGCTGCCTCCGACTCAGCATCCCAGCCGTTGAGCTCAGCGAACTCCGCCTCAAGCTCCGAAGCTTTCATGCCGTCTTCCTCACTGAAATCCGGCTTTGCATACAGAGCATCCTTTTCGTCCATGATTTCGACCAGACGCTTATGGCCCATGATTACGGTACGCAGTACCTCATACTCATCATAGGCATAGTGATCCTGTTTCAGCACAGCCAGACGCTCACCCGGCGTGATCTCGATATGACCGCCGGTCGGCTCGATATCACCGGCCAGCAGCTTCAAAAAGGTCGATTTGCCGGCACCATTCGCGCCGATGATGCCATAGCAGTTGCCCGGCGTGAATTTGAGGTTGACATCCTTATACAGGACGCGCTTGCCAAACTGAAGGCTCACATTGTTGGTTGTAATCATTTCGTCTTAAATTCCCTTCTCTATATAAATGAATAAACTATTACAGGATCGTTACTGGGCCAGCATCGCACGGAAGATGCTCATGATGCTCTGCCCATAGGTATAGCCAGGCACAGCCCAACGGCCATTGAGCTCTGGCCAGCTCTTGAGGGTGCGCTCACCATAGGAGGAACGCACCAGATTGTAGCGCGGGTCGACCACCGGCTCGTTCGGAAGCCGGGTCGAAGCGTAGGCCAGCAGATGCTGGATCTGTGCACGCACGCCCATCTGCGCCGAGTTGAAATATGCCCCCTTGACCTGGCTGCTCGTCGTCCCCAGGCCACAGTAGTTGTTCTGATCCGACGTCACCGTGCCACCATAGCGGAAAAAGCCTGTCTCTTTGAGGGCCTGCGCAAAAGCGACATCCGGACGGATGCCTTCCCGGGCGCCTTCCTCGTAATAATACGAGACGAGCTGCTGCGGCGTGACCGAGATATCCGGGTTGGGATTGACACTCAGCAGATAGTCCACGCACTGCTGCTGGCTGGCCAGCGCGGTACCTATGATTGAGTCATCATAGGCAGACACCGTCTGCGGTATAGCTGCTTCTTTTTTTGCCTCTTCTTCATGTTGTTTTAGAATCGCATCGATGCGCTCCTGAAACGACAACTCCTGCGTGACATTGCGGGCAACTGCCTGGCTGCTGCCGCTGTTCACCGTGCGCTCCGTAGCCACTCTGGTTGCTGGCAGGGAAGCATCACTCACATGACGTGCCGCCTGGGCGGACGCAGGCAGTGCCAGCGTCAGCAGCCCCACCAGCGTCCCCGCAGCAATAACTCTCGGATAACGATTAAATTCCACGAAAAAGTACACTCCTTAAATCATTCGAATCATTCATCTTACATCTCTTCATCAGATAGCCGCATAAGCAAGATACACGGCAAACACCGCTGCCAGTCCCCATGAGGCCAGCGGAACGACGCGCCAGCCCCTCTCACAACCCCGAAGCACACACCAGCTGATGAATGCGGCCCCCAGGCCAGCTGTGATATTATTGGCCAGCGGCATCAAAAGCAGCAGGCAGACAGCTGCGCCCAGTGCGGAGAAATCCCACGCCAGCGGCCGCTGCTGCAAGCTTTGTACCGTCTGCTGCAAAAGCAGCAGCCCTGTCCCCACGAGCACCGGCACAACCATGACAGGAAAATCTGCCATCGCTGCCAAAAGCGGCTCGCAGAACAACGCTGCCAGGAACAACAGTGCCGCACTCCAAGCTGCCAGCCTTCTGGCCCGCGCCACAGTCCCTGCTGCGGATAGCGGCGAGACGACCAGTGGCAGGCAGCCAGCCAGCGCCCCCACGGCGCTCAAAGCAAAAGTCATGGGTAGCAGGCGGCAGCGGCCATCTGCGGGCGGCACCAGCGCCTCGATTGCCAGCCAGTTCATACTGGCCAGCACGATGAGAAGCGTCACCCCCGCAGCCAGCATATGCCCTAAGGCAGCCTCACTTCCTGGCAGCAGCGTCAGCTGCCCAGCCGCCTGATCCCAGCCGGCTGGCTGCATGAACGGCGCGGCGGGAACAACCCAGAAGCCTTCTGCCAAGGCCACAGCCGCCGTGACAACCATGCCCCAAAACAGGGCCCCACGCAGCTTCAGTGCCACCATGACCATCGTCACCATGATGCCAGTCAGGCCCAGATAAGCCAGCGGATCCTGGAAGTTCCCCAGCATCGTGACTGACCAAGCCGAGCGCACAATGATGCGCCCCTGTGTCAGCCCTGCCAGGATGAGCATCACCCCCAACCCCGCAGGCAAAAGCCGCCGGACCTCCTGCGGCACGGCATCTGCAAACCATCGCCGCAACGGACTGAGGCAAAGCAGCAGGCCGGTGATGGCTGCTGCCAGGCAGGCCCCCAAGAGCTGCTGCCAGCTCAGGCCCTGCGAAATCCCCACCAGATAGACCAAATACGTACTGACCGCTATGGAGGGCAGCAGCATCAATGGCTGCCGCAGCCACCCCATCAGCAGGGATGCTGCTATGGCCATCACAGCATAGGCTGTATAGGCACCGGCAAAGTCCATGCCCAGCTGGAAGAGCAGAGACGGCACAACGATGAAACCGGCCAACGCTGAGCCGGCCATAGCCAGTCCTGCCTGTACCTCTGCACCAATATACTGCCTGCCTGTTCTTGCTGTCATGAACCTTCACCTTTCCCATAGTATAACAATTCTATTTTAGCACAGGCAAATCAAAAATGACAGTTTCCTCAGTTTATTTTCAGCTGACAAGTCATTTTTAATGATATAATAGAGTCGATTCACGGCTACAGGAGGTAATTTTTCTTGCAAATTCGAAAGTCTATGGGCATGGTAAAAGCTGGTGCCGCGCTGGCCATCATCCTGCTCTTTGTCATCATCCACTTGATAAATCCGGCATTCCTGCCGCATATGTTTGGCTTGCTGGCTCGTGGCGATATCTTGGAAACCGCTGATTACATCGCCTCCTTCGGGCCTTGGGCCGTTCTCTTCAGCTTCCTGCTGACGCTCTTCGTCAACGCGCTCGGCTTTCCGCCAGCCATCATTTTCTCGACGGCCAATACGCTGATCTTCGGCATCTTCTGGGGCATTGTCCTGTCAGTCGTCGCTGAGACTGTCGGCGTTGCCATCAGTTTCATCCTGCTGCGCTTCTTCTTCCGCGACGCAGCCGAGAAGATCATCAGCAAGAACAAAACCCTTTC
Source organism: Pseudoselenomonas ruminantium (assembly GCF_900113715.1). Lineage (GTDB taxonomy): Bacteria > Bacillota > Negativicutes > Selenomonadales > Selenomonadaceae > Selenomonas_A > Selenomonas_A caprae. The sequence goes on along the minus strand of NZ_FOQK01000001.1, from coordinate 102,992 downwards.
CAACCTCGACAAGTACAGCGGCAAACGCGGCTTTGTCGTCATGCTCATCGCCCGCATGGTACCATATTTCCCTTCCGTCATGCTCAACGCCATCGGTGCGCTTTCGGCCATGAGCTTCCGCGACTATGTCATCGCCTCGCTTGTCGGCAAATTCCCTTCCACCGGCATCGAGGCCATCATCGGACACGATGCGCTTACCCATCAGGAAGATCCCACACGCATGATCCTTGTCATCCTCTTTGCCATCATCCTGATCGCCGGTGCCTGGTGGTATGAACGCAGCGCCGCCCGCAAGGCGGCCGCCGAGGAACACAGGAGATGAACATCATGGACATCACTCGCCGGAAATTCCTGAAATACTGCGGGCAGGCTGCCATCCTGCTGGGACTCGAAGCCTGGCTGCCAAAAGCTGCCGCAGCGGCCGATGGTACGGTGCCGCTGAAATTCCTGCGGCACATCATCACAGCCGATGCGGCATCATCCCGCACCATCATGTGGCAGGCCAACGCCAACCTGAGCGGCTGCGCGCTCGAATACCGGCCGGCCAGCCAGATACGCGCCACAAAGCAAGTGGCCGCCTCTACCACCTCGCTCTTCGAAGACAAGCTGGCTGTTTTCTTCAGTTCTGTCACACTGACAGAACTGGCCCCGGGTACCAGCTACGAATACCGCATCATCCAAGGCGAGCGCGCCACACGCTGGCATCAGTTCAAGACAGAGCCAGCAAACCGCACCGAAGTTTCTGCGCTGATCTTCTGCGACTCGCAATGCAGTGGCAGCTATGATATATGGCAGCAGACATTCCAGACAGCCTGGCAGCGTCATCCCGAGAGCCAATTCGCTGCCATCGTCGGTGACCTTACCGACAACGGCCAATCCGACTGGCACTGGGACAAATTCTTCGCTGCCATGGGTACCATCCCCGAGCAGCATCCACTCGTCCCCGTCATGGGAAACCACGAATGCTACGGGCTTGACTGGAAATTCTGCCTGCCCCGCCGCTATCTTGCTTCTTTCGCTTTGCCAACCAACAACAGCGCCAAGTTCCAAGGCAGCTTTTACACCTTCGACTATGGCCCCGTACACTTCATCGTCCTCAATACGCAGGAACTCGAACTGCACGAGCTGCTGCCCGGCCTGCTCGAACGCCAGCTGCATTGGCTCAAGCAGGATACCAACAGGCGCCATCAGCCTTGGCAGGTCGTCCTCATGCACAAGGACATCCTGGCCTACGACGAATACCAGCTCGGCACCCAACAAAAAGACGGCATCAGTGACATCGGCCATGCATTCATGCCGGTATTCGACGAGCTCGGCATCGACCTTGTCCTGACCGGTCACATGCACACCTACCGCAGCCGTGGCCATATAAAGGACCTGCAGCCAGCGGACGATGGCCCCTTCTACGTTCTGAGCGGTCCCGCAGGCAACCGTTACTACCAGGTGCCAGACGACAGGACCTATGACCGCAGTGCTATCTATCAGCCAACACCGCCTCATTATCTGCGCTTGCACGCCACCGCCCAAGAGCTCACCTTGACAGGCTGCACGACAGACGGCGAACATATCGAGACCATAACACTCACCAAGTAAGCAAAAGGCTGGCAGTAAACAACTGCCAGCCTTTTGTTGTCGCCGGAACTACGAAGGGGTCAATAGTTCTCAGCGTGAATCTCGAAATAGCTCTTCGGATGCGCACATACCGGGCAAAGCTCTGGTGCCTTGGTACCGACCACGATATGGCCGCAGTTGCGGCACTCCCAGACTTTGACTTCACTGCGCTGGAAGACTTCCTGCATCTCGATGTTCTTCAGCAGGGCACGATAGCGTTCCTCATGATGCTTCTCGATTTCAGCTACCATGCGGAATTTCGCCGCCAGCTCCTTGAAGCCTTCTTCCTCGGCAGTCTTGGCAAAACCTGCATACATATCCGTCCACTCATAGTTCTCGCCATCAGCAGCATCCTTCAGATTCGTCTCCGTGTCTGGCATCCCATCATGGAGTTCTTTGAACCACATCTTCGCATGTTCTTTTTCGTTGTCCGCTGTCTTCAAGAACAGTGCCGCAATCTGCTCAAAGCCATCCTTCTTGGCGCGCGATGCATAATACGTGTACTTGTTGCGTGCCTGGCTTTCCCCGGCAAAGGCCGCCTCTAAGTTCTTCTCAGTCTGGGTCCCTGCGTATTTGCTCATAGTCATACCTCCTGGAATATAAAACACATCACAATATGATAAAGATCCCTGCCCGAAGCCGCCTGGCAACAACCACTTCGGGCAGGCATACCTTATACCTTGAATTTCTGCACTTCATCCTGCAGCATGCCAGCCATCTTAGCCAGCTGGGAACTGTTATTATTCATCTCTTGGACCGAAGCCGATTGTTGCTCGGTTGCCGCCGATACCGTCTCGGAATTGGCCACCACGCTGCGGCTCATTCCCTCGATATCCCGGATGGCAGTCTGGCAAGCCTCAGCACTATCCGTAGCTTCCTTCGATGCACTGGCAATCTGCTGGGAACGGTTGGCGATCTTCTCTACCAGCTCCACGATGCCACTGAACTCACGGCCCGTCTCCTCGACACTCTCCTTCGCAGTAGCCAGGTTGTCCGTGCCCTCATGCATGCTGGTGACAGCCCGTTGCGTCTCCTGCTGGATCTGCCCGATAAGGCTTGCGATCTGGCTGGCAGCCTCCTCCGACTGTGCGGCCAGCTTGCGGATCTCATCTGCTACCACCGCAAAGCCACGGCCGGCATCACCGGCGCGGGCTGCCTCGATAGCAGCGTTGAGCGCCAGCAGGTTCGTCTGCTCAGCAATGCCCGAAATCGTATCGGTGATACGCCCGATCGTATCCGACCGCTCGCCAAGGCTGTTGACCACCTTGGCCGACTCGCCGACCACTTCACTCAAGCGGGCCATATCCCTGACCGTACGGGTGACGACCTGATTGCCGTTCTGTGCCTTTTCGGTTGCCTGCTGCGTCTCTACTGCAGCCCGGCGCGCATTATGTGCCATGCCGCCGATGCGCTCCAGGAGCGTCTCCATCGACTGCGAAGCCTCATCGACTGCCATGAGCTGCTTGTTGGTAGCTCCGGCTACATCCGTGATCGAGTCAGCTACCTGCTGGCTGGCCGACGCCGACTGCGCGGTCATCTCATTGAGCTGGGCAGCATCACTGGCCACCTGTTCAGCCGATTCGCGGATTGCCCCCATCAGCTGGCGCATATTGCCGCCCAGTACTCTGAGGATATCGATCATCTGGCCAATCTCATCTTCGCGGTCAACATATTCCTGCTTGACCGGCTCCTGCCGGTAATCGCCCTGGGCGAATTTCTGCAGACGCCCTGTCACGAAACTGATGGGATCACCGAAGCTCTGCGCAATCTTGACACCCAGCATCGCCATGATCAAGGAGACCACTACGATGATGATCGACGAGATGAGGACCTTATGGTAGAGCTTCTCCTGCATCTCCTTGGTATACTTGGCAGCTTCCGCATCGATATAGTCAATCCAGGAACCTGTTCCTACAATCCACTGGTACGGTTTGAACTCCAGCACATAGTTGCGCTTGGGCAGGGACTCTTTCTCTCCCGGTTTCGGATAGGAGAAATCCACAAAACCGCCACCCTCATTCTGGGCTACCTTGAACATATCTTCCATATAAGGAACGCCATTGGGATCCTTGTCATTCCGGCGCATGCGTCCCTCAGATTCCTTGGATGCCGCATGGGCTACACAAATGCCTGTATTCTTCTCATCGGCAAAGAAATAGCCCTTTCCCTCATCATAACGCACGGAGCGGATGACATCGAGAGCCAGGCTCTTGGCCTGCTCCTCGGTCAGTTCCCCCGATTGCTGCCGCGCATAGATGCCATTGAGCGACGAGACTACGCCCTCCGTCTGGAGCCGCAGTTCCCGGTCATAATGCTCGGCCAATTCCTGCCGGTATTCAGCCACCAGCTTATCGTTATCCGCAATGGTCGTATAGATGAAATAACCACCTACAGCAAGTGTCGCTACCACACTGACCGCTGCGAACAAGGCGGTCAGTTTGCCGCGCACAGACTTCATGAAAAACATATACTCTCCCTCCCTAGTCCCTATCGTTCGAATATTCCGTCTTACCTGCTTAATTCTACTTTGCTGAAAAGATTCCTGCTCCGCGCACACAAAAAAACTGACAGAAATACTCTGTCAGCCAAAAACTTCTTTTTTATTGTCCTATCCTCAGCAGGAACTATCTCCCAGCAAGGGATGCTTGGCCGGGCGCAGGCTGCGCACACGGACCAGCCGCAGAGCCTCCTGCATATCGACATCCGCGCGGCTGCCCTCAGACTCATAGACACAGATAGGCTGTGCCATGCCAACCTCACTGCCGGGCATATACACATATTCCTGATTCACCGTGTCTCCGAATATCACACCGGCTTTCAGCTTCGACTCGACCATCATAGGGCAGCTTCCTCTCAAAACATATCTTTCTTCCACAAAGCATAAGCACCCGAGATGCTGATGCCAAAGGCAATGATCATGACATACAAGAACCCATGGCCATCGTCGGCAAAAGGCACTGGCACATTCATGCCAAAGAAGCTCGAAACGACAGTCGGGATAGCGATGATGATTGTCATTGCCGCTAAGAACTTCATCACGAGGTTCTGATTATTCGCAATGATGGATGTGAACGTATCGGCCATGCGTGCCAAGATCTTGCTATACATCTCCACCATTTCCTTGGCCTGCTTGTTCTCGATGATGACATCCTCCAGCAGATCCTCGTCCTCATCATATGCCTTGAGGATCGGCGTGAGCTGCGGATTGTTGCGCATGCGCAGCAGCTTGTCGAGCACGGCACCATTCGAGCGGATAGCCGCATTAAAATACGTCAAGCCCTTCTGCAGCTCAAGCAAGAGCAGGATCTCGCTGTTCTTCATATCATGGCGCAGCTGGTTCTCAATATCATCGGACAGCTTGCTGATCTGACGCAGATAGCGCAGATAGAACGTCATGGACTTATACAGGATCTGGAACAGGAAGCGCGTCTTCTTATAAGTACGGAACAGTTTCGCCGTGCGCTCGTTGAACTCGGCCATGACTGGCGTTTCCTCGAGGCAGACGGTGATGATGTACTCCTCCGTGACGATGATAGCCAGCGGCAGGGCATCATAACTGTCCTGCCCGCGGCAGACTGCAACGTTGGTCAGGACCATGACCGAGTCGTCCTCGATATCCGTATGCGAACGCTCCTCATCATCGAGTGCGGAACGCAGAAAGTCCGGATCGACTTCGGTCAGATTGCTGACCACCTTCAGCTCATAAGGCGTCGGATCGACGATATTGATCCAGGCACCCTTTTCCAACGTCTTCAAGGTGAGCTCCTGCAAAGGGCCGCTCTCCAGCGATTTGTAAATCTGAAGCATGGCTGAATGTCTCCTTTCTTCATGAGGAAACAGCACCATCGCCAGCCAGCTTCATCGCAGCGGGCAGGAAAATGGCGCACCTTCCCCAATGGTATTGAACTTGCATCGTTTAGGGTCTGCCGTTCCAGGGTGATCGTCCATTTTCCTCACCAGCCTTTCTTTCATAGTCAACGGGAATCTGCCTGAAAAATTCCCGCCCTTCATTATATGCCTTTTCCCCGCTTTTTGTCTACCAGAAATTCCCTGCAGCGGCTTCTTTTTTCCTTGACAAACACATACTACCTAACTATAATATATAGCACAATAGAATAATGCTCTCAGGAGCACATATTACGTGGGGATGTAATGGTCTCGACGGGGATATATGCTCTGTGGATAGCGAGCCGGGGGGTCATCAACCCGTCAGTAAGGTGAAAACTTTTATTTAAATATAAAAGCTAACGAAGATTACGCTTTAGCCGCTTAAGGCTAACCCCTGTCCGTCCTTCTCCCGCGAGGATGGATAAGGGGCAAATAGCGGGATACCTAAGTGCCAATTCTCGGAGGCATTTACGGGAACTCTCATCGAGATCGGAATGATGCCGTTTGTTTGTGGATGGCTGATTTCTTAAATCTAACCACAAACTGCGCTCGGAGAAATCCATGGATCAGTATTTTCGGACAGGAGTTCGATTCTCCTCATCTCCACCAAAAGAAGTTACAGGCGCTGACAAGTCAACTTGACTGGTCAGCGCCTTTTGACAATAAAAAACGGCGCCACATTCGGTACTACCCGAATGTGGCGTCGTTTTTTCCTTAGACGATTTTTGTAAACATATATACTGCCCGGATCTGATCTGGCATGACACCAAGATTCTGCACAGCCGACAAGATGCCGGCAGACAGAACGGTGCGGCCAGCCTTTTTGCTGTCATCGGTCAGTACTTTTCGCGAATCCTCATCCTGCGGATAGATTGCCACGATGCCATTGCCATAGCTGACATCATAACTGCCCTCACGGCTTTGGTACATGAAGTCATACTTGCTGGTTGACTCCCGGCGTATCTCCGTAGGTTCCGGAATCGTGACCTTCTGGGCTGACGGCATAATGGTCAGCTTATCCGAGGCATAATTGATGGTGTAAATGCCATCGAGTTTTTTCGACTCACCATCCGTATACAGCACGGGAATAGCGCCCGGCGTCTCACTCTGACCACTGTGTTCCATATAGCCAGCCACACGGACATCTTCGCCCGCAAGCGGTCCGGCATCTGCCTGCACCGTCAAGACAAACGAGCCATCCGGATTGGACTGGAACGACGAAGCCACAGGCTTGTCTCCGCCAGTAGTGATAACTACCGTATCTGGCTGAGCCTGCGTCCCCTTCGTATTGATGGGCACGTCAACAGCTGGCAGATTCGTATCAACCACCGGAACAGGTTCAGCACCAGGAGCATACGTCTCCGGAATCTGTATTGTTCTTCCCGGCAATGATACTTGTTCGGAAATGCGCAGTGTATCCGGTTGATATTCCTTGGGCTGCAACTCTATTGGCTCTTGTTCCTTCGGCACTGGCTCTACCTGCTGATTAGGCTCCGGTTGCGGCTCTACCAGCTGCTCCTTCGGCGTTGGCCCTATCGGTTGATTGGGCTCCGGTTGCGGCTCTA
>NZ_FOQK01000001.1:0-95828 GCF_900113715.1 Pseudoselenomonas ruminantium | reverse complement strand
TTCGGCGTTGGCCCTATCGGTTGATTGGGCTCCGGTTGCGGCTCTACCGGCTGCTCCTTCGGCGTTGGCCCTATCGGTTTATTAGGCTTCGGCTGCGGCTCTATCGGCTGCTCCTTCGGCGTTGGCCCTATCGGTTGATTGGGCTCCGGCTTATTTGCCGGCAAGCCGCCCGATGTGATTTCCAAGTCGCCCGGCACATAGACGAACCGATAGTTATCCACGCTCGTTCCCTGGAAGGTCCAGTCTTTATCGACATGGATGACACCTGCATAATCGCCCTGTCCGGTTGCCGGCGTGATGCCTGCATCATAAGACAGCGTAACATCTGCCAGCGTATCGCCAAACAACAAGCCCCGCGTCGTGCGGCTGTCGCCGCGCTCTACCGTGTAGGCTTTGACCACCGGATTTTCCTCCCCGTACTTACGTGAAGCCGAACCAGCGGTGATGCGTACTTCACGCGGCGTGACCGTCAATTTGCCCGGCTCAGCCGTTATGCTGTAATCCGTGCTCCAGCTCACGCTGTCTTTGGAAAAGCCTGCCTCCTTGACTTGCATGGAGTAGTCACCAACGTTTGCTTTCTCATCAGCTGCCGAAGTTATCGAGAAGTCCGCGAAGGAATCGCCTGCCAGCAGGCTGTCATAACCAGCTTCATCAACTGCATGCCCCGCAACTTTGACTACATCATTGGACTGGCCGAAGACGCGTGTACCATCGTCTACGCTTACCTTGACCCGGCGCGGCGTAATCGTCAGACGGCCGTCTTCATAGACAAATTCATAATTCTTAGCCGCAAGATCGCTGTCCTGGATGCCAATGGCATAGCTGCCAGCATGCACAGCCCCTTGGGCATTTTCCTGCCCGGCATCCTTTGTCCTGCCATACTGGATCTCACCGGATGCTTCAGCAATCTTGGTGATATCCTGACCAGGCAGGAAGCCCTCATAGGTGACACCATTGCCGCCAGTATAGGAAGTTCCATCGTATTTGCGGCTATCATCCACCGCCTTTACTACAACCTGTTTCTTGTGAATGACAAGATTGCCATCCTTATAGATGATGTGGTAATTCTGGGCCTTTCCTGGCGTGATGGTTCCGCCCGCGGCCTTTATAGTGCCCGCATAAGTGCCAGCATCGGTCAGCGCGTCGATTCCCGTCACATCCTTGCTGATGGTCACCGCCGAGAGCGTATCGCCATTAACCAGGCCAGTATGCTCTTCTGCCGTATCGACGGCCGCACCGACCGTATAGCCAGCACGGCCAACCGGTTCAAGCTGATCATTCTCCTGCCCATAGACGCGTTCATAATCTGCCGCCGTGACAATGACATCACGCGGCGTAACTTTTAAGACACCATCCGATTGCGTGATGTCATAGTTTTTGGTGACATCTTCGCCATTTTCATCCAATATGGTCACTTTATTGACCGTTACGGCTGTGGTCTCACCGACATTCTGGTACTTCTGCCCCGCCATCTGGATATCCAGCCGCGACTGCTGGCCATCAGCCAGGCTGCCGCCGGTTACGGTCCCGGCCACCGACGACGGATCGTCGGTACCGTAGACTTTCTGCACATCGCCAGCGCTCACTGCCAGCTTGCGCTTGTCAATGGTAAGTGTACCATCCTGATAGACGAATACATAGTTGCCATTGGATGTAAGGTCGCTGTCCTGAATGCCAATGGCATAACTGCCAGCATCTTTGGCACCTTCGGCCGACGGTTTGCCAGACTGTGCCGTACCATAGCGGATGCTGCCGCCCGTAATGATGCCTTCCTTGAATCCCCCTTCCGCATTTTTGTCTTCTGTATAGATATTTTCATAGGTCACCTGACCGTTGCCATTCTCATTGCTGGTATATGCCTTACCATCATATGTCTTCGTATCATTGGCAGCGGTTACCGTTACGGTACGCGGTGTAATCTTGAAATCAATATTGACCGTAGCGTTGAGGTTATTGTCTCCCACGTATTCGATCTGACGGTTCTTCCCGGCAATGCCGCCTTCCTTGGCGTTGCCATAAATGGCCCCAGCGGCCGGCCCGCCTGCTGTATTCACAGCTGTTGCCGGTGTCAATTTATCATCCCACTTATAGGATTTATCCGGATTGTTGCGCAGATCTTCCAGCAGCTTAGCATACTTTGCCTGCTCCGTTGCCGTGCCCTTATGCTCCTTATCGGCATTTTCTGCCTTGAACGCATCGCCAGTGATGAAATTCGCATTTCCGTCGCCGTAAACGCGTTCCGACGTCACATTGACAACAAGCGGCTTCGTATAGGCAATGACATCCTTATCCCAACCATAGTCCTTGCTCTCCGGGTTCTTGACTTCGGAATTATCTTTCGTATTATAACGGATACCATCGGGCACAAGCGTACCAGGATTGTCGCCTTCCGGACTATCCGTATGGATAATCCAGCGCTGCGAATCCGGCGTCTTTATCACTTGACTGCCCGGATTGGTATTTTCATTGATGAAATGACCTTTGCCTGCGTCAATTGTCACGCCGCCGGACGTAGACTCCAGGCTGCCGGACGAGTCAATCTTGATGCTTCCATCCGTCTGGACCGTAATCGTCTCGCCCTGGATATGCCCCGTGATGGTTGTCGTTTCTGTTGTCTTGCTGCTTGTTGACGTGTTATTCTTGATGTCAATCTTCTTACCCGTCACATCGCCGATTTCTTGGATGTGGTTTTCGGAATTCGTCAAGTCCACGTTGCCACCAGCGGCAATCGTCACTTTATCTGCCACGAGGCCGCCACCATTTTCCTGCTGGGCGACATTGCCCTGGGTCTTGATATTCACTACGCTCGGCTTCGTACCATCGGCTTTCGGCACTTCAAAACCATTGACAGAAATATTTCCCGTGTGATCTTCGCCACCAAAGTTGATTTCATTGAAGCCATGGAAGATCGAGGTTTCCGTGGTCGTATCGGTATCGAACCATTCCTTATCGATATCGAGGCCAGACGTGCCCGTCTTGCCGATATGGATTTCTCTGTCCTTATCGAACGTATCGAGCGTCAGCTTACCACCCTGGGTGGTCTTGATGCTGTTGCGTCCCTGGCTCGTATCGTTGGTCAGGCTGTTCGTCGTGATGTTGACATTACCCGTAGTCGTTTCGATATCGGCCCCGGAAAGGACGACATTCTGGCTGCGGATGTTGTAATCTTTCTCGCCAAAGGACATCTTGCCGCTGATTTTTACTGCGGCATTGGAATTCTTGTACCCTTGGATGACATTGACCGTATCCTCAAAGGCAATACTGCCAGACTGTTCATAGCTTCCCTGGCCGTCACCGCGGCCGATATTGATGGCATCAAAACCTTTCGCAAAAATACGCGTCGTCGAGGATGCGTCAAAATATGACGAGTCAAGATAGAGCGCATCTGCCGCAACCTGACCATTAAATGTACCGACTTTGATGCTGCGGTTCTCATCCAGCGTCTTGATGTTTAGCTGACCGCCTTTCACAGTGCCCTGCGTGCCAGTCATGATGGTTCCCGTCGAAGAATCGCTGGCCAGTTCGACTTCATCAGCCGTAATGCTGATATCACCGCTTTCGGTCTCGATGGTACTCGTGCCATTCATCTTGAACTTCTGTGCCATGAACTCGATCCCATCGGTACCGGCCAGATGGATATGCGTCTTGCCGCTGATGGTCGTCGTCCTGGCCTTCGTCACTGCTGTCTCAAAACCAGAGCGAACGGTCGTTGGATCGAGGAAATGCAGATCCGTCGAAGAATCGATATGCGCATCGCCATAACCGCCGCCCAGATAAATATGACGGAACCCATCCTGGATAGCTGGATTCTTATCATGGCCGGCAAACCATTCCGACTTGATATTGAGGGCACCGGCGCCATGATCCTTGATGGCATTGTCGCCGATATTCAAGGCGACGCCTTCCGTCTTCTGCGCAATCGTCAGCTTGCCCTTGCCCGATAGCTTGGCATCGCCAGCGATATCGAACTGGTCTGTTGTGAGCTCGATGTCACCACTAGTCGCCGCGATTCCCTTGACGCCATTTACTTCGCCGGCCGTCAGCTGCTTGCCTGCGGTTTCTTCCAGCGACAGGCTCCTTACATTGGCCGCGACCGTACCGATGGTATTGTCGCCCGTAAGCTCTACGTCACCGCCAACAAAGGCAACACTCGCTGCCTGCAGGCCGCTGCCGGTAATCTTGCCCTCCGCGCTGGTAGTCAGCGTAGTCGGCTTCGCCAGTGTACCACCGCTGACCGTGATGCTTTGCTGCGTGTCGTTGCCGATGGCAAACGCACTGAACGTGTCTGCAAAGGCACCCGTGCCATTGAGCAGCGCATCATAGAGATTCAAGCCACCAGCCTGAGCGTCTTTGGTAATATGGATAGCCGTCGTGCCATCATAAGTCGAAAGCCCGAGCGTCCCCGTTCCGCGGATGGTATTGCCAGCTGTGCCCGTAAGTTTACTCAAATCATTCGTATAGATGTTGAGCTGGCTAGCTCCGGCAGGGCCACTTTGGGCCTCAAAACTGCCGCCGTCCGCATTGCGTATGCTGCCAGCCTTGAGCGTCACCGCCTGGCCAGCCGCCACGCTGTTTTTGCCTTGGAAGACGATGGCCCCGCTGCTGCCATTCTGCAGCGTCAAGCTATTTTTAAAAGCAACGCTATCAATCGTCAGGGTACCAGTTCCCTTTTCATTGCCCAGCGAAAGCTCCGTAAAGCCAGCCCCAAAGACACCGCCATTGATATCTGCAGCCGTGACATGCAAGCCATTTTCCGCCGTAGTCAGTTCGTTTTCCACAAACATCTTCGCCGCAGCGCTTTTCGTAGCCAGCGTCAATTTGCCTTTGCCCTCGATATTGGTCACGCTGTCCGCACGATCCACCGTCAGCTTGTCCGTTTGCAAGGTAAAGCTGCCAGCACCGCCATCGATCTTGGCGTTGGTGCCCAATTCGAGCGCATCAGCCGTCAGCGTAACGCCGCCCTTGCCCGCAGCTGCGCCTGCCATCTCAGCCTTGGCTTCGATTTTGGCACCAGCAGCCAGCTTGACTTCCTTTGCCGCAGCATTGACAACCGTATTGGCGCCATTGATGGTAAGCGTCTTGCCCGCTGCCACGTCAATCGTACCAGCAGCACTATTCAGCGTAAGCTCCGTCGCCGCCGCAGGATCTGCGCTTCCCAGCGTAACATCCTCGACAACATGGATGCCTTTGGCTCCAGCAATCTTAACCGATTTATCGATACCGCCTGCATAAAGATAGACATTCTCCTTCGTCGTGATGCCAAAATCGCTGAAACCTGTCAGGTTGGAATTGACCGTACCATAGCCGATTTTATACCCATTGTCTTCAGCTGCTGGCATGGCAAAATCCGTACCGCCCAGATAGATATTCTTTCCTTCCGGCGTCGTGATATTGAGCTTGCCCGAACCATTGATAACACCTTCGCCCAAATCCAGGCTGTCCGTCAGATTGAGATTGAGGTTGTGATTCTTGATATCGGTCGTGCTGTCCTTATCCAGCTGCAATCCCGTCGCATGAACCGTCAAGTCGCCACCGACGATATTGCTATCAGCAAACTCTACTTGATTCTCCGTGCGCACCGTCGTCTTCGAGCTGAAGTTCGTATGCTTGATGATGACCTTGCCCTGCTGCGAACTGCCATCCTGCTCATCAGTCCGGCGGCCAATGATAAGCTCGCCATAGGAATTGCTGAATGCGCCCTTGGCAAACGAGTCGCTATCGATATTCATAGCACCCTCATACTCCTCGGTGTCAATGGCAATCATCTTATTCGCCGTAGTCGTATAGAGCTGCACCTTGCCGCTCGTCGTCACCTTGCCTGTGCTCGTCCCTTTGGCAATCGAATCCGCGGAAATCGTGATATTGGCACTGCCGGCATCGATCGTCCCCATGGTCAGCTTTTTATCGGCATCCATGGTAATCTTGACACTGCCGCCTTTGGTGGTGATTCCTTCTTTCTTCACTACCTTCTCAGCATTGCGGTCTTCCACCTGGCCAATGGTCATATCTGCGCTGCTGTTTACCGCCAGCGCACCGGAAACGTCAGCAGCCAGGTTCTGGATTTCATTGCCTGCTCCCGTAAGGTCGGCCTTGCCGCCCTGCAGCAGCAGGGATTCGGCCTTGATACTTCCACCAGCTTCCTGAATGCCTTCTTTTGCCGCCAGCACCAGCGAGTTTGCTTTGACCGTTCCGGTAACCGTCGCCGTGCTGCCGGATTTTACCGTCAGATAAGCCGGTGGCTTAGTAATATCCGCCAGCGTTACAGCACCGCCGCTTTCCGTGCCAATGACGACATTCTTAAACGTATCGCCTATCTTTTGGAGGCTTTCATCCGTTATATAGCTGGCAGCATCATTACCGCCAATCGTATAGGCATCTGTACTTCTGCACGAAAAAGACAAAGTACCCGTATTCTGCGCTGAAAACGCGCCCGCCAGCGTCAGCTTATCTGCCTGGATAGCGATATCTGCTGCCCCGGCTTCCAGCACACTGCCATTTTCCAGCTGAAAACCATCCGCGCCCTCGGCTGTAAAGGCCATATCTTTGCCATTTGACGATAGCTGGCCCGCAACCGTTATGGAGCTGCCGGAGGTAAAGGATACCGCATCTTTTACGTTAAGCGTGCCGATACGGATAGCACCGGTATCCTGGCTACCAAACTGGATAGCCGAAAAACCGGCAGCAGCAAACCCAACACCTGCTAATTCCACATCGCCAGCAGCACCACCCACACCGAAACTCTTGCCGGCCGTCAGGGTGTCAATCGTAAGTTTCCCCTTGCCCTGGATGGAATCGTCCGTCAAGGCAAAGGAATCCGCTTGCAGTGCAATATCGCCCGCAGCTGAGCTTATAGCCCCCGCCACAGAAGTCAAAATCCCGCTGGATTTGATTGAAATATCCTTCGCCGCCGTCAACTTCATATCCTCAGCGCCCAGCGTCATCGGCTTCATCGAACTCGTGCTGGTATTGGTGATGTCAAAGCTATTGGCCTTACCCTTGAGGATGGCGACATCCGTACTTAACTGGACATCGCCTTTCGTTTCCACATCAAGGACCTCTGCGGTGACCTTGCCAGCCGCTGTGCCTGTGATTTTGTCACTTGCCTTCAGCGAAATGTTCTTATCCGACGTAAGCGCTGCCCCGACGGCAATCGAACCGCCATACAACGTCAAATCCCCCGTTGTGCTGACCGCACTGCCGACCTGAATCGTACCAGCATTATCTGCCGCACCAATCTGCGTCGTTGCAAAGCCGCCACCTAACAGGGCATTCGTTATATTGAGCCCCACGCCGCTACCCAGTGATATCGCAGCATTCTTGGTTTCGGTCTGAATGCTAAGGGTACCTTTATTGCCATCAGCATCCGCTGTACTTGTTATCTTGCCTGTGCCTTTTGCCGCATCCATCGTGAGCTGCATATCCTTGGCTGACAGTTCACCATCATACGCAAGCCCATTGCCACCCTTTTCATTATGCGCCAAGATGGCGAGCTTGCCAGCGCCAGCATATACCTTGCCGGTAATCTGGACACCATCGGCATTTTTTTCATTGGTCGCACCATGCAGGGTGATATTGCCGCCAGCCGTCGTTATCGTGCCAGCCAGCTGAATGCCGCTTTCCCCGGTTACCGTTGCCCGGGCCATATCATCGGTATTGCCGCCATGGAAGTAGACACTTCCCCCGTTAGTCGTAATCGTAGAGTCTGCAGCCTGCTTGATCTTGCCCCCCATGAACGTACCACCGTTGCCGCTGTTGGACTTGAAGTCAAGATTCAGCTGCTCGCCCGTGATATCCTTGTTGATGATGATATCGCGAGCCGCTTCCAGCGACAACGTCGCATTCTTGCCGCTGCTCTGTATGCTGCCATTGATGGTGATGTCGCCATTGTCACCACCAGCAGCCGTGCCCGTCGAGATCTTGACATCCGTATTGGCCTGCAGCGCTGCATTCACCACGGTATTGGCTATCTTCGAATCGCTTTTCGCCGCCGTATAGCTATTGCCATCTACTGCATCGCCTGTGCCGCTATCCGTGATGGTCACATTGTAGGGATCGAGCAGCCACTGTCCATTTGCGCCCTGTTCACTTGCCGCCTCAACATGACCGGTAACAGACAATTCATGTCCCGACGTCTCGACACGTCCACCGTCGCCAGTCCCTTTGCCTTTGGCAAAGATACTGCCATGAAAATCCGTCCGGCCATCCGACCAGACAGCGACCTCACCGCCATTGCCGTTAGCCGCCGTCGCATCAGCCTTGATGGCAGCGCCTGCTTCCACCGTGACCTGCTTGGCATGTGCCAGCTCGCCGCTGCCCTGCCAGCCGCCGCCGATTTCCACCTTGCCGCCATCGTCACCGCTGGCATCGATGACGCTGCCAGCTTTTACGTTTACCGTCGCTGCCGTGACAGCTACCTCACCGCGCTTGCCGGCAAGACTCTGGGCCCGCACGATGCCCTCCTGGTTAACGACGGAATCCGTGAGTTCTTCCCCCGCTGCTGCGGACATGAAAACCAGACCTCCGTCGGCTTCGACGAGGCCCTTATTCGTCACTACATGCTCTACTGCGTTCTTACTGGGGACAACTGCTACCTTGCCATCCCCATCGAAATCCAGCGAAATCGCTTCGCCAGCTGCTAACGCAGCCGTGCCCTTCTTGGCCACGATGATACCATCATTTTCCGCCTGCTGGCCGAGCAGTGCCACCAATCCCTGATTCTTAGCAATAAGTTCCCCCTTATTGATGATCTTGCCGCCGTCCTTCTGGCTGACAAAAGCATACTGGCCAGCCATGAAATCGGCATTACTGATCTGCAGCGTTGACGCCACCAAGGAGCCAACATTGACTTGCGCCCCAGGTGCAAACAAAATCCCGGCGGGATTGACGATGAACACGCGGCCATTGGCCTGCAACGCCCCCATGATTTGCGTCACATTGCCATCCATGACGCGATTCAGCAAGGCAGCCTGGCTGTTTGGCTGGAAGATATTGACACGCTCATTGGCGCCAATGTTGAACGACTGCCAATTGATAATTGCATTCTGTGACTGCTGGCGGATTGCCATTTCGGCATTCTTCTGCGCAATCTCTGCCGCACCGGCAGCGACTTGTCCCCCCTGCGGCAATGCCCAGCCATGCTGGCTGCCGCTGATCATCATGGCACCTGCTGCCACGACCCCTGCACCACGGCGCAGCCCCTGCGTCAGCAGATGCTTCTGCTTCAGGCGCCGCTCTGCGGCACGACGCCGCTTTCTCGTTATACGCATGAAATAAACTAACTCCCTTTATCCTTCTCCGGCTTCATGCCGGAATACTTTCTCTATCGTCTACGGTATCAAAAGAATTTATACAGCTGGAACCACAACCGGCCATTCGCATCATTATCGGACTCAGCCTTTTCTGCCCCGAGCTTCCAGGCGTAATGGAGGCGTGCTGCCCAGTTGTCTTCATGGCTCCAATTGACGCCAATGCCTGCGCCGTATAGGCTGCGGCCATTCCCCCGGCCTGCGATGCGGCTGTTGCCATCGTGGTACGAATCCACATGACCGCCATCGGCAAACGCGATGAGCTGCCAGGTATTCTTATCGCCTTCACGCTGCGGGATATTCCAGCGCAGTTCCGTCGTCCAGCGCCAGCCATCATCCCCCGCTGCCTCGCCAATCGGATATGCCCTGACACCATAGGGGCCGCCCAAGGACATCTTCTCCGAACTATCCAGATTCTTCTCCGCCCACTGCCGCTCATAGCTCAGCCACAAAGCCAGCCGGTCATCGATGCGCTGCAGCCGCGTCAGGCTCAGATTATACTTGCCAAAATTCCCCGCAGTATGTGCACCATCGCCTGCGCCCTTCCCACGGATTGCGTCCAGGCTGCGCTGTAAATCATTCTTTATCGTCAAATCGCCGTGGGTGTACGTAAGTGACCAGGTATTTTTACCACCGCTGGCCCATGTATCCAGACTGTCGCCATGAATAGACAGCGACCAGCTCTGCGTTTCCTTCGGATTGTTCAGCGAAGCATAAGCATCCGATTCCGAATCAAGCTGCTTCCAGTCAAAACGCAGCGTCCCATACCAATTAGCCTTGCGGCTGCGCTTGAAATTATGCTGCCACCAGGCACTTACCACATCAGCCGTTCCTGTCATGCCAAGCGATGACAGCTGATCGGACAATGCATAATGTGACTTGCCATAGCTGATACCGAATTTGTTGCCCTGGCTCAGGATTGGCGTCACATAAGACACCGAGCCGCTCCAGGTATCGCCGCCATGATTGGTCATGACGCCACCTGCGGATAGCAAATCGCCCTGACGGAACGGGCTTGCGTAGTTAGCAAACATACTATATTGATACGAACCAGTATAGCGGTAGCCGCCATTGTCGAAGCCAACATAGCCCCACATCCGCTTGCCTTTCGGTTTGACATGTACGATCAGATCGGTCGTTCCCGTTTTTTCTCCCGCCTGCAGCTGTGTTTTTACCTCCAGCCGCTGCATATCACCAGCCAGCCAGACACCACGTTCCAGCGTCTCACGTTCTACCGCATCGCCGGCTTTGATACCCATTTCACGACGTACCGCTTCATCCGTTGCATATGACTCATTCTTGACGATTACGCGGCCATAATGCCCCGGCACGATCCGCATCTCCACCGTTCCATTTGCAAAGCCCTGCGGCGGCAAATAGACCGTGGCTACGAAATGCCCCCGCTCGCGCAAATATTTCTGCACTTCTTTCGCCTGTTCTTCAAGCTGCTTCAGTGTCGCCAGCTGCCGGCGGTGCCTTTGCAACAGCTGCTGCAGCTCCTCTTCGCTCACAGGATTCTCTCCCGAAAATACATAACGGGCAACCACTAACGACGGTTCTACCTGCTCTGCCGGTTTCCCCACGGCAGAAGACAAGCCCGACGAAAGTCCCAGCAACACAGCACTGGTAAGCACACCAGCCGTCATCTGCTGCCATAGCCTTCTTCCCTCACGCCTGCGAATATGTTTTGCCTGTCCACGAACATGTCTGCCCATGCAACGTCCCCTCTCCTAATCTCTTCTCTTACCCATCCTGGATGGACTTCTGTTTATATTTATAGTCCTTTCCGCCTCCACACACAAGGACGTATGTCCTCGCAAAGACCGGCCGAAAAAAAGACAAAGTACACGTTATTCTATCATAAAAAAAAATTGTGCACAAATCTTGTCCAATGCAACTCTACCTACACACCTCTCTTGGATAGCCTCATATTCACCAGCCTGTGCTAACCAATAAAAAAGGAAACGTGGCCCGGGCAGATGTAATCGCCCTGCTCCACGTTTCCCCAGCACAAGCCTATCGACTATTGAATCATTTAAAGGAAAATCACTTGTTTCTATTGGAAGTAAAAGGAACATTTTGCCATAATGGTCTACTCTGATTTCATTACAGGAATATAGACCATCTTCAAAGGAATCATCTTTTTATATTTATCGCTCAAATCATCGTAATATTTCAATATCAATTCTACCAGCTCTGTACCATTTATCCCCCTAATTATCGGCGTGCGTTCAAGATACTTATGCGCATTTTTCGTATAATTGGAAAGTGTAACAAACAATCCGTAATCGCCTTCACGCATGGCTCCTTTTAAGGATTGAATCGTTGCCTCCTTAATGTCGCTGTCCTGACTCTTGACCTGAACTAAAATCCGTGGTGGTAATTCATCCTTATACGCAGTAATATCTATACCACTATCTCCGCCATGAGGAGATAGTATTGTCCGATATCCCATCGCTCCTAAAAGATCAGCCACAAACTCTTCTAAATCATAGCCTTTTAATTGACGGCTTAGTTCTTTTAGTATAAAGTCTTTCGTACTTTCAATTATATCATCAGCCGTTGCACCAACACTATCGTCTTCTGCCTCTGCACTAAAGAGCTCGTTTGTCTTCTTATTCAAAGCTCCCATAAACTCTTCTACATAGTTCTTCACACTGAAGAAACTCATAGCTGAACCAATTTCATACAGTGCCCCCTGTGAAAAGACCGTCCGCGGTAAATGTTTCAGCCACTTAACTTTTCTAGTCTGCACATATTCTGCCTGCGCAGAATCATAACTATACGCACCTTCAATCACACCAATATTCACTTCGCGGTTAATCTTGGACGGAAATACAACATAATCTCCTATTTGGACTTCGTGACAAAAACGATAAAGCATTCCTGCACTAGTCGCAATGCTCCCCTTCTTAGCATTAGGATAAACCTGCATATATTTTTCTTTAAAAGCCTCTCTTTTTGCCTCCAGCAAGGTAAGGTTTCCCATCTCTGACCAGCCTATTGCAATAATACTATCTTTAAGGAACAGATTATCATTCAAAGTATGTATTCCCCAAAACTTACTTTCCTCAGTTGCCATAATTGTATCAACCCCTTCTAAAAATATCTTTTCAGAACAATTTGCTTTCGGCAAAGGCTTTGGCTATGGCTGCTGATACTTTTCCTTATTCATTTTCCCGTTTCCTTTAGCCTATCCATAGCCACGAAACTGCCATTTTGCAGCAGATAGAGATACGTTTTGTCTACCTTTCGGCCCAGGATGGCCTCCACAGCCTGACGATACAAATCCAGCTGGATCTGATAGCGCTGCCGGATGCGGGCCGCATCGGTCAGCCTGTCGGTCTTATAGTCAATGAGGATTAATTTTCCGTCTGCCGTTTCCACCAGCAGGTCAATAACCCCCTGTGTAAACAGCAACTCTCTTTCCTCCTGCACTTCGGGATAGAAATCTTTTGCCCTAAGCATCCGGCTGAAGGGCAGTTCCCGGTAAACCGCGGGAGCTGTCAGCACCTGCTGCCCGATTTCCGACTGGAAAAAGCCCTGGATGCCCTTAATATAGACAATTTTTCCTGCTCCTTCCGGCAGGATTCCCTTGGCTTCCAGCCCAGCCACCTGCCTTTTGATGCCAGCAAAGCTCAAATCGCCATGGAAATCCAGCCGCTGCATTACCGTGTGCATGATGGTGCCCCGCTCCATCGGCGAGAGTCTTTTATCCTGTTCCTGCATAAAACGTGGCCGTGGCCAAGCGGCTTCCTCCACGTTTGACAAGTCAGAAAGTGACTTGTCAATTTTTGACTTGTCAATTTCTGACTTGTCATCCTCGAAAGCTTCCTGTTCGCCTTCCTCATTCCGTACAATCAATTGACGGGCATTAGGCAGATCATCGTCCCATTCCTGGCTTATGGCAAAGCGCCGCTTTATCTCCGTTACCGTAAGCTTGGCTGGAACGCTCATAAGGCCCCGATCAGGATAAGTCCAGTCCAGCATAGCCTCTACCGTTTCCCTTTCCGGAGATGCCGGCATCGGTTTTAGGGCAAGGGCAGCCTGCAGTAGTTCATCCTGACTGCTTTCCGCAGCTGCCGTTTCGCTTACCTCAGCTGCAGGATAAAGATTTATCTGCAGCTGGGCCGCAGGCTCCAGCTCCTGTTCCAGCGCGCAGTCCTCGCTAATCCCCGCCATTTCCCGCAGCGTCTTTCCTGCACTATGACGGCTCAAGGCTAAGGCCACCCAGTCAAGGTAACTATCGGCCCCCATAATGACAAAGTCCGGCAGCTGCGCCTCCTTCCTAGCCACATAGCGGCAATAGCCTTGGGCTTTTTTCTCAGCACTTTCCTCAGCGATAACGCCAGTCAAAATCAATTTTTCACGGGCGCGAGTCATGGCCACATAAAGGATACGCATTTCCTCCGCCTTGGACTCGGCGCGGATTTTGGCCGCTACCGCCTGCCAGGGCAGGGATTTATAGATCTGCCGCCCCACCTGCGACCGCTCGGCAATGCGCACACCAATTCCAAGTTCCTTGTGCAGCAAGAAGGTGCCCGTAGCATCCCGCAGATTAAACTTCTTAGCCATATCCGCAACAATGACCACGGGAAACTCCAATCCCTTGCTGCGGTGGATACTCATGATGCGCACTACGTTTTCGCTGGCCCCCAAAGTACGGGCCACCGATAGATCCGTATCCCGCTTCTTGAGATTTTCGATAAAGCGCAAGAAACGGAAGAGTCCACGATAATTGCTGCGCTCATACTCTGCCGCCCGATCTGCCAGCATGCGCAGATTGGCCTGACGCAAAAGACCGCCTTTAAGACCGCCCACATAATCATAGTAGCCGGTCTCCCGATACAAGAGCCAGATAAGTTCAGGCACACTGTGGCTTACAGCGTAGCTGCGCCATTTGGCCAGTTCTGCTTGAAATGCCGCAGTGCGGGCCGCAAGTTCCTGCGGCATTTCGCTGTCCACCGAAAAGCTGGCCAGCAGGCCATCATACAAATCGCCCGTAGCCGACGCCAAACGGATTTTGGCCAGTTCCTCCATGGAAAAACCGCCAATCGGCGAAGCCAGCACCGCTGCCAGCGGAATATCCTGACGTACATTGTCGATGACTGTGAGCAGGGCCAGCACCAGCCGCACCTCTGCCGCCTCAAAGTAGCCGCCATCTACCTCCGCATAGGCGGGAATACTGCTTTTCCGCAAGGCTTCGAGCAGGATGCTGGCCTTGCCGCTGACTGCCCGCAGCAACACTGCAATATCCCGGAACTCCAGCGGACGATAGGTATCGCTGTCTTTATCGAGGACCATATAGCCCTGCTCCATCAGCTGGCCGATGCGCCTGGCGATATAGGCCGCCTCCAGTTTGAAGCCGGACAAATCCTCGGTATCCTCCTCACTAGCATTTTCCGCCGATACTGTCTTTTCCTCCGGACCGCCCCGCAGGACCAAATCCAATTCCATAGCACCATCCGTCCCGGCAAAGCTATGCGTATGAGCAGGATAATCCTTGCCAGGATAAAGCTTGCTGTTGACATCGTATTCTATTTCAGCTGCCCCTCTGGTCATGATCTGGTCAAAGATAAAATTAATCGGCGCCAGCACCTCTTCCCGGCTGCGGAAGTTCTGCTTCATATTGATACGCTGATTCTTATCTTCTGCCGCTGGTTTTTCGGGGAAACTATCGTACTTGGCCTGAAAGAGATAGGGATCGGCCAGACGGAAACGATAGATGCTCTGCTTCACATCGCCAACTGTAAAGCGGTTGTTCTCGCGGGCAATGAGATTCAATATAGCCTCCTGCACGCCATTGGTATCCTGATACTCATCCACCATGATAGACTTATATTTCTCCTGCAAGGAGCGCGCAGCGGGACTGGGCATAACCGCCCCCGCTTCGTCATAAGCACAGAGGATTGCCAGCGCAAAATGCTCCAGATCGTTGAAATCCAGAATGTTGCGCTCCCTTTTCGCTTCCTGCAGCGCCCTGCCAAAATCCAGCGCCAGCTGCACATAAATCGAAGCTGTCCGCTGGTTGGCCGCAATATCTTCCGCAATCTGGGCAGCTTCCTGCCCCAGATAATTATCGGCAAATTTTTTCAGGGCTTTCTTTACCGCGTCCCGCCGGCCGTTAAACTGTTCGCGGATGTCCGGATAGAGATTCTTGAGATCGTTATAGATTTTTCCCCGCATAGCCTTCCAGGAGAATTTGCTGACCTGCCGGACCAGTTCATCCCACGTTTTTCCGCTGGGATTAGCCTCCAACACGTTAAAGGCTTCGCGGATGGCATCGAGCCCCGCCAAATCCTGCTGCATCAGCTCAGCATAAGGCTGCCAGGCCGCAGACAGGGCCGGATCATCCTGCCCCTTGCCCAAGGCGGCGGCTTCCTCATACTGGCTGATAACTGCCAGCAGGCTGGCCCGCATCTCCGGCACTGCCGCAGCCAGCCATGGCGAATTGGCAAGGTTCTCATCCTGCCTTGCCTGCTGGCTATGCAGCCACTTTTCCGGAAAAGGCTGGCTCTGCGCAAAAGTATGAAGCCTTAACACCGCCTGCTTGACTTCCTCGTCTCCCTTTTCATCGCCATAATCGTCCATAAAGGAAATAAAGCCCTCCCAATCGGGCAGTTTTTCTGCTTCCAGCGGGCGTTCATATTTTTCTGCCAGCATGGCTTCCAACGTATCGTTTTTAAGGAGCACTAACTCCTGTTCACTGGCCAGACGGAACTTTGGATCTACCTCCAGGGCATCGATATGCTGGCGGATAAGCCGCTGGCAGAAGGAATGAAAGGTGCAGATATCGGCACCAGTCAATAGTACCATCTGCCGTTCCAGCCGGGCAGCAATTTTCCTGTCGGTTACTGCTGCTAATTCCGTTTCCAAAGCAGCCTCAATGCGCTCACGCATCTCGGCCGCCGCCGCGTTGGTGAAGGTCACCACCAGCAGTTCATCCACATCCAGCTCGCCCGCAATGAGCTGGCGGATAATGCGCTCCACCAGCACCCGGGTCTTACCGGAACCGGCGGCAGCAGCCACCAGGATGTTGCGGCCCCTGGCCTCAATGGCTGTCTGTTGGTCCTTGGTATATGGCATGAGCTAAATCCTCTCTTCCAATCTTTTCCGCCATACGGCGTTCCATTTCTTCCTCATCAAAATTGCTCACCTCATGGTAGGCAAAACCTGCAATATCAGGCTCAAAACCGCAGAGCACCCGGTAATTGCAATACGTGCAAGCCGTGCGCTTGGGATTTTTGTCATAGCGGCACGGACTTATGCGGATATCCCCGCCCAAAATAGCACGGCCAGTGTCCTTCAATATGTAGTCCACATACCCCAGCATCAGTTCAAATTCCTGCTGGGTGCGGATATAGTGGCCTTTGACGGTGTTGCTGTCCAGCTCCCCATCCTTTTTTGTCTGCGGCTTGATATGCTCCAGCTCCGCATCAATGCTACGGATTACTTCCATATCCGCCAGCACCCATCCAGGCATGGTGAGCTTCTTTTTGATTGCCGCTTGCATTTCCTCCGTGGTCATCCGCCGATCTGTGACTATGCTGGGATTATGGAGCAGCGCATAGAGAATCCCCGCCGGCAGCCGCTCCGTTCCCTGCTGTTTCAAGAGCTGCTGCCCTACCAGCAGATATACCAACAGCTGCAATTTGAGCCCATAGTAAACTTCAAAGAGATTGATGGCGGCCTGGCCGCTCTTGTAATCGAGAATCAAGAAATAGGGATTTTCCTGATGCACATCCAAACGATCAATCTGGCCTTTCAAGGACAAGGAAAAACCGCCCCCCAATGGCAAAGGTGTCAGCTGTACCCGGTCGCCGCCATGGCCAAAGCCTTCCTCAAAGTAAGCAGGCTGAAATTCCGACATAGCTGCCCAGGCAGAGAGATGATTAACCGCCTGCAGGGCCGTGTCCGCCATACGCCGCTTGTAATGACGATAGTCGGGACGGCTCAAGAGAATTTCACTCTGCAAACGCGGCGCAATTTCCTCCACCAGCTTCTGGCAGATTTGTCCCCGTTTTTCCCAGGGTACATCCTGCCAACGATGCTGATAATCACGCGCCACCATTTCCCCATATTCCCGCAGGACTTCATGGAGAAGCTGTCCTAAGTCCATCTGCCGGAACTCATAAGTACGCCGTTCCTGCAGTTTGAGGCCATAGCTGGCAAAGTGTGCAAAGGGACAACGGCGGAACTGCTCGAACTGAGTCACACTGCCCCGCAGGAATTTTCCCCGCAGGAAGATTGCCTGCGCAAGCTCCGGAGATATTTCTCCTACGGGAGCTAGCGGCGCTAACCCCGCTAGTGCCAACTGCAGCGGCCGCTTTCGTTCTGGCTGATGCAAGGCCCAGTTATAAACATCCTGCCAAAAAACATCCATCTTCCCTTCGTCCCGCCGCCCCCGCAGCGCACTGGACAGCCCCGATAGCGCCGGGCCGGGAGCAGCCAGCTGCAGCATATCGTGACGGCCCAAAGTCTCCAACGGAATCGATAGCAGTTTGAGCTTAGGGAAACACTGCCTTAGCTTTCCCACCAAAGCAGCGGGCTGCAGGCCATTTCCCTCAGCATCAGCCAAAGCATAGGACACCCAAAGATACTCGCTGGCTTCATTAAAACCGCGGTAGAGCAGGAAGCGCTCACCAAAGCTGCGTTCCTGTCCCCCGCGGGATATCATGGGCGCTTCGCCTTCCTCCCCGGGCATTTGCGCCAAAGCCTCGGCCAGATGCAGCCTGTCCGCATCGGTAAACATCCCCGTCTCACCAATACGCCGGGGCATGATCCCAGCATTGGCCCCCAAGATATAAATAGCTCTGGTGCCCGCCAGGCTGTTCTGGTCAAAGGATGCTACTGTCACATAGTCAAGCCCGGGCGGAATCAAAGACAGGCTCACGGCATCCAGGCCATCCCCGAGCACTGCCGCAAAATCACTAAGGCTCATCTTTTCCTGGCCGCTGATTTCCACCAGCTGATCGAAAAAGTCCATGATGTCTTCCCAAATCTGCCGGTGTTCGGCGGCATCGGCCAGGCGCCCTTCAGCTTCGGCCATTTCCTGCCACTTTGCCAGATGAGCAGGCACCTCCAAGTCTATCAGCAAATCATAAAGCGCCGTAACTTGACCGGTCACATCTTCTGCCTGCCGGATTGACTGGTCAAAGCGGGAAAGCGCCGCCACGGCCTGCCGCCGCAGGCCATCCACCAACGCCAAACGCTCCTTGGTCTCCGCGTCGGCTTCCTCTGTCTCTTCCTCCAGCGAATACCGCCGGTGCCAGTTCCAATCCGCCTCTTGCAGCCAACGCTTGCGGCCCCGCAAACCAAACTCCAGCACATAATTTTCCAGCTTATCGACATCCTCACGCACTAACGGGAAAAAACCTGTGCGCAAGCAGCGGAAGATGTTTTCATAATTCCAGCCTCTCTGCACCACTTCCAGCCCCGAGCGCAAAAGCTCCGCCAGCGGATGATGGATGCTCTGGCGCTTGCCATCCTGAAAGAACGGAATGCCATAATCCTGAAAAACCAACGGCAAAATGCCATCATAATCCTCGGCATTGCGGATAAGGATGCCGATTTCCCGATAGCGGTAGCCTTCCTCCCGCACCAGCCGCAGGATGTCTGCCGCTGCCGTCTCAACCTCAATACGACGGTTGGCAGCCTCCACGAGCCGTAATCCCTGCGGTACTTCCTCACTGGCATCAGCCTGGCTGAATAAATTTTTCTCAAGCCAGCTAAGCGCAGGATTCTTAGCGCGATGATTCTCTGTCAACAAGGTTACCGGCTGCCCAAAAACAGCCTGCTCCGGCACAAAACGCTGCATGAGCCGGCAAATACTTTCCATAGTGCGGTAAGGACGGTTAAACAGCCCCGTCTCGCTGGTATTCTCCGTCAGCTGGAAGTTCACCTGACCACCAGGCAGATTTTCTCCCATCATCGGCAGCGTGATATGGACTTTGGCTGCGCTGGCAAGGATTGCGGCCAACACATGCATCTCTTGCGGATTGAAAAACACAAAGCCGTCAATCCAGACTTCAGCGCCTTGCATAAGCTCGGCCTCAGGAATCTTCTCCGCCAGTATGTTCATCAAATCTTCCGCATCGCTTTTACGTCCATCCATGGCGGCAGCAAACTCATCCGCCAAAGTGCTGAGCTCCCGCACCTTGCCCGAGAGACGCTCCTGGCCTGTCCCTACCATGTCTGCGGCCTGCCGCAAAGTATCCGTAGAGAGCCGATAACTCTTCATCTCCTTGATGGCATCCGACAAGGTTTCCGTAAAGCCCCGCTGACGTGCCGCCCGGGCAAAGACCGTCAGATCCTTGTCCTTCTGGTGCTGAAGCAGCAATTTTTGCAGGAGCAGCCGCCGTCCCACGTCGCTGATACGAGGCAACTCCCCGCCAGTTTCCATTAAAATCTGCCGGGCAAAGCGGCGGAAACCGAAAACATAAGCACGGAAAAAGCCCTGGCCATTTTTCTCCATCATGGTAGCCAGTTCCCGCTCCACCTTATAGGTCATATGCTCGGGCAGCAGCAGGATAAGCGCGGGCCCCAAGGGCTCCTGCTGCATCTTTGCGCGCATCGCCGCCAGACAGGCCTGGGTCTTGCCCGTGCCTGCGCGGCCAATGATGAAATCTAGTTTTGCTGTCATGATAACCTGCCTTTGTCAATAGCAACCACAAAAGAAAGGACATATCCCCTCGCAGGAATATGTCCCTTTGCTTACATAAAAGAAAACGGTGTCGTGACACGACGAAGTGTCCGGCCGCAGCGGCATTCTTCGGTCTCCATCATCACGGCCTGTCCGGTGCGGTAGCGTATCAGCGGCATGGCCTCATTCATGAGGCTGGTAAGCACCAGCTCACCCATCTGATGCGGTTCCGTTACCACCTGGTCGCTGTTGAAGGCCACAATCTCTGGATAATAATAATCTTCCTGGATATGATAGCCGTTATGTGCCTCACAGGGATACAGTATACCTGCCGTCCCGAGTTCCGCCGGTTCATAGAGATTGAACACCTGCGCCTTGGTGCGATCCTGGATATGACGCTGCATCGGATTCTGCACCCCCTGCGTATTGCAGCAGATGACACGGTTCAGCGGGTAGTCCACGATGTTCTTGCCCGTTGCCTGCAGCTGGATGATCAGCTGCATGATGAGCTGTGGCGTGCTGACCAGGGTATCCATGCTCATAAGCTCCATCAGACGGAGCCATTGCCGGTAATCTGTGCCCATCGGCACCACCGTCGAGCCGATCAGCTCCAGCGCATACTGGATGTCCAGAAGACGGCTGTCAGACATATCGCCCTGCAGGGCCACAATCGATGCATTTGTGATGCCCGCAGCCACCAGGCAGCGCGTCATCATCTCGACATTATGCGCAATATCCCCATTGGTATAGAACTTGGTGATCTCGCCGGTTTCCTGCTGCATCACATTGAAGCGCAGGATCCCCGAAAGCGGCATCGTCAAGATATCAAGCGAATCAACACGATACAGCATATTTCTTTCCAGGAACGGCAATTTGGCAATGTCCGCAAGACTTTGGATATCCGCAGCGGATACGCCCTTTTCCGCAAATTGTCTTTGGTAGAAAAGGCTCTTCTCCTGCGCCCATTTGATTTGCTTCTTCAGCCGTTCGAGCTGCAAATCCTGCAGCTTCTCTCTATCCAGTTGTTCGATCTGTTGGTTCGCATACATGTCTTAGCTCCGTTTGACTTTATTGTTTATGTTTTACCTACGCTAACGGTTTCTGGTAGAAGAACGGCTGGAAGCTGGTATAGCCCAACTTGCGGAAATTGAGGATGGCCTCAGTTGCACCGACAAACAGGATACCGCCCGGTTTCAGGGCCTTGAAGAAGTTCGCATACAGCTGATCCTTGGCCTCTTCTGTGAAATAAATGACGACATTGCGGCAGAGAATGAGATCAAATCCTTCCTCAAACTTGTCTTTCAGGAGATTGTGCCGCTTGAATTCGATGCAGCTCTTGATTTCCTGTTTGACCGCGAACTTATCACCCTCGACCTTATCAAAATACTGTGCCCGGCGCTGCGGCGTCATTGCCTTGATTTCGTTGTCCGTATAGATGCCCCGTTTTGCCTTGGCCAGGATTTCGACATCCAAGTCGGATGCCAGAATGCGATGACGCGTATTCGGCGTCATCTCCTTCATGATGATTGCCAGCGAATACGGCTCTGCACCGATTGAACAGCCTGCACTCCAGATATTGAGTTTTGGCGAACGCTTGAGCAGATCCGGAATGACGTCTGTTTCCAGCTTGCCGAATTTCTCCGGCGTACGGAAAAATTCCGATACGTTGATTGTCAGATACTCGATAAAAGCAGCGAAATCATCCTTATCCTTGGCTGCATTATCAAAATATGCACTGTAGGAATCCATACCAGCGCGCGTGACAAGATTGCCGATACGGCGCTTCATCTGCGGCTCTTTATATAGATCAAGATCGATTTCCGTCTTCGCCTTCAGTTTCCGTTTGAATTCCACCCAGTCTTTTTCATCCATCATAGATAGTCCCTCCTATTTCCTCTGCCAGTCTTCCCCGCGGGAAGCCTTCCGATACTACATCTCTCACCGTATATTATTCCCGCTATACCACGAAAATCCTGCCAGGAACAAGAGGAACCGTAAAATATTTTAATCGATATCGAACACGGTGCGGTTGTCGCGTTCTTCTTCCTTCGGCATCATGATATGCAGGATGCCGTTCTCATAGGAGACACTGACATCCTCCTTCTTGATGCCGTCGATCAGGAAAGTGCGTTCAAACTGGCCGCTGCGGCGTTCCCGGCAGAGATATTTCACCTGCATCTCGTTTTCAGGACGTTCGGCCCGGATGCGCAGGTAGTTGTTGTCGTCATAGGAAACGTTGATCTGTTCTTTATAGAAGCCTGGCAACTCGGCAAACAGCTCATAAGCCGTCTCGGTGTCAATGACATCGACGCGGAACGGCGACAACGCGCTGCTGACTTTCCCCATCGGATTGAACGGCTGATCTGCCATGAACTCCAAGGCCTTCTCCAATACTTCGCGTCCACGCTCAGCATTTTCCCGCAGATTGAAAGGTATCGTCCGGAACATAAAAATCGCCTCCATATATAGACTACATGTTACTGTCAGTTCTATTATAGAGGCGTTTTCTGAATTTTTCAAGATTCGAGCCAACGATTACTTGCGCGGCGGGAATTTGGCGAGGATGTGACTACAGTCCTGTACGACCTCGACCGTGCCGATATAGCACTCGTCCGCATCATAGACGGCCATGTACTTCACCATGACTGGCTTGCCCATGATATAGCGGGCCACTTCAAGGGAATCACGTTTCTTCGCCTTGAAATCAGCCAGCAGATTCCTGACGACCGGAACGATCTGCGGCGGATGGCAATCGTAGACATCACGGCCCAGTGCTGCCTTGGGACGCGGAAAAATATTGCCTTCATTGATGAAGAAACGCAGCTTGTCGTTTTCATCGATAAACGTGATATCGACGGGCAGTAGCGACAACATCGCCCGCAGCTGCTTGACGGTGAGCTCGCCTGTCGGCAGCTGGATCCTGCCAGCAAGAATCTCCTGCTCGCTCAGCCGTTCAAGCTCAGCCGCTGCCCAAGCTTCCCCCTCCGGCCAGATAGCGGGCTCAGCCACAAATGCGATCCCCATCTCAGGGAAATCGCGGTAGACACGCTTCCACTCCTCCGCTGTGAAGTAACGCAGGCAAAGCGGGAAAAGGATGCGTTCTTCTTTGTAGATCATCTCCCGCGTACGCTGCGCCAAAGCCGCAATGCGTCCCTTGTAGATGCGCACATTGTCTTCATCTTCCTGCACAGCGCGCGTCAGCACGCCGAGTTCCTTCTTGATCTCATCATCGACGCCCCACATGACCTGCGACGGCCCTGTCACACCATAGTTGTAGAGCAGCGGCATCAGCAGCTCTTCCTTCTTGGCATAATGCGCCCGCACACCATGGAAAGCCCGCAAGGCCTCAACCACCACGCCAGTCTCCGGATTGCTGCCCTCACACTGCCTGGTGATGGTGTCAAGGACCTTCTCCAGCCCTGTGTTTTCTGCCCGCAGCAGGCTCAGCGGATGTCCAGCCGGCAAATCTCGGCCGGTAAAGTCCTCCATCTTGGCTGCCTGCGCCTTGAGCTCCTCCTTTATGACTTCGGCCTCCGTCCGGCCATGGAACATCGCTGCGTGCACATCGCAGAGCTTCTGTACCTGGCACATGGGTACACCGCTTTTTATGAGCTCCTGCTCCGCTGTCGCGATCTCCAGCGCTGATACGCTTGCGAACTCACGGACGAACTCTGCCCGCACAGACTCCAGCTCTTCTCCCTGGCTCAGACGCTCGATATAGCTGCGCAATTTTTCCTTGCGCGCTTCATCATCCGCATAGCCTGTAACCGTAAAACCACGCTCCTGCAAGACCGCAACAACTTTTTCCAGCGGCACACCCTTGACCGCGGCTCCGCGCGGCAGGGTCATGATATTGCCCATCACCTTCAAAGCCAGCGGATTCATGATCTTGTCAAAGCCCAGCTCTGCCAGGATATCCCGCAGCTCTGGATACATATTCACCAATTCACCTACCGTAAGGTTCAAATCGATTTTCTTCATAGCGGCTCCTTCTAACCCACGCATCATTCATCTTCTGCCTTTATTATAGCCATTCTCTCCGCCTGCGTCTGTTGCATTGGTTACACTTGCTCCTCCGCTATCCTTGTCCGGCAGCTTGCATTCCGGAGGCCGCTGCAGTATGATAAGACCAGAGTGATACGAAAAAAATATCAACCATTAGATGTATATATTGTTTTTGTATGGAAAGGATATCGTAATACTATGGACCTCAAGCAGTTGAAGTATTTTTTGACCGTTGTCGATGAACGGCAGATCACCGCAGCTGCCCGGAAACTCCACATGGCACAGCCGCCCCTTTCCCAGCAGATGAAATTGCTCGAAAGCGAACTGGGCACCGAGCTTTTCAAGCGCGGCCCCCATCATATCGAGCTCACAGCTGCAGGCCGCCTGCTCACCCGGCGGGCCCAGCAGCTGCTAGCCCTGGCCGATTCGACCAGCCGTGAGATTGCCGATCTCTGCCAGGGACTGCGCGGTACGCTTGCCATCGGCACCATCTCATCTTCGAGCAGTATCCTGTGGCATCCCGGCCTGCAGCGCTTCCAGCAGCAATACCGGGATGTCCATTTCGAGATCTACGACGCCAATACCTATCAGCTCATCGAACTGCTGGAAAAAGGCGTCATCGAGATTGGTATCGTGCGTACCCCCTTCAATGCCAGCCAGTTCCACTGTGCCTATCTTGAACCAGAGCCGATGATCGCCGCCATGACCGCAGGACTCGACTGGTGTCCGGGACGGGATACCATCGCGCTGCACGAGCTCGACCAGCGCCAGCTCATCATCTACCGCCGCTTCCATCGGGTCCTTGACGATGCGTTCACCGCCCAGGCCATCCAGCCGGAAATCTACTGCCGCAACGACGATGCCCGCACGACGATCCTCTGGGCCAATGCAGGCCTTGGCATCGCCATCACGCCGGCCTCGGCGGCCAATCTTGCCGCCCACGAGCAGCTCCATATCAAGAAGATCGACGAGCCATCGCTTGCTACGCGCATTGCCATCATCTGGCGGCGCGATGCCTATCTCTCAAATCTCGCCGAAAAATTCCTTGCCGCACTCAATATTCCGGCTGACGGTTCTAGCCAGCCACTCAATCAGGAGGTACACCTATGTCCAACGAAGAAATGAAATCCGTTGCCGCCAGCTGCCCCAACTTCTATTGGAAGCTCTTCCAATCCACCTTCCTCATCAGCGCCTTCACCGTCGGCGGCGGCTTTGTCATCATTCCGCTGCTGCGCGCCAAGTACGTCGATGAATACGGCTGGCTGACCGATAAGGATACCTTGAACCTTGTCTCCATCGCCCAATCGATGCCCGGTGTCGTTGCCGTAAACGCCTCGATCATACTCGGCTACCGCATGGCCGGCCTTGCCGGTACCCTCACCGCGCTGGCGGCGACGATCCTGCCACCGCTCATCACGCTTTCTGCCATATCCTGCGCCTACAGCTGGTTCGCCAGCAATCCCTATGTACGCTATGCACTCAAGGGCATGCAATGCGGTGCCACCGCTCTGATTGTCAACGTCGCTATCGATCTGTTGCAGAAGCAAGTCAAAAAAAAATTGCTGCTCCCCCTGGCCATCATCGCTGGAACTTTTCTCGCCAATTTCTTTTTTGATGTCAACATCATGCTGCTCGTCATCATCGACGGCATCATCGGCTTATTGTTCCTGCGTGACCAGAAGTACAGCAAATAAGGAGGTCTTGTCATGATATACTTGCTTTTGTTTTGGGAATTCGCCAAAGTCGCCATCTTCTGCGTGGGCGGCGGCTACGCTTCGATGCCCCTGATCCAGTCTGCCGTCGTCGACACCTATCATTGGATGAGCCTTGGCGAGTTCGTCGATATCTTCACAATCTCCCAGATGACCCCAGGTCCGATCGGCATCAACGCCGCCACCTTTGCAGGGCAGAAGATTGCAGGTTTTGGCGGGGCTGTCTGTGCCACCGTCGGCTTCTGCACACCATCGCTCATCATCGGCATCGCGCTCACGCGGCTTTTTTTCAGCTATGGAGATATCGGCGCGATCCGCGGCATCCTCAATGGCCTGCGTCCAGCCGTCGTCGCACTGATTGCCGCCGCCGGCATCAGCTTCATCGTACTGGCGCTCTGGAATACGGAAACGCTGCCCGCCGACCTCACGACAATCGACCCGCTGGGCATCATCATCCTCACAGGCTCGCTTGTTGCTGTACGCCGCAAGATCGGCGTCATCCGCCTCTTGGCCGGCTCCGGCATCATCGGGCTGCTGCTCAGCATTGCCCAGCAGTACATCTGATTCAGCCCTCGGCAATCAGGATGCCGCTTGCATAGGCAGGCAGCTCCATGGCCTCGCCGAGGCTGACCGTACGTATCTCTTCATCCGCATAGGACAGCCGCATGCAGATATGCAGCTTGGCATCCTTCGGCCACCCTTGCTCAATGAGCAAGGGTGGTATTGTTTTGGAGTTCTGCTCGCCATCGGTCAGCATCCCCAGGACAGCCCCCGGTTCATAACACAGCGCGGACGCTGGCGGACGGCGGCCGTGGAAGCTCACCAGCCGCGCATCGTGCCAGGGCAGCGCCAGCCGCGCAAAGGCCAGCTGCAGCGCGCTGATGCCAGGAATCACGGCAATCTGTTGCGCAGGGAAATTGCGCCGCAAGGCATCGAGCAACGAATAATAGCCTGGATCGCCGGAAACCATGACCACGACATCATGCTGGTGAAGTTCCCGCTCAATGAAGGCCATGACCCCTGCGATATCACGGGTGACAGCTAGCGTCTGCTGCCCGCTTGCCGCTGGTGCTGCAAACTGGGCCAAGGCCCGCCGTCCGCCGACCAGCGCCTTGGCCCCGGCAATCGCCTGTTTTGCCAGCGGCACCATATAATCGGGATTGCCAGGCCCGATTCCCGCGACAACGATCCTATGTTTTACTGCGGCAGTTTCCATCCGAATCCCTCCCCGATCTCTCTGGCCGTCGCATCCATTCCCAGCAGCTCACCAGCCAAAGTCACCATGACGGTACCGACCTTGAGCTTCTGGAAAAGATAACGCTCCGCCCGCAGGCTTGCACGCTCGGCCAGTCTTTGGCATACCTTTTCCTGCAAGCCTGCCTGCTGCAGCACGACGAGCGCGTCTTCGGTCGTCGTGGCAGCCAGCAGCTTACAGACCTCTGCCTGCGGCAAGCCTTCAGCAGCACCATACGCGGCCAATGTCTCCAAGCGGCCATCGGCGATGCGGTTATGCGTATAGAAGACGCCAGCCGCCACCTTGCTGAGCTTGCCAATATGGCCAAACAGCAACACTCTTTGGACCTTGCGTTCAGCCGCCGCCTCGAGCATGAAGCCGATGAAATTGCTCGTCTGCACCATTGCCGCCGGCGGCAGGCCCCAGCCAGTCGCAATGCGCTCCCCGATCTTACCAGGGACGAAGATCAGATCTGCAAAGCCTGCGGCTCTGGCCACATCAATCTGCGGCACCAGGGAATTCTTGAACCCTTCCTCCGACATCGGCCGCAGGACACCAGTCGTGCCGATGACGGAAATCCCTCCCTCAACGCCGAGTATCGGATTGAGCGTCTGCCGTGCCAGTTCCACGCCAGCGGGGATTGCAATCGTGACCATCAGCGCCACCTGATCCGTCCCGAGCACTTCCGCCACCACATTGCGTATGAGCTGCCGCGGCCCTGGATTGATGGAGGGTTCCCCTACGGGGACAGACAGCCCCGGCTTGGTCACCGTGCCAATCCCTTCGCCAGCCCGGAATACGATTCCGGGCTGCTCCTGCTCCAGCCGCCGCACCGTCGTGAATACCGACACACCATTGGTGATATCGGGATCATCGCCTGAAAATTTGACAACCTCAGCCGTCAGGCCTGCCGCTGTCCGCTCAACGGCCTTGACGGGAATGACTAGCTGCGTACCATCAAGCGCCGTGAGCTCGATCTCCTGCCAGCTTTCGCCGGCTGCAAACAACAGAGCTGCCTTGACGCCAGCTGCCGCACATGCACCAGTCGTATAGCCACTACGCAATTCTTTTGCCACTACTCTCACCTTCCTCAAATCTTTCTCCTAAAACAGCCCCACCGGTAAGACCAGGCATACCAGCGGGGCTGTCTTCTATCACTTGTTCAACTGCCTGTTAAGGAAGTCACGGCCGAACACCGTCAACGTATAGTAAAGACCGATCAAGAACGGAATGTATTCGGCAATCAGCCGCCAGCATACCGCGACAATGCCCACGGTACCAGCCGGGACTGTCTCACTGAAAAGCAGCACAAAGCCGCCCTCGGCGATGCCGGATCCCCCCGGCGTCGGCGTGAAATACAGCAGCATGTTCAGAAAGATCATGCGGCCCATGACTGTATACCAATCGGCATCCGTCACGCCGAGCCCCAATAGAAGGCACGGCACGATGGCATAGATGCAGAGCAGATTGAGTCCCGATTCCAGGAACACCAGCAGCATGCAGCGCGGTGCCTTGGACAGGAGGCTGATGGCACTCTTGGTATCCCGGTAGAAGGCAAAAAACTTGCGGCGCCGCTCATTCTTCATGCGCTTGGAACAACGGACGACCACGTAATCCAGATAACCACGCCGCGCGCCAACAATAATCGCCAAGATGACCGCAAAGGCCGTCAACGTGATGCCCATCAGTGTCTCATTCGACACCCCGGGAATGATGCCCGCATCGTGCATGAAGATAAAGGGCATGCAGAACACCAGGAACAGGATAGACAACAGCGTGCGCACTATGACCAGTACCGTCGCCTTGCCTGTCGGCACCCCTGCATGACGCAGGAACATCAGCTGGGCCACGGCACCACCCGTCGCCCCCGGCGTCAGCAGCGCCAAGAAATAATTGCCGAAAATGACTTGTACCGCTTGGTACAAGGTAATCTTCTCATTTGAAATTTTCACCATGTGCATCAGACGGCTGCCATCAAAGAACATGCCCAAGCTGACAGCAAGTATCGCCAATGCAATCGACCATGGCTGGAATTTGTCCAGATTCCGCAGCGTGTGGATATCGACCGTCGAATAGATGACAATGCCGGATATCACGAGGACGAGCAGTATCAAGAACAAAAACCGCTTGTAAAACTTATTCATGCAAACCGTCCCTCAGGATAGTTGTTTTCTCTCATTCAGACCAATGTTTCCTCATGCGCCGCAAAAGCACTGTGATTGTGGATGGACTCATAGTTCTCGCACTCGACGGAGAACCAGGCCAGCCCCTCGAGCTCACGCAGGTTCAGGACAACATCGCGCAGGATATCCTCAACAAACTTCGGATTCTCATACGCCGCCTCCGTCACGAATTTCTCATCCTCACGTTTGAGCAGCGGATAGATCGGCGACGAGCCCTGCTTTTCGATCAATGCGGCCAGATCCTCGATGTAGATGCAATCTACGCCGGACTTGAAGCGCAGCTGGATGCGCGCGACCGACCGCTGATTGTGTGCCCCATACTGCGAAATCTCCTTGCTGCATGGGCAGAGCGAAGTGAAGGGCACATCGACACCAAGCTGGAATTCGAGCTCCCCGCCCCTGCT
Organism: Pseudoselenomonas ruminantium; assembly: GCF_900113715.1. Classification (GTDB taxonomy): domain Bacteria; phylum Bacillota; class Negativicutes; order Selenomonadales; family Selenomonadaceae; genus Selenomonas_A; species Selenomonas_A caprae. The sequence continues at coordinate 66,343 of NZ_FOQK01000001.1, read as the reverse complement.
CTTGCGCCCCGTAAAGCAGCAGTCAAGATCAAGCACCGATTTCTTGCCACTGACCGGTGCTGTCTTGTCCACAAAATACTTGAAGGACAATTCTACCTCAGCCGACTGCGCATCAAGATGATCGAGTGCCTCGGCTAACATCTTATCGATTTCCGGTTCTGCTACCGGCTTCTGGCTCCACGGCATCAGTATCTCCAGGAAACGGCTCATATGCGTGCCCTTATACTCACTGGGCAAGGCCACCGTAAAACGGATACAAGCCAGCACCTGCTGGAAGCCGCCATCCTTCGTCTTGATAAGGAATGGCAGATGTGCATCCTTGATACCGACACGCTGTATCGCAATCCCCCGGACATCGCCCCGGCTCTGTACGTCCTGCATTTCAGATTCTCCTTGTTTCTTCATAAGCTCAGCTGCGGATTGCCTGGATCGCCGCCGCAGCATCCTCTGCACCATAGATTGCCGAACCAGCTACGAGCACATTGGCGCCAGCCTCGCGCACGAGCTTGCTCGTCTCGGCATTGATGCCTCCATCGACCTCGATATCACAGGCAAAGCCCATATCCTTGATGGTATGGTACAGCATATGGATCTTATCGAGCTGGGACGCGATGAATTTCTGGCCGCCAAACCCTGGATTTACCGTCATGATGAGCACCATATCCACATCGGCGATAAGCTCTTCGATCATAGCCAGCGAAGTGCCCGGATTGACGGCGATACCCGCCTTGCAACCTGCGGCCTTGATCTGCTGGATGATGCGATGCGGATGTTTCGCCGCCTCGACATGGAACGTGATGATGTCTGCGCCAGCCTCGGCAAACGCCTCGATCTGCGTCTCAGGATGTTCCGTCATCAGATGGACATCAAAGACAGCCTTGGACGTCTTGCGCAGGCTCTTGACCACGGGCGACCCCAGCGTGATATTCGGCACGAACGTGCCATCCATGACATCGATATGGATATACTCGGCACCAGCATCGGTAACCTTCTTCACTTCATCAGCCAGATGCGCAAAGTCAGCCGACAGGATGGAGGGTGCAATCTTGATCATTTATATTCCTTCTTTCGTGCAATCTTTTGATTCTCTTTGATTTCTTCGTAGATGTTCACATATGCGTCGTAACGCTCCTGCGTGATAGCACCAGCTGCAACGGCAGCTTTCACCGCACAGTCCGGCTCATGCGTATGGCTGCAGGGCGCAAACCGGCAAGCATCAAGATGTGGCCGGAATTCGGGGAAATATCCTGGCAGATCCTGTATATCCAGCTCGGTGAGCTCCATCGCACTGAAGCCCGGCGTATCGACGATAAAACCGCCCGCATAGGGCAGAAGCTCCGCGACACGCGTCGTATGGCGGCCGCGCTTGATTTTCTCACTGACTTGGCCGGTCTGCAAGGACAGCCGTTCATCAATGCGATTCAGCAGCGACGACTTGCCGACACCGGATGGCCCGGCAAAGACTGTCGTCTCGCCCTGCAGCTGCTGCCGCAGCGCCTCGATGCCCTCCCCCTGTTGTGCCGAGACACGCAGGACAGGATAGCCGATCTGCTCATATGCTTTGAGGAATGCCCCTATGTCACCAGCATACAGATCCTGCTTATTGACGCAGATGACAATCTTCGGGATTCCCGACCATTCAGCCAATACCAGAAAACGATTCAGCAGCAGCGGATGGAGATCCGGCTGTGCCGGCGCAAAAGTCAGCACCACCTGCGTGATATTGGCCACGGCCGGCCGCTTGAGCAGGCTCGTGCGCGGCAGCTGCTCCTCAACCACACCACTGCCATCCGGCAGCCGGTCGATGCGCACGCGGTCGCCGGGCACCACACCGATGCTGCGCCGCGATTTCTTGAACTTCCCCCGCAGCTTGCAGGTGACAAGCTCCTGACCAGCTTCTGCCTCAGTCAGCACATAGAAAAAACTGTTATAGGCCTTGATGACTCGCCCTTCTTGCATGAACGTTCCCTTTCTCAGCGGCTCTTGGTTCCTTCTGTCGACCGCTGCACTGCCGGAGCCCCATTCTCCTGCTTATTGTTTTTCTTATCGCTGTCCTTCTTGCCCTTGTCCACAGACGCTTCGGCCACGACGAGATTGACGGCCGTGCCTTCTGCTATCGAGCTGCCGCCAGCTGGACTCTGGCTGACAACGGTCCCTTCTGCCTGCTTGCTGGGCTCTTTGGACACACTGCCGACATGGAAGCCTGCACTCGTGATAGCCTCCTTAGCTGCCTCCAGCGGCAAGCCAGTCACATCAGGGACAGAAACCTTCTTCTCTTTCTTGCCCTTGCTGACCGTGATGTCAACACTCTGTCCCTTGTTGATCTTGCTGCCAGCCCGCGGATCTGTCGCTATGACCGTACCGGCTTCCTCGTCCGAATTCCGCTCATAGATAGAGCCGATCTTGAGCCCCATCTTCGTGAGCTTCTCTTCCGCATCCTTGCGGCTAAGCCCCTTGAGATCTGGCATCTCCAGGCTTTCGCCGCCCTTGCTGACATAGATCGTGACCAGACGCTCCTCTTTGACCTTCGCGCCAGCTTCCGGATTCTGGGAGACAACCGTTCCTGCCGGCACGCTTGCATCATAAGTCTCAGCCACATTGACCCGCAGCTTCTTGTCTTCAAGGATCTGCCGGGCCAGCGTCATCTGTTTGCCGGTCACATCTGGCACCACAACCTCAGCCGTGCTCCAGAATTTGCCATAACTCATGAACGCTCCTGCGAAGAAGCCCATGACCAGTACCATGATAAGGCCGGCAATGAACGCCTTGGACTTGAAGATCGATTTCTCCTGCTCAGGTTCCTCATCCTCATACGACGCTGCCTGATGGCGTTCGCGCCGCGAGACAACCGGTTCAGCCGGCTCTTCTACGCGCGGCAGTACCTGCGTAGCAAAGGGATCAGCTGGTGCTGCCGATCCAAAGCCCTGTCCTGCCCCCAGCATCTGCTCAGCCTGCTGGATATCATGCATGAACTCCGCGGCCGCCGGACGCATGGCAGGATCCTTGCTCATAGCCCGCGCCACGATGGCCTCGACGACCGGCGGGATGGCAGGGTCGAGCTGGCGCACCGATACTGGCTCCTCCTGCAGATGCTTCATCGCGATGCTCACCGGCGTCTCTCCGGTAAAGGGCAGCGCTCCGGTAAGCATCTCATAGAGCACCACGCCCAGCGAATAAACATCAGACTTCGGGGTGATCAGCGTGCCCTTGGCCTGTTCCGGGGAGAAATAGTGTACCGACCCCACCACATTGCCCGTATAAGTCATCGTAGACTCCGTGACCGCACGCGCAATGCCGAAGTCTGCGACCTTGGCACTGCCATCCGGCATCATCAGGATGTTATGCGGCTTGATATCGCAATGGACCAGATTATTCGCATGGGCATGTGCCAGTGCCCGCGCGATGTCCTTGGCAACCTGCAGCGCATCGCCCACAGAAAGATGGCCTTCCTGCTTGATCCTGTCCTTCAACGTGCGGCCAGGCACGTACTCCATGACAATATAATGCGCGTCATCCATCACACCAACGTCAAAGATGTTGACGATATTCGGATGCGACAAGCGTGCAGCCGCCTGCGCTTCGCGATTGAACTTATTGATGAATTCCGTATCGCTCTTGAACTGCTCATGCAGTATCTTTACGGCTACGGGGCGATTGAGCAATAAATCCTGCGCCCTGTAGACATCTGCCATGCCACCGCCGCCGATCAGTTCCTGCAGCTCATAGCGTTGGTCTAATACACGCTTTATCATTAACTGTTCCTCCTAGACAAAAGTAAAATCTATCGAACACCCTGCATCCTTCTCTAATTCTGCAAGCTAAGGATCACCTTACGGGCAATCGGGGCCGCCTGGGTACCGCCGCCGCCACCATTTTCCACGATGATAGCAAACGCAATCCGGCGGTTGCGAAGCTCAGCCGAACCGATGAACCAGGCATGATCCTCGCCAGCCGCATTCTCGGCTGTACCGGTCTTGCCCGTCACACGCACACCGCTGACTTGAGCCGCCCGGCCCGTGCCCCTAGTGACAACATCTTCCATATAGCTGTCGATCTTCGCGGCCATCTCCGGCGTCGTGACCGTCAGCCATTTTTCGGGACGCGTATCCGCAATGACCATTCCGCCTGGCGTGATGACCTGCTGCACCAGATAGGGCTTCATCATCGTTCCGCCATTTGCATATGCAGCAGCCAGCAAGGCCATATGCATCGGCGTCACCAGCAAGGTGCTCTGGCCGATGGCCGTCTGCGCCTGATCGCCGCTGCCCAGCTTGCCGAAGTCAGGCAGATGCGGTCTGGCCATGAGTATCTCGCCCCCCAGCCCGCGGTCAAAGCCAAACCGTTCAAAACTCTTCTTGAGCTTGGCATCGCCCAGACGCATTCCCAGCGTGCCAAACGTGACGTTGCACGATTCAGTCAGTGCCTTGCGCAGATCCACTTTGCCGTGGACCTCGCCATGGCTCTCGCGGATGGAGTGGCCGCCGCCTACATCCAGCTCACCATTGCAGTCAAAGATTTCCTTCTCATCGGTCACACCCTCCGTCAATGCTGCATCGGCAATCATCGGCTTGATGGTCGACCCCGGCGGATACATGCCCTGCACCGCCCGATTCAGCAAAGCGCCATCGGCCTGCTGCGATAACTCTTTCCAATTGGCCTCGATATTGTTCGGATCATATGACGGTGCACTGACCATCGCCAGCACTGCACCAGTATCCGCATCGAGCACCACCACAGCGCCCTTGCGGCCATCGAGGCCATCATAGGCAGCCTGCTGGGCATCGGCTTCGATTGTCAGCCTGACGTCATTGCCACGCTCTGACTGGAATAACTGCGAGACAGCCCCCATATGGCTCAAGTCCTCGGACAGGCCCAGCAGTTCACGGTTGGCATGGCCTTCCACGCCAGCACTGCCGATATTCTCCCCATTGTAACCTGTCACGGCAGCCATAGCCGCTCCCATCGGGTAGCTGCGGCTGCCATCCTGCCGGTTCTGTGCCAGCACACGCCCCTGTGCATCCAGGATCGCCCCGCGCCAGATATCCGCCCGAGCCGCAGCACGGCGCATATTCAGCGAATTGTTGGCAAGGCCATCAGCCTCCCAAGTGGAAAGATAAACGATATATGCGGTCAAAAGACCTGTCAGCACCAACAGAATCGATGCCGCTTGCAGGATTTGCCGCTTGATTTTCCAATCAGCCATGTTCCTGCTCCTTTGATAATGATACTAATAAGCCCAGCAAGATAAAGCTGGATACCAGGGAACTGCCGCCATAACTGATGAACGGCAGCGTGATGCCGGTAAGTGGCAGGAACTTCGTAACACCGGCGATGATAATAAACGCCTGCAGAAGCAGCAGCGAACTGCAGCCAGCAGCCATCAGCGCTTCCTTCTCGCTGCGGCAGGCAAGCGCGGCTTTGATGCCCCGCCAGAAAAACAGCACATAGCAGACAATCAGCATCATCGTCGCAATCAGCCCCATCTCCTCAGCGATAGCCGCAAAGATGAAATCCGTGTGCACCTCGGGGATGAAGCCTGGATGACCGAAGCCAAAGCCAGTGCCCCAGATTCCCCCTGTACCGAAGGCGAACAGCGACTGCACGATCTGATAGGCCATGCCATTCGGATCCTGCCACGGATCCAGCCAGATGTCAAAACGCACGCGCACATGGCCGAAAGCCGCATAGCTGGCAGCCGCGGCAATGCCGATGAACGCCAGCGCCAAAAACGCATACGACTTGCTGCCAGTCGCCATATAGGTCATGAGTACGGCCATGCCAAAGAACAGCAAGGCTGACCCCAGATCCTTCTCTACCACAAACATCAAGACCGCCATGCCCCAGATGCAGATAAGCGGGGCGATGAAGCGGATAGGCGGCAGGCGCAGCAGCAGGAAGCGCCGCGAAGGCAGTGTCAGTACCCGCCGATGATCCGACAGGTACGAGGCAAGGAAAAATACCAGCAGGATCTTGCCAAATTCCGACGGCTGAACGGAAACAGGCCCCAAGACCAGCCAGTTCTTGCTGCCGCCGATCTCTGTGCCAAACACCAGGGGCAGACCAAGCAGGAACACACAGACAATCCCCAACAGATAAGGATAACTGAGCATCCGCCGGATGCGGCTCCAAAAGCGCAATACCAAAATCATCACGAACATCGCCACACAAAGCCACTGCAGCTGGCGGACGAGCAGTGATGGCTTGAGCCTGGCTATCTCAACGATGCCGACACTTGCCAGGGTCATAACGATCGGAAACAGGAACGTATCCTCATGCCGCCGGATGATGACTGCCTGGATGAACAGTGCCAGCAGGATCACACCGGCCAGCCACGGTATATAGGCCAGCGGCCCCTGCAGCACATCAGCCGTCAGCTTCGAGCCACCGGGATTCATCTTCAGGTAAAGCACGCTCAGGCCACATAGGACGATTCCCAAGGGTGCGGTAAGTAATCCCCAATTCTTCATGGGCCACACACCACCACGATTGCTGTGATATTATCACGGCCGCCACCAGCCAATGCCTGCTGGATGAGCTCTGCTGCCGGGTCTTCTCCCCCAGCACGGAGGATTTCCCCGATCGCATCATCATCGACGGCCTTCATCAAGCCATCCGTCGCCAGCAGCAGGATATCCTGCTGCTGCACGCTGAAGCGGCCTGTATCGACTTCAAGGTCAGCCTCGACCCCAACAGCCCGCGTCAGATAATTCCGTTTCGGATGCACACGGGCCTCGGCCTCAGTGATCGTGCCTTCCACCACCAAGTCTTCCACATAGGAATGGTCGCGCGTGACCTGCCGCAGCGAGTCGCCACGCAGCAGATACAAGCGGCTGTCACCGACATGGGCCCAATAGGCTTCATCGCCAGCCAGGTGCAGGACCGTGGCCGTAGTGCCCATGCCTTTGTAATCCGGATTTTCTTTCTCACAATCCAAAATGGCCCGGTTCCCCGCCAGCACAGCCTGACGCAGTTCCTCTTCCCCGATTGCTGCTACGCCTGACAACTGGCGGCGAACCGTATCCGTAAGCAGATGGCTGGCCACTTCACCGGCCACATGGCCGCCCATGCCGTCAGCCACCACATACGTCGAGGGCTCAAACACCACCGCACAATCTTCATTTCTCGGACGGACCAGACCAACATCGGTGGCCTCGTATACCTGAATCATCAGCTCACCTCTCGAATCTCAATGCGACCATGCCAATACGGACAATGTCGCCTGGCTTGATATAAGCCCTGCCTTCCAGCACTTGATCATTCACATACGTGTGATTCATGCTGCCCAGGTCTTCAACGACATACTGATTGCCATGCTGATAGATGACCGCATGATGATGCGACACAAATCCCTCAGGGATCACGATATCGTTATCCTCTCCACGGCCGATGGCAATCTGCTCCTGGAAAGCAAACCGCCTGCCAGCAAGATTTTCTTCCTCAGCCTCCAGCACGGAAAGCACAGCTTCATTCTGGCTGGTCTCCGGCCGCCGCTGCTGCCTGCTCTCCTTGCGGATTTCCATAAACATACGCCGTGTGAGCTTCGTGGCAAACCACAGCAGCCATAGCAGCATGCCATATTCGAGTATCACGCGGACACCCTTCAAAATCATCGCCATTGCCGGCAATTCAAATCACCTCATATACTAAAACCGTGGAACCTGCCTTGATCTTATCGCCCGCTTGCAGACAATGCGTATCCACGCGCTTGCCATTCACAAACGTGCCATTCGTACTCTGTGCATCGTGCAGGATATGACGATGCTCCTCATATGTGATCCAGGCATGAAGCCGCGATGCTTTCGTATCGGTCAGGATAAATTCATTTTTGTCCCGGCGGCCGATATAGATCTTCTTCTCACCAAATTCCAGATAAGCATCCTTATCCGGCCCCTCCAGTACCGTCAGCGATACCGTCTTGTACTCACGGGGAAGATTCAATGGCGTGCTGGCCAAAAGAGCAGACCGCTCCAAGACGATCGTATTGGCTGCCGCCTCAGACTGCTGGGGCGTCGGCAGCTCCTCATAGGAGGATTCAAGCGTGTAGGTTCCAATGCCCCGCGCCTTATCCTGCCGGCACTCGATCCGCAATTGACCTGTCATGCGATAATTCTGCAGGATCACCTGTTTCTCCACCGCAGCATACAAGGTGTCGATGACACGCTGGGCACAGAACCGCTGGTAATCATCGCCAGCTAAAGTGAATGCATAGCAGTTCGGCACTTGATGCATGGCCTTGCCACGCCCCTGCCGCGCCACTTCTTTTTCGATTCCCTTGATCAGCTCAACCAATTCCAGGCTGCTGCTGAACCTTTTGTTGAAAAATCCTTCGATATGGTTTTCGAGGAACGATTCCAGCTTGCCGATTCCCATAAAACAGACCTCCTTTTCCTGTCTGTTTTCCTTTTTGTCCATTATAGCAGAAAGCCTCCGCCATGCCTAGGCTGCACGCCTCCAGACACCCTTCAGTCTTGCAGATGCTTGTTGCGCAGCTGCCCACAGGCAGCCTGAATGTCAGTTCCCATCTCGCGGCGAACCGTAACGTTCACATGATGATCGGCCAGATATTTCTCAAACCAATCGATGCGTGCCTTCGAGGGCCGCAGCAGATTGCGCTCAACTACGGGGTTGATGGGGATGAGATTGACACTGGCCAGCTGCCCCTTCAGCAAGGCGGATAGCTCCCGTGCCTGCTGCTCACCGTCATTGAGCTGATCGATGAGGATATACTCATAGGTCACACGCCGCTTCGTCGTATCGGCATAATGCTTGGCCGCCGCTATGACATCCGCCAAAGGATACTTGCGGTTGATCGGCATGATCTGCGAACGCAGCTCCTGATTGGGCGCATGCAGCGATACCGACAACGATATCGGCATCCCCTCCTCCGCCAGCTTATACATATGCGGCACGATGCCCGAGGTCGACAGCGTGATGTTGCGATACCCCATGCCCAGCGTATAATCCTCATGGATCAGCCGCAGAAACGCAATGACGTTCTCATAGTTCATCAGTGGTTCTCCCGAGCCCATGATGACCATCGTATCGACCTTCGCTCCATTCTCTTCCTCACGCAGCATATCGTTGATGGTTACAGCCTGGGCAAGGATCTCTCCCTTCGTGAGATCACGGGCCATGCCGTGCAGCGTCGACGCACAGAATGCACAGCCCATATTGCAGCCAGCCTGGGTCGACACACAGATGCTATTGCCATACGGCTGCCGCATCAGCACGGTCTCGACTGCCGTTCCATCTGCATATTCCAGCAGGAACTTCGTCGTGCGTTCATCCTTGGAATCCAGACGATCCTTGATGCGCGGGCGGCCGATATTCAGCTGCTTTGCCAGTTCCTCGCGCAGAGACTTGGAAAGATTCGTCATCGCTGCAAAATCTTTCGCCCCACGCTGGTACATCCACTCCGCAATCTGCTTGGCACGGAATTTCTGAACCCTATATGGCGCCAGCACTTCCTGCAGCTCTGCCAGTGTCATTCCAAATATATCTTTCACGTTTCTTTCCTTTCTAGCCGCTGCGCCGCATGCGCGCGATAAAGAACCCATCGGTGCCGTCATGCTGCGGGTAAAGCTGCACCATCTTTTCCTGCCGCTTCTGGCCTGGCAGGAAACTTCCTGTATCCTCCAGCACAAACCCTGGCTGTTCCGCTAGGAAAGCCTTGACTACGTCCTGATTTTCTGCCGCCTCGATCGTACAGGTACTATAAACCAGCACGCCGCCCTTCTTCACGGCCTTGGCTGCACTCTTGAGGATTTCCAGCTGCAGCGCCGGCAGGGCATCGATCTCAGCCGCCGTCTTGTTCCAGCGTGCATCGGGCTTGCGGCGCAGTACCCCCAGTCCCGAGCACGGTGCATCGACAAGCACGCGGTCTGCCTGGTCAGGATAAGCGTCGCCTACCTGGCGCGCATCGAGCAGCTGCGTCTCGACGATGTGGATGCCCAGGCGCTCTGTGTTCTCCTTGATGCGCTCGAGCTTATGCTCGTAGACATCACCAGCCACAATACGCCCCTTATCCTGCATCAGTGCTGCCATATGCGTCGTTTTACCGCCGGGTGCACTGCAGCAGTCGATGATGAACTCTCCCGGCTGCGGATCGACGACATGCGCCACCAGCATCGAGCTCTCATCCTGCACTTGGCAGAGGCCCTGCTGCAGCGGCGTCAATGCATCCAAGGCACCATGACGCGTAATGCGTACGCCTTCTGGCGTCCACGCCGAGATCTCCGTCTCAGCTCCCTGTTCAGCCAGCTTGGCAAGCAGCTCCTGGCGGTCTGTCTTCAACGTATTCGTGCGCACGGAAAGAGTCGGCTCCCCGTTATTGAAGGCACAGAGATCACGCGCCTCATGGAAACCGAATTCTTTGACCCAGCGCTTGACGAGCCAGTATGGATGCTGGCTTTTCAGCGCCAGCTCCTCGACACCATGCCCCTTGCCGCTGGGGAATGCCGCTTTCTCCGGCTGCCGCACAGCCGTCCGCAGTACCGCATTGACGAACTTCGCCGTCCCCGCATTGCTGTATTTCTTGGCCAGATCGACGGCCGTATTGCAAGCAGCCGAAGCCGGCACCTTATCGAGGTAGAACAGCTGATAGATGCCGAGCCGCAGGATATCGCGCACCATGGGCTCGATCTTCCTGAGCGGACGGTCCACGTAACGGCGCAGGATCCAATCCAGCGTATCACCAGCCTTTACGGCACCATATACAAGTTCCGTCACAAAGCGGCGGTCACGGTCCTCAAGGCCAGCGCGGCGCAGCTCCCTGACTAACGCCACATTCGCATATGCACCCTTCTCATGCACTTCATTCAAGATTTTTACCGCGGTGTCACGCGCTTTGTCCATTTATTTCTCCTTCGGTATGATAATCTTCTCCAGCTGGGCCTTCACTTCGTCGATGTCCACATGGGTGTTATAGCACGGCCCGTTCGGTCGGATGTTGAGCACCCCCACCGCTGGCAGCGGATAGACATCCTGTATGCCGCTCATGAGATCGCGCTCACAGGCAATCGCCAGCACAGCCTTAGGCCGTGTCTGATAGACAATCTGCCGGGCCAGTGTGCCCCCCGTCGCCACGAAAAAGTGAAAGCCCATTTCCTCAGCCAGCGTCACGAGCGCACCGATGTCACAACCACCACAGCGCTTGCAGTTATTCGGGTCACGCGTGATCTTATGCGGACAGGTCGCCAGCTGCAGGCAGTGCGGCGTAACCACGAGCAGCCGGTCAGCTGGCACGCGGATTCCCATGCGGCCAAACATCAGGTTGCTCGTCGCGATGAATGAGCCCTCGAGCTTCCGCCGCCCAATGCCAAACGGCTTTGCCAGCCGCACAGCAACGGGAAAAAGCAGATTGATGAGCTCATAGGTCTGGCGCTGCAGCACTGGCAGATACGGCAGGTCCATCACGGCCAGCACCATATTGGCTATGCCCAGCAAGGAAACTGCCACCATAGCACCAAAGATGACACCGGCCACCATTGGCAGCACCGCAGCGATATTGGAAAGACCCGGCGACGCGATATACCAGATGCCATAGAGCACGGCAGCTGTCAAAAGCACAGTCAGCGACAGCATCGCCAGAAACAAGCGTTTCTTCGGCCGTCCGGGAATCACGATTTTCTTCTTATTCATGGATTGATCTGCCATTGTCAACCTCCAACAAATCTCACCTTTCTCGCATCTTGCTTCTCAAAATCCCTCAGGCAAATGCCGCCGGCAGGCTGATGCCATGGCCATTCAAGTAATCGGCTGCACGCATCTTCTTCTTCCCCGGTGCCTGCAGTTCCAGGATCTCCAGCAGTTCATCGCCAGCAGCTACCAGAAGTCCTTCCTTCTTGTCCGCTTTGACGACCGTCCCCGGAACGGCTTCAGTCTTGCAGCCCGTTTTCTTCGTCAGCCAGATCTTATACTTCTTGCCATCCAGCTCCGTGAATGCCCCCGGCCACGAATTCAGGCCGCGCACGAGATTATGGACCTGCTGCGCTGGCTTTGACCAGTCAATATGCCCGGTCTCCTTCGTGAGCATCGGCGCATAGTTCGACTCACCAGTCTGCGGCGTACGCGTAAGCGTCCCCTCGGACAGCTGCTCCAGCGTCGTCATGAGCACATCCGCCCCCATCGCCATCAGGCCGTCATGGACTGCTTCCAGCGTCATATCCGGACCAATCGGCAGTTCTTGTTTGAGCAGCATATCGCCCGTATCAAGGCCAGCATCCATGAACATCGTCGTTACGCCGGTCTTGACCTCACCATTGATGACACACCACTGCATCGGTGCTGCCCCACGGTAGCGCGGCAGCAGCGATGCATGCACATTGATGCAGCCATAGGGCGGGATATCCAGGATGCGCTGCGACAGGATCTGGCCAAAAGCCACGACGACCATCAGATCCGGCTTGAGCTCCTCGAGCTTGGCCGTGAACTCCTCTGTCTTGATCTTTTCCGGCTGATAGACCGGCAGCTCATGTTCTACCGCCCAAGCCTTGACCGGTGACGGCATCAGCTTCTGCCCGCGGCCACGTGGCTTATCCGGCTGCGTGATGACACCGATGACTTCGCACTGCTCATGCAGGGCAGCCAGGCACGGCACGGCAAACTCCGGCGTCCCCATAAAGATTACACGGAACTTCTTCATTCCTGATTCCCCCTGCGGATGCTTTTTGCCACATCAATGAACAGCTGCCCCTCCAGATGATCCAGCTCATGCTGGATGCAGCGTGCGAGCAGCCCCGTTGCCGTCAAATGCTGTTTCTTGCCCCGGCGGTTCAGGAACTCTACCTTGACCTTGGCCGAGCGCTCGACCTCACCGAAGATATTCGGTACCGAAAGACAGCCTTCCGTATCCAGCGCCGTTCCCTCACGGAACGTGATGACCGGATTAATGAGCTCGATGAGGCCATGGTCATCCTGGCAGTCGATGACGACAAGCCGGATAGACTTGCCGATCTGCGGTGCGGCCAGGCCCACACCATCGTTCTGATACATGGTTTCAGCCATGTCATCCATCAGTTTCTTCAGCTGCTTGTCAATCTTCTCGACTGGCGCACAGACTTCCTTCAAGACCGGATCGCCGGCCTTCTTTATCTCTAATAATGCCATTCCATTACTCCTTCACTTGATATCGATTTATGGTATTCTCTTCCGTCAACTGCAGATGATAGACACGCTGGGCATTTGCAGCGAACACGGCCTCCCAATGCCCGGCGGGGATGATTTCCTTGGTGAACTTGATATAGTCACCAAGATTTGCCAAGGGCCAATCCGTACCGAACAAGAACCGGTCATAACTGTCCAGGTATTCCAGCCATCCCTTCATACGGTCGATATAGAAATGCTTCTTCTGCAGGAATGCCGCAAAATCGGGGATCTTAGCCGTAAGTATCCCCGACAGGTCAGCCACGACATTGGGATTCTTCTCAATCACCGCCGCTGCATCCTCAAACCACGGCTCGCCAAAGTGGCACATGACAAACTGCACCCCGCGGAATTTCGTGGCCGCCTCATCCATGACCAGCGGGTGGCTGTACTTGAGCAGCGCGTCGTTTGATGCCGTAAGCCCCATATGGACAGCCACGGGCTTATCATACTTCTCCGCTAACTCGTAAAAGGGCTCCAGGCAGTCATCATAGATATAGAAATAATTGTAGCCTGGATACAATTTGAGCCCCACACACTGTGGATTCTGGAAGTGCTGCCTCACCAGCGCCGCCTGGGCCTTGATTGTTTCACGGTCAAAGCCCGTGCGGCTGTCAATGCCCACACAATAACTCATGAAGCGCGGGTACTGCGGCGCCGTATTCTCCAGCGGCAGATTGCCCATGATGATGCCATGCACCATGCCTCGGGCGCGGTACTGCTCTGCCAAATGCTCTGCATTGTTCTCGTGGCCCGCCGCCTTGGCGATCTCATCGAAATAGGCGTCCGCCCCCATATGCAGATGCGCGTCAATGATCTTCATCGCTATCCCTTATTTCTTCAACGCTGCCGCTCCCACCGCGATGCCGAGAACCGTCTCCCCGGCTTTCTTGAGGGATTCGAGCGGCAGATACTCAAACCGGCCGTGGAAGTTGGCCCCGCCCGTAAAGATATTCGGGCATGGCAGTCCCATGAAGGACAAGCGCGCACCATCCGTGCCACCACGGATTGGCTGCACATCCGGCGTAACGCCGCAGCCTTCCATGGCCTGCTTGGCCAATTCCACCACATACATATTGCCATCCGCGATTTTCTCGAGCATGTTGTAATAGACATCATGCGGCGTGATCTCTACTGTGCCCTCACCATACTTGGCATTGAGGAAATCGGCAATCGTCTGCAGCATGGCCTTGCGGGCCTCAAACTTCTGACGGTCATGGTCGCGGATCAGCATATGCATCGTGCACTTCTCCACACCGCCCTCGAGCTTGTGTACCTGATAGAAGCCTTCATAGCCTTCCGTATACTCCGGCTTCTCCCCGGCTGGCAGCATCTGCTGCCACTCAGCGGCCACGCTAAGCGCATTGATCATCTTTCCTTTGGCACTGCCCGTATGCATGCTGCGGCCATGGAACGTGATAGTCGGATTCGCCGCATTGAAGTTCTCATATTCCAGTCCGCCAAGCTCGCCACCATCAATCGTATAGGCAAAATCAGCCGCAAACTTCTTAACATCGAAGCGGTCGGCACTGCGTCCCACCTCCTCATCGGGCGTGAAGCCGACGCGGATCTTACCATGCTTGATTTCCGGATGTTTGACAAGATATTCCATAGCACTCACGATAGCCGTGACGCCAGCCTTGTCATCAGCGCCCAAAAGCGTCGTGCCATCGGTGAACATGATGTCCTGGCCCTTGTACTTGAGCACCTCGGGGAAATCCTTCGTCGAAAAAACAATCGGACCATTCTCGTTGAGCACGACATCCTTGCCATCATAATCCTTGACGATCTGCGGTTTGATGTCCGCCCCAGAGGCATCAGGACTCGTATCCACATGCGCGATGAAGCCGACGACCGGCGCCTCCGTGACGCCATTTGCTGGCAGGGTTGCCATGACATAGCCATGGTTATCAAGCTCGACCTCCGTAAGGCCGATTTCCTTCAATTCTTCGGCGAGATGTTTGGCCAGTACCAACTGTCCCGGCGTACTCGGGCAGACCTTATCATTTTCTTCGTCAGACTGCGTATCAAAGCTGATATAGTCCTTAAAACGTTTTACTAATACATCCATTTCCAGTTCCATGGATAAAACACCTCGATCAATATTTCTATTTATACATCATTACATTATAGCAAAGTTCCCCAGGAAAGTCCAAACTCGTGCTATGGTAATTGCATCCCCAAAGATGATATAATCAGAAAAGAACCGCTAACCATTCCAACATAAGGGAGGAACTATCATGAATGTCAAGAACAGACTGCAAACCATGCCGCTCGGCTGGCCACTAGCCTTGGCCTCAGCCGGCACCATCGCCACCATCTTCGCCGGGAAGAAACTGCATGTCGCTTTCGGCGCAGCTTGGGGAATCCTCTCCGTCTGGCACACTTGCCAGCATTATGGGAAGATGAAACATGACCTCCAGAAAGCACAGGACTACCTGCGCACAGGCATCGCTCCCAAAGGGCAGCGCCCCGATGCCTACACGCTGGCTCTGGCCAGATATGCCAATCACCAGAAACGCTGACAAAAAATATAGAGCCGCTTGCCAAAACAAGCGGCTCTATATTTTTTATCCCATCAAACAAGATGCCTCTTCTTCAGGCTTGATGCTTCTGCAGTCTCACAGCACAGACCTTATACTCAGGCTGCTTGGATGCCGCATCAAAGGCATCGAGCAGCACACGGTTGATCATGCGCTCCTTGACCTGATCGTGGAACGGCACATAGACCAGGCCCTTGCGCGGGCGGCCACGACCGTTGAGATGCGCCTTGAGCGTACAAGTCGCACGGCGTGAAATCACATCCACCTCATCGCCATCTGCAATCCCCAGACCAGCTGCATCCTCCGGATGGATCTCGACATACATCTCCCCGACAACATTCTTGAGCTCCGGCACATTGAAGGTCATGGTTCCCGTATGCCAATGCTCCAGGATACGTCCCGTCGTCAGATAGAACGGGTACTCCGCATCCGGATTCTCCTGCGGGTCGACCTGCGGCCGTGCCCAGATGACTGCGCGCCCGTTCGGACGGCCGTAGAATTCGATGCCATCCGGCGCATCCTCCTTGACGTACGGATCCCAAGGACGTGCGTAACGGATATACGTCTCTGGCTTGTCATCCCCCGGCACTGGCCAGGTAAGGCCATGCTCCTTGCGCAGGCGGTCATACGAAGCCAGCTGCATCGCTGTACCTTCCTGGCATTTCTGATATTCTTTCCAGACATCTTCTGGGGTCTGGAACGGGACAAGCTCCTCATAGCCGAGGCGCTTTGCCACCTCGATGAGGACTTCCAGATCCGGCTTGGCCTCCCCCGGCGGATCGATTGCCTTCGCCAGATGCTGCGTGCGGCGCTCACCATTTCCATAGACGCCTTCTTTCTCCATCCACAAGGCAGCAGGCAGGACAACGTCAGCCAGCTCGGACGTGCGCGTTGGATGATACGCCTCCGAAACGACCATGAACGTCTTCTCCATGCCCGGACGGTAATATTCAAGATTCGGCAGCGACTGTCCAGGATTCGTGCACATGACCCAAAGGAACTTGAGCTTGCCTTCGACAGCAGCCTTGAACATCGCCAGCGTATGATAACCAGGCTTGCTCGGCATCCGCGCAGGATCTATGCCCCAAATCTTCGCCAGCTCTTCGCGATGCTTTGCATTTGCCACCAGGCGGTGTGCTGGCAGGATATGAGAAAGACCACCCGTCTCGCGGACAGAGCCGCAGGCACTTGGCTGGCCAGTCAGCGAGAAGGACGAATTGCCTGGTGAGCAGATCTTGCCCGTCAGCAGGTGCAGGTTGTGGACAAGGTTGTTGACCCAGACGCCGCGTGTGCGCTGGTTGAGTCCCATGCACCAAAGCGACATGGTCTTGCGCCCCGGAGCAGCAAACAATCTTGCTACCTCGCGGATAGTCTGTGCGGGGATCCCCGAAACCGCCTCGACCTTCTCCGGCGTGTAATCCTGCAGGAAGGCCTTATACGCATCAAAGGACAGCTTATCCGTCCCCTTCATGAATTCCGTATGACGGTCGATGAAGCCCTGATTGATCAGATTCTCCTCGATGATGACCTGGGCCATCGAGTTCAGCAGGGCCAGATCACGGCCTGGAATGAATTCCAGATAGTAATCGGCGATATCGCCCGTGCGCGTCTTGCGCGGGTCTGCCACGATGACCTTGACATCGGGGTTGGAATTCTTGCGGTCGATCAGGCGCGAGAACAGCACTGGATGCGCCTCGGCCGGATTGGCACCAATGATGAAGAATGTATCGGCCTCCTCGATATCGGCATAGGTGCCCGACGGTTCATCCTCACCAAACGAAGTCATGAAACCTGCGACAGCCGACGCCATGCAGGTACGCGGATTGCCATCGATGTTGTTCGTACCGATGCCCGCACGGATGACCTTCTGCGCTACATAAGTCTCCTCGGCAAACGTCTGCCCCGAACCGTAGAAACCGATGGAATCCGGGCCATACTGGTCAACCGACTCCTTGATCTTGGAGACGATGAGGTCAAGGGCTTCATCCCAGGAAGCCTCGACGAACTCGCCATTCTTCTTGATCAATGGATGCAGCACGCGGTCTTTCGTGTTTATGATCTTCGGCAGCAGTATGCCTTTGACACAAAGACGTCCCTTGTTGACCGCGCAATCCGGATCGCCTTTTACGGCCACGATCTTATTGCCCTTGACACCAGCCAGCACACCGCAGCCAGTACCGCAGTAACGGCAGACGCCCTTCACCCATTTCTCGGCATCTTCGGCCCCCTTGGGGCCATTCTGTGTATCGCGGTCTTTCGAGGTACATCCGGCTGTAAGCATGGCACAGGAAACGGCCATCGCCTTCAGGAAATTTCTACGCGTTATCGATTTCATCATTATGCCTCCTTACAGCTTGCCCATATTATCCAGATGACAGGTATAGCAGCGCTCACGCCCTGGCACATCCATATTGACCTTATCATCGTGGACCACACCCGTATGGCAGGTCAGGCAGTTCATGCCATTCTCAAAGTGCTTGGCCGTATGCGGGTCTTTGTGTTTTGCCGCCACTTCGCTGTTCATGATCTTATCCTGATGGCAGATATAGCAGTTGACCTTCTTATGCGCATCGGTCATCTTGATCGGATCTGGCACCTGACCGGTCACATGCAGGAAAAGCTCCTGGGTGCCCTGCCACTTCGAGGCGATGGTGCCCTGAAGGCCCGGCTTCTCATGGCAGTCAGCACAGCCGACACCGGCCTTGGCATGGATCGAATGGTCATAGCTCTTCGCCATCGGCTCCATCTCGTGACAAGTCGTTGAACAGAACGACGTCGTATTCGTCGCTTCGATCATAACCGTCGACGCACCGAGCAGGACAATGCAGGCCAGGCCTGCGATAGCGATGTGTTTGAGCTTGAATTTCTTATCTGGCAATTCTGATAATTTCATCTTACTTTCCCTCCCCTAGAGTGTCTTTTCCCTTTCCACTCCATATAAACTTGATTGCATCCTTGTCACAGACATCCAAGCAGTCGCCACAGTTCGTGCATATATACGCTTCCTTCCAGCTGCTGCCCCCTGGGTATGTCCCCATCGAACATGCCGCCCGGCATCTGCCGCAGCGGACGCATTTGGCTGCATCGACCTGCAGGAACAAGCGGCGCTTGATTCCCAGCAATCCATACACCGCACCGAGCGGACAGATAGCCCGGCACCATATCTTCTGCCCCCAGCGCAATGCGCTGGCTGCTGCCACTGCCACCAGCAGCAGCTCAAGGCCCCAGCCGAACAACAACACACGCATCAGCGCAAAGACCGGCGACAGCGTGTTATTGACGGGAACCGCCAACAGCAGCGACAGCAGCAGCACCAGGATCAAGATAACGATGGGCAGTATCTTCAGCGTCAGCTGCCTGTCCTGCCTGCGCGGCAAAAGCTCCAGCAGGAAATTCAACGGACAGATATAGCTGCAGAATACGCGCCCCAAGAGCAGCGCCAGCACAACCAGCGGCAATGCCGACAGCCACAGGGCCGGCCAAAAGGCCCTGCCCGCCAGGGTGATCTCCAATACCGAAAGCGGATCGGTCAAACCGACCCCAAGGAAATCGGCCGATATATACGTCCCTATCCAAACCGTCCCCAGGAAATATACCGGCGGCAGCAGCCAGCCGATAGCTGCCAGCTGGATCAGGCGGCGAATGTACTTACGTTTATACTTCATAGCTTCGCCTCCTGTTCCCGCACCTTGACATGGACTGCCTTCGGATTGCCCAGACAGACATGTTCACACATGCCGCACCCGGTGCAGTAGTCCGGATCGATGACCGGGTACTTGAGCTTCTCGAGCTTGATTGCCTTGCCATATTGCGGGCAAGTGCGATAGCAGGTCTGGCAGTCATCATCGCGGCGCGCAATGCAGAGATCCTTGTCGATGACCGCAATGCCCATGCGCACCTCTTCCTTCGGAATTGTCTTCAATGCACCTGTACTGCAGACTTCAGTGCATTTCATACAAAGGTCGCAGGGATGTTCCAGCGGCGTCATATACGGTGTCCCCAGCGACAAAATGCCATCCTCCGCGTGTGCGATCTGAATGCAGCCCAGCGGGCATACCTCGGCGCATTTGCCGCAACGGGCACATTTGGCCAGGAACATCTCCTCATCCTCCGCCCCCGGCGGCCTGAGCCTGGGCGACGCTCTGCCCTTGCTGACGCCAAAGACCAAGCCGAGCAGTCCCGCACCTGCCGCCATTTTGATAAACGTGCGTCTCTCCATAGTCATCCTTCCCCATAATCCCCTGTCATTCTTGTTGCAGCGCAAATGGCCGCAGTTATTACTATAATTATAGCGGTTATTATCATTGTCTGATGTTGCCGCAGTCACGCGTCTGAAAATTTTGTGATAAAAATCAATCACTTGTCAGATTGCGCACTTTTTGCATAAAAAAAGAACTGCCGATTGCTCAACAGTTCTGTATCTCTTATGTGACGGCCGTCAGATTCAGTCCAACGACTTGCCGCCAATGATTGTCCGCTGGATACCGACCGCATCATCAAAAATCACGATGTCGGCCCGCTTGCCAACCGCCAGCGAGCCGAGCTCCTCATAAAGGCCCAATTCCTGTGCGGGGGTCTTCGTCACCATTTCGATGACCAGCGGCAGCGGCGCTCCTGTATTCTCCCAGAAGTGGGCCACGCACCGGTTCATCGTCGCCACACTGCCCGCGATTGTCCCATCGGCCAGCGTCGCCAGCTCACCTTTGACAAATACCGCCTGCCCGCCAAGCTCTGATGGCCCGTCGCCAATGCCGCAGGCCCGCAGCGAATCGGTGATCAGGATGATATGCCTGCCGCCCTTGGCCCGGTACAGCAGCCGCTGGGCGGCTGGATGCGCATGGACATTGTCGGCGATGATTTCACAGTTGGCCGCCGAATCCAGTGCCGCACCGACCACACCGGGGTTGCGATGATGAAACGGCGTCATCGCATTGTAGAGGTGCGTGATATGGTGGACGCCATGGTTTTCGATGGCATCCATCACAGTATCATAGTCAGCCGCCGTGTGGCCGATAGAGACTGTGATGCCTGCCTGCTCACAGGATGCAACAAAAGCAGGATCCGGCAGCTCCTCAGGTGCCAGTGTAATGATGCGCACAACATCCTGCCACGGCTCGACCAGCGAGAAATCCGCCTGGCGGATATTCTCTTCGGCCTGCGCCCCTTTCTTGGCCGGACTGATGAAGGGGCCCTCCATATGCGCACCAAGCACGCGCGCTCCCTCTGGCTGCTTCTGCATGCATTGGCGGATATGGGCAAACGCCGTTTCCACTTCCGTCCAGGCACAGGTCATCGTCGTCGGCAGGAAGCCCGTGACACCGGTCTTGGCCTGCAATCTTGCCATGCGCGGCAAGGCCTGCGCATCGTCGTCCATCGTATCCATCCCATCGCAGCCATGCACATGGACATTGAGGAAGCCCGGCGCTACATAGCCGCCCCCAGCATCGATAATGCTTTCTGCGGGCAGAGCTGCCGCTTCCTGCGCATCAACGATGTCTGCGATGCGCTCCCCCTCGCAAAGGATCGCCTTGTCCGTCACGATGGCAAAGTCCCCCTTGGCATCGGGCAGGATGAACCGGCCATTGATGATTGCAATCATAGCGTCAATCCTCCACATAGTGGCTGAAACTGCCGATGACCAGCTGCGGGAACTCCGCATGCAGCGTCTCGATGAATCTGCGCGTGCCCACGGCCTTGCCCTGCGGCTCCGGCATGATATCGAGGAACGCATCGGGATCGATATTGAGATTGCGCACCTGGATCATCTGCACAGGTAGCTCCCGGAAGAATTCCTGCCAAGCGGCAAGCTCTTCCTCACGGTCATTGAAGCCCGGGAAGTACAAGAGATTCAAGGATACATAGACACCTTTTTCCAGGGCATAGCGGATGGAGTCCTTGACGTTCTCCAGATGATAGCTGGCCCGGTAATAAGCATCATAACCTTCCTCACGCGCACTGATGATCGAGACGCGCAACGAATCGAGCCCGGCATCGACGATCTTCTTTACGCCCTCAGTCCAGCCGACATTCGAGTTCATGTTGATCTGCCCCTTGCTCGTCTTGGCACGGATCAGCTTGATGCCGGCTGCGATATTGTCAGCCGCCAACGACGGTTCGCCCTCGCACCCCTGGCCAAAACTGATGATGCCATCGGGAGCCACGCTCAGATGGTAGATGCCCACCTCGGCGATCTCCTCAGGCGTCGGCCGGAACTTGATGCGCTCCTGCGGCGAAGGACAGCACTCTGCCGGCTGCAGCGAAATACAGCCAAAGCAGTTGGCATTGCAGACTGGTGAGGTCGGGATGCCGCACTCCCAGCGGCGATAGAAGAGATTCTGTGCCGTGCAGCAATGCCAGTTGAGGGAGCAGCCGCCGACCTGCTCGACGATGCGGTTGCCCGGCAGATCTTTTTTCGTGCGCTTGACGAGATTCTTGAGTTCCTTCGTATTGTAGTGGACCGGATCCCACTTGTCGTTCTCATCGGTATAGACCGCCGCACAATAGAGCTCATCCTTGTAGACCACCACGGCCGTATAGCCATAGAGCGGCAGGCGCTCAGCCTCTTCGGCCCGCTCATAGGCGGGCATGTAAAGGCGCGTATAGCCGGCAGGCAGGATGGCCGCAACGGCCAGGCCGCTTATCGGCATGACCTCGCCATCTGCCGTGCAGCCCACAGCCAGGCGATCCGGCAGCAGCATGAGATCTGCACTCTCCGGCAGCGGAATCAGATCCTCAGGCTTCAGCAGGATATTCTCACGCCCCGTGCGCCCCATGCCCTGCATGCCTGGCGCATCGAGGATATTTCCCTCTTCATCGGCATAGACTGCCGTAATCCTCTCATGCATTGACTGCCTCTCCTTCCTGTTCCCCGCCGGCTGGTGCCGCCTTCTTTTTCTTCTGCTTCTTCGGGTTATACTGGTTCATCGCCATATCGACATCATCGCGCACGATGCATTCCACCGCGGGCAGCAGATAGGCGATGGCCTCACGGATCTTCGGCTCGTCCTCAGCCGTAAACGGTGCCAGTACATGATTGACCACCGTCCAGCCTGGCAGCGGACGACCAATGCCGATGCGCACGCGGGCAAAATGCTCATCCCCCACATGCGCGAGAATCGACTTGATGCCGTTATGGCCGCCTGCGCTGCCCTTCTTGCGGATGCGGATCATGCCAGCGGGGATGTCCATATCGTCATGGACGACGATGAGGTCTTCCAGCGCTGACTTGTAGAAATTCATCAACGGGCCAATAGCCTGTCCGCTCTCATTCATATAAGTCTGCGGCTTCACCAGCAGGATTTTCTCGGTACCGATCCGGGCCTCGCCGATCTTCGCGTCGAATCTATCCTTCCACTCCGTCACCCCCAGCTTTTCGGCCAGTGCATCGACAAGCATAAAACCGACATTATGCTTCGTCTTGGCATATTCACTGCCCGGATTTCCCAGGCCTGCAATTATCTTCATTCTGGTTTTCACTCCCATCAAAACTGTAACTCCCATTATAGTAAAGTTATCCAGCAACGGCAAGCCATAAAAAAACAGCCCTCCCAAAGGAAAGCTGCTGTATGCATCAGTTGTCAGCCGTCGGATCGCCAACCAAGAGCAGATAAGCGATGACGATGATACCGAGAACGATACGGTACCAGCCGAAGGCCTTGAAGTCATTCGTCTTGATGTAGCTGAGCAAGAACTTGATGGACAGGATGGAAACGATGAAAGCCGTCACCATGCCGACCAGCAGGATGACGATCTCCGCCCCTGTATAATGGAAGCCGAACTTGACCATCTTGAGCAGGCTCGCGCCGAACATGACCGGGATAGCCAGGAAGAACGTGAACTCAGCAGCTACATAGCGGCTCGTGCCGAACAGGATACCACCAAGGATCGTCGCTCCCGAACGGCTCGTTCCCGGGACCAGCGACAATACCTGGAACATGCCGATGATGAGCGCCGTCTTGTAGTCGAGACGGCGAAGCTCATTGACGCGCGGACGGCGGCGCTTGTTATAATTCTCGACCAGGATGAACATGATACCATAGAAAATAAGCGTTGCTGCAACGACCGGTGCCGTCATGAAATGCTCTTCCATGTATTTGTTGAACGCCAGGCCAATGACAGCTGCCGGCAGGCATGCTACGATGACCTTGGCCCAGAGCTGCATCGTCTCGCGCTTCTCCTGGCGCGACTTCCACGACGACCAGGGATTGAGCTTCTCAAAATTCAGCACCACGACCGCCAGGATAGCACCGAGCTGGATAACCACGAGGAACATATCCATGAATGCCTTGCTGACATCCAGCTTGATGAACTCGTCCACGAGAATCATATGGCCTGTGCTCGATACGGGCAGCCACTCGGTCAAGCCCTCGACAATACCTAGGATGATTGTTTTCAATAATTCTATGATACTTAGATCCACTGTACTACTTCCTCCTAAAATCCGTGTTCAGATTCAAAAACAAATCCCATTATAGCACAGCCGCCGTCCTTATGCATGCGTATCAGCAAAAAATCAGCATATTTTTATTGTCTGCACAGCCTCTGTGTGAGCCGGTCACTGAAAACAATTTTCCTCCACTGCTATAATGCAGGTAACGAAACGAACCATACAAAATCCTGTCACTTACCTAGGAGGTATCTCATGGAAGCAATCACCATCACCAATGAAAATTTCCAAGCCGAAGTCCTCGATGCCAAAGGCACAGTACTCATCGATTTCTGGGCACCATGGTGCGGCCCCTGCCGCATGCTCTCCCCACTCATCGATGAAGTCGCCGCTGCGCACAGTGAAGTGAAAGTCGGCAAGATCAACGTCGATGAGCAGCAGGAGCTCGCCGCACAATTCGGCGTCATGAGCATCCCTACCCTCGTAGTCTTCAAGGACGGCCAGAAAGTCAACGAATCGGTCGGCCTTATCCCTAAGGAAAATATCGAAACACTCATCCAGTGATTCCATAGAAAAAGTCCTCCCCTGCGGGAGGGCTTTTTCTATGTCTCAGAACTTGCCGCCACCACCACCGTGGCTTCCACCTGAACTGCTGCTGCCGCTGCTGCTTTTAGCTTTCGGCGTACGCGTAACATCGGTATAAAGATACGTGTCGCTCTGTTCAGTAAGCGCCACACTATCGCGCTGCAGATACGAATCTGCGGCGACAGCGCGCGTCACGTTATTAAGCTGGCAGAGCAGAATTTGCCAGACACCAATGGCCGCGAGTCCCGCCAAAACAACGGCCACGATAAACGCTAATAAACTGAATTCACTTGCTGGATCGTATGGCTCGCCCTGTTCTTCATAATAATCCAGCATAGCATCGGCTGTCGCCACATACTGGCGGAAAGCCCCAGCATAATCGCCGTCCTTGAGAGACGGCAGGAACGCATCAGAAAGATAGGCAAAGCCACCATCATCGGTGATACGCTTGCGCATCGAGTTATCCGTCGACACATACCAGTCCCTTGTATCCATCGCCAGCAACAAGACCATGCTGCCATGCGCACCATCCGCATAATCACGGTCAAGGATGGCATCAGCTGCCTGTCCTGGCTCCTTCCCCTGCAGGGATTGCAGCGTCACCACCGCAATCCTGACGCCGTGGTTGCGCTCCACCTGTTCGATCTGCGCACTGAGCTGTTGCCGCTGCTTGTCACTGAGCAGCTTCGCCTGGTCTACCACGCTGGACACCGGGCTTCCCGCATGCTGCGGCACGGTCAGGTTGCTGGCTGCTGCCAAAACCGTCGCCGGCAGCAGGACCGTCAGGACGAGAACCGACAGCATCATAAAGATTTTTTTCCTCATCGCTTCTCCTCCTCACGCAAAAATCCATTTCGCCAGATAGTAAAGCATCGGCAGCACCAGCAAAAAGACCGCCGCCGGATACAGGACTTCCTTGCGCTTGTCACTGGGCAGGCTGCCAACGACCTTGCCAGTCTGTCCATTCATCATGAACGTATACGGCGTGCCCTTATAACGTGTCGTCAAGATCCAGACAGGTGCCATGGCATAAGCCACCTCGCCCCCCTCCTTGATGACAGCTGAGGATTGGCACGCTACGGTATCATAGCCTGTGACACTTTCTTCGAGCACCCCGACAGCACTGTGTTCCACCCGCTTATCCGCCCGCGGGCCAGACGCCTGGGCATCCACATCGTACTTATCCGCGAGGAACCCCGTCAGGAACGCGGAGCTGAACGGTACCATCTCCGTATAATCAAAGGGTTCGATGCTCTCCATGTAGCTGTCATCCATCTTCTCGCTGCCATCGACGGGAATCCGGGCGAAAGCCATCGTCCCGCTGCGCTCGCAGTCGTAATACGAAGTCTCTGTAACGCGCTCATCCGAAGTCTCATAGACACGTACCCGCGTCGCCTGGAATCCGGCATGCGCCTTCACAGCTGAATCAAACAGCCAAAATGGTACATACATCGGCTGTATTGCCTCAATGCGGTTCTGGGTCTTAAACTCAGCCGGCAGCAGCAGCTTGCCTTTGTAGAATTCCCTAAGAGCTGCCATTGCCTCCTCTTTTGTCTTCTTGAACGGAATGACATAGTCCGGTTTGAGCATACCATCAAAGTTCCGCGGTATCATGGTCGGATTGCCACAATACACGCACTCAGTCGCCATCGTATTGCCATCGCAGACAAGCTCGGCACCACAGGAAGGACAAGTACAGACGCGCAGGACCGCAGCCTCTTCCTCTGCCCACTGGCCTCCCGCCTGCTCCGTCGCCCATTTGGCTTCCTGCGCCTCAGCCGCCCTGGCGGCACGTTCCTGTTCCTTCTGGAACAGCTCCTCGATGGCCGACACAGCAAATTCATTGCCGCAGTATTCACAGCTTACCTTGTCCTTGCCAGGCTGGAAGACCAATGGTGCACTGCAATTCGGACACTTGTAATTCACAGAGGTCTCCGCCATCAATCTCCCTCCTTTTATGGACGCGGCTTGCCGCACTCCGAACAGAATCTGCCTTCATTCACCGCGCCGCATCCACAGGTCCAGGGACCTGCCGGCCTTGGCTTGCCACACTCGGAGCAGAATTTGCCCGTATTGCCAGCATGCCCGCAGCTGCACGTCCAAGCTGCCGCTGCTGGTTTCGCCTTGCCACAGTCCGAGCAGAACTTGCCCTCATTGACTGTCCCGCATTCACAGGTCCAGCTGCCGGCTGCCGCAGCAGGTGCCTGCGCCCCCTGCTGCTGTCCCATCGCGTAGAGATTGCCAGCGTTCATGCCGCCAGCCTGGCCAGCCATATTCATGCCCATGAAGCCCAAGGCCGCTCCCATGCCGCCTTCATTGGCCGCCGCAGCCTGCATCGCCTCGGCCTGAGCGCCCACAAGGTGAGCAGCCGCCATCGTCGGGTTGCGGAAGGCCGCATTGCGCTGGATTTCCTTGATGAGCTGCTGATCCTCCTCACTGGCGCTGACGTTGCTGACACCGAACGACACGACATCGATGCCGCGCAGTTGTCCCCATTTCTGGCTCAACACCTCATTGAGGGCATCAGCGATCTCCTGCGTATGTCCCGGCAAAGCGCTGTAACGGATCCCCATTGCTGAAATCTTGGCAAAGGCCGGCTGCAATGCCGTCATGAGCTCCGTCTTGAGCTGGCTGTCGATCGCACTACGATCATAGCTTTCCTCCACATTGCCGCAGACATTCGTATAGAACAGGATTGGATTGGTCAACCGATAGCTGTATTCGCCAAAGCAGCGGATGGAAATATCCACATCCAGTCCGATGTTCTGGTCGACGACACGGAAGGGAATGGGACTCGGCGTACCGTATTTGTTGCCCATGATTTCCTTCGTATTGATATAGTAGACGCGCTGGTCTTTCCCCGTGTCGCCGCCATAGGTGAAACGATGGCCAATGCGTTCAAAGACTGCCTGGATATCCTCGCGCAGGTTGCCGCCGAATATCGAAGGTTCCGTTGACTTGTCATAGACATACTCGCCCGGCTCGGCACAGATATCGACAACCTTGCCCTGCTCGACGATGAGCATGCACTGCCCGTCATTGACAGCGATGGTCGAGCCATTGGAAATGATGTTATCCTCACCGCTCGTATTCGAGCTCCTGGCGCTCGTACGCTTCTGTCCCTTTGCTGCCAGGACATCTGCCGTCAGGCTGTCACAGTAGAAGAATTCTTTCCATTGATCTGCTAATACGCCACCTACAGCGCCAGCAGCTGCTTTGATCAGTCCCATATTCTTTCCCCTTTCTGGCTCAGGCTCTCTGCCTGCCATCAACAAAACGCCCTCATTATACAATACATACACTAAAAAACGCTGAGATAATGACTTTTTTCGCCATCTCTCAGCGTATTTCCTGCTATTTTGCTCAGCCAGCCAAATCGCGCAGAGCCTCACGGTTCGTCAGACGGATGCAGCCACGGGCCGTCTTCACCCAGCCCTCCTGGCTGAAATACTTGACCAGCCGGCTCACCACCTCGCGGGCCGTCCCCATGAAGCGGGCAATCTGTTCATGGGTCATATGGATCTCATCGCCGCCCAGCTTCTCACTCTCTTCGAGCAGGAAAATGGCTAGCCGCCGGTCGGCGGACAGGAACAGGACCTGCTGCATCTTCCAGAGCATCTCTGACAAGCGGTTCGATGCCTTCTCGTAGCCAAAGCAGCGCACATACACATTGGTGTCTGCCAGCTTGCGGAAGGCCACGGCATCCGTCAACAGCACCTCCGTATCCTCCTCGGCATCGATATAGACATCAAAGGTCACGGCATCCAGGGCACAGGCCGCCGACAGGATGCCGACATCATCAGGGAACAGGCGGTAGAGCGTGACCTCACGGCCATCCTCAGACATCGTGTAGACACGCAGCTGCCCGCTCTTGATGAGCAGGACACCGATACAATCCAAAGGCCCTTGATGGACCTGCGTCCCTTTCGCATAGCGGACAATATTGGTATGTGCACTGATCAGATCCTTCTCCGCTTCCGACAGATGCGGCCAAAAATCAAAGTGCTGGATGAACAAGTCTGTAACACTCGAATTCATTTCCAAACATATTCCTCCCCTTCAGAAACTCTCT
Organism: Pseudoselenomonas ruminantium; assembly: GCF_900113715.1. Classification (GTDB taxonomy): domain Bacteria; phylum Bacillota; class Negativicutes; order Selenomonadales; family Selenomonadaceae; genus Selenomonas_A; species Selenomonas_A caprae. Next base: position 37,614 of record NZ_FOQK01000001.1, on the reverse strand, counting down.
GTTCCTATTATACTGGAACGCAGCGCCGGATTCTGTAACTCATGCACAAAAGCAGCCTGCTCCTGCGAGCAGACTGCTTGGAAAACCACTTTATACGATTAGCGGAAGAGCTGGCTGACCGAACGGTGGCTCTGGATGCGCATGATTACGTCACCAAGAGCATCGGCCAAGGACAGCGTAACGATTTTGTCGGATTTCTTCTCCGGCGGCAGCGGGATCGTGTTCGTGATGACGAGCTTCTCGATAGGCGACTCGTTGATGCGCGAAACAGCCGGATCGCTGAGGATTGCATGGGAGCAGGAAGCAAAGATGCGTTTTGCACCGCGCTTCTGGAGGGCTTTAGCACCTTCGCAGAGGGAACCAGCCGTATCAACGATATCATCGATGATGATAGCCGTCTTGCCCTCAACATCGCCGATGAGGTTCATGACCTCAGCGCAGCCCGGTTTCGGACGGCGCTTCTCGATGATGGCAATCGGCGCATGGAGATGGTCAGCCAGTACGCGTGCACGCGTAACACCGCCGAGGTCCGGCGATACGACGACGACATCCTCGAGCTTCTGCTCGCGGAAGTAGTTGGCAATGACCGGAGCTGCTGCCAGATGATCGACCGGGATATCGAAGAAGCCCTGGATCTGGCCGGCATGGAGGTCAACGGTAACCACGCGGGTAACACCAGCCGTAACCATGAGGTTAGCGACGAGCTTTGCGGAAATCGGCTCACGGCCACGGGTCTTGCGATCCTGACGGGCATAAGCATAGTACGGGACTACAGCCGTAACGCTGTGTGCCGAAGCGCGCTTGCAGGCATCTGCCATGATAAGCAGCTCCATCAGGTTGTCATTGACCGGATAGGACGTCGGCTGGATGATGAAGATATCCTTGCCACGGATGCTCTCGCTGATCATGACCTGCGTCTCACCATTGTTGAAATGACCGACATATGCATCGCAGAGATTGACGCCGATATGGTCAGCGATTTCTTTTGCCAGTTCCGGATTCGCGTTACCGGTAAGGATGCATAAATTTCCAGTGTCTAAAGCCATTTTGTAAAAATCCTCCAAATCGTTTTGTACTAAAAGTTTTCTTCTCCTGAGTGAGCAAAGTCACCCTTTATACAACAGTATAGCACTGTTTGTACCAAAATAACATAAAGCTTTCTATTTGTTTTTAAAAATTTATTAAAACTTTGCTTAGCTGTTGCGCTTGTCTTTCCAGCCTTCGATGTTCGTCTGGCGTGCGCGGGCAATGGCCAGCGTGTTACTCGGCACCTTCTTGGTGATGGTGGAGCCTGCCCCTACATAGGCACCATCTTCAACCTCGACCGGTGCGACGAGATTCGAGTTGCAGCCGATGAACGCATCGTTGCCGATCTTCGTGCGGAACTTGGTCTTGCCATCATAGTTGACCGTGATCGTGCCGCAGCCCATGTTGCAGCCCGAGCCCATATCGGTATCGCCGATGTAGGAAAGGTGCGGCAGCTTGGAACCTTTGCCGACCGTGGAGTTCTTGACCTCAACGAAATTGCCGATCTTGACGCCTTCAGCCAGATGCGTATCCGGACGGATATGGGTAAACTGGCCGAGGATGACGCCATCCTCCAGCTCGCAGTCATGGGCATAAGTGAACTGTCCCGTCACGCGATTGCCTGCTTTGACGTTCTGGAAGCGGATGCTCGGACCGATCTCGCATTCCTCACCGATGACCGTATCGCCCTCAAGCCAGGTCATCGGATAGATGACCGTATCGCGGCCGACTTTGACATCGGCATCGACATAAGTCGTATCCGGGTCCATCAGCGTTACGCCTTCAGCCATGAGCTCCTCATTCTTGCGGCGGCGCAGGATCTTTTCCGCACCGGCCAGCTGCTGGCGGGAGTTGATGCCCAGCGTCGACTCGTAATCATCGGCAGCCACAGCCCAGATCTTCTCCCCCTGCTTCTGCAGGATTTCGAGGACATCCGGCAGGTAATACTCACCTTGCGCGTTGTCATTGGTGACTTTCTTCAGAGACTCAAACAGAGCCTTGGCATCGAAGCAATAGATGCCGGAGTTGACTTCTTTTACCTGACGCTCTTCCTCCGTAGCATCCTTATGCTCGACAATCTTCTGCACAGAGCCATCCGCCATGCGGATGATGCGGCCATAGCCCGTAGCATCCGGCATGATAGCCGTGAGTACCGTGGCCTTCGCCTGTGCTTCGACATGGGAATCAAAGAGTTTTTTCAGCAGGTCCCCCGTCAGGAGCGGCGTATCCCCGCAGAGCACCATGACCGTGCCCGTCTCGTCCTGCAAGAGGTCTGCCGTCTGCATGACCGCATGGCCCGTGCCGAGCTGCTCTTTCTGCTCGACGAACTCAGCCTGAGCCCCGATGGCCTCGCGGACGACATCGCCGCCGAAGCCCGTCACCACGATATTGCGCTTGGCTCCAGCAGCCTTAGCGGCATCGATGACATGCTGTACCATGGATTTGCCAGCTGCTTTATGCAGGACCTTCGGCAGTTTGGATTTCATGCGGGTGCCCTTGCCGGCAGCCAGGATAACTGTAACTAAATCAGACATGTTGAAATTACTCCTTTATCATTCCAAGGCTTATTTGTCCTCGGCTTTTTTCTTTCTCGCTTTCGTCTTGGTCTCGCTCTTCTTGTCCATGATCTCCATCGCCTTGAGCAGCGTCTTCTCCGAATTCTCCATGTGACGCTCAGCGGCCTTGCTGGCTGCCTTGCGATCCCCCTGGGCAATGGCTTCTACGATCAAGCGGTGTTCCTCCAGCGTAGCCTCGAGGCGGCCCGGATACGACATGGACAGCGTGCGGAAACGCGTCAGCTGGTCACGCAGATTCGAGATGATACCGACCAACCGCGTATTGCGGGCAGCATGGTACATCGTATCATGGAACTCGATGTCCGTCTCGACGATCTTTTCCATGTTGCCCTCTTTGATATAACCGCCGATGATGACGAGCAGGCGCTGCAGGTGCTCAAGCTCCTCATCCGTGATGTGATCGGCTGCCAGCCCGTTCGACAACGATTCCAGCGCCGTGCGGATTTCAAAGATTTCATTGATGTCACGTATCGACATGCTCGCCACGTAAGTACCACGCCGCGGCATCATGACAACATAGCCTTCGAGCTCCAGCTTGCGGATTGCCTCACGTACCGGTGTACGGCTGACGCCGAGTTCCTCGGCCAGCTGGATTTCCATGATGCGTTCACCTGGCTTCAAGACGCCATTGCGGATAGCCTCGCGCAGAGACTCACACACGACCTCGCGCAACGGCTGATAGCTGTCAAGCTTAATGGGAGCTAATCTGTTGTCCATTTACGATTCCCTCAATTCTGGTAGCTTAGTGATATTCTACGTTTACTGTACCTTCCCCGTCGTGCGGATGACATAGACATAGGCATCGGTATGCTCGCGCATATGCGTAGCAATCCTGTCAGCCGTCTCCTTGCTCTCTGCCAAGCCGAAAACGGTCGGCCCGCTGCCAGACATCATGCTGGCCATGGCGCCCTGCTGCATCATCATCTGCTTGTACTGGGAAATCACATCATACTTTTTAATAGTAACACTTTCGAGCACATTGCACAATAATCCGGCCACAGCTTTTCGGTCGCCGCGGGCAATTTCCTGCTGGATTCTCTCATTATCCGGATGCTCCTTTGCTCCCTGTGCATCATAATTCTGATAAGCCCAGGCCGTCGAGACCGAGATACGCGGCTTCGCCAGCACGACCCACGTTGCTGGCAGATCCGGCAGCCGCTTGAGCACTTCACCGCGCCCCGTCGACAGCATCGTACCGCCAAGCAGGCAGAAGGGAATATCCGAGCCCAGCTGAGAGCCCAGCTCGCAAAGTCTTTCCTCCGAAATATCCAGCGCATAGAGCTCCTTCATGCCGCGCAGCACGGCAGCAGCATCGGTACTGCCACCTGCCAGGCCCGCAGCCACCGGGATGCGCTTGGTGAGCTTCATACGCACGCCACCCGCCAGCTTGTATTCTTCCTTGATCAATGCCGCTGCCCGCCAGGCCAGATTCTTCTCATCGGCCTTGAGCCATGGCACATTGATCGTCAGCTCGATGGGCCCATCCGTCTTCTCCATTTCCACTGTATCACTGAGGCCGATTGACTGCATGACCATCGCCACTTCATGATAGCCGTCGGGACGCTTGCCCAGAATGTCCAAGGTGAGATTTATCTTGGCATTGCCCTCCACTTTAATCACGAAACCACGTCCTTTCGCATACTTTTCTTTATAAGGATAGCAATAATTCCCCACGGGTTCAAGTGTTTCCCCCTAATCTATTGCACATTTCTGCTTTTTGCAGGATAATAAGAATCAGAAAACTGAGAAAATGAGGTCATACGCATGAAAAAACAAGCAAACATCCGTTATTTCACCGTCCTGGCCGTATTGCTCGCTGCCGGAATGAGCGGCTATTGGTATTCCACCGGACTGCCGCTCCCCGAAACCATCAATATCTTTGCTGCCATCCTGCTGGCTGGCCTGCCCATACCGCTCTGGCTCTCGCGCCCCGTCGCCCTTGCCCGCGGTGCGAAACGGGCCGCAAAGGAGGACATCGATCTTGCCAGTCCGGCGGTGATTGCCGAGACGGCAAAAATCGATACGCTTGCCGTCGCCAAGGGCGGCATCGTCACAGAAGGCCATCCCTATGTCGCCGCGCTCGTTCCGGAGGGCATCAGCCAAGGCGCCTTGCTCGCGCTCGCCGCTTCGGCTGTACGCGATTCCAGCCAGCCACTTTACCAGGCCATCTACCAGACCGCTATCGAACGCCGGCTGCATCTCCAGCGTTTGTCGGCCGCCAACGAATTCCCCGGCTACGGCGTAGAGGCCCTGATCAACCGCTCACCGCTGCGGGTCGGCAGAGGCGAATGGCTGCAGGAAGAAGGCATCGAGATCAGTGCCAACCTGCTGACCAAGGCCGACCAGCTATCCCAGCGCGGACAGACAACTGTATTCGTCGCCAACGATAAATACTGCCGTGGCATCATCGCCATGGCCGACGAGATCCCGCAGGACAACATCACGGCCTTCCACAAATTCCACCGCCAGCGGCTGAAACTTGTCATGCTGACCAGTGACAGCCGCCGCACAGCCAACGCAGTCCGCAAACAGGCTGCTATCGATGAAGCCCATGCGAACCTCTCCCCCCAGGACAAGGTCCGCGAGATCCAGCTGCTGCGTGCCCATGGTGCAACGCTGGCCATGGCAGGCAATCCGGCTACGGATATGCCCGCCATGGCTGCTGCCGATCTCAGCATCCACGTTGGCGCGCTGCCCGAAACTCCCGTCTCGGCGGACGCCCCGCAGGCACCGCCCGCTTTTTCCATCGTCCTCAAAAGCGGCAAGCTCTGGGATTTTTCGTCATTGCTTACCATCAGCCGCAGTACCATGAGCATCGTCAAGGCCAATCGCATCCTTGCCGCCATTGCCTGGCTCCTGCTGCTGCCGCCAGCCCTGGGTCTGCTGCACGTCTTTGGCGGGCCCTTCCTGCCTCCCTTCTGCGCAGCTGCCGGACAGCTCCTTGCCGCTATCCTCATCCTGCTCAATTCACTGCGCGCTTGATTGTCGCCAGCACCGCTTTCGCAAACGGAAGCGGTGTTTTTATTTTATTGTAATTCTTAATTTTCTGATTTATAATAAAGGTGAATTTATGTCTGCATCTATATAGCAAAGGAGGGAATCATATGGAAGCCTTGCTCTTATCCCGATGGCAGTTCGCCATCACGACAACGTATCACTTCCTGTTCGTCCCGATAACATTGGGCTTGTCGATCTTCGTCGCCCTGCTCGAGACGTGCTATGTGCGCACCAAGCGCCCGGCCTGGAAGGAAACCTGCCGTAAGCTGGTACGCTTCTTCGGCACGATCTTCCTGATCAATTTTTCCATGGGCGTCGTCACTGGCATCGTGCAGGAATTCCACTTCGGCATGAACTGGTCCGAGTACTCGCGCTTCATGGGCGACATCTTCGGCGCGCCGTTGGCCCTTGAGGCACTCACGGCGTTCTTCCTTGAGTCGACCTTCCTCGGCATCTGGGTCTTCGGCTGGGATAAGCTGTCTGAGAAACTCCACTGCGCCTGCATCTGGCTTGTCGCCATCGGCAGCAATATCTCGGCATTCTGGATCCTCGTCGCCAACAGCTTCATGCAGCATCCAGTCGGCTATGCCATTGAAAACGGGCGTGCCGTCATGACCGATTTCTTCGCCCTGCTTACCAATCACTATGTCCTCGGCGAATATTCACATGCATTATTTGCCGGTATCTCGACAGGCGGCTTTGTCGTACTGGCTATTTCTGCCTGGAAAGTTCTCCACGACGAGGCTTCACGCTATGCGTTTACCCAGACGCTCAAGGCCGGCGCCATCTACATGGCCATCGGGCTCCTCGGAGTCATGGGCAGCGGCCATATGCACACGCAGTATCTTGCTGAGGCCAATCCCATGAAGCTTTCCTCGATGGAGGCCCTCTGGGAAACCGAAGATCCGGCACCTTTTGCCATCATGGCCGACATCAACATGGAGAAGAACCGCAACGACTGCGAGCTGGCTGTGCCCGGCGTCTTTTCCTTCATGCTCTACAATAAGCCCGAAGGAGAGGTCAAGGGAATCAACGCCCTGCAGAAAGAATACCAGGCAAAGTACGGCCCCGGTGATTATCGCCCAGACGTGCCGGCCTTGTTCTGGAGCTTCCGCATCATGGTGGCAGCTGGCGGCTTCATGCTGATGCTGGCCTTCGCCATCGCACTGCTGGCGAAGATGGATCGCGTCATGGCCTTCCCGCTTCTGCTCAAGGCCCTGCCCTTCCTGCTGCCACTGCCCTTCCTTGCCAATTCGGCTGGCTGGTTCATCGCAGAAGCCGGCCGTCAGCCCTGGATTGTCGTTGGCCTGCAGAAGACAGCCGATGCGGTTTCGCCCAATCTCACTGCCGGTTCAGTCTGGCTGACCATGATCGGCTTTACGGCCCTCTACCTGCTGCTGGCCATCGCCGCTCTCTACATCGCTCTGCGCCATATCCGCACGACTTCGATTCCTGTTGAAGGGAGGGATTCATGATGGAACTCAATCTGATCTGGTTTGTGCTCATCGTCGTCCTGTTCACAGGCTTTTTCCTGCTCGAAGGCTTTGATTACGGCGTCGGCATACTGCTGCCCTTCATGAGCCCGCACGACAGCGAGCGCTCACAGGTACTGCGCACGATTGCCCCAGTCTGGGATGGCAACGAAGTCTGGATGATTACTGCTGGCGGTGCGCTGTTCGCTGCTTTCCCCCACGTCTACGCTACGATGTTTTCGACTTTCTACCTCGCCCTGTTCCTGATGCTCGTCGCCCTCATCCTGCGCGGCGTGGCCTTCGAGCTGCGCGGCCGTCATGAGTCGCCGTGCTGGCGCCATTTCTGGGAGGGGGCGATCTGCTTCGGCAGTGCTGTCCCCGCCTTCTTATGGGGTGTTGCCGTCACGAACCTCATCCAGGGGCTGCCCATCAACGAGAAAATGATCTATCTGGGAGGCTTCTTTGACCTGCTGACCCCCTATACCATCATCGGCGGACTGACCTTCTTCTTTGTCTTCACCTTCCACGGGGCCGCCTTCCTGACCCAACGGCTGGCCAGCCACGGACTCACCCTACGGGCCAGGACACTCGCAGCCAAGGCTGGAGCTCTGGCTATCATCGCCTTTGTCTTCTGCCTGCTGCTGACCTTCCTCAACACCGATCTCTTCCAGAGCGCTCTAGGCGGACTGTGTCTCCTGGCCGCTGGTGCCGCATTCATCGTGGGGTACCTGCGCCTGTTCCAAGGGCATTCCCGCCTGGCCTTCGTACTGAGCTCGCTGGCCATCGCCGCCACTACCGTCGGCTTCTTTGCCGGACTGTTCCCGCGGCTCATGGTATCCAGTCTCGATCCTGCCTGGTCGCTGACCATCGTCAATGCCGCCTCTACCCACTACACACTCTCCATCATGACAATCGCAGCGGCCTGCCTGGTTCCTGTCGTCCTGATCTATCAAGGCTGGACCTACTGGATCTTCCGCCAGCGCATTTCCCCCAACGATTGCAATGACACCCATTGAGTAACTGACCGGTCAAGAACAGTGAGGAATCATGACCAAACAACTTTGCAAAGAAATCATCACCACCTATAAGACTTCCTTGCTCGCTCTTGCCGGCCTGGAACTCCTGCACAGCCTGCTGCTGCTGGCAATCGCCTGGCAATTCTCCGGGCTGGTTGCCAATGTCTATCAGCATGCATTCACGGGCTTTCCTGCTGCAGCGCCAGTATTGCTGGCGCTGTTTCTTATGCTCTGCCTGCAGCTGCTGGCAAGCTTCCAGCAGCGCCGCATCATCATCCGCCTGTCCGCCAGCTGGCGCGAGACGTGCCGCCTGCGTCTGCACCAGCACGTTCCCCATACGTCCGCATCACCGGCAGCCTTGTCACTGCAGGCTACCGAAACCGTCGATAGGCTCGACCACCTGCTCAGCAAGGCACTGCCAGTGACCAGTGCACTCTTGTTCCGCACACCGGTCATCCTCACCGCTGCCCTTGCAGCCGATCCGCTGACCGCCTTGCTCTTCGCCCTTACCCTGCCGATTGCCCCCTTCCTGCTCTATCTGATAGGCCAGGCCACCAAAACCGCCAGCAGCCGGGAATGGCATCGTCTCCAGCAGCTCAATGCCGGCTTCGACGACATGCTGCGCAGCATGATGACCTGGAAGCTTTTCGCCCAAGAACAAGCACAGCGTCAGGATCTCCGAACGCTCAGCCAGGGCTTTGCGCAGACCTCCCTGCAGGTACTCAAGCTGGCTTTCGCCAGTTCCTTTGCCCTGGAGCTCATCACGACCCTGTCGATTGCCATCGTCGCCGTAAGCACCGGCTTGCGGCTGCTGGACAATGCCCTCGCCTTCCGCACGGCGCTCCTGCTCCTGCTTCTGGCCCCAGAATTCTACCAGCCCCTGCGGCAAGGCGGCATCATCTTCCATGCCGCCATCGAATCCCTGACCGCCTGGCAAAAACTGCAGGCCTTTGTCCTCGCCCCCCAGCCAGCTGCGGCTGATGGCCATCATGAACAATTGCAGCTGCCGCCAGCCATCCATCTGCAAGACATCCGCTACCGTTATCCGGGCACCAAGGACATCCTCCTCGGCCTGCAGCAGGAAACATTCCCCGCCCATAAGATTTCCGTCATCACAGGCCCCAGCGGCTGCGGCAAATCCACCCTGCTGAAGCTCCTGGCTGGCCTGCTGCCGCCCGACCAAGGGCTGGTCTTGCTGAACGACCAGCCCCTGGCGACCATGGCGGCTGCCAGCCGGCAAAAACTCATCGCCTATGTCCCGCAGCAGCCGCATCTCTACGCTGCGAGCCTGCAAGAGAACGTCAGCCTTTTCCAAGAGGTACCAGCTGAACGCATCCGCCAGGCCCTGCGTCTCGCCTCCCTTGACGGCCTTCTGCACAGGCTGCCTGCAGGGCTTGATACTAAACTCGGCGGCAACGGCCTGCCCCTTTCCCAGGGCGAACGCAAACGCCTAGGCCTTGCCCGTGCCCTCTTGCAGAACCGCCCGGTCACCCTGCTCGACGAGCCCACCGCCGGCATGGACGAAGCCTTGGAGCAGCAAATCATCCGCGCCTTGACCGCCTTTGCCCACCGGCGCACCCTCGTCATCATCTCCCATCATCCCGCCATCCAGGCCATAGCCGATAAGATCATCCACCTTGCCCCCTATCCTACGGAAGGAGCCGATCGCCCATGAAATCCGTTTACCAGCTATTCTGCCCTCTGCTGCGGCTGGCAGCCCCCGGCCAGCTGGCGGCTGCCGCAACCGCCTCCCTGACCGCGGCCATCTGTGCGCTCGGCCTTATGGGAGCAGCCGCCTGGCTCATAACCTCGGCCGCACTGCAGCCGCCACTGGCTGAGCTGGCTCTCGGCATCACCATCGTCCGCACCTGCGGCATCGGCCGCGCAGTCTTCCGCTACGCAGACCGCTGGTTCTCCCATCAGCTAGCCTTCCACAGCCATACCCAGCTGCAATTGAAGCTCTACGACCAGGCAGCCGCCACCCTGCCCCTGCGCACGGGAATGGCATCCCAGGGACTATGGCTGCATCAGCTGACCAGCAGCTGCCAGACTCTGCGTGAGTTCTACCTGCGTGCGCTGCTGCCGCCCATTGCCAGCCTGCTGCTCAGCCTGCTGACCTCCTTTGTGCTCTTCGGCACCATCGGCACAGTCAGCCTGCTGCTGCCGCTGCTCTGGCTTTCCCATCTGCTCCTGCCCTGTCTGCTGGAAACACCCCATGGCGCAGCTGGCGGCCAAGCCAAGGCCGCCTATCGCAGTGCGCTCCTGGATGCCGCCTCAGGCCAGGCGGAACTGCTGGTGGCTGGCAGTCTGCCAGCCGTACAATCTCGCCTGGCAGCACTTGCCCGCCAGCTGCGTCAGGAGCAGCAGCAAGGCCAGCACCAGACACTATACAGCGACCTCCTGCTGCAAGTCCTTGATGCACTCGTCCTCATCCTGCTCCTCGCCAGCCTGACCTCTGCCGCCCTTTCCGGGACACAGACCTTCATCGAGCTTACGGTCTGGCTCTTTCTCCTATTGGCCCTGCAGAGCGAGTTCCAGCCGCTGGCAGCAGCCGCCCGCGCCTTCCAGGAGAGCCAGCAGGCAGCAGCGCCGCTCTTTTCCGTCCCCGTTGCCGCCACCTGCCCTCCCCCCGCATCTGCGGCCTCTTCCCCGCTTGCCACGGCGCCACTGCTTGCCGTCAGCCATCTGACCTTTGGCTACCACGAGCAAATGCCGATCCTGCACGACATTTCCTTTACGGTGACAGCAGGAGCACATACTGCCATCCTCGGGGACAGCGGCAGTGGCAAGACCACGCTTGGCTGCCTGCTCACGGCCTGCTGGCCAGTTCCTGCCGGTACCATCCGCCTGCAGGGGCAGGATAGCACCAGCCTGTCCCCTGCCCAGCAGCGAGAATATTTCTCCGCCCCCCTGCAAGGCTGCGATCTTCCTGCCGGCAGCATCCGCTCCCTCTTTCTGCGGCTCATCCCCGGCATCAGCGACGAAGCGATCTGGCACAGCCTGCAGGTTGCCCAGCTAGCCGCCGTCATCGGAAAGCTGCCAGCAGGACTCGACAGCCCGCTCACCAGCAGTGCAGGAAATCTCTCGGGTGGTGAGCGCAACCGGCTGCTGACAGCGCTGGCCATCGCCCGCCCTGCCCCCATCCTGCTCCTTGACGAACCGACCGCAGGGCTCGACGAAAAAACAGCGTCCGCCCTTCTCACCGCTGTTCTTGACGAACTCGATGAAAAGCAGCGGACGCTGCTCATCATTACCCACGATCCGCTGGCCGCAGCCCGCGTCCAGCAAGTCGTGAGACTCTGAATCATTTCGTTTTCATATCTGCATCGTAGTCACGCCCGCGCACCATGCGCTTGCGGTCAGCAGCAAAGGCCGGATTGATGACGCTTTTCGCTGGATTGAACTCCGGCGTCCGGATATCCAGGATATCCAGCAGGGTATGGATCATATCATCAGTCATATAGGGCCGGTTCACAGCCGCACAAATGGCCTGCCACTTCTCCGGGTGCTTCTGGCGGTATGCAGGCGAGGCCCAGAACACCAACGGTACTTCGAGTTGCTGACGATTGGGGTTCTCCTCGACATGACCAGCAAAATTGCTGCCGTTGTCGTAGATGGTCTCCCCATGATCCGGCAAGTAGATGACCAGGGCTTCCTTATCCTGGAATTTCCCCATCAGCGAGCTTACGACAAAGTCATTGTAGAACAGTGCATTCTCATACTGGGCGATTTCCGTGCGCTTTTCCTCTGACAGGTCATTCTGCGGCGTAGGGATATCGTCCAGGGAAAACTTCGTGAAGATATACGGGAAGCGCAAGTAGTACAGGCTGTGCGCCCCCATCAGGTGCAATACATAGAAGTTTTTCGCAGCAGGCTGCTGCAAAGCCTCGTCGACCAGCGGGAACAGCTCCTCATCGAGCCTGCCCCCTTCCTCATGGGACTCGCGCAGCTGCGTATAGCGGCGCACATCGCTGCGTTCCGCGAACAGCTGCCCGACATTGCCCCAGATGCCCGAACTTTCCTGATTGGACAGCCAGTACGTGCGATAGCCCGCAGCCTTCATGACATCGATGAGATTGTTGTATTCGTACCACTCTTTGTCCGACTCCGCATCATTGAAGGTCATCAGCTCGCGTAGCACCGCCACCGTCGCGCCCTGCGGCGCGATGGTGTCACGGAACACGGCGATCTCCCCCTTCGCTGCCAGCTCATCGAGATTCGGCGTGTTCTCCAACGGATAGCCATACAGGTGCATGCGCTCCCGGTTGGTCGACTCGCCGAGGATGAACACGACATAGGGCACATCGCTGCCGTTAGCCGTAAGCGTCACATCCGCAGCCGCCTGCTGGCGCAGCTCCTCGAAAGCCCGAATGTTGCGCACCGACGTATCCATGGCCCGGGCCACTCGCACAGCCGGAATATCCAGCGAATCGTTGATGACAAACGAATGATAGAACTGCCACAGGCAGCCGCCCGCAGCACCACCAGCCAACAAGAACAGCGGCAGGGCCCGGCTGCGCCAGTGCCGTGTCCAGGGCCGGAACTGCAGCTTGAGCGGATGGCAGTGCAAGGCGCCCCATGCCCCCAAGAACAGCAGGCCAATCGCCAAGCCCGGCCAGCCCACATACATGCGCAAAAACTCGCCAGCCTCCTGCCTGTTCGTCTGCAAGACAGCCGTGATGATGCCCGCACCGACCAGCGCCTCATAGTGGTAGATGGAAAAACACTCCAGCGCCGCCAGCACAGCGGATATTCCCAGCAAGAGCGCTGCCAGCATCGTGCGCACCTTCCGCAGAGGTACGCAGCCCAGCACGCTGACCACCAGCGTCGCTGCCGCCAGCAGGAACAAGGCATCCACCCCGAGCACATCGAGCTGGCTGCCCTTGTACATGTGGATATTCTGCCAGGCAATCGTAAAGAAATTCAGCCCAAACAGGCTGAGGATCAAGCCTGACCTTGACTCAACGACCTGCTGCATCCGGGCCCACAGCTTGAGAATAAACGCCTTCAATCGCACAAAAAGACCTCCTGCCCTGCCAAATCACAGGATTCATGATATAATGTTATCATTATATCACGTTCAGGAGGTTTTTTTCATGACTCAAGATGAATTTCATAAATTGGTGCACGTCGTAATGGATTCCCCGGCCAAGCCGCCCGAATCGCTGTTCATGGGCGGTATGGACAGTTGGCAGGCCCGCGCGCGTCTTGCGCATTTCCTCGCCATGCAGGGCATCGACAAAACCAACGAAGCCCTCGAACTCTTCCACAGTGTCGTCGAGGCTGAGCCCGACGAGGAAAAATCCGAAGAAGTCGAAGAGAAGGTCTATGCACTGCAGCGCCTCAGCTCACTTGAAAAAGACCTTGGCCAAAACGACGAGGCCTTGACGCATATCAATCAGGCCATCGAACTCGCCGAGGGCACAGACTTCCTCTACAAATACATCCTGCGTGGCGAGCTTTGGGCTGACCGCTGGAATCTCATGCACAAACTGGGCATGACCAGCGAAGCCGAAAGCGAGGCCGATGAGCGCATCGCCGCCTACAAGGACATCCCGGTCGAGCACAACAGCTATCTCTACTATGGCTACCGCTTCAAGGCCCAGCTCTCAGCCGAACGCGGTGTGACGCTTGTCGCCAAGGACTACATGCACATGGCCATCCATAGCATGGAAATCCCTGCCGGATACGAAGCAGGTCTCGAAAAGGCCTTTGCTGCCACCCACGACAATGCCTCGTGGATCCTCAGCGAGGTCGACAAAGCCACGCCAAACCCGGAAAAACTGCACTGGGATATCTGATAACCCTTTACCTCATCCGTCAGACTTCGTCTGCCACCTTCCCCATAGGGGAAGGCTTTTTTTTTGCGGCTTTGCGCTGCTCCCGTCGCATCTTGAAGAACCGCTTCATGATGTCCGCACATTCCTGCTGCAGGATCCCTGCCGTGATCTCAGGCCGGTGATTGAGCGTCGGATTCCCCGGGATGTTGAATACCGATTCACAGGCTCCGGCCTTGGCATCGGTACTGCCGTAGACCACGCGGTCGACGCGGCTCATCACGATAGCCCCGGCACACATCGGGCACGGCTCGATCGTCACATAGAGCGTGAGCCCTGACAGACGCCAGCGCCCCAGATCCTTGCACGCCTGCTGGATAGCAATGAGCTCGGCATGTGCCGTCGCATCATGCCAGTTCTCCCGCATATTATGCCCACGCGCCACAACAGCGCCATCCTCATCCACAAGGACAGCGCCAATGGGCACCTCTTCTTTGTCATAGGCCTTCTGCGCTTCCGCCAGTGCCAGCCTCATATACTTCTCGTCATCCAGCGTCATGGATCTTCCCTTCTACCTTGCTGAGGTCCACGCCTCCACGATAGAACAACGACTGGGTAGGCCGGGCCGAAATCTCCAAACGGTAAGCATTCGGCGCGCCGGGCCCTGCCTCGTTCTCTGGCCGTGTATCCTTGGCCAGCTCGCGGTCGAGCACGTCAGCAAACTGTTTCTTTTTCTTTGGATCGTCCTCATAGCCTTCCTTGCGCTCAAAGAACTTGCCAATGCCTGAATCGATTCCCTTGAGACGGGATACTCTTTCAATGCGGTCTACCATATCAACCACCTCCCTGGTGATGGCAGCGGTTATTATCATACCTTACATAGTTTATATCGTCAAATTTCCAGCAAACATTAAGCATTTTGCCGATATTTTACAAGATTTTATGAAAATAGGGGCATGTGCCAACCGCACATGCCCCTATCTCTATTGATCCAGTTTCATCACTGGATTATTTCAGTGCATCACCGAGTTTTGCGTTCGTGTTGCGAGCAGCAGCTACGCTCTCATCGAACTTAGCTTTCTCATCGCCCTCGAGTTTGTACTCGACGATCTTCTCCATACCGTTCTTGCCGAGCAGAACCGGTACACCGATGCAGAGGTCTTTCTCTCCATACTCGCCATCGAGGTATACGCAGCACGGCATGAGCTTCTTGGAGTCAAGGGCAATAGCCTCGACCATAGCAGCTGCTGCAGCGCCCGGAGCATACCAAGCGGAGGTGCCCAGCAGGCCCGTCAGCGTAGCGCCGCCGACTTTCGTCTGGGCAACAGCCTCATCCAGCTGCTCTTTGGAGAGGAGCTGCGTTACAGGGATGCCGCGGTACGTAGCAAGGCTCGTGAGCGGAACCATCGTCTTGTCGCTGTGACCGCCGATGACCGTGCCATCGATATCGGTCGGCGTAGCCGGATAGCCAGCTTCCTGCAGAGCCTTGGACAGGAAATAACGGAAACGGCTGCTGTCGAGCATACCGCCCTGGCCGATGACGCGGTTGCGCGGCAGTTTGGAGTCCTTGAGCGTCAGGAACGTCATAGCATCCATCGGGTTGGAAATGATGATGAAGATAGCATCCGGCGAATATTTGAGCGCCTGATCAACAACGCTCTTGACAATCTTAGCATTGACGCCGATGAGCTCCTCACGCGTCATGCCCGGTTTACGCGGCATGCCGGACGTGATGACAACGACATCAGAACCAGCCGTCGGCGCATAGCCATTCTCATCCCCGATCTCGGCCGTTACACCGATGACCCGCGTGTCGAAGTTCAGCATATGTGCCGTCTGCATGATATCCATGGCTTTACCTTCGGAAAAGCCCTTCTTGATATCCACGAGCATGACCTCGCTGCAGAAATTCTTGACTGCCAGGACATTTGCAACGGTAGCACCAACGTTACCTGCACCAACAACTGTTACTTTCATAATAGATTGCCTCCTTATAATTTGAAAACGGCACCTCCACTACCATAATGGAAACCGCTTTCGGAATGCCTATTATTATGAATCACACTTATGATTCATTACGTGTAAATTATAACAAAGTACGACCAAAAAAGCAATGACTTTCCTTGAAATTTCTTATTTTATCATAAATTATGATTATTATCATAAGACCTGCTAACAATTCGTCAGAAAATAAAAGAGGCCCCTTTCGTAAAGGGCCTCTTTGACCATACAGAGTGGACAGGATCCATCCCTATCCACTCGTCACGACTGTTCCTCGAACATGTCCTTGCCGACACCACAGAGCGGGCAGACGAAATCATCCGGCAGCTCTTCAAAAGGAACGCCTGGAGCCAGATCGTAATCCGGATCTCCCTTTTCTTCATCATAAATCCAGCCACAAACGGAGCAAACCCAAGTCTTCATAACCGAACCTCCTAAAATATCTACACACCTGTTATCCTAGGAGTACACTTCGCCTCACCAAAGATGAATTCCTGCCTCCCTGCAATTATTTTTCCCGGCTGCAGCGAGGCCACGTCACTCGAGCACCGCCTCCAGCGGCTGGCCTTCTACGCATTGATCATCCTTCCGCAGAACAACAAAGGCATACACGCTTGCCACACACACGATTCCAGAGATCACCAGAAATGTCGGCTGATAACCAATTGAATCATGCAGTGCTCCTAAAGGAGCCGAGAAAATAATCTGGCCAACCTGCGCAGCAATCTGGAAGCCCACCATATAGAGCGTCGCCGAGATACGCGTATCGAAATGGAGCGTAAAATAACGGAAGATGGCCAAAATAAACAGTGCTGTCTCCGGAGCATGCAACAGCTTGATCACTGCTACACCGAACGGATTCGTAACCAAGCCGCAGCCGCCGATACGCAAGATCATGATTGCACAGCTGAGGAGAATGGCCTTGCGGACACCAATCTTTCTCATGAATACAGGCACCAACCCCATCATCAGGAATTCCAAAAATACTTCAACGGAGTTCAGCACACCATAAGCCTGCTGCCCCTGTTCCGGCGTTGCAAAGAAACGGGTGAAAAACTCCGGAAACATCTGTTGATCGAACACCGTATAAAACGTCCAGCTCATAACCACAAAAAGTATGATCTTCCAAACGTCAAAGATTTTGAATACACCCAGGATCTCTCGCATCGATGGTGTTTTATTATCTTTTCTGCTCTCTTCTTTATCCTCATAATGCGCCAGATTTGTCGTGTCGCGCTCAGGTCTCCATACCAGCAAGCTCACGAACAATATGGCAGAAATCGCCGACCCCGTCCAAAAGATCAGATACGGATTGATGGTGAAGAGGAATCCGGCGGCCAGCGCTGCCACAGCATAGCCAAAGGAGCCCCATGCTCTTGCCTGTCCATACTCAAAATGATACCGCCGGCTCATGCGCTCAGTCACAGCCTCAAACACAGGACAAGCCGCCAAATACGAAATTGCCAAATAAACCGCACCAACCATCGCACCAAGGAAAAAATTGTTTTCCAGCATCGGTACATACACCCAGGTAAAGAACGGTGCTATGAATATCTGTAACCCGATCAAAGCCAGCAACAGATTTTTCCTCATGCCAAGTTTATCCTGAATCGAACCATAAACAAACATCAAGACCAGCGCGACCGCCGAGCCAAACGAAAAAATCGTACCTACTTGAGTCCCCGAAAAACCTTGTTTTGTCGTGAGCCATATCTGGAAAAATGACCACCAGATTCCCCAGCCCATAAAGAATAACAACAACTGTGTAGAACCAACACGATAAAATGGATTTTGAAATGCCTGTAGAAATTTCATGGTAAATCCCCCTTTATCCATACCATTTCTGCCCCGATTATCTAGCGGTCAATATTGATTGGCCTGTGCCTCCAAGGCGTAAACCTTAGCAACTTCAGCCCCCCAGGGAAGCTGCATCGTCAAATCGTTCTGCCAATAAATCCGTTCGGTAAACGTAAATTCCCCCTCGTTCACAAACAATTCTGCAGAACTATTATCAATATACACCGTCAAATCCAGCTGCGCCGCCGAACGCATGGTGAGCGACCGCTCACCATCCTCCGTCGTACGCCTAAGCATCAGACGCCTGTCCCTCCTATCTATCTCCAAACTAAGCGTCTGCTGTCCATCACTCAATTCCAAAAGCTTTTGCTTGCCATCGGGGATATCCCCAAAAACCAGCTCCACTTCAGCCGTACGTGGTATCGCCAGCTGTTTTCCAGCAGCCAGATTGCCATCCCATAATTTTTTCTCGCGCAGCAGCTGCATTTCTTGAATCGGCCGCTGATATATATGATTATCCTTTATGGATAATTCCCGAGGAATCGTCAAAGCCCCCGCCCAGCCATCTGTCTTTTCATACATGGGCGAATCCCAAGCATTCATCCACGCTACCATGATTCTTCTTCCATCTGGTGCCAGCATGGTCTGCGTAGCATAAAAATCATGCCCATGGTCGATTTCCTCGAACTGGCCGCGAATGAATTCCTTGTCATCTGTAACCTGTCCCAGCATATAGCCCGTCTGATTGAGATTGCGGAACCGATCGCCCTGCGCTTCTAACCCTTGCGGCGACATCAGTAAAACGTCCTGCCCCATCAGAGGGAAGAAATCCGGACACTCCCACATATAACCTTCACTTTTTACATTTGCAGCTTTTGCTAAGACACTGACCTTCTCCCACTGCTTGAGATCCTTCGACTGATAGAGCAGCGCCCGTCCTAAGCCGTCCTGCCCTTGGCTCCCCAGCACCATATAGAAAGTCCCCGCCTCCTGCCAAACCTTAGGATCGCGAAAATGTTTTGTATTATCCGCCGGTACCTGCAAGACCGGATTTCCTTCATATTTTACGAAATGAACGCCATCCTCTGACCACGCAAGGTTCTGATCCTGATAAAACGCCTCGCTGTCTGCAGGGTCGGTCAAATGATGGCCTGTATAGATCAGCCAAAGTTTGTCCTCATAGACAACCGCACTGCCAGAAAAGCAGCCATCCTCCGCTTCATCTGGTGTCAACGCCACAGGCAGCGTCTCCCAATGTACCAAATCCTTGCTCCGCGCATGCCCCCAATGCATCGGCCCCCATTCAGCCGCATATGGATAATACTGATAAAACATATGATAATAGCCTTTGAACCAGGAAAAACCATTGGGATCATTCATCCATCCGCCGCTGGTCATCAAATGATACCCTAGTCTATATCTTTGATTATTCACCCGTATTTTTTCTTTCATCGATTATCCCCCATAGCTTCTTCTTTTTCTCAAACCGGTTCGAGATTTATTCGAAAATACATCGAACCAATATCGAATCGGTTCGATGTATTAATAATAACGCCGCAAATACGATTTGTCAATAGTATTTGCGGCAAATATATAGCATATAATAAAAAATAGGACTCAACAAGTATTGCCATCCAGGATAAACGGATCGATAACCCAAGGACCGTCTTCATACATACCATTGACCATCTGCAGCACTTTACGTACCGATAGCTCCGCCAATTCACGAATCGGCTGCCGCACAGCAGTGATCGGCTCTAACCCCATCCGCGTCACTGCTGTGCCATCATAGGCAAGCAAGCGCAAATCATCAGGGACACGCCGCCCCAGCGCGGCAGCGACATGCAAACACGCCGCAATAGCCAAATCTGCTCCCAGTACGCCATCTACATCCGGATACTGCTGGAATAACTGCTGTGCTGCCGCTGCAAAACTCGGATAATCAAACGCATTCCACGGCATCTCAACCACGTCCACCCTTACCCCATGCGCGTGTAAGATATCTGCCGCATTGAAATGATATTCATTGGCTGGCGTCTGTACCCCTTGATAACCTATGACTTCGACAATATGCCTGCACCCATGCGCCAAAAAGCGCTCCGCCGCCAATTGTCCTCCTTTTTTATGATTGCAATGCACAATCGGAATCCGATCATTCAGATAACGGTCAAAGGCCACAATCGGCTGCTGGACATCTGCATACAGCGAAACATCCAGTGAATGGGCGCCCATGATGATGCCATCCATAGTCCGCCGCTTGAGCATATCCACAAAGGTCCGCTCCCCATTTTCTTTATGCTGCGTACAACATAGCATCATCTTGCAATTCTGGTCATAAAGCGCAGCCTCCAGTGCTTCGATGACCTCACCAAAAAATGGATGCGATACCGATGGCATGATGACACCGATCGTATTTGTCCGGCTAAGAGACAGATTGCGCGCTACCTCACTCGGCACATATTTGAGCTTCTTCATGGCAGCCTCGACTTTTTGCCGTGTGGCTTCCGAAACATAGCCTTTCTTGTTCATGACCAATGATACAGTACTTGCTGCTACCCCTGCTTCTTTCGCTACATCTTTTATCCTAACCATTGCTATCCTCTAATCCCGTGTCTTATCCTATCATTTCCCGCAATGCGCCCTGACCTGGGCAAAGAACTCATACGGCACGGCCATATTATTGTCAATACCTGTCCCGAGTTCGATTCCCGGACGGTTCGTACCATGGAAATCCGTGCCGCCCGTTGGCAGCAGACTGTATTTGTCAATCATGGCCGCAGCAAACGCCTTATCTTCCTCGGTATAGTTTGGATAATAACGCTCCATCCCATCAAGGCCAAGACTATGCAGATAACAGATAGCCTCTTCCTGCTGCTCACGCGTCAAACCCTTGAGGCCGATATTCTTATGGAAATGCGCCAGTGATGTCACGCCACCCGCCTCATGGATAAGCGGCAGCGCTTCCTCGACCGTAATCGTCTTATTGAGCCCGAGTTCAGCAGCCGCCGGATCGAGATAATTATCCCAGAGCGGTTGGGCGCGGTCATACATGTGCAGCGACACCAGATAGCGCATGATGGCATAGCGGTCAAACGGGCCATCATAGGCAAAGGGACGCACCTTCTCTACGGAAATATCTACGCCCTTGTCCCTGACGTAGGCTATGATTTCCTCGATTTTTCCTTCCTTGACCGCGCGGATCTTCTTATAGACCTTCTGAAACGATGGATGTTTTGGATCGAAGCCAAGGCAGACGATATGCACCTTGCGCTCGCCAAAAGTCGCCGCAAGCTCCATGCCCGGGATGAATTCGATACCAGCTTCCTTTGCCGCTGCAGCGGCCTCCGCATTGCCCGCAATAACATCATGGTCGGTCAGCGCCAAAGCCGAAAGGCCACGCTCCTTGGCAAGCCTAACCAGCTCAGCCGGACGGTAGCTGCCATCAGATACCAGCGAATGGACATGCAAATCAACTGTTTTCATTTATATCTTTATCCTTCCCTCGAAATTCCTGTTGTGCCAAAAAGAAATTAAAGACGGCCTCCGCCGCTGGCCGATTCATGCCTGGCGCCGCCATGAGTTCCTCAACCCCAGCCGCCTTGATACGGCTGAGCGTGCCGAAATGCGACCATAGCGCCTGCCGGCGTTTCGGCCCGATACCGACGATATGGTCAAGCACCGAGACAAGATTGCGCTTGCCGCGCAGTTTGCGATGATAGGTAATCGCAAACCGATGGGCCTCATCGCTAATGCGCTGGATAAGGTATAATGCCTGGCTATGGCGCGGCAGTACCACCGGCTCTGACTCGCCCTCACGGAATACGAGCTCAAACTGCTTGGCCAGGCCAACCACCGGCACCTTTTTATGTCCGGCATGCTGGCGGATGATTTCCAGTGCCGATGAGAGCTGACCCTTACCACCATCAATGACGATGAGGTCAGGCAGCTCATTTTCCGGCAGACCGACATAACGGCGCGTTGTCACCTCGCGCATCGACAGGAAGTCATCAGGCTTTCCCTCCGTACTTTGGATCTTGAACCGCCGGTAGTCTGACTTCTTCGGCAGGCCGCCTTCAAAGACGACCATCGACGCCACCGTCTCACTGCCCTGGATATGTGAAATATCGAAACACTCCATGCGGTCAGGCGGATTCCTGAGCCCCAGATAACGCCCGAGCTCCTCGACTGCCCCGCGTGTCTGATCGTTGGCCTGCTTGATGCGTGCAGCCTCATCCGCCAGATATTTCTGCGCATTGCCCGCAGCCATTGCCACGATATCATGTTTAGTCCCACGCTGCGGACACAAAATCTGCACCTTGGCTTTGCGCTTTTTCTCACTGAGCCAGGCTTCGAGCAGCTCGCGCTCAGCTGCTGGCAGCTCCAACGGCAGCAATACCTCGCGTGGAATAAACGCGGCCCGATGATAATACTGCTGCAAGAAAGCCGCAAGAATTGCCTCGTCGCTTTCCTCTTCCGTGCTCTGCAACAGGAAATGCTCACGGCCAATCATCTTGCCTGCACGGATGAAGAAAATCTGCACAACGACGCCGATTTCCGAACGCGCCATGCCCACGGCATCCTGATCGCCCGAACCTGTGACGATATTCTGCTTCTCCGCTACCTTGCGCACAGCCAGCAGCTGATCGCGCAATCGCGCCGCCAGCTCGAAATGATAGGCATCGGCCGCCGCCTCCATGCGGAACTGCAGCTCCCGCTCCACATCATCGGTGCGCCCTTCCAAAAACAATAGCACCGCACGGATCATCGCATCATAATCGTCCTTCTCGACCTTGCCGGCACACGGTGCCAGGCAGCGCTTGATATGGTACTCAAGGCACGGCCGCTCCTGCAGATGCCTGCAGGTCCGCAGCGGGAACAGACGCCGCAGCAGCTTTAGGCTTTCATGAACTGCCGTCGCATTCGTATACGGGCCAAAATAACGCGCCCCATCCTTCAAGACCCGCCGCGTGATGAACACGCGCGGAAAATCCTCCTGCACCGTCACCTTGACGTAAGGATAGCTCTTATCATCCTTGAGACTGATATTATAGCGAGGCCGATGCTTCTTGATAAGATTGCACTCAAGAATCAAGGCCTCGACCTCAGAATGCGTCATGATGATCTCAAAGTCCGCGATATGCGAAACCATCGCCCGCACCTTCGGCGTATGGTTCTTATTCGACTGGAAATACTGCCGCACACGGTTCTTGAGCACCACGGCCTTGCCCACATAAATGATTTTGCCCTGTTCATTCTTCATGATGTAGACGCCAGGCTTATCGGGCAGCAGCTTGAGCTTTTCCTCCACCGTCTCGTTCATCGGCTCACTTCCTTTCCCCTGTATTGTCGTCACTTATAATCGATGCTTCTTATTATACTCCATTTGACCGGTCAAATGAAACGCCAAATCTGTATACAGTATAAATAATTCTTCTAAAGAATTATTACAATAACCGAAAATTATCATTGCATTTATCAGACAACTGTGCTAGAATTCCTTCATGAAGTCTTGTTAGGAACAGGTACTAATACCAGTTACTTGACACTAATAGACTTATTTAAACTTATTTATATTTACTTTGTTAAGTTTAGGAGGTAATCCTATGTTTAAACGCATTCTTATCGCGAATCGCGGCGAGATCGCCGTTCGCATTATCCGCGCCTGCCAGGAGCTCGATATCGAGACGGTAGCCGTATACTCCGAAGCCGACGCCAAGGCTCTGCATGTCCGTCTGGCTGACCACGCCATCTGCGTAGGTCCGGCCGATGCCATGGAAAGCTATCTCAACAAAGCAGCACTGCTCGCTGCTGCCCGCGAGTCCGGCGCCGATGCCATCCATCCGGGCTATGGTTTCCTCTCTGAGGATGCTGACTTTGCTGAGCAGGTCACGAATGCTGGCATTACCTGGATTGGACCGATGCCAGAAACCATCCGCCTCGTCGGCGATAAGGACATCGCCCGCGCATCCATTGCACCCTCGGGCATCCCGATGGCCAAGGGCAGCGATCCGCTGACGAGCAACGAGGAAGCGATGAAGGCTGCTGAGGAAGTCGGCTACCCGGTCATCCTCAAACCGGTCGCTGGCGGCGGCGGCAAAGGCATGTGCGTTGCGCGCAACGAAGAAGACCTGCGCAACATCCTGCACCTGCTCGTCGACATCACGAAGACGAAATATTACTTCGAGCACTATATCGAGCGCTCCCGCCATATCGAGGTGCAGATTGTCGCCGATAACTACGGCGAAGTCCTGCATCTCGGCGAGCGTGAATGCTCGCTGCAGCGCCGCAACCAGAAACTCCTCGAGGAGTCGCCATCGATTGCCCTGACGCAGGATATGCGCGAGCGCGTCGGCCAGCTCGCCGTCAAGGCCGCCAAGAGCGTCCACTACTCCAACATCGGCACCGTAGAATTCCTGCTCGACCTCTCGAACAACGAATTCTACTTCATGGAAATCAACCCGCGCATCCAGGTCGAGCACGGCATCACCGAAGCCGTCACGGGCATCGATCTTGTCCGCACGCAGATCCGCATCGCTGCCGGTGAAGCCCTCGAATTCACCCAGAAGGACGTCACCTTCACGGGACACGCCATCGAGTGCCGCATCAACGCCGAGGACCCGGACAACAACTTCCTGCCGTCCCCGGGCGACATCACGTTCCTGCATGAGCCGAGCGGCCCGCGTGTCCGCTTCGACAGCGGCGTGACGGCTGGCCTTGCCATCGAGCCGTACTATGACTCGATGATCGCCAAGATTATCGCCCATGGCCGCACGCGTGGCGACGCCATCAAGATCATGGAGCGCGCCCTCAAGGAATTCCGCATCGACGGCGTCAAGACCACCGTATCGCTGCACAAGAAAATCCTCAAGGACACCTACTTCCGCACGGGCAACATCGACACCCAGTTCATCAAGAACCGCATGGACGTCTACGAAGCCCTGCCAAAAGATACCAGCGACATGAACGAAGAAGAACTCGCCAACACCATCAGTGAAGGCATGTACTTCGCTTAATCGAATACTGAAACATCGTTCTCTTTTTCGAGAACGATGTTTTTTATTGCACATATATAAAATAAGCACTACAAGTCATTGCGATTTCATTGACTTTACCTACATATCAGCTGTAAAATATACGTATAGGAGGGATCAGTATGGCTACAGCAACAATACAAGTGCGCATGGATTCAGCATTGAAAAAAGAAACCGAAGCTGCACTCAAAAGCATGGGACTCAACATGTCCACAGCAATCCATCTTTTCTGCCGTCAGGTTGTGAACCAAGGGCGCATTCCTTTTGATATTGTCGCCCCCAACATCCCCAATGCAGAAACCAGAAAAGTTTTAGACGACGCTCTGGCAGGAAAGAATCTTAGTCGTTCCTTTTCTACAGTAGACGAAATGTGGGATGACCTGAATGCTTAACGTCCGTTACTCTACAAAGTTCAAAAAAGATTTCAAACTAGCCAAAAAGCGTGGTCTTCCGATGCACGAACTCAAGAAAATCATTGAAACACTTGCATCGGAAAAAGCCTTAGAACCAAAGCACCGCGATCATGCACTTTCCGGCAATTATGCCATGTTCCGCGAATGTCATATCCTGCCTGATTGGTTGCTCATCTACCGCATAGACAACAACGAACTAGAACTACTCGCCTATCGTACAGGAACACATAGTGACTTATTTCAATAACACCGCACAGAAGGCATCGTTCTCATTTCTTGGAGAACGATGCCTTCTTGCTGTCTACCTTCAGATTTTCCTGTAGCTCAAAATCAACCAGCCGCGAAAAGAACTCCTGCTTGGACGCTGGCAAGCGCCGATACCGCTCAAGCAGAGAAATTTCCTCTGGCAACAGACGGCTGTCATCTGGCTGAAAGCCTAACAAATCATCGACACGCACCTGAAACAATGCCGCAATCTTCATCAGCATGACATTATTCGGGCTTCGCTGCCCCGCCTCGTAGTTTGCGTAGGTAGCTCTGCTGATGCCTAGTCCATCCGCTACATCCTGCTGCCGCAAACCACGCGCCGCGCGGATATGCTGGAGATTCTTCGAAAGCTCCGTCATAAGCTCACTTCCTCTGCTTCGTCTCCGGCTTTTCTCCCCCTGCCATGTCTCCAAGCGCATACTCACAGCATTGCTGCACCAGGTTATTGACCGACACATCCTGTGATTTAGCCACCTCGGTCAACCTTTCTAGTAAATCGACTGGCAAGCGAAACGTCTTATTCATCATTTCGGATGATTTCTTGACTACGAACATTCCCTCACCCCCAAAAATATCTTCATAATCACATTCTTGATTCCTCTTTAATCAACGGAAAACACTCCTCTTATGCGCGAATTTTTGCCAGCAACTCTTGTGTTTTGTTTTCCATCAACACTTCATCACGCCGCGTTTCTACATTCAAACGTATAACCGGCTCCGTATTAGATTTACGTAAATTAAAACGCCAATTGGAATATTCTACCGATAAACCATCTGTTTTCGTAACCTTGCCCTGTGATCCATATTCGGCTTCAATCCGTGCTAATACTTCATCAACCTCTTTAACCTTGCTATTTATTTCCCCAGAACAAGGATATCGTTTCATACGTTCCTGCATCAATCCGGATAACCGGATACCATTGGCTTGAGACAATAATTCCAGCACTAAAAGCCACGGAATCATGCCACTATCACAGTAGGAAAAATCTCGAAAATAATGATGGGCACTCATTTCGCCCCCATAAATAGCATTTTCCTTACGCATCTTTTCCTTGATAAATGCATGGCCGCTTTTAGAAATAATTGGTATACCACCATTAGTTATAACAATTTCTTCCGTATTCCAGGTAAGGCGTGGGTCATAGATAATCTTTTCACCGGGATTCTTTTGCAAAAATGCTTTCGCAAGAAAGCCGACCATGTAATATCCTTCAATAAAGTTGCCCTGCTCATCAAACATAAAACAACGATCAAAATCGCCATCCCATGCTACGCCTGCATCAGCACCATGCTTCCGTACAGCTTTTGCCGTTGCATCACGGTTTTCTAAGAGTAGCGGATTAGGAACCCCGTGAGGGAAACTACCGTCCGGTTCATGGTGAACCTTTACTAACTCAAATGGCAAGTATTTTTCCATCACATCAAGAATTGGCCCTGCTGCACCATTACCAGCATTGACAACCACTTTCAAAGGTTTCAGTTTCGTCACATCCACATAGGACAAGATATGCTTCACATATCTTTCCGTAATGTCTATCGATTCTACTTTACCATAAATTTCTGCCATAGCAGGCAGTTCACCATCTGCAACCTGCTGCTTCAAATCCAGCAGACCGGTATCCCCAGAGATAGGCCTTGCCTCCTGTCGCACAAACTTCATGCCGTTGTATTCTCGCGGATTATGACTGGCAGTAATCATCACGCCGCCATCGAGTTTCAAATGGAACGTCGCAAAATAAATCATCTCCGTACCGCATTGACCGATATCAATAACATTACAGCCCGATTCCACTAAACCTTGTATCAAGGCTTTTTTTATTGACGGTCCAGACAATCGGATATCATGACCAACAACTACTCTCTTTGCGGCAAATAACATTGGAAAAAATCTACCAATCCTATAAGCGATTTCCTCATTGATTGTTTCGGGATAAATCCCCCGAATATCATACGCTCCAAACGCTTTTGTGCAATAACTCATCAAATCATTCCTTACGCATTAAAAAGTATCAATTAGACAATCTCACAATATCATCTTCGCTAATATAAGCGCCATTCTGAATTTCAATGAGCTCCAATGGTATTCTTCCGGGATTCGACAACTGATGTTTTACTGTCTGCGGAATAAATACAGATTCTTCCTCATGAATAAACATACGTTCTCCATCTCGTATAACTTCCGCAGTACCACGCAGTATAACCCAATGTTCCGTCCGATGATAATGCATCTGCAACGATAATTTTTTTCCCGGCATAACCCGAACTTTTTTCATGCAATACCCCTTCCCCTGTCCAATAATGGATGAGGTTCCCCATGCATGATAAATCGTCGTATGTTCAACAGCCTCCTTACGGTGCATAGCCTTAAGCTTTTCCACTACATCTTTGACCTTTTGTGATTCCCCCTTTTTTGCTACGACGATTACATCATCGGTTTCTACCAGCAACAAATCGTCAAGACCAATACCGGCAATCAAACGGTCGCGTCCCATGATCAAGGAATCCTTGCATTCAAGCGCTAAAACATCGCCTTTCACTGCATTGCCATCACCGTCCTTGGGTAAAATATCATACATAGCGTCCCAAGAACCAATGTCATTCCAATAACAAAGCAGTTCCACCATGCATACGTTACGCGAACGCTCTGCTACAGCATAATCAATGGAAATTTCTGGCAACTTATTGAAATTAGCTAGCATATAATCATATCCCCTAGCCATTTGCTGGGCTATTTCTGGTTGATATGCTGTCAATTCTTGTGTAATAGTTTTTAGAGAAAATGCAAACATACCAGAATTCCAATAGTAATTCCCTGCCTCCACATATTTTTCAGCAGTCGCTAAATCTGGCTTCTCTTTAAAAGAAGTTACTAGCCTAGCATTACCACACACTTTCCCGGCTTCAATATAACCATACCCTGTTTCCGGCTGTTTAGCCGGGATACCCAAGGTAACAACCTTGCCTGTTTCTGCTGCCTGCTCGGCTGCCTTCACACATTGCTGAAATTTATCCAATGGGCGAATCACATGATCAGCCGCAGCCACTAACAAAATTTCCTCTTCATCACAGCCTAAAGCAGAACGGCAAAATTCAGCACTCAAAGCAATGGCTGGAGCCGTATTTCGAGCTACTGGCTCTAATAAAACATGAGCATCTTCTGCATGACACTCACTCAGCTCATTTTTCACATGATACAGATATTTTTGATTGGTAATGACAATAATATCCTCAGCTGGAATAAACGACATAAATCGTTTTACCGTATGCGCTAGCAAAGAGATATCATCCTCCAATCTCAAAAATTGTTTTGGATAAGACCTGCGGGATAACGGAAATAATCGAGAACCACCACCACCGGCCATTATTATTATTTTCAATACTTTTTCACACCTTTATAATTAAATTCACAGTTAAGAAACTGCTATATTATGGCACACCTATAAAAAACCATACATAAGGTTAGCATTTAATAAATTACATTCCTTTGCCATGTATTACTGCAAGCTTGTTTTAAATGTACGAAGTTTATTTTTAACATATCAAGAAGGCAATACACCAGTTTCTTATCCAAGTCCATAATCAGTGAAGTACAACTTCACCTTCTACACACTTTTTATCTACGGATATATTTAATAAAAGTTAGTCGTATCCATACAACCCCATTATTTAAGATAGTATATTCTGATGTGTTTAAATATTTATTTAAATATAATGGCCATTTCCAGTTATTATATAAGCATTGAATGGTAAGTGGTGCAAGAATCAGTCCCCAAATACCTAAATTAAAAAAGGACATCATCATCCAGGCAAAAAAAATTCCCAGAAAACTCGAAACTATAAATGCCGAAGTGTATGGTAACTCATTTAATGACGATATAAATGCAGCCGACAAGCGATGTCTATCTATTAAAATTAAATGAATAGACAATACCACGAATACACACCTATCAATTAAAAAATTTGGTTTTATATACTGAATTATCGGTATCCCTAAACAAATAAATACAACAATAGATAATAAAGTAATAATATAATAAGAAACCACAGATTTCGAAATAACTGTTGTTGCTGATAATAAATTATTATTAGCAAACATTGAACGTACTGCTGGCATATATGAAGAACTCATACTGCGGGCTATCTGTACTATTGCATTTATAATTTGTAACGATACCGAATAAATTCCTGTATCCGATAAGGTTAAAAACGCACCACAAAGCAAAACGCTTGCTTGACCAGTTATATACTGTGATATTGTTACTAGCCCATCCCGCCAAGCATTGTGCCATAATATTTTTACAATTTCAAAAGGTTTATACACATAATTTTCATATTCTACGTTTGAATTTTTCCGCACTTGGAAAGAAACGAAATATTTACATAAAATCCGTTGGATAAAGCCACTTAAAAGATAGGATACTGCCAAACCTAATAATCCCCATTGCATAATTAATGCAACAATCCCTCCAAATAGCATAACAACTCTTGCTATTACCTTTGCTTGGTTCATTTTTTTTATATCTCCAATTCCTTGAAGAACTGCAACATAATATCCTATATATAAATTAAAGAATACTGCAATAATATACACCAGCCATGCAAGTAAAATTTCATTATGTAATGATCTAGGTACTATATTATATAAATATAAAGAACCACCTGTACACATAATTAATGTAGCAATGCTTGCTAAAAAAAAATAAATCATCTTACAAGCTTTAATGATAGATTTAATCAAATTAATATTGGGTAATGATTCTTTTCTTACTAACGATATTCCTTCCTTTTTTAATTCCGTTACACCGCTCCATGCATAACTTACTCCTCTCGAAAATTGAGAAGAAAATCCAAAATCAAATAATGTAACTAAGCCTCCAATACTAACAAAAATATACCAAATCCCCAATAACTCATTAGATAAATAATGTAACAAAAAAGGCAACCATATAATTTGTGAAGATATTACAAGAAAAACACCTAAATAATTCCAAATAATATCTGATTTTTTAGTTTTAATTTCCATTTTTTACTCTCAATAAAATCGAATGATATATATTATATATATCATTTTTTAAAGTATTTATATCATAATTATCTATTGATGCCTGCGGTTGTAGATAAGAAGGTTTATAAATTTCTGCAGCCCATTCACGAATAGATGCATCTTTTTTCATCTGAACAGTTTTGTTGCTAAATAATATGTCTGTTGGTATTGCATCTGAAACAATGACTGGTATGCCTACAGCTTGTGCTTCAAGAGCAACTAATGAACATGATTCAGAAATAGATGGCTGTAAAAACACATCAATACTTGAATAGAACATAATCATCTTATCCGTAGGTAGGCTCCCAATAATTATCGATTTTTTCTCCAATTTATACTGAATTATCAAATCCGATATTTTTCTTCTCTCCGGGCCATCACCAACTAAAATCAAAAAAGAATTGTTATTGTATTTTTGATATTCGAAAAAAATCTCTACAAGTTTGTCAAATTTTTTTATTTGTACAAATCGTCCTGCTCCACCAACTACAAAGGCATTTTCTGGTATATTAAACAATCGTCTAGCATGTTTTTTATCAAGTGCTTTTATATATTTTTTTATTAAAAATACATTTATACGATTTCGCAATAAATAGCAATTATTTATATTATAATATTTATTTATGCGATTCAATTGTCCTTTTGTTACGGCCACTGGAAAAAAATTAATATACCGGCATAATATTTTAGTAAAACATCTTATAAAACAGGAAAATCTTAGCGGGTCTGAATGCATAGTATGTATCCATATAGGAATTCTAGAAACCAAAAAAGGAATAAACAGCTTAATCTGTATAGGAGTAATATGACTATGTATGATATCCGGGGAGATTTCCATTAGTTTTTTATAAATCAAATATTGATCTATAATTCTATTCTTAACTTTGTTTAAAATTTTACGAATAATATTATTACCATTGTAACCTTCTGTAGAATGTAAATATACAATGGGAATATTTTCTTTATCTAAAAGTTGTTCATAACTAGAATTACTTTTGCTTGTTAGCACCAATAGCGAAAATTTAATCTTCTTATCATTTTTCATAAGAATCAATGTATCTGTAATAATCTTTTGTGCTCCACCAGCTCCCATATGTTCTATAATTTGAAGTACCTTTTTCATTTCTGTCCTTTTCCCATTATTATTTGTTTTTTAACTCAATATCTTCTTTTAATAAATAATTCTTTTTTTCAATATCAGTCATTAGTTTAGTGTATAATAATTTATATTTATTTTTTCCATAATAATCATCTACAGTTTCAATAACACGTGCTGGAATACCAACTGCGATAGAATTCTCCGGTATACTACGCGTAACAATTGCACCGACTCCAATAATAGAGTTTGAACCTATTGACACGCCTGGCAAAATAATAGCATTAGTTCCTATATGAACATTATCCCCTATCGAAATTTTCCCGAACAAATCAATTTCTTTATGACGATTAATACTAGGAAACTCTCGCAAAACCCAGACACCACCATCATGTGTTATCATCTTTACGCCATTATTAACTCGAACATGATTCCCCAAAGAAATCAAATATGGTTCTGATCCAAAATCTGCATCAGGATGTACAAAACAACGTTCACCAATTCTTGTACCTTCCCCCCTCCAGTAATCTATTGTATTTTTTTTCTTATTCCACTTATCTAATATCCATTTCAACAAAATTAACAACTCCCAATTATATAATCGAAATATTTGATAGTATATATTTATCCTTTATGTCATTAATTCCAAGAATTTACAAGTAACATCATTGATATCATATCCTTTTTCCTTCATGATACTATTATAAATATTTCTTTTTATATCTTTAGATAGCGTCATTTTTTTCATTGCTGTATTTGCCCAAATCAAAGCATCATCCTCTAAGCTTAGAAATTCAATAAGATCTGTTACTTGAACATCACGTGTAATTGTATCTGCAATAATACATGGCAAACCGGTACATTGTGCTTCAATAATCACATTTGGCATACCTTCATAATAAGATGGAAAAATAACAACATCCAGTGCCATCATAATATCTGGAATATCTTTTCTAACCCCAGCAAAAATAACCGAGTTTTCTATCTTTAATTCATAAACCTTCTTTTTTATATCCTCTAATAACATTCCCGTACCAACCAGAAGCAAAACCGCCTCAGAGTCTTGTTTACATATCTCTTGAAATATCTTTAATAGAAATATATGATTCTTTTGTTTTACAAACCGACCAACATGCCCGTAAACATGTTTATTTGAAACATTAAATTCTTCTCGAATCATCTTTCTTCTTTGTATAGAAAAAATAAACTTATCTAACTGCACTCCATTATTTAATATCACTGCTTGTTTTTTATAAACGCAGCCTTTACCAAACATCCATTCTGCAGCTAGAACAGATGGCGATAACTTCACATTAGTCACTACTTTTGCAAAAGGTTTAAAAATGTAATGCAATACTGTGTAAGATATTTTTCCATCACCGACTTTTGTATTAGTGCAACGTAAACCTATTTTTTTTGCTCCAGCCATTCTTGCTATTAATAACATAATCGAATAAACAGAAAATGGAACAGACAAAAGAACTGATTTATATCCTCCGCCTTTCACAACAGTATAAACATCATAAAAACATTTTATAGGATTTTTTTTACAGGTGTTATAGGATATATCTTGCCACCTCGATTAATAATCTCTTTATCATAATATCCATTTTTCCCAGCATATGTTAAAAAATCAAACTGATATTCTTCAACATTCATTGTTCGATATAGTTTCATAAGTAATGTTTCTGCTCCACCTGTGTCCATATTTGCAATAAGACATAATACTCGTTTCACATATATCCCCCCATACAATAGTAAAAAAATGTAACCACTAATATAAAAAATAATATATTCTGTCTTTAGGTAGATTTTGAATCATATAAAAAAATTGAAGCGTTAACACGATGATAAATATTGGTATAGCGAACATCCTTGCCACTTTTCCCATTCCATAAAAGAAAATCGGAACTAGCAAACAGATAAAAATCGTAAAAGTATATCCTATTCGTCCTATAATCGCCACATCATATTGAATGCATAATATTAGCCCTGAGAGAAAAACAAGCATAGCAAACCATAACACACATTGACTATTTAATTTATTATCAATTTCTTTATCAAGAGAAGTATTTCCAGTATGATACTGCCAAATACTAACAAGAGAAATGAATATATATGCTACACCTCGAATTACAGAACCTATTTTGCTACTTTCAACATCATGTACACTTCCTATATATAGCAAATATTTTTCTGGAAGGATTGATGCTACAGCCATCAATCCAGCATCATGTACCAAAAAAACAACATATACGCATGACATTATCACTAAAAATATTTTTTTCATATTTAATGGTTGTAAAAAGACCAACGGAAAAAACAAATACGCCGTCATATGAAACGATCCAGCTATCATGACAAACAATATTGCTATATATTTTTTGTTTTCAATAATATAATTTAATGCAATTAACAAGATAGAAGTCGCTAAGCATTGTCTTATTGTATTTACATTAGAAATAAAAAAACCTATTCCATTAAACACAATCAGCGATAAATAAATATTACATGAATATTTATTTATAAACCAACATAAAATTCCAATACTTAATCCTGCAATAGAAATAAATAAATATCTAACATCCCCAAACAAAGTATATACTATTTTATTAAATATGATATAGCCATATTCCATATCAACGCAGTCTAACCATCCGTTGCCATGTACTCCGATAATTTCAAATGCAGAAACATAAGTATATGTATCTGCCCCAGTATATATTCCTCGAAACCCCAAAACCGTAATCATTGGTATTGCATTTAATAGAATATAGATTTTCTTGAATTTATTTTTACAAAGCAACAGAAAAAACAAGGCTAAAATAATGCTCCATCCATATAGAAAAATGTATATTTCCATTATTTACCTCTGTTTTCCATTATCCATTTAATTCATCAACAATTTTAGCAAAAGTTTTTTTATAACTTTTATATGAATATATCTTTTCGTACGTATCTCTAGCATTTTTTACATATTCTCTCTTATTATTAAATATTTGCATAATCTTTTCATTAATAACTTCAAAAGAGTATGAATTTATTATTTCTCCATTTTTACCTTCAATCACAAATTCATTAAAGCTACCAACACGTGATGCAAGAACTGGTGTACCAGCCATAAAAGACTTCCCTAACACCCCGCTCTGTGTACTAGATGTATATGCCGTCCACACGCAAAAACTATCCAAATAGTAATGATTAATTTCCTCATTACTCAAATCCCTTCCAGACTGTATAATTAATGTTTTATCTTCAATCATAGTCTTAACATATTTATCATTGTTTATTAAATTATTAATATCATTTCTAGTTGCTATAAGAAACTTCGCTTTACCATTTATCTCGTGGATTTTTTTTATAGCTTTTATATATTCTAAAAAAGCATGTGATTTACTAATATTTCCAATATATGAAAAAAATATCTTCTTCCCAATTCTTATATCTTCACTTCTTATTTCATCATCAAAAATCAGAGGAATCAATCGTACATTAGAGTTGTACATACTATAATACTTCTTATAACTATTCATTCCCTGTTGCGAAGCTACTAAAACTAAATCACTTAATCTACATATGTATTTAGATATAATTCCAGCAATAATAATTTTTGCTGCGCCTACAAAAGATTCATGATATAGTCTCCTCATCCCCAAATCCGATTCATGTAATACATATATAATCTTTTTCCCCTGTTTTCTCCATAATCTTGCTATTCTAACATTCTCTACAGCAAAATTTACAAAAATAATCAAATCATATTTACTTATTTCATTTTTAGGAATATCCGTATATATTTTTTGCCTATTAAACTCTCCGAATTCTTTATATTTTTCATCTATCAAAAAACTAACATCAGCACCAATCATCCTGCATAAATTACCATATCCTCCCATATGCGATATAAATGCTGGAGAAAAATGCATCGAGGAAATCACAATGTTCATATTTTCTTTCACTTCATTTCATTTTATGTGTTTTTGAATAGCTCTTATAGCATAAAATGCTAAGTAATACAAAGAAGAAAAAAAAGATAGATTTTGATCTTTTCTATAGACATCCCAAGTCCACTTTATGCTCTTAATTTTATTACTTGATAATGAATTTAAACTTTTCCTATAAGCCGCTAAATCTTCATTAATAGAATATGCATAACCATTATTTTCTTTTAAAATATTTAGCCATGTTATATAATCTTCATGACGCTTATTAGGCATCATAATATTAGGGTATGCAGCATGATCAATCATGACAGTTAAACAACCAATATCATTACCTTTCAATAATTTTTGATAATTAACATATGGCTGTGTTTTAATAACCTTAATTTTACCATTATTTTCCGTATCCAAGTGATGATACCAAGTATAAGAAAAACTTACATCATTTGTCTTCATAAAACTCATTTGTCTTTCTATCTTTATTTCCGACCAAACATCATCACTATCTAAAAATGCTAAAAACCTCCCTTTTGCTTTTTTTATGCCAATGTTTCTTGCTTCTGCAACTCCTCGATTACTATTTTGCCTGATTAAACATATTCTTTCGTCATCAAATGACAAAACAACATTTATTGTATTATCAGTTGAGCAATCATCTATAATAATCAATTCCCAATTTTCATATGTTTGTTTCAACACCGACTCTATACTATCTGAAATTGTATTATCACTATTATATGCCGGCATTATTATAGAAACCATATCATCTAAAAATTGATTAAAAGTCTCCATAGTACTTAAAAGTCTCCATAAATATTATTGCCAATATCATACTTTTCTAAATTCAGCGGTTTCTGTCCAACACCAGCACCTTCTGTAGCACTCTTAGTAAACAGAACCTTCACCGTCTGAATGATAATTGCTAAGTCTGTCAGCAGTCCGCATTTTTCGATATACATCAGGTCATAAACCAGCTTATCGAAAGCAGTTGTATTGTATTTCCCATAAACTTGGGCCATGCCTGTAATGCCAGGTTTGACATTATGGCGATAGGCATATTCTGGTGTTTCCTTGACAAATTGTTCCACAAAGAAAGGCCGCTCCGGTCTGGGGCCGACAATACTCATATCGCCGATGATTACATTCCAGATCTGTGGCAATTCGTCAAGTCTTACGGCACGTAAGAATCTCCCCAGCTTAGTGATTCTAGGGTCATTTTCCTGTGCCAGCATTGGCCCCGTGTATTTTTCTGCATCTACCCGCATGGTGCGGAATTTGTAGACGCGAAATTCTTTTCCGTTCTTGCCAGTCCGAATCTGACTGTATAGCATAGGACCAGGATCGAAGATTTTTATTGCTATCCCTGTGGCAATCATAAAGGGCAGAGCGCAGATAAAGCCGATACCTGCTACTACGATATCCATCATTCGTTTTAGCGTACGCACCTCTAAGCTGGGATTAAGACTTTGTGGGCGAAATACGGGAATATCATCAATCTTGTCCAGTTCTGCACCTGTGCAAAAGATTTCGTAGGTATTAGGAATCAATAGTGTTGTTTTCCCCGTCTGATGACAGTGATTAATCACAGCCACTTTGTAGCGATGACGCATCCCAGGGCAGAGGATGATCACATCGATATCTTCTGCTGCCTTACGCCAGTCGCTTGACTCTATATCTGTACAAATGTATTTGAGTTTGAGATTCAGCTGTGGTTGTACGCGCAATCGGTTATATACATGCTCGCACTCCTCAGCACTTCCCATCAGCATTACAGTGCGTTGTGCATGCAACTTCTGCTCTAATTGCCAACCAATATACCGCCAAGCGATAAGCATGATTCCCTGCAAAATAGAACATATCGCAATCACCATTCGCGAATACGAAAACTCATGCATAAAAAAACTCAATGCAGTAACGAGAATAAAGGTACATAGTGTAGCCACAGCCGTGCTTAAAATAATTTCTGCAAAACGTTTTCTACCAATAGAATACAAACCATTGATATTCAAAAGCAAACTACTGATAATCAAGATTATCGGCAGCATCCCCGAATAAAGATACATATTGCTAACGATAATATCACGATCCAGAGCTATGCTTGTGGCAATAATATAAGCAGCAATAATAAGCGCTACATCACCTAGGAATAATATTAACTT
>NZ_FOQK01000023.1 GCF_900113715.1 Pseudoselenomonas ruminantium | reverse complement strand
CGTAGCAGAGGGCGGGGGCGGGTACACTTTCTTCGCAGCGGGAGCGATTTGCCCGAACGCAGTGAGGGATGGCCTGCAGCACGTACTTCCTAGAACGATTCGATGTATTGGCGTGCCGCTGGCCTGCCCGGCACATGTATCTAAGTACGTACTAAAGCAGCCGCGCGGGTCATTTAGCGGAAGCGGAGAAAAAGTGCACCCGCCCCCACCCAAGCTGAGCTGTACCGAGTTTGTTTTAACCACGTACGGACAGATAAACTGCAATTTGAAAAATATAGGTTGGATTTTTAAGGTGCATTTAATGGCAAGGTGGTTTAATGCTATCGGAAAGAGTATTTCGCGCAAGTTATCAGGGGAGGCTTTTCTATGCGCATTTTCAAATCCACATTTTTGGCGTTCGTGGCTGTGTTTGTTCTGGGCAGTGTGTTTTGCCTGCAAGGGGCAGAGGCTAGACCGCATATCATTTTCCATGTAGAGCACGTCAAACTCACAGCCCCAGGCAGGGCGGCGGTCAGTGGGTATTTTGAGAATACTGGTGATCGGACGGCTTATGCTAAGGAAATCCAATATGACCTTACGGTTAGTAATCCGAATGGCGGCATCATCTATCAGAATCCCAGCATTCATCAACATACGAATGTGAAGGTAGCGCCGAATCAGAAGGTGCACCATACTTTCCAGCTCAAAGACAGCCAGATCCCGCGGTACAAGCATCGTTATCATTGGCATATCGGCAATGTGCGTACGCATTGGCATACGAATAAATGATTTAGAACGGAAAAAGCAGGCTGCTGCACGTTATAGATGCGTGCGGCAGCCTGCTTTCATGCCTGGCCGGCAGCAAGCTTGGCGACTTGCTGATAGAGTTTCATGATGTTATCGTGATGTTGTTCGATATAGGCAACGGCCTGGTCCTGCTGTTGGGGAGAGGCATCAGCTGCCAGATAGTCTTTGGCGGCTTGTTCTTGTGCTTTGGCTGCTTCGTTGAGTGCGCGGCAGCCGATGGTCAGGGCTGATGATTTCAGTGCGTGGATATTGATGCGGTAGTCCTGCCAATCGGCGGCAGTCAGGTCACGGTCGAGTTGCGTGATCTTGGCTGCGGATTGCTCGCTGAACATGGCGAGGACTTTGTCGTAGAGTGCTTGGATGTTGTTGCAGTATTTCAGGCCAATCTCGCGGTCGATAAGCGGCGGGGCTTCGGCAGCCGGTGACGGCGGCGCGGGGCTGTCAGCAGCCTGGGGGGCTGGCTGTGGTGCTGCTGGTGCAGGCTTCGGCGGTTTTTCCACCAGTCCGGGCGGCAGGTAGCGATGCAGCATGGCGGCGAGATCCTCGCCGGTCATGGGCTTGCTGAGATAGTTGTCAAAGCCCTCGTGGAGGAATTTTTCCCGCGAGCCGGAAAGGGCGGTGGCCGTCAGCGCGATGAAGCGGGTGGAGCTGTCGCCTAATAGTTCTTTTGCCTTATGCAGGGTTTCCACCCCGTCCATGCCAGGCATCATGTAGTCCAGCAGGACGACATCGAAGGACTGCTGCTGCAAGGCCTTCAGTGCGTCGGCACCGCTATGGGCGATGACGGTCTGTACCTGTGTCTCCTTGAGCAGGCTGTCGGCGACGAAGCAGTTCATCTCATTGTCGTCGACGATGAGCACATGGGCGGCGGGAGCGATGAAGGTGGTCTGCGGGATGTCTGCATCCTCGAATTCCGGCGAGGCATTCAGGCTGAAGGCGCCGACTGGATCGAAGGAGTGGATGGCCTGCGGCAGCTCGATCGTAAAGGTGCTGCCAGTGCCGTAGGTGCTGGTGACATCTATGGTGCCAGCCATCATCTTCAGCAGGCGCTGCGTGATGGCCAGTCCGAGTCCTGTGCCTTCGATCTGGCAGTTGCGTTTGATGTCGAGCCGTTCAAAGACATGGAACAGCCGGCTCTTGTCTTCGTCGCGGATGCCGATGCCTGTATCGGTCACGGCGGCCCGCAGATAGAGCGTGCTCTCATTCCGGCGGCCGCTGATATCGAGGGTGATCGATCCTGCCGGCGTATACTTTATGGCGTTGTTCAGGAGATTGATGAGGATCTGGCGCAGGCGGCCAGCATCACCATGCAGGCCATTGGGCAGATAGGGATCGACGTGTACCTTGAATTGCAGGTTTTTGGCCTGAGCGCGCACGCCGACGATGGTGCAGACTTCACGGAGTATCTTGGTCAGCTGGTAGTCGGCAGGGACGAGTTCCATATGGCCTGACTCGATCTTCGAGAAGTCGAGGATCTCATTGATGAGGCTCAGCAGGGCCGTCGAGGCCGATTTGATGTTGTGGGCGTAGTGCTTGATTTCGCCTGGTGGCGCCTGCCGCAGAATCATCTCATTCATGCCGCTGATGGCATTGAGCGGTGTGCGGATTTCATGGCTCATGTTAGCGAGGAACTGGCTCTTGGCTTGATTGGCGGCATCGGCAGCTGCCCGCGCCTGGCGCAGCTCCTCGTTTTCAGCTACGCGCGTCTGGGCCATGAGCAGATAGATGCTCAGGCAGGCGAACAAGACAAGCATCAGCGTGAAGAGGAAGAACACGCGCTGATAGACGCTGACAATCTGTCCCGCGACTGCTGACCAGGGCATATAGCCGATCATGGAGAAGTCGGTCTGGGGGAGGTCGGCACCAAAGACGAAGAATTTTCCTTCGGCACCTTCGGTGTAGACTGCGGCGGCTTTATTGCGCTGGAGACGCCGGTGGACTTCGCGCATGCCTTGCTGGATGGCATCATCGCCCCAGAACCGCGCGTCTTCGGTGGTGTAGTTTTCATAGGGGACGGCCAGACTGCCGTCGCGGTATTGGATGATGACATGCGTGAAGGCATCGTAGTCAGAGAGTGCAAATAGTTTGGGCAGTGCGCCAATCGGATAGACTTGGTAGAGGACATAGCGGACGTTGTCCTCATAGACGACTGGTGTAGCGAGCAGGATTCCGATGTCAGGGTTATAGTCGATGACTGTATTGCCGTGGAAGGCCAGCTGCAAGCGCGGAAAGGAGTCGCTCGATACAGGGCGGCCTATGGTATGGCGCTGGAAGTCGATCAGGCCGGCCTGTCCTTCGGGACATTGCAGGGACAACATGTTCAATACATCCCGTTTGTCCTCTTCATGGGTGCTCAGATGCATGGCGGCGGTCTGCAACGGGGTCAGGAAGCGGCGGAAACGCTCACCTGCCAGCAGCGAGATATCCTCGGTCTGCCGGGCTACGGAGTGTTCGGCCGCATTATTCAGCATGGTGACGATTTTCTGTTGGATGAAGATGCCTGCAAGCACGAGCAGGAACATCGTCATGGCAATCGTCAGCAGCATTTTTCTGCGATTATTCAAGGATGTCTACCCCCTTTACAAGCCAGTCCATGTGCTGGAGCAGGCGGTCGTCGCGGATGGATTCGTCGGGGCGGCAGCGCAGTTTGCCTTGACGATCGTAGATCTCGCCGGCGAATATGAACCGGCCGGCGAGCATGGCTTGCTTCAGCTGCTCGAGCTTGGCTTTTTCGTCAGCGGTGACGGCGGCAGAGAAATCGCATAACTCAACGAAGCCAGCTTCCATGCCGACCCATTGCTTATCGACGTAGTTGAGTTCGCCTTTGAGGAAGCGGCGGATGATGTCTTCGTAGTAGCGGTCCCAATTGCAGATTACGGAGGTCAGTGCATGGTCGGAGCGCCAGGCATGTTTTCCCAGATCCTCATAGTAGCCGATGTAGTCGATGCCGTGCTCCTCGGCGACATTGGCGGCTGCTGGCTCATCCTGATGATAGGTCAGGACGTCAGCACCGGCTTCGCTTATCAGACGGCGGGCTTCAGCGTCTTCCTTTTCCTCGTCCTGCCAGCTGCCGGTCCACATGACGACAACGCGGGCTTGCGGGTTGGTTTGCTGTACGCCCAGGGCAAAGGCATTGATGCCACGATTGACTTCGGAATTCTGCATGGCCGCAACATAGCCGATGACATTGCTTTTGGTGCGCATGCCAGCCAGTGCGCCGGCCAGGTACCGGCCTTGATACATGCGGATGAAATAGGAGGTCATATTGCGGGCATGGCATTCAGCCGAGTTGGTACCGAAGGCGATCTGCGGATATTCGCGCACGAATTTCTGCGCCTCTTCCGAATAGGAATAACTGGCCAGGAAAATCATGCCAGCACCTGCATTGGCCAATTCCTGCACGGATTTGGTGCAGTCGCCTGGGGCTGTGATGCGCTCCTTGGTCAGCAGCTCAATGCCCATATTGTCACATGCTTTGCGGATGCCGCGGTACTGTGGGGCATTCCAGCCTTCTTCGTCAATACCGCCGAGCAGGATAATGCCGGCTTTTGGTTTTGGCTGGTCGAACGTGCTGGTGGTAAAAATCCAGCAGGCGGCAGTCAGGACAATGAGGATGAAACTGATGATGAGCAGCGTACCCCATTGGGATAAGCTGCGTTGTTTGTAGTCGTTCATGGTTAGCCCTCCCGGAGTTTGTAGTCCGTATCCTCATCAATGATTTGAATCATGATATCGGCAAAGAATGGGTCAAGCTGTGTGCCGCGGGCGTTTATTATTTCCTGACGAACGATGCTTTGGGGCAAGACATCGCGGTAGCTGCGTTTGGACGTCATTGCATCGTAAATATCGGCAACGGCGACGATGCGGACTTTTTCCGGGATGGCTGTGCCAGCCAACGCATCGGGGTAGCCTGAGCCGTCGTAATGCTCATGATGGCTGCGGGAAGCATCGGCAAGCTCAGGCATCTCGGTCACATGGGCCAGGATCTCGCTGCCGATGATCGTATGCTGCTGGATTTCTGCATATTCCGCGTCAGTCAGTTTCGTAGTCTTGTTGATAAGGCTTGAGGGGATGCCAATCTTGCCGATATCGTGGAGCTGGGCCATGTAATACACGGCGCGTTGATAGTCTGCCGGCTTTCCTGCCCGACGGGCGATTTCCTGCGCGTATTCCGCTACGCGGTGGGAATGGCCGTTGGTGTACTTGTCCTTGGCATCGATCGTATCGGCCAGCGTCTCGATCATCTCGCGGAACAGACGCTGGGTAGATGCCAGCTGCTGCTGAGCAATCGCTGTCTGCCGGTCGATTTCCTGCTGCATATGATGCTGCAGCGCCTTCAGTTCGAGCGTCCTTTCGATGCGCCGCAGGATCAGGGTGGGAATGAATGGTTTATGGACGAAATCGAAGGCCCCGGCCTGGATGCCTTCGACTTCCGTTTCCTGATCAAGGTCGCCTGTAAGCATGATCACG
The DNA here is from genome assembly GCF_900113715.1 of Pseudoselenomonas ruminantium. Lineage (GTDB taxonomy): Bacteria > Bacillota > Negativicutes > Selenomonadales > Selenomonadaceae > Selenomonas_A > Selenomonas_A caprae. The sequence goes on along the minus strand of NZ_FOQK01000023.1, from coordinate 44,908 downwards.
GGGATCTCCTTGGTCTGCGGTGATTGCTGCAGTGCAGCCAGAACATCAAAGCCGTTCATTTCCGGCATATTGATATCGAGCAGGATGAGGTCGAACGCCTGCTCAGACAGCATGGACAGGCCTTCGGGGCCGCTGGCGGCCGCAGTGAAACCGTAACTGCTGCTGAGGATGGCTTCGAGCATCATATGGTTCATGGCATCGTCGTCGATGGCCAGTATGTTGTAACGCTTGGTTGGCGTAGCCTTCATGGTGAGCCTCCTTTGTTGTTGGGATAGTTGTTCTCACCTTGATTTTAGCGGACTTTGGGGCGGGATGCCATGCTCTTGCCAAAGGTGGTAGATTCTTGCCAAAAATGGTAAAATCTTCCTATTTCAGAAAAATCATGTATAATGATGGTAGAAGTGATTTTCTGGATTTTTTTGTGGGGGAAAGTTGTGAAAATTGCTATTGTTGATGATGAAGCCGAGGCGCGGGATGCCTTGCAACAAGTCTTGCGCACTTGCGGAATCGAGCTTGTAGCGCAGGCGGATATGCAGCTTTTCGCCAGTGGCGAGGAATTCCTGGCCAGCTTTGCGCCAGAGATGTTCCAACTGGTGTTTCTCGATATCTGCATACAGGGGATCAATGGAATCGAGACGGCACTTGCTGTCCGCAAGCAGGCGGCGCAGCTGCCCATCATTTTTCTGACGAACAGTGCCGATTTTGCGCTGGAGGGCTATCAGGCGTATCCGGCAGGGTACCTGCTGAAGCCGGTCGAACAAGCGCGGACGCAGCTTATGGATATCTTGCAGCGCCTGTTGCCGCTGCTGGCAGACAGTTCGCTTCTGGTGCAGCTGAATGGCCGCGCGGTCAAGGTCCCTTGGGAGCGCATTGCCTATATCGATGTCCAGGGCGGCCGCCGGGTAGGCGGGCGGCGCGGCTGTGTCATCCACTTGCTGTCGGGGGCCGAGATGGCTGTCGATAATCCCTATGCGGATGTGGCTGCAGCATTGGATGTGGCTGATTTCACCGAGTGCTACAATCATGTGCTGGTCAATCTGGCGGCGGTGTCCGCGCTGACGGATGATGGTTTTGCGCTCAATAATGGCGAGCGCCTGCCCATAAGCCGGCGGCTTTACCGTGAGACGGCGCATGAATATATGGAGTATCTGCTCAGAAAGTGAGGGGCTGGCAATGGTAGTTCTCTTGGCGTTGGCATTGGTCTGTCTGCAGCTTACGGGGGTATGGCTCCGTTACCTGCCCTTTGCCAGGACTGTATTGGCTGCTCAGCGGCGCAAGCTGCAATGGCTGTCGGTTGGCTGGGGTGTCCTGGCGGTTTTAGGCTATACCGCTGTTCTGAACATGTATGACGGGGATGTCTTGCGTTTCAAACTGCTGGTGGCTTTTGGCTGGGTGCCCTTTTTCCTGCTGGCTTATTACTGCATTCCGCGGGGCTTTGTGCAGCATTTGTTTGTCCTGGGGATGCACAGCTTGTTTTCGCTTTTGCTGCATACGATCAGCGGGTTTATCGTCGGCGGGCTCCTGCCCGGGGATTATAGCTATATCCTGCACATGCTGGCACTGCTGAGCTGCTATCTGCTGCTGTTCACGCTGCTGATCCCGTTGGAGCGGCGCTTGTTCAGCCGCTTGGTGCCAACGCAGCGTTTCTTCCAATATCGGCCTTTGGGGCTGTATATCTCTTTGATGCCCTTAGTGGTGCTGTTTGCCTATGCTTTGCCGATGCTGGACGGGCAGCTCTATCATAGCGTGCCCGAACGCGTGGGCCGGCTGGCCCTGCCCATTTTCTTCTTCTTGATGTTCCGGCTGGTGCTGATGGCTGGACATCAGATGTCAGAGCATACGGCGGAAGTCAATCGCAATAATCTGCTGGCGCAGCAGCTCTACTCCCTGCGGGAGTACACCAGGCTCGAGGAAGAGAAGCGCCAGGCGCTGCGCGTCCTGCGCCATGATATGCGCCATTACAACCGGCTGTTGGGTACCCTGCTGGATGGGGGGCGCATCAGCGAGGCCAGGCAGCTGGTCGACAAGCAGGCAGCGGAGCTGGAGCACACGGCTTTGCAGGAATTCTGCGCCAATGACCTGATCAATGCGACGCTGTCGATCTATGTGTATCATCTGGGTAATCTGGAGATCCCACTGCAGCAGAAAGTGAACTTGCCGCGGGAGATGACCGGCATGGATACGGATATGGCTATCCTGCTGTCCAATCTGCTGGAGAATGCCCTGCACGCGAGCATGCGGCAGCCGGTCACCGATCGTGCGGTCAAGGTATCCGCGCAGTATACGGGCGGGCAGTTCGTTCTATCGGTGGCCAATCGGTTTGCCGAGCCGCTGCTGCTCGATGCGGATGGACTGCCATACAGTGAGCTGCCCGGACATGGCACAGGCATGATCTCGTTGCGGTCGTTTATCCAAAAGTATCATGCCCGGTGTGATTTCCGCCAACAGGATGGCTGGGTCACGGTGATGGTCTATTGGCAGGGAACGGATTAGACACGAAAAAGGAGACTTCCGGAAGGAAGTCTCCTTTGTTTTTGCTTTATGCGTGATGCCGTGGCAATTATTTGATGCCAGCACCATCGAGAGCGCTGCGGACGCTCTGAGCAGCTTTGTGCATCTTCTCGAGCTCGTCGTCCGTGAGATGGATCTCGAAGGAACGCATGATACCATCAGCGCAGACCATACGCGGCAGGGAAAGAGCAACGTCTTTGATGCCATACTCGCCTTCGAGGACTGCAGAGCACGGAAGGATCGTGTGCTCATCGTACAGAACGGATTTGATGAAGCGGCAAGCTGCCATAGCGATACCCGTGTTCGTGAAGCCTTTGCGGTTGATGACGTCGTAAGCAACCTGTACGAGCTCCTGCTCGACTGCTTCGTGGCTGAGTTTCTCCGTTTTGTGGAAGTACTCGTCGAGATCGCCGATCGGGAAGCCAGCGCAGCCCGTCGTGGACCAAGCAACGAATGCAGCGTTGCCGTGCTCACCGAGAACATAACCGTTGATGTTCTTCGGATCAACCTGGTACTTGTCAGCCAGGATACGGCGGAAACGATACGTCTCGAGCATCGTACCAGTACCGAGGATGAGGTTGCGCGGGTAATCGAACTGGGTGGATACAACATAGGTAGCAACATCGAGCGGGTTCGTGATCATGATGATCATAGCGGATTTCGTGCGTTTTACGATCTCGCCGAAGACGGACTGCATGATCTTAGCATTCGTGCCAGCCAGTTTCAGACGATCCGGCGTCTCACCCGGGCGGATGGACGGGCCAGCCGTGATGACGATGATGTTAGCATCTTTGCAGTCATCGTAGTCACCGAGGTGGAACTTGATGTTCGTGCTGTAAACGCAGGAAGTAGCATGGCTGGAGTCTTTAGCCTCGCCCCAAGCTTTGTCCTCGTTCAGGTCGATCAGAGCGACTTCCGTTGCGAGCTGGAAGTCAGCGATCTTGTTAGCAACGGCGGAGCCGACGTTGCTGGCACCGATGACGACGATTTTTCTTCTGTTGTTCATGTTGTAAAAACCCCCTGATTTTTTATGAAAGAATATTAATGTGAAAAATATCCCTAAGTCAAGCTAATCGTATCATTCTGTTTAGGCATTGTCAATGCGTGAGAAAAAGAAATAAAAGCGAAAGTTTTCTTAAAATTAGGCTAATTGTCGAAAATGACGTGAAAATGAATTAATTTGTGAGAAATGCCACAGAAAAAGCGGGCAGCTGTTGTATTTCGTGTTTTTTTATTATATATTATAAGATGTGATTTTTGGGGCAGGAAGAAAAAGAAAATTGCTCCATAAAGTTTTCAGCGTGATTTGTATAATAGATATCAGATTCGTACGCTGATATGGCTATAGATTGGAAGGGGACCGCGAATAACATGTTTGGCATGTCTATGGATATTGGTATTGACTTGGGTACGGCAAACGTACTCGTTTATGTGAAGGGCAAGGGCATCGTGCTGCGCGAGCCGTCGGTTGTGGCGGTGGATCGCGACTCGAACCGCGTGCTGGCCATTGGCGAGGAAGCTCGCCAGATGATTGGCCGCACGCCGGGCAACATTGTGGCTATCCGTCCACTGCGCGAAGGTGTCATTGCTGACTACGACATCACGGAGAGCATGCTGCGCCATTTCATCGAGAAGGTTGTCGGCCGCAGCTTTGTCTTCCGTCCGCGTATCATGATCTGTATTCCGTCGGGGGTCACGATGGTCGAGCAGCGTGCCGTACAGGAGGCCGCTGAGCAGGCTGGTGCCCGTCATACGCAGCTCATTGAGGAACCGCTGGCCGCAGCTCTGGGTGCTGGCCTTGACATCGTCGAGCCCTGCGGCTCGATGGTCGTCGATATCGGTGGCGGCACGACGGATATCGCAGTCATTTCGCTGGGCGGCATCGTCAACAGCGCATCGCTGCGCATCGCTGGCGATAAGTTCGACGAGGATATCATCGCGTATGTCAAGCGTGAGTTCAATATCATGATCGGCGAACGCACGGCAGAGGATATCAAGATCCGTGTGGGTGCAGCCTTTGCTGATGCGCGCAATGAGATCATGGATATCCGTGGCCGTGACATGCTCTCTGGCCTGCCGAAGAATGTGGAGATCAATACGCGACAGGCGGCTGAGGCTATGCATCAGTCGGTCACGCGCATTGTCGATTGCGTCAAGAAGGTGCTCGAGGATACGCCGCCGGAATTGTCGGCGGATATCATGGACCGTGGCATCGTGCTGACGGGTGGCGGTGCCATGCTGTATGGACTGGATGAACTCATCCGCCGCGAGACGTATATCCCGACGGCACTGGCCGAAGATGCGCTTTCCTGCGTGGCTCTTGGCTGCGGCAAGGCCCTCGACACATTCTCGAAGTTCGATGGCAAGGCCATGAACCTCAAGACGGGCAAATAAATTTGATGAAAGGCGGAACCCTGGAAAGGAGTTTCGCTTTTTTTCGCGAAATAGAGATGTAGGAGAGTGTGGCTTTTCTTGGGAGAAAAGCCTGATATAAGGGAGTGAAGATACATGTGGCGTGGACTTTACACGGCAGGAGCCGGCATGATCACCGAGACCAAGCGTACGGACACGATCGCCAACAACCTGGCCAACGCCAATACGACGGGCTTCAAGCGCGATGATGCCATCAGCCGGGAGTTCGAACCGATGCTCATCAAGCGCATCAACGATGGCAAGAACCTCAATAATGTGACTTCGTTCAAGCAGTTCAGCGTGGGCGAAAGCATTCCTACGGTGGGTGTGCTCGGTCTGGGCTCGCGTATCGATGAGATTGCGACTGACCATACACAGGGTGGCTTCCAGACGACGGGCAATCCTCTTGATGTAGCGATTTCGGGGGATGGCTATTTCGCCATCCAGACGCCGCAGGGTGTCCGCTATACGCGTGATGGTAACTTCTACCGTTCGTCGCGCGGACAGCTGCAGACGGTCAGAGGGCAGGCTGTGCTCGGCACGAACAACCAGCCGATAACAATCCCCGGTGATGCAGCCAAGGTGACGATCGGCGCTAAGGGCGAGATCATGGCTGATGGCCAGCGGGTCGGACAGCTGCAGCTTACGAGCTTTGGCCCCGACCGCCGGGCTGTGCTCAAGCAGGGGGACAACCTCTACTACCCGCAGCAGGGCGCGCAGCCCCAGGCGGCGACGGGCGAAATCTATCAGGGTATGCTCGAGAATTCGAATACGAATGTTGTTTCGGAGATGGTCAACCTCATCAATAACTATCGTATTTATGAAGCCGGGTCCAAGGCGGTAACGACGCAGGATACGCTGCTGGATAAATCTGTCAATGAGGTTGGACGGGTTTGATTTAAGGAAATGACGGTTTTATCCGATAAACCATAAAGAGGAAAACAGATACGCCTTTATATCTGTAAGGGACAAGGGAGGATTTTTATACCATGATGAGAGCACTTTGGTCGGCTGCATCCGGCATGAAGGGGCAGCAGACGAATATGGACGTCATCGCCCATAACATCGCAAATGTCAACACCTATGGCGGCAAGAAGGTCCGCGCGGAATTCCAGGATCTGGTCTATCAGACGATCCGTGATGCTGGAGCCCAGAGCGGTGCGGATTCGCAGTATCCGACGGGCATGCAGATTGGTCTTGGTACGCGCGTGGCAGCGACGAACCGCGTCTTCACGCAGGGATCGCTGCAGACGACGGACAATCCGACGGACATCGGTATCCAGGGCGAGGGCTTTTTCCGCATCACGCTGCCGGATGGTACAATTGGCTATACGCGTGATGGTTCGTTCAAGCTCGATTCCCAGCGCCGCATGGTAACGACTGACGGTTATCCGCTGGCCGACGATATCACGATCGATCAGACGGCGCCGAGCGACTCGATCGTCATCGCTGGCGATGGACAGGTTTCCTGCAAGCCAGCTGGCGGCGAGCAGACGAATGTCGGCCAGATCCGTCTGGCACGCTTTGTCAATCCGTCCGGTCTTACGGCGATCGGCAAGAACCTGTTCATCGTTTCTGAGGCTTCGGGTGAAGCCATCGAGGGCAACCCGGGCGAGGAAGGCGCCGGTACGTTGACGCAGGGTACCCTGGAGATGAGCAGCGTGCAGATTGTTGAGGAAATGGTCAACATGATTGTCTCGCAGCGCGCCTATGAATCCAACTCTAAGGCAGTCACCACCTCCGACTCCATGCTGGAGATTGCCAACGGGCTCAAGCGCTGATTTAAATGAAGAAGAACACGTTAGCCATTCTATGCTTGTTATGGAGTGGCTTCTTCTGTCTCTTTGCGTTCGCTTCGCTGCCCGCTGTGGCAGATGCCCAGGGGGTGGTGCAGCAGATGGTCCCTGCGGAGAAGTTTGCAGAGATTGCCCGGCAGAAGATAGAGAGCACGCTGGTCCAGACTGGCGAGATGCGGCGGCATGAATTGCAGCTTATACGAGCTCCGCAGATGATGGAGCTGCCAGCTGGCGAGGTCGTCTGTGAGGCGGAACTGCCACAGAAGCTCCGCTATGGCAATACGAATCCCGTACATTTGCGTGTGTTCCTGAATGGGGAATTCTATCGCCGTGTGGTCTGCTACTACCGTGTCAATGTCTACGACAAGGTGCTCGTGGCAGCGCATGACCTGCGCATCGACAAGCCAATCGCAGCCGCTGACCTGCGGCTGGAGGAGCGCAGCGTCGCTGGCGGGGCAGGCCGCTACCTCACCAAGCTGGAGGAGGTGCAGGGCCGGGTAGCTGCGCGCACCATCAAAGAGGGGACTGCAGTGGAGTCGGTAATGCTGCAGCAGCCAATTGTGATGGATGTGGGCACACCCGTGACAATCCGCGTGAATTATCATGGCATCGAAGTGTCAGCTAATGGCATCGCCATGCAGCGCGGCCGCCTGGGCGCAAAAATCCGGGTGCGCAACGTGGCATCGGGGAAAGTCCTGCGCGGGACGGTAGTCGATGCTGCAACCGTTGAAATCGTGAATTGAAAGCAGGTGAACCTATGAAGAAAATGGGGAAACGATATAAGAAGTTGGCGGCAGTGCTGGCGGTGAGCCTGCTGGCGGTGAACCTTACGCTGCCGATGGCCTCTGCCCAGTCGCTGTGGTCAGATTCGTCCTATAATGTGTTTGCAGACCGCAAGGCGCGCAATGTCGGCGATATCCTGACAATCGTCATCAGTGAGACGACGAGCCTGTCGGCTACGCGCGGTAGTTCGAACAGCAAGAGCGGCAAGACGGACTTGTCTGCTGGTGTGGGCATCTTCGACTTCCTGAAGGCGGCTTCGGCCAGTGGGTCGGACTCGTTCAAGGCAAATGGCCAGGCTACTTCCAAAAACACGACCCGCGCCAATGTCACGGTCACGGTGGTCGACGTGCAGCCGAATGGCAATATGACTGTCGAGGGTACGCAGTCCATCTGGCAGAACCGCGACGAGCATAAGATCACGTTTCGCGGGGTCTGCCGCCAGGACGATGTGACGGCCAACAACACGATCCCTTCGACGAAGATTGCCAATGCGACCGTGAAATTCGATGGCAAGGGCCCGCTCAATGCGAAGCAGCGGCAGGGCATCCTGACGCAGATTTTCAACTTCCTGTTCTAAGGATGACATGGAGGAAAGATAGACGTATGAAGAAATTACTGGCTTTGTTGATGGCGGGCGTGTTTGCGCTGAGTCTGATGCCGGGAACGGCTGCGGCTGAAAGCGCGGCGACCCGCATCAAGGATATCGCGAAGGTTCAGGGCGTGCGCTCGAACCAGCTCATGGGCTATGGCCTTGTCGTCGGCCTCAACGGTACGGGCGATGGCAATAAGTCGACGGAGACGATCCAGTCGATTGTCAATATGCTCAAGAGCTTTGGCGTGGTGATCGATCAGTCGACGCTTAAGGCGAAGAATGTGGCAGCGGTTGTTGTAACGGCTACGCTGCCGCCGTTTGTCCGTGAGGGTGATACGATAGATATCACGTCTTCGTCTATTGGCGATGCGAAGAGCATCCAGGGCGGTACGCTGCTGCAGACTCCGCTGCGGGCTGGCAATGGCACGGTCTATGCTGTCGCGCAGGGGCCGGTGTCGACAGGTGGCTTTGCGGCTGGCAACGGCGGCAATACGGCGACCAAGAATTTCCCGACGGTGGGGACGACACCGAATGGTGCGATTGTCGAGCGCAGTGTCGAAGATGAGATCGGCGGTTCTGGCCGCATCTCGCTGTCGCTGCGCGAGCCGGACTTCACGACGGCTGCACGCATTGCCAATGCCATCAATTCGCAGTATGGCAATGTCGCGCAGGCTTCGAATCCAGGGCGTATCGATATCACGATCCCCGCGTACTTCCGCAATAACGTGGTAGGCTTTGTCTCGACAATCGAGGAGCTACCGGTCATGCCGGACAATATCGCCAAGGTAGTCGTCAACGAGCGTACGGGTACCATTGTCATGGGCGGTGATGTGTCGGTGGACGAAATCGCCATCACACAGGGCGGCTTGTCCATCAAGGTGCAGAAGAACGCGAATGCGAACCAGCCGGATCCCTTCAGCTATGGTACGACGATCGTGACGCGCAATACGGATGTGGATGTGCAGGAAGACAAGGCCAGCACAATCGTGCTGCCTGCAACGGCGAATTCACAGTGGCGTTGTTGGCTTCGGTATTCACCCTGCAGACGGCGGTGCTGGCCTCGGCAGCGGACTTGACTTCGGTGCGCTATCATAGCGGTGGCGAGCATGACCGCGTGGTATTTGATCTTTCGTCGGAGCCGTCCTATCAGATCAAGGCATCGGCTGATGGGCGGGAAATCACTATCGATATGGCGAACGTATCGGAGAAGGATTTCAAGCGCAAGCCCTTCCATAGCAGCCGCATCGAGTCGGTGAAGTATGTACTCAGCAAGGGCCACATGCTGGTCACCCTGCGGCTCAAGCCAGGACTTACTTATAAGGCTAACAAACTCAGCAACCCCGCGCGGGTATTCGTGGACATCCTGCCGAAGACGGCGAAGGCTTCGGCCAAGCCGTCAGGGACGGTGCGCCGTACGGGCTCGGAGGCTGAGGGCGATATCCTGCCGCTGGCTTTTGATGGCCTGTATACGGAGATGGCAGCACCGGGGCTGGCCAAGCGCAGCTATATCTATTGGGATGATGCGGGCAAAGTGTCGGCGTATTTCGTTGAGGCGGACAAAGACCTGTATACGGTGAAGCCGGTATTGGCTCGTGGCCATGTACCGGGACTGCAGTCGACTAGTGGCATATCGGATGCACAGAATGCTGTGGCGGCGGTGAATGCGACTTATTTTGCTGGTAATGGTGATATGATCGGCACGGTCAAGATCGATGGCCTGATGGCTGGCACGACGTATTATACGCGTTCGGCCATCGGTTTCCTGCCAGATGGCAGCTCGATATTCGGGACGGTTGCCTATGATGGCCAGGTGACGCTGGGGGATGTGACTCAGAGCATTTCGGGGGTCGATGCTGAGCGCGGTGTCGATAATCTGATCCTCTACAACAAATGGTATGGCAGCCGTACGCGTACGAATGAGTTCGGCCTGGAGTTCACTGTGCAGAATGGTCGGGTGACGAAGATCCAGACGGGCAATTCCGTGATACCGTCCAATGGGTATGTCGTTTCGGTCCATGGCAAGGCCATGGATGCATTTGCTGGCGTGCGCGTCGGTGACCGCGCGGTCATCGAGCAGGACTTGGGCGCGAAGTGGAACAAGGCTGTGGATATCATGGGCGCTGGCCCGCGTCTCGTCCAGAATGGTCGTGTCAATGTGACGGTAGCGGCTGAGCAATTCCCCTCGGACATCCGGTATGGACGGGCACCGCGCAGTGCGGTGGCCGTGCTCAAGAATGGCAATTACCTGTTTGGCGTCGTCGATGGCCGCCAGGCGGACAGCCATGGGCTGACGCTGACCGAGTGGGCACAGTTGCTCGTGAAGTTTGGTGCTCGCGATGCCATCAATCTCGATGGCGGCGGATCGAGTGATCTGGTTGTCGGCGGGCAGGTGCAGAATTCGCCTTCCGATGGACAGGAGCGCCGGGTCGGCAGTGCACTGATCCTGCAGAAAAAATGATGGGTACAACTGTCTTTCCGCGTATTGTATGCTATAATAGAAAAACAATGGATTTTTACGCATTAAGATGAGGTGACTGTTTTGCGTACATATATAAAGAAGATGTTGGTGTCGGGGCTGACGGCTCTGTTTTTGTCGGCTCAGGCTTTGCCCGTCTGGGCGATGGACCCGATCCTGGCGCATGACCAGATCCGGGAGGGCATGACGGGGACGGCGTATACGGTCATTGACAGCTCCGGTGAGCTGCGCGATTTCCAAGTGGATATCATCGGCCTGGTCGACAATGGCAAGGGCTCGCAGCCTATGATCATGGCGAAGGCTTCCGGGCCGGTCATCGAGCAGACAGGCGGCATCCTGCAGGGAATGAGCGGCAGTCCCGTCTATGTTGATGGCTATCTAATCGGTGCTGTGGCGGCGGGCATCAAGGAGATGACGCCCTACACGTTCTTCATCACGCCTATCGACGAGATGACACCGCTCTGGAAGATGCCGGACCGCAAGAACAAGACGCGCATCCATACCATCGATATCAAGAAGGCGGCAGAGAATGCAGCGAAGGCCAAGGCCGAGAAGGAAAAGAAACGCAAGGAGCGTGAGGCGAACGGCGCGAAGGACACTGTCTATGGCGATGAGCTCGTTTCCCGCGCCCGAGAAGCTGTTGCTGCCGACAAGAAGGCCGCAGCAGCAAAAGATGAAGAGGCGTCCGTAGAGGAGGCAGCAGCGGAGACGGCGTCTGACGAGACGAAAGCCGCTGATACGGCTAAGGCTGAGCCGAAGGATGTCATGTATTTTGCGGGCTTCAATCAGGCTGGCCTGGATTTCCTGCAGAAGCAGATCGATCCGCAGGGGACGATGGAGTTCCTGCCGATGGGCGCGCCGACCATGGCAGAGGCGCAGAAGACTGTCTACGATGCCTCCCTCGTTCCGGGCTCCGCTGTCGGCGTGGCCGTGGCTTATGGCGACTTTGCTGTCGGGGCCACGGGGACGGTGACGGCTGTGGACGGCAAGAAAATCCTGGCCTTTGGACACCCGTTCCTGCATCGCGGCAACGTCAACTACTTCATGACGGATGCGAAGGTGGTCGGTACGATCAGCGGCCAGAGCAACGGCATGAAGATTGCCAGCATCGGCAACATCATCGGCCGTATCAACCAGGATCGTGCCACGGGAATCGCTGGCGTGCTTGGCAAGTTCCCGACGGTGGTACCCATCAAGGTCAAGGTGACCGATAAATCCTTGGGCCGCACGGCGGACTACAACGCCCGCATTGCTTACGATGAAGATTTCCTGCCGCAGCTCAGCGGCGGCATTGCCTATGCAGCCTTGAGCAAGACGGCCGATGATCTCAGCGCCGGTACTGCGGAGGTGGGGTTCACCATCCGCACGGATGCTGTTGCGAGCGGCAAGGTCGAGCGCAAGAACATGTTCTATAATGCCTCGGATGTCGGGCAGATCGCCATGGCTGAGCTCATGCAGGCCATGAATGTCATCAGCCAGAATAAGGAAAAGGAATCGGATATCATCGATGTCCAGGTCAATATCGATGTTGACAGCAACCGCAAGACGGCGTCGCTCATCTCGGCCATCCCGGACAAGAAAACCGTGAAGCCGGGGGAGACGGTCAACTTCACGACGACCATCAAGCCGTACCGCAAGGCCAAGGAAACCCTTGTCATTCCGTTCACGGTGCCGGAATCGCAGCCGAGCGGGCCGATGAATCTCGATATCCGTGGCGGCGGCCTCGTGCCAGCGACAGCTCTTATGCTTCTGCAGCAGTCGGGCGTTGATGTCGTCAGCGAAGAGGATTCCAAACAGACAACGGAGGATAAGCTCAAGAATCTGCAGGAAACGGGCCGCAACAATGAGGTCATCATCGCACCGAGCCAGGTGCAGAAGCCGGTGTCGGCCAGCGCTCAGCGCCGTGCCCTGCAGGCTATGCAGGCCAAGGGCCATAAAGTCGATCTGCTCGGCCTCCAGGGGAAGGAAAGCGCGGGCAAGACGAAATTTGCTACGAATTACATCATCGACAACGTCGTCCATTCGACGCTGACGATTGCGAGAAACTGACGGGAAGACTATTGTCATAAGGATGATATGATGATAAACTATGTGTTGATGCTTTCTGAAAGCACAACTATAGGAGGATAACGAACTTAATGGAAAAGTTGATTATACATGGGGGAAACCGGCTGGAGGGCCGGGTAAAGATCAGCGGCGCCAAGAATGCCGTCCTGCCAATCATCGCGGCGACGCTTCTGGGGCAGGATGCCCCGAGTCTGCTGGATGAGGTGCCGGCACTCGAAGACGTTCATACCATTACCGAAGTATTGAAGAAGTTGGGCGTCAAGGCTGAGTTTGATGAGACAAAGCATCAGCTCAAGGTTGACAGCACGGTGATTGGCAGTTGTGAGGCTCCGTATGACCTCGTGCGCAAGATGCGTGCCTCGTTTCTGATCATGGGGCCGCTTTTGGCGCGCTGCGGCCAGGCCAAGATATCGCTGCCGGGTGGCTGCGCCATCGGCACGCGTCCGATTGACCTGCACCTCAAGGGATTCGAGGCGCTGGGCGCGGACATCAAGATTGGTCATGGTTTCATCGAAGCGACGGCGCCGGAGGGCCTCAAAGGCGCTAAGATCTATCTGGATTTTCCGAGCGTCGGTGCGACGGAGAATATCCTGATGGCGGCTTCAATGGCCGAAGGCCAGACAATCCTTGAGAATCCAGCACAGGAGCCGGAGATCGTCGATCTGGCGAACTATCTCAATGTGATGGGCGCGAAGATCCGTGGTGCTGGCACCAATGTCATCAAGATCGATGGCGTGCCGAAGCTCATGGGCCGCGATTATACGATCATCCCCGACCGTATCGAGGCTGGTACCTACATGGTTGCCGCTGCGATGACCAAGGGCGATGTCTACATCGAGAATGCGATCAGTGAACATCTGAAGCCGGTCATTGCCAAGCTCAAAGAGGCTGGCGTGACCATCGAAGAGGATGTCAATGGCATCCGCGTGGTCTGCAATAAGCGCACGAAGGCTGTTGATATCAAGACGATGCCATATCCGGGCTTCCCGACGGATATGCAGGCGCAGTTCATGGCTATGCTCGCAGTTTCTGAGGGGACAGGGCTCGTGACAGAGACGGTATTCGAGAACCGCTTCATGCATGTCGATGAGCTCAAGCGCATGGGTTCGAACATCAAGATCGATGGACGTACCTCGGTTGTCGAGGGGGTTGAGACACTCATGGGCTGTCAGGTCAAGGCGACGGACCTGCGTGCTGGTGCAGCTATGGTACTGGCAGGCCTCGTGGCTGAGGGCGAGACACAGGTAGGCTATATCCATCATATCGACCGCGGCTACGACAATCTGGTCGACAAGCTCGTGGGCCTGGGTGCGGATATCTGCCGTGTCGATCAATAACTTTTCCATGAAATCCGGTGTTGGGTGCTAGTCATCCAACACTCTTTTTATATTTGCGATAAAGTTATGAAAATAACGTGTGTATTATAGAACGCTTACAGGAGGTAGCTTATGAGTACCAGAATCGAAACACCACTGGAACTTCCCCATATCAGACTCAAGAATCGTGTGCTGCGGTCGGCAGTCCATAGTTTCCTGCCAAGCCAGGAGGGGTATATGACCGAGGCTGAATATGCGATGTATGAGCAGCTGGCAAAAAATGGTGTCGGTACGATTATCACGGGACATTGCTGCGTGGATGCGCTCGGCCGGGCGAACCCTGAGCAGGTCAATATCTATGCGGATTGTTTTGCCGAGCAGTTCCGCCGCGCGGCGGCAAGCGTGCAGGCGGAAGGGGCGCGGTTCATCCCGCAGCTCTCACATGCAGGGCCGCGGGCAATCGACAACGACGATCTCGTCGATGTCGTCGCCCGGCCGTTGAAGAAGGGGCGGGAGGCGCGCGCACTGACTATAGAGGAAATCCACCATATCGAGCAGTGTTTCATTGCCGCAGCAAAAAGGCTGCAGGCTGTCGGCGCCGATGGTTTGCAGCTCCACGCGGCACATTCGTACTTGCTCTCACGGTTCATCGATCCGACGTTCAACCAGCGTACCGATGCGTATGGCGGCAGCATTGCGGACCGCTTCCGCATCGTCGAGGAAATCGTCCGTGGCATCAAGGAGGCCTGTGGGGAGACTTTCCCGGTATTCATCAAGATCAATATCGATACGAAGCATGAAGATAAGGCGGCGTATCATGAGGATATGGTCTGGATACTCAAGCGCTGCCGGGAAATCGGTGTGGAGCTTGTCGAGCTGTCTGGCGTTGATTTCATCAATCAGCCAAAGACAGCGACGCTTTACTATCTGGAGGAAGCGGCAAGGCTCAAACAGCTTGTCCCTGAGCAGCCGCTGAGCCTCGTCGGTGGCGTGCGTTCGCTGGCTGACATGGAGGCCGTCCTGGCTGCTGGCATCGATGCGGTCTCGCTGGGGCGGGCCTTGATCGCTGAGCCGGATTTTGTCACCAAGTCATTGGCTGGAGCGGAAAAATCCATCTGCGTTTCGTGCAGCCGTTGTTTTGTCCTGCCCAACATGCACCCTGGCATCCGTTGCGTCTGGGCTTGGAAGGCGGAAAAGGCCCGTCAGAAAGAACGCCAAGCGCAAAAGTCTGCACAATAAAAACAAAAGTTGACAGTATTCAGAAGATTACTTCTTAATGTTTACAAGTTGACACATGATATTTCCGGTGTTAAGATACATTCCATAAGAAATGTCCAATCGCAATGGCGCGATGTACTCGATTTGTGGAGTTGTGTCTTAATGAAGATACAAATGTATCCCGCCTGCATCCTGCGATGTGGGCGGGATTTATTTTATTTGTGTATTCATTCGGGAAAGAAGGGCTTATGATGAATGGTTTGACATTGGTAGGGCTGGCCATCGTCGTATTTGCAGCAGCTTATGCTGGCTATGGACGGTGGCTCGTCAAGACCTGGGGGATCGATCCGCGGGCGAAGACCCCGGCGGTAGAATTCGAGGATGGGCAGGACTACGCCCCTGCCTCGCGTTTCACGGTGTTCTCACACCAGTTCTCGTCGATCACGGGGGCAGGCCCTGTAACCGGCCCTATCATCGCAGCGATGTTCGGCTGGGCACCAGCGCTCTTGTGGCTGCTCATCGGCGGCGTATTCTTCGGTGCTGTGCAGGATTTCACGGCACTTTACGCCTCCGTCAAGAACAAAGGCAAGTCGATGGGCATGCTGATCGAGCAGTATGTCGGCAAGACGGGCCGCCGTCTGTTCCTGCTGTTCTGCTGGCTGTTCACCCTGCTCGTGCTGGCGGCATTTGCCGATATTCTCGCCAATACGTTCAGCGGCATGACGAAGGCAGGCACGCCGAACGTCCCAGGGGCGCAGGCCGCATCGATCTCGATGCTCTATATCTTCGTGGCTATGGGCTTTGGCTGGTATATCCGCCGCTTCAATCCGACGGGGGCCGTCAAATTCGTCGTTGCTGTTGTGCTGGTCATTGCTATGTTTGCAGTTGGCATGCAGTTCCCGCTTTACTTCGATGCCCAGACCTGGCGATATGTGACCTTTGGTTACTGCTTCATCGCTTCGGTGCTGCCGATGTGGCTGCTGATGGAGCCGCGTGATTATCTCTCGTCGTTCTTGCTGCTGGGCATGGTAGCCGGTGGTGTCATCGGTGTTGTTGTCGCCAATCCGTCCATCAATATGCCGGCCTTCGTTGGCTTTGAGGTCAATGGCCAGTCGCTGTTCCCCATCCTGTTCATCACGATTGCCTGCGGCGCAGTCTCCGGTTTCCACAGCCTCGTTTCTTCGGGGACCTCCTCAAAGGCCGTAGCCAATGAGACGGATATGCTGCCGGTCGGCTATGGCTCGATGCTCGTAGAGTCCCTGCTCGGTGTAGTTGCTTTGGTCATCGCCTGTGCTGCTGCCAGCAATGGCATCCTGCCGAAGGGGACGCCGTTCCAGATCTTTGCAGGTTCCATCAGCAACTTCTTCCAGATGTTCGGCCTGCCGGCTGGCGTCTCAGCTTGTGTCATCACGATGTGTGTTTCGGCGCTGGCGATGACGACGATCGATTCCGTGGCCCGCATCGGCCGCATGTCGTTCCAGGAGCTCTTCACGCCGAGCGAAGGTGAAACGGCTGGCGCAGCAGCCAAGCTCTGCATGGATAAGTACTTCTCGACCATCATCACGCTGGTCCTGGCCTTTATCCTGTGCCTGGCTGGCTATATGAATATCTGGCCGCTGTTCGGTGCAGCCAACCAGCTGCTCTCCGCGCTCGTGCTGATCTCGTTGGCTGTGTTCCTGCGTACGACAGGACGCCAGGGATGGATGCTCTATATACCGATGACGTTCATGTTCCTGGTCACGATGACCGCACTCGTCATGAGCGTGGCCGGTATCGTGACGAAACTCCAGGCGGGAAGCTTCGTATTCATGGTGGACGGTCTGCAGCTCGTACTGGCAGTGGCCCTGATGACGCTGGCGGTGCTGGTGGTCAAGCATTGTGGCAAGGAACTTGTCACGGGCAAGGCTGAGATAGCAGAAACGGAAGCATAAGATAGATTCGCTCATGTTGTAATTTTCCCTAAGACAAAGAATCCCCGGAGCGTTTGCGAGGCGCACCGGGGATTCTTGTGTTTGCGGCCTGGAAAGATGGACGGCAGATAATCTGCAATCTGTTGAGCTTTTATAGTCTGATGGTGGGATAGCTCTTGCATATATAGCATATGTTTGATAGAATTATATTGTTGCGGTTGTAGCTCAGATGGATAGAGCGTCCGCCTCCTAAGCGGCAGGTCGTGAGTTCGACTCTCACCAATCGCACCATAGCGGATATCACAGCTCCGGTTTTCAGGCCGGGGCTGTTTTTTTTCTTCATGTGCTTTTAATCAAGGCAGAAATGTAGTATAATATCAAAATCACGCGGCTTTTGCGTGCATAGACTCGTTGACAGCAGACAAAGATATCTTTGTCTGTTTTCTTTTTACTTCATCAACTTTTTATTTTCTCTTGTTTGGGACTTATTTTTAGGAGGCGTGTATGGATTTCTTATTCCTGGCGCTGGCGCTCTATGCGTTAGGTGCCATGACAATGCTCTGGCCGAAGCGGCTGGAGATGGCAGCTCATGCGGCTGGCATGTTGCTGGCGGCGGCGGCAAGCGCACTGGTCTTTGCCGTGGCGGTCAGCTACCTTGGCAGCATGAGCGGTTTTGGCTTGCCGGCGGGGTTGATGCTTTCCCCTTTAGGCCTGCTGATGGATGCTGGCTGGGGCGGCTATAATCTTACTGCTGATGGATGGAGCGCGGCTTTTCTCGTCATTACGGGACTGGCTGGTGCCATTATCAGTCTGTATGGCATCGATTATGGCAAGGCGTATCGTGGTATGGGCATCCGGGCTCTTTCGGGGCTTTGGAACCTGTTCCTGCTCTCGATGGTGCTCGTGCTCATGGCTGGCGATGCGTTTACGTTTATCCTGGCTTGGGAGGTCATGGCACTGGTGTCGTTCCTGCTCGTCAATCATGAGAGCAAGAAGAAGGATACCGTCCATGCCGCCTATCAGTATATGGTCATGACCCATCTGGGCACGGCGGCTATCCTTGTGGCGTTCTACCTGGTGGGCAGCCAGTCGGAGAGCCTGCTGTTCGCGGATCTGGCGCACAACACGCTGGAAGGGCCGCTGCGTCATGTGGCCTTCGGTGCGGCCTTTATCGGCTTTGCCTTGAAATCCGGCCTGATGCCGCTGCATGTCTGGCTGCCGAATGCGCATCCGGCAGCGCCAAGCCATGTATCGGCCCTGATGAGCGGTGTCATGCTCAAGGTCGCCGTCTACGGATTTGGCCGCTTTGTCTTCTATTTCCTCGGCATGGAAGTCTTTGCTTATGGCCTCGTTGTCATGATCGTGGGCCTGCTCTCGGCGTTCCTCGGCGTGCTTTACGCCTCGATGGAGAAGGATATGAAACGCATCCTGGCCTATTCGTCGGTCGAGAATATGGGCATCATTTTTGCGACCTTTGGCTGCGGCATGCTGCTCGTGCAGACGGGACATGGCACGATGGCTATGGTTGCCTTCACGGCGGTGCTCGTGCATTCGCTCAGCCATAGCCTTATGAAGGGGCTGCTGTTCATGAGTGCCGGTGCGGTCATGCATGCGGTCGGCAGCAAGAATGTTGAGCTCATGGGAGCCTTGGCGAAGAAGATGCCCTATACGGCACTGTTCACGCTGATCGGTTCCATGTCCCTGGCGTCGCTGCCGTTCACGAGCGGCCTCGTCGGCGAGTGGATGGCTCTGCAGAGCTTTGTCACGCTGGGCTGGCAGACGGGGACGCAGGAAATGCGCCTTCTGGTCATCGCTGCGTTTGTGCTGCTCGGCCTTACGGGGGCGCTGGCACTGGGCTGCTTTGTGCGTCTCTATGGCGTGGTCTTCCTGGGACGCCGTCGTTCGGCACTCGTCCTGAAGGCCCATGAAATGCCGTTCTTCATGCTGCTGGGCATGGGGCTGGAGGCGCTCCTGATCGTAGTCCTGGGTATCTTCCCGATGCCGTTGGTCGAGCTTATGGAGTCATCCCTTACCGGAGGGATGCTGGCACTGCCGATGGTCAGTGCTGATGCTGTCGTCTGGAATGGCTTGGGCATTTTGGCAGATGGCACGAAGTATTCGGCCTACAGCCCATTCATGCTGCTGATGCTCGCCCTCATCGTCACGGCTGTGCTGGCCCTTGCCCTTGAGGGCAAAGGCCTCTATGTGCAGAAGGATGTGACCTGGAACTGTGGTACGGTGCCGACGCGCCGCCAGCAGTACACGGCTACGGGCTTCTCAAAACCGTTGCGCCGTGCCTTCGACTATATCTTGAAGCCGCGCAAGGAGCGCACTTTCCTCAAGAAGGAGCATGCGTATTTCGGCCGCACGGTTCATTATAATCTGTTTATTCCGGACCAGTTCACGGAGCGGCTCTATGTGCCGGTCCAGCATCTGATGGTCCGTTTGTCCTCGTTCCTGCATCTCGTGCAGCAGGGCAGTGTACGTCTTTATATCGGCTATACGATGATTGCGATGGTGGCCGTTCTGATCTGGGGGGTGATGTAAGATGGGTTATATGGTACAGAGCTTAGGCGTGGGCCTGGCACAGGCAGTCCTGCTGCTCATCTTTGCGCCGCTCATCGTCGGCATCATCAACAAGACGAAGGCCATCCTGCAGAAGCGGCAGGGAGCCAGCATCCTGCAGGAGTATTTCGACCTCTGGAAATGGTGGCGCAAGCCAGTCATCGTCACGCCCTATACGAGCCGCATCTTTATCCTGGCGCCAGCCGTTTACTTCGGCACGACGCTGATGGCGGCGGCAATGGTGCCGGGGCTGCTCGTCAGCGTCATGCAGGCAGGCAGTGCGGGGCTCAGCATGGGGGATGCATTCGTGTTTGTCTATCTCCTGGCGTTAGGGCGTTTCTTCATGACGCTCGGGGCGATGGATTCAGCTACGGCTTTTGGCGGCATGGGGGCATCGCGCGAAATCTATATCTCCGTGCTCGTCGAACCAGCGGTCATGCTGGCCATCCTTGTCAATGCCATGCGCTATCAGTCGACGACCCTCACGCGCATGGTCATTGATTTTGACACGTTCTATTTCACGGTACCGGCAGTACTGACCTGCGTGGCGTTCTTCCTCGTCATGCTGGCTGAGAACAGCCGCCTGCCAGTCGATAATCCCGATACACATCTGGAGCTCACGATGATCCATGAGTGCATGACGCTGGAGTATTCTGGCCGCCTGCTGTCGCTCATCCATCTCGGCAGTATGCTCAAGATCCTGATTTTCCTGGTGTTGTTCAGCACCTTATATCTGCCGCTGGCAATCCCTGTACCGGTCAAGGTTCTCTTGGGGGCGCTGGTCATCGGCGTGGTTGAGACGCTCAACAATAAGATGCGTCTGTTCAAGGTCCGTGTCTATCTGGCTGCGGCTTTGATCTTGCTTGTTGTTTCTTTGATTGCGGAATAAGGAGGGAGACAAAACATGGAATATTTGGTGGTACTCTTGATTTTTGTCGTCTTCCTGCAGACGCGGATCATGGAGCTTAAACGCTCGGTCTACTGTCTGGCCGCACAGTCTGGCATCATCGCTGGTGCCTGCCTGGCCATCGGCCTGGGGGCTGGTTCGGGCCTGCATGCCTGGCTGCCGGGCCTGCTGACGATTTTTGTCAAGGTGCTGTTCATCCCGGGTGCGATCCTGCGTCTGGCAGGCCGCATCACCGATGAGCGCGAGATCGTTTCCGATATCAATGTCAATTATTCGACACTGGCCGCTGCGGCCTTCCTCGTCATGGGGTATCTGCTTGTCGACCATCTGCTGCCGGGCACGCCGGGACGCAGCATCATCGCGGCGGCTATCCTCATGATCATGACGGGCCTGGCGCTCATGGTCATGCGCAAGCGTGCTATTTTGCAGATGGTTGGTCTCATTACGCTTGAGAATGGAATTTATCTCTTGGGCCTGCTGATGACGGAAGGCCTGCCGCTCGTCGTTGAGCTCGGCGTCTTCCTCGACGTCCTTATCGCCGTTGTCGTACTGGTCATCCTGACGAACCGCATGAGCCTTTCGTTTATGACTACCGATACGACTGTCATGAAGAAACTGAAAGGATAAGACAGCAATATGGATTTCAACTATACTATCCCGCAGCTTGTCTATACGCTGCTGGCGCTGCCGCCGGTATTCAGTATCATCGCGGCAGTCAATGTTCTTGGCAAGGGCTTGCTGCACTGGCTCAACCGTCTGACCTCGGTGGCGGCCGGTGCCATCGTCGTCCGGCTGGTCATGCAGTTTGACCCAGCGGCGCCGCAGGCCTTCGGCTATCTTTATCTCGATGCGTTGGGCCTATGGATGCTCGTCATTGTCACGATGCTCTATCTGGCCTTTGCTTGGACGAGCAAGGCGTATCTGGATCGCGATACGAATATCCGCTACGGCTATCTGCGCCGTTTCGGTCATCTTGAGGGCCGCTTCTATGCGCTTTCCCATCTCTTTGTCTGGACGATGATGCTGGTGGTGCTCGTCAATAACCTCGGCCTTATGTGGGTAGCCATTGAGGCGACGACGCTGGTTTCGGCACTGCTCGTTGCCTTCAAATTCACCCGCACGTCGCTGGAGGCGGCGTGGAAATACGTCATGGTCTGCACGGTGGGCATCTGCCTGGCGCTGCTGGGCACGATCCTGGTCTATTATGCGCAGATCCTGGCTATGGGCGGCGCACAGGCCTTGGACTGGCAGTATCTGGCTGCACATGGCAGCGAGCTCAATCCGGCACTGGCCAAGGTGGCCTTCTGCTTCCTGTTTGTCGGCTACGGTACGAAGGTCGGCCTGGCGCCGATGCATGCCTGGCTGCCTGATGCGCATTCGGAGGCCCCAGCGCTTACGAGCGGCCTGCTCTCAGGTGCGCTCTGCATCTGCGCGATCTACGTGCTCTTGCGCAATGTCATCGTCATCATGCCTGCTGTCGGCATGGGCTTTATCAGCGGCCTGTTCCTGTTCTTCGGCTTGCTGACGATTGCCCTGGCCATCCCCTTTGTCGTCGTCCAGCGTGACATCAAACGCATGCTGGCCTACTCTTCGATGGAGAACTTCGGCTTGATGGCCGCTGGCTTTGGCCTGTTCCTGCCGCTGGCAGTCGAGGCTTCGCTGCTGCATATGATGAACCATGCCCTCGTCAAATACGCACTGTTCTATACGGCCGGTACGATCATGGAAGCCTATGGCACGAAGAACATGATGCGCATGCATGGCATGCTGCAGCAGTCGCCGCGCACCGCGCTGTTCTGGCTGCTGGGCATTGTCGGTATTCTCGGCATGCCGCCGATGGGTATCTTCTTCAGCAAGTTCTATATCATCGACAGTTTCTTCCTCGCGGAGCGCCCGTGGCTCGGAATCCTGGCGCTGGTGCTGCTGGCGGGGATGCTCATCGGTATCCTTTACCATGCCATGCGCATGCTCGGCGGCAAACCGTCGCGCAAGTGTGCGGGGGAACTTATGGGGCGTCTCGATACGGCGGTGCTCCTGGTATTGCTGCTGTCCAGTGGCATCATCAGCGGTGCGCTGGCGGAAATCCCGTATCTCAGTGACCTCATCATGGCCGCTGGGCAGATTGTTTTAGGAGGTATGTCCTGATGGAAAATGTAAAGGAAATCAAGCTGGCAGACCTCCGGGCGGAGGCCAAGGCTTTATCGGCTGCTGGCCGTCATCCGCTCACGGCGATGTTTGGCCGCGATGAGACGGCTGTGGGCCGCGGCTACGCAATCTATGTCATGTTCGAGATCCCGGAGGAAAAACGCCTGGCGGTGCTGAAGGCAGCAGTGCCAGCCGATGGCGATCTGCGCTACGATTCACTGACGCCGATCCTGCCAGCCGCAGCCTGGTATGAGCGTGAGATGCAGGATATGTTCGGATTTGTGCCGGCCGGCCATCCCGACCCGCGCCCGTTGGTGCTCCACGAATCCTTCCCGCAGGGGTATCACCCGCTGCGCAAGCAGGTTTCGGCGACGGCCAGCCCGCGGGCCAAGGCAGGCGAGGGCAGCGAAATCAAGATGAGTGTTGCGCACGGTGAGGGCATCTATGAGGTGCCGGTTGGCCCGATACATGCGGGCATCATCGAGCCGGGGCATTTCCGCTTCAGCCAGGCGGGTGAGTCGATGCTCCAGCTTGATGCCAAGCTGTTCTTCACGCACCGCGGCCTGGAGAAGGTCATGGAGGGCAAGACGCCGCATGAGGCATTGCCCATCGTTGAGCGCATCTGCGGTGCTTGCAGCATTGCCAATACTTGGAGTTTCTGCCAGGCGGTGGAAAAGATCGCCAAAGTTACGGTTCCCAAGCGCGCACAGCTTATCCGCACGCTGCTCATGGAAATCGAACGCATCACGAATCATGTCGGTGACTGCGGCAACATCCCTGCTGGTGTCGGCTTTGCTCCAGCCATCAGCCTTGGCGGCCGCACGAAAGAGATGCTGATGCGTCTGCAGGAACGTCTGGCAGGCAACCGCTTCCTGCGCGGTGTCATCGTGCCTGGCGGTGTGTCGCTGGACATCACGGCAGAGCTCCGGCAGGATATCCGTACGACGCTGGCTGCCGTAGCGGAAAACGTCGAAGCCCTCGACAAGATGTTTGCGGAACAGGAAAACTTCCAGAACCGCATCCGTACGACGGGGATTGTCCGCCATCAGACGGCGGTGGATCTGGCATTGGTCGGTGTCGGGGCACGTGCGAGCAGCTTTGCCCATGACAGCCGTCAGGATTTCAGCTATGGCGCATATCCAGATCTTGACTTTGCTGTCGTCACGCAGAAGAGCGGCGACGTGGCAGCACGACTGGCTGTGCGAATCGAGGAGCTGCGCCAGAGCTTCTTCATGGTCAGCCAGCTCTTGGAGCATTTGGACGCTGACCATACGGAACTCAGCGTTGCGGTTCCGGCAGCTGCTGGTGAAGATTTCGGCATCAGCGAATCGGCGCGCGGCAGCAATCTGCACTTTGTCGCACTCGATGCAGAGGGGCGCATCGACCGCATCTTCGTGCGCAGCGCCTCTTATCCGAACTGGCCGGCGCTGCCGATTGCCGTGCAGGGGGATATCATCCCCGACTTCCCGCTGATCAACAAGAGCTTTGAGCTCTGCTATGCCTGCTTGGACCGTTAAAGGAGGAAACGATGTTTAAGGTATTAGAGCGTTTACTTCATGATAAGATCGCCACGGAAGCTATCTCGCTTTCGGGCAGCGCACGGTTCCGGGGAAAGCTTGCGGGCAAGTGCCCGGCTGATGCACTGGCGGCTTGCGCCAAGGCGTGTCCTGTTGGGGCCTTCCAGTGCCAGGGGGAGGAATACACTGTCGATTACCGCCGCTGCCTGTTCTGTGGCCGCTGCGTGGCGGCCTGCGCTGAGGCGGCGGATGCACCTGAGGGACTGCTGTCGCATACGGCTGACGAAGCGATGCCCTATCTCGTGGAAAAGGCACAGCAGGTCACGGCTGATGTCATCCGGCAGAAACTCGGCCGCAGCCTGCATGTCCGTCATCTTGATGCGGGTTCATGCAATGCCTGCGATTTTGAGATGGGCGCGATGTCGAATCCGATTTACGATTTGCACCGCTATGGCGTGCATTTCGATGCTTCGCCGCGCCATGCCGATATGTTGATGGTCACGGGTACCGTCACGCGCAACCTTGAGGAGGCTCTGCGCATGTCGTATGAGGCCCTGCCGGAGCCGAAGCTGGTCATGGCTTGCGGTGCCTGCGCAGCTGGTGGTGAGACGTATGGTGCTTCGTATGCGATTGTCGGCGCGGCCGATAAAGTCGTGCCTGTCGACATCTATGTGCCTGGCTGCCCGCCGCGCCCGTCGGCGATGATTGCAGGGCTGTTGGCGGCAGCTGATCTGTTGGCGGAAAAATTGTAAATGGTCGGAGAAATTCTTCTTCGTTTGACGAGAAATCATAGATTATGATAGAGTATAAGAGGTGCAGGTTAGGTCTGCACCTCTTATTTATAGGAACAACGGCGTTATGATCAGAAACTAAGACAATTACTTTTGAGAGGTGATCTTATTGAACAGACGAATACTCCTTTCCTTAGTTGTTATGCTTATGTTAATATGTTTTTGCTCGGCGGCATTTGCGGCTGCCATTCTCGTCAAGGATGGATCGCGCGGCCAGGCCGTCAAGCATGTTCAGACCCTGTTGATTGAGCAGGGATATCTTTCCGGGGAGGCCGATGGTATCTGTGGTCCGCAGACAGTAGCAGCTATCAGAAAATTCCAGGAGGCCAAGGGGCTTGAGGTCGATGGCATCTGCGGCGATGGCACCTATCGTGTCCTTTCGGGCGGTAAGACGTATGAGCCACCCGCTGTAGATCCGGAAACACATGCGGGGACCATGTTCTATGTGTCAGCGACTGCTTATAGTGCGCAAGATCCTGGCAATTCTGTGCATACGGCGACGGGCACCAAGGTGCGCCATGGCGTCATTGCCGTCGATCCGGCTGTCATTCCGCTCGGTACGCATGTGTTTATCCCAGGCTATGGCGAGGCTGTAGCTGAAGATATCGGTGGTTTTCACGGCAACCATATCGATGTGGCTTTCGACACGTATGGTGAGGCGCTGGCGTTTGGCCGTCAGAATTTTGAAATCTATATCATGGATTGATTTTTACTGGTTAGAAAAGAGGCTTTTAGGCCTCTTTTTTGTTTTTATATAAATTTTTGCAGGAATATCCCCTGGGGGAGCTTGTGCTTGCAATCAAATAAATTTATAATTTAATATAGGGATAATAAACTATGATGATAATTGAGAATTGTTTGCAGGATAGGGGAGGACGAAAGCTATGCCAAAATCTTATCAGGCGAATGAGCTCACCGGCATCATTAAGATCGATGAAGGGAAATGCAAGGGATGTGACACATGCAAATCCTTCTGCCCCGCTGACGCCATTGATGGCGCCTACGGTGCAAACCATCAGATTAACAATGAGCGTTGTCTGCAGTGCGGACAGTGTCTGGTGAACTGCCCATTCGGAGCAATCGAGGATACGGTCGATGTAGTCGATCAGGTTATTGAAAAATTAAAGGATGGCAATACGACAGTCGTGGCAACGGTTGCCCCGGCAGTACGTGTTGCATTGGGTGAGGAGTTCGGTATGGAACCGGGCAAACTCATCACGGAGCAGATGTATGGAGCCTTGAAGAAAGCGGGCTTCAAGATCATGGATGTCAACTTTGCCGCGGATAATACAATCCTGGAAGAGGGGACGGAGCTTATCCACAAAATCCAGAAATACGTGCTCAAGCAGCCTGTGGAAGGCGAACTTGGCCCATTGCCGCAGTTCACTTCTTGCTGCCCTGCCTGGGTGCGCTATATGGAGCTCTATCATCCAAATCTGCGCCAGCACCTGTCATCGGCGAAGTCGCCGCAGGGAATGGCTGGCCCAGTAGCTAAGATCTACGGTGCTGAGGAAATTTGGCACGTGCAGCCGGAGCAGATTTTCTGCGTCGGTGTTTATCCTTGCACGGCGAAGAAACTCGAAGCATCGCGGCCGGAGTTCACGGCAGCTGCTGATTACTGGAAGAAGAAAGGCCATACGGCAACGTATCAGGATACCGATGTCGTCCTGACGACCCGCGATCTGGCACGTCTGCTCAAAAAGCTTAATATCGATGTCCGCAATGTGGAGCCGGCTGAGGAGAAAGACAATCCGCTGGCTGAGTATACAGGCGCAGGTACGATTTTTGGTGCAACGGGCGGCGTCATGGAAGCTGCCCTGCGCACGGCTTACTTCGTCCTGACGGGGGAGGAGCTCGGTGAGCTCCGCTATGAGCCTGTCCGCGGCCTCAAGGAGGTCAAGACGGCGGATATCCCGCTCAAGCTCAAGGACAATGGCCAGGAAATCACGCTGAAGATCGCGGTTGTCCATGGGACGAAAAATGTCGAGCCACTGCTGGCTGAAATCGAAGCTGGGAGCAGCCCGTATCATTTCATCGAGGTCATGAACTGTCCGGGCGGCTGCGTAAACGGCGGCGGCCAGCCAATCAACCCGATGGGAACGTCCTGGACCGGCAAGTTCAAGGCTATCTTGCCATGGTGATAGGAGGTGCGTTATGAGATATTCCTATAAAGAAAAAGAAGTAAAGATCAACCGCCGTGAATTCCTCGGCTTTGCCGGTGTCATTGCGGCAGTCCTTTGGACCGGTGCCTATACGGTGACGGATCTGATTGTCGATCGTAACAAATACATCAAGATGCGTACGGCGGGGCTGTATCAGGATGATGAGAAACAGGCGAAACGCCAGAGCCATCACAACCAGAGCCTGCTCAACATGTACAAGAAGATGAACTTCCAGCCGCTGAGTCCGATGGCGGAAGAGCTTTTCCATACGCATTATGTAGACCGCAGTGTCCTGTAAGAAAGGTGGGATTGCGATGGATAACAACTTTAAGGGAAATGAACGGATCCTTCATCATAGCCTGCCAGTCCGCCTGTTTCATTGGTGCTTGGTCTTGGGGTTCCTGCCGGCAGGAGTAACTGGTGTCATCCTGTTTTTCCGCCCGTTTGGCGAGGCGGCAATGCATCTTTCCATGCAGATCCATATCGTAGGCGCATGGATCCTCATGATTGCCTGCACGCTGTTCTTCCTGCTCTGCCCAGGACGTGTGGCAGCGTTCTGGCGCGAGGCGTTCCATTGGACGAAGCAGGATATTGAATGGATGAAAGTCGGCGGCGGCTACCCGCAGAAAATGATTTTTCTGCAGGAAATCGATGTACCGCCGATGGGAAAGATCAACTCGGGTCAGAAAATGATGGGTATCATGGTATTTTTCGGTACATTGCTCATCATCCTTACGGGTGCGGTGCTCTACTTTGCCCTGCCGCTGGTACCGAAAGAGATTGCCTACTATGCAGACCGCATTCATCTGATTGTTGGCCTGGGCCTGTTCCTTTGCGTCTGCGGGGGACATATTCCCCTCGGCATCTACAACTGGCCGGAATTTTGCAGCATGTTCGGTGATGGCACCATCAATGCCAAACACGCGGCACATCATCATCCGCTCTGGACCCAGAATGAAATCGAAAAAGTCAAAGACTGATTGAGAATACGAACGCCCCTATAACTGAGCATTGAAGCTCAGTTATAGGGGCGTTTTCATGAATCCATTATAGGCTTAGAAACGGAAGTCGCGTTCGCCCTGTTCGATTTTCTGCAGGCGTTCGGCCAGAGTCTTGCGGGCGGCGGGATTGGTTACATCGGGGATGTTTTTCGCAATCAGTTTCTCGCCGGCAGCTTTCGTTTCCGGGGAGGCATAATCCTCGAGATATTCCTTCAGGGTCATCAGGGCGTTGGGCAGGCAGCAGTTCTGGATCTGCTTTGCTTTGCAGAGAGCCATGAAGCGGTCGCCGGTGCGGCCTTCGCGGTAGCAGGCGGTGCAGAAGGAAGGAACGTAGTCCATGTCGATGAGCCATTTCATGACTTCGTCGAGGCTGCGGGTATCCGAGACATCGAACTGTGCTGTCTCGTCGGGGCGTTCCTCCTGGGTGTAGCCGCCGACGGAGGTGCGGGAGCCGCCGGAAATCTGGGAGATGCCCAAGTGCAGGACACGTTCGCGGGATTTCTGGGATTCGCGCGTCGAGACAATCATGCCCGTGTAGGGAACGGCAATCCTTATGCAGGCAACGATCTTGGCGAAGATATCGTCGTCGATGGCGTTGCTGAAGGTGTTGACATCGATATCGTCAGCCGGGCAGATGCGCGGCACGGAAATCGTGTGGGGGCCAACGCCGAAGGTGGCTTCGAGATGTTCCGCATGCATCAAAAGGCCAGCGTATTCGTAGCGGTATTTGTCTAGGCCAAAGAGTACACCAAGGCCGACGTCGTCGATGCCGCCTTCCATGGCGCGGTCCATGGCTTCGGTGTGGTAGGCGTAGTCGTGTTTCGGTCCCGTTGGATGGAGCTTCTCATAGGAATCCTTGTGGTAGGTCTCCTGGAACAGGATGTAGGTGCCGATGCCAGCTTCGTGGAGCTTGCGGTAATTCTCCACTGTCGTGGCGGCGATATTGACGTTGACGCGGCGGATGGCGCCGTTTTTGTGCTTGACCGAGTAGATTGTATGGATGGATTCGAGGATATATTCAATCGGGTTGTTGACCGGATCTTCGCCGGCTTCGATGGCCAGGCGTTTGTGGCCCATATCCTGCAGAGCGATGACTTCGTCGCGAATCTGCTCCTGCGTAAGCTTTACGCGCGGGATGGTTTTATTGATCCCGTGGTACGGGCAGTAGACGCAGCCGTTTATGCAGTAATTGGACAGATAAAGCGGGGCGAACAGCACGATGCGGTTGCCGTAGAACTGTTTTTTGATGTCTTCGGCAAGCTTGAAGATTTCCTCATTTTTTTCGGGGATCTCACAGGCCAATAGAACCGATGCTTCGCGATGGTCAAGGCCTTTGCATTCCTTGGCTTTCGCGAGGATGGAATCGATGAGTTCAGCATTGTTCTTGTTTTGGTCAGCATATTCAAGGGAGGCGAGGATTTCCTCGTGGTCGATGAATTCTGCGGCTTTGCTCGATTTGGGATTATACACAGTAGGGTTCCTCCTTCATTTTCATATAGCGGACATTGTCGCCACGGTCGACGGCCAGCTCACGGCCGACGGATTCAATTCGCTTGGTTAGGCAGACAATGCATTCAGCAGCTTCTTCGCCCGTGCAGATCTTGTTGTCGTAAAGCTGGTATTTTGCCCGGACGTTCCGGGGGGAAAGGTTGGGCATGACTACGTTGGCACCAGCCAGGATGCCCTTTTCGCGGCCGCGGGGATCGATTGTGCCCAAGGCCGTGGTGGCTGGCAGCAGCACTTCTGGCAGCAGCAGCCGGATGAGGCTCAGCAGGAACAGCGTCTGGTCTAAGGTGCCGGCTGGCTGCTGGGCAAACGGTGTTCCTGCGGCGGGGATGAAGGGGCCGATGCCTACCATCTCCGGCTGAAGCTCGTGGAGGAAGATGAGGTCGCGGGCCAGATCTTCCGATGTCTGCCATGGTGAGCCGACCATGAAGCCGGCGCCCGTCTGGAAACCGAGCGCTTTCAAGGTACGGAGACAGCCGTAGCGGTTTTCGGCACTCATGGACGGCGGGTGGAGCTTATGGTAATGCGCAGGCGTTGCGGTTTCATGGCGCAGAAGGTAGCGCTCGGCCCCTGCCTGCCGGTAGCGCTTATAGCTTTCTGGGCTCTTTTCGCCAATGGACAAGGTGATGGCGCAATCGGGATGCTTGTACTTGAGCTGCTGCACCAGATGGCAGATCCTGTCGTCGGTGTAGTAGGGATCCTCGCCGCCTTGCAGGACGAAGGTGCGGAAGCCCAGTTCATAGCCGGTGGCGGCACATTGCAGGATCTGTTCATCACTCAGCCGGTACCGCTGGACGTTTTCATTGCTGGCACGGATGCCGCAGTAATAGCAGTTGTTTTGGCAGATGTTCGTGAATTCGATCAGGCCGCGGCTGAAAACCTTGTTGCCGTAATAGCGCTGTGTTGTTTTGACGGCCAGTCCGGCTGCGTATGCCTGCAATTCTTCATCTTGGTGTGCAAGCAGATCGATGAAGTCTTCGAAGGCGAGGGTATGGGTATGAGCCAACTGGTCAAGCAAGTTTTTCCTGTTCATAGTCTAGCCTCGGATGGTTGCTGAAGTAGTCGTTGTTTTTTCATTATAACACGAAAAATAGGGAAATAAGACGCCGTGCATCGTATCCATTGATAATAATCATACTGATGCACGGCGTCTATATATTGCAGTAGACAAACGGGAAGTTATTCTCTGCATATACATTCCAGCTAAAACAGTTGAGCCTCTGGATTAGTGAATGGAATATATCTTACGATTAGTTTTATTATAAAAAATATTAATGGGGGTGTGAAGCTCCCCGGGGGGATAAAAACATAATTTTTAAGCGGTTTAGGGGAATTGTCTAGTTTTGACACGCAGTTCAGAAAATGGTATAATCACAATGTTTTCGCATATTTTTGCATATGATATGCAATATCATAAAGTATGGATCAGGTGTCGCAAGACTTAATAGGGAAGCCGGTAAAGTCCGGCGCGGTCCCGCCACTGTAACAGCGAGTGATGCTGCTTCGTGGATGCCACTTTTGAGGGTATCCCGGTCACTGAGGAATGATTTTCTTGGGAAGGCGCAGCAATCATGATGAACTGGAGCCAGGAGAACTGCCTGATTGACAATCACCGTTTG
Source organism: Pseudoselenomonas ruminantium (assembly GCF_900113715.1). Lineage (GTDB taxonomy): Bacteria > Bacillota > Negativicutes > Selenomonadales > Selenomonadaceae > Selenomonas_A > Selenomonas_A caprae. The sequence goes on along the minus strand of NZ_FOQK01000023.1, from coordinate 13,614 downwards.
ACCTGCGAGCGATAGGGAGGGGATTTTCGGAGGAGATTCGTGCTCTGGATATTCCTGGCCTGTCTGCATTTTGCAGACAGGTTTTTTTTATGCCTGTCCGGTGTGCGGGCGGGGAAGGGAGAAGAGGGACGCTGTTTATGGATAAGAGTTCCGTGATATTGGTTTTTATCTGTTTGTGGAGGTGAGAGGGAGATGTTGTGGTTGCAATCATATGGGAGCCGCCTTTTGCAGATGGTGGTGACGGTCATTGGTGTCAGCTTCCTGACTTTTTGCCTGACCTGGCTGGCACCTGGTGATCCGGCTTCGATGCTGCTGGAAGCTTCGGATACAATCGTGTCGGAGGAGACGCTGGCTCAGACGCGGCATGAGCTGGGGCTCGATAAGCCGTTCCTGGTCCAGTATGGGAATTGGGCGGCTGGTGTTTTGCAGGGAGATATGGGTATGTCTTACTCTGCGAAGAAACCGGTTACAGCAAAATTGCTGGAGGGGTTCAAAGGGACGTTGCTTCTGGCATTTGTCACGATGGTCCTGGTGGTGCTGATTTCGCTGCCGCTGGGGATCTTATCGGCTGTGAAGCGGAACAGGCTGCCAGACCATCTCGTGCGGGGGGTGTCCTTTATCGGTGTATCGATGCCAAGTTTTTGGCTGGGATTGTTGCTGCTATATGTATTCGGTTTGAAGCTGCGCCTGTTTCCCATTGCGCAGTCGGAAGTCACGGCGGCGGGAATCGTGCTGCCTGCTTTGACACTGGCAATCTATATGTCATCGAAATACATGCGGCAGGTCCGTACGGTGGTATTGGAAGAACTGAATCAAGACTATGTCACGGGAATCAGGGCTCGGGGATTGTCGGAGATGGCAATCCTTTGGAAACATGTCCTACCCAATGCGATGTTGCCATTGATCACGTTGTTGGGGATGTCGATGGGGTGGCTGCTAGGCGGTGTAGCCGTAGTCGAAATCGTGTTTTCATGGCCGGGGATCGGCAACATGGCGGTGCGGGCTATCACGATGCGTGATTATCCGCTTATCGAGGGCTTTGTCCTTTGGATTTCCCTGGTCTATATGTCCATCAATTTTTTGGTCGATCTGTCGTATACTTATCTGAATCCGCGCCTTAGAAGGGAGGTACGAAGATGACGCTTATTTGGGAGCACAAGTTGTTTTCCTTTTATACGGCGCTGGTGTCACTTATCGTGCTGGTGGCATTGTTTGCTCCTTACCTGACACCGCAAGATCCGCTGGCCAGCAATATGCAGCTGGCCTTGCAGCCATCGTCGGCTGAGCATTGGCTGGGGACGGATAAGCTGGGCCGCGATATTTTTTCGCGGATCATCTGCGGCACGCAGACGTCGTTGTTTATGACGCTCTGCCTGGTGGTACTGGTGGCTTTGACGGGGTCGCTGGTAGGCACATTGGCCGGTTATTTTGGCGGCCGTGTGGAGATGGTCTTCATGCGGCTGGCGGATATGATGCTGTCATTCCCTGGGATTGTGCTGGCGATTGCCATTGCGGGAATACTTGGTGGCAGTATCATCAATACCATCATGGCGCTGCTGGTGGTAAGCTGGGCGAAATATGCGCGCCTGGTGCGCAGTCTGGTGCTCAAGCTCCGGCAGCAGGATTTTGTGCTGGCGGCCCGTCTCAGCGGCACGCGGACGCCGATGATCTTGTGGCGCCATATCCTGCCGAATACGTTGCCGCTGGTAGTCATCACGGCGGCGATGGATATCGGCACGATGATGATGGAGATTGCAGGGCTGTCGTTTTTGGGCTTTGGGGCTCAGCCGCCAATACCAGAGTGGGGATTAATGCTCAATGAAGGGCGGCAATATATCCAATCGGCACCGTGGCTGATGGTTTATCCAGGCTTGGCTATCTTTTTGGTAGTTGCGGTGTTCAACCTGTGGGGAGACAATTTGCGCGATGTTTTGGATCCGCGTCAGAACTGAGATGTGATTTAGTCATGTTGTGGAGAGGATGATATTTTCATGGAAAAAAGCAGAATGAAGAAACTTTGGCGGGCTGTAAGCGTGGGCTTGTGCGGGATTGCCGCTGCTGCGCTGATTGCTGGCTGCGGTAGTACGGCTGGCAATGAGTCGGTGCAGAAGGGCATACTGAAGGTTGGTGTGACGAATTTTGCTGATACCCTGGAGCCGACGCAGAACTATTTTGGCTGGGTAGTCATGCGCTATGGTCTGGGTGAGTGCCTGACAAAGTTTGATGAGAAGATGAATGTGCAGCCGTGGCTGGCGGAGAACTGGTCAATCAGTGACGACCATCTGACATGGACCATCAAGATCCGCGATGGCGTGAAATTCTCCAATGGGGATGAACTGACGGCCGAGGCTGTCAAGGCATCACTGGAACGCGTTTTTGCCAAGAACAATCGTGCGGAGACATTCTTCAAGTATAAGGAAATCCGGGCCGAAGGCCAGAACCTCATCATAACGACGGAAAAACCAATGCCCAATCTCATGGGCTTCCTGGCAGATCCATTGTTCATCGTGGTGGATACGAAGGCCGAGGCTAGCCGTGATTTTGCCAAGGAAGGCCCCATCTGTACCGGCCCGTATATGGTAGAGTCCTTTGTCAAAGAAAAAGCTGTCATGAAGAAGAATCCCAACTATTGGGCTGGTGAGGTGCCGTTTGAGACGGTGGAGATCCCGAGCATCGATGATCCCAATACCCGGGCCATGGCCTTGCAGTCCGGGGACGTGGATATGGCTGTGAATATCGCAGCTGGCGATATCGACACCTTCCGCAACAATAGCCAGTATGTGGTAGACGAGATCTCGTCCCTGCGTACGGTATTGGCCCGTCTGAACCAGAAAGGGATACTCAAAGATCCGAAGGTGCGCGCTGCGCTCATCTGTGGCTGTGATCGCGAAACCTATAACAAAGTGCTGCTGAAAGGGACGTTCATGGCAGGCAAGGCGCCGGTGCCGCCGTCCATGGATTATGGGTTCGATCAGCTCACTGACCCGAATGCCTATGATCCGGAGCGTGCTGCCCGTCTGCTTGATGAGGCCGGCTGGAGAGATAGCGATGGTGATGGGATCCGCGAAAAGGATGGCCAGCCGCTCAAGCTGGACTTTGTTATCTACAACAGCCGGGCTGAGCTGCCGCTGTATGCGGAGGCTGTGCAGGCAGACCTCAAGAAGCTGGGCTTTGATATCCAGATCAAGAATGTGGACTACAACCTGGTGGATCAAATGGGGATCAAAGGGGAATATGATCTGTTGATTTCCAATATCACGACGGCCAACACGGGAGACCCGGAAATTTATCTGTCCTGGTACTGGAAATCCAACTTCCATGGGGAAAATCCGCAGAATGGTTCTGGCTATAGCAATCCTGCCCTGGATGCGAAGTTCAATGCGTTGGCCGTGGAATTTGATAAATCCAAGCGCCGTCAGCTGATCATCGAAATCCAGCAGATCATCCTGAATGACAGTGCCGCATTATTCCTGGGCTATCCGCAGACCAATATCATCAGCAGTACGGCACTTGCCGGTGTGAAGATGTATCCGTCGGATTATTACTGGGTCACGGATCTTATCAAGCCGGCAGGAAAGTAAGGAGATATCCATGTTGTTAGAAATCAAGGATCTGGATATTTCCTATGGGGACAGTGCGCCGACGGTGCAGGATGTGGAGCTTTCCCTGGCGGCAGGTGAGGTGCTGGCTATTGTCGGTGAGTCTGGCAGTGGCAAGACCTCGGTCATACGCTCGATACTCGGTGTCCTGCCCGGAACGGGCCGGATAAGCCGTGGCCAGATTAACTTCGCCGGGCAGGATCTGGGGCACTTGAGCGCAGAGGAATGGCGGCGCCTGCGGGGCAAGGAGATGGCCATGATATTTCAGGATAGTGGCAACATGATGAATCCGGTCCAGACGATTGGACACCAGTTCCGCGAGTATCTCCAGACCCATAGCGATATGCAGGATACGGAGGCTGATGAAATGGCCAAGGATCTGCTGGGGCGGATGCATTTGCCGGATCCCGACAGCATCATGGCTTCATATACCTTCGAGTTGTCTGGTGGTATGCGTCAGCGTGTCGGCATTGCCATGGCCATTGCCTTCCATCCGCAGCTGCTGCTGGCTGATGAGCCGACGTCGGCACTGGATGTGACGACACAGGCGCAGATTGTACGCGAGCTGATGCAGGTGGTACGCGATTCGGGAACGGCGCTGGTCATGGTTACCCATAATATTGGTGTGGCGGCTTGTATGGCAGACAAATTGATGGTCATGGCCGGGGGCAAGGTGATGGAATATGGCTCCGCAGCATCGATCCTGGACAAGCCGCAGACGGCATATACTAAGAAGTTGCTGGCAGCAGTGCCAGAGATCGGAGGGGTGCGGTATGTCTGAGACAGCAGAGCCGGTATTGATGCGCGTGGAGCATATCACCAAGGAGTTTCCGCTGCCGGCTGGCGGACGGCTGAAGGCGTGTGATGATATCAGCATCGCTATCCGCAAAGGGGAGACAACGGCTATTGTCGGCGAGTCCGGCAGCGGAAAATCAACCTTGGCGCGTACGATCATGGGGCTATATACCCCAGAGGCCGGTCAGGTATTGTTCCGCGGGGCGGATATCACGAGCCTCCGCGGTGAAGCAAAACGTCAAAATTATCGTCATATCCAGATGATCTTCCAGGATCCCGCTACGGCATTCAATCCGAAAATGAAGGTCAAGGATATCATCTGTGAGCCGCTGCTGAGCTTTGAGGTGATCCGCCGCCAGGAGGTGGCAGAGCGAGCACGCGCACTGCTGCAGCTGGTGGAACTGCCGGCGGATTTTGCTGACCGCTACCCGCATAGCCTGAGTGGCGGCCAGCGCCAACGCGTGGCTATTGCGCGGGCATTGGCGCTTGAACCTGAAATCATCATCTGTGATGAAGCGACCAGTGCACTGGATGTGTCGGTACAGGACAGTGTGATCCGGCTATTGGTGAGATTGCAGCGGGAAAAGGGGCTCACCTATCTGTTCATTTGCCATGACTTGGCTTTGGTCAGCCTGTTCAGCCATCAAGTGATAGTCATGAAGCAGGGCCGGGTAGTGGAGCAGCTGCCAGGAGAGAAATTGACGGAAGTGCAGCACCCGTATACGCAGGCCTTGCTGCGTTCGGTGTTTTCGGTACATTCCCGTGACGTTGACTTGTCAGCTCGAAGCGGCAGTCCTTTGACGTGCGGGGAACAGCAGGAGGTGGCGTATGTCTGAAGGTCTTGCGCGCTATTCGGCGGCACTGGCACGGGCGGCTGAGCTTGGCATGAGATGCTATGATGATACGGCCCGCCAGGGGGAAGCTATCAAAGCAGCAATCCTTGTCCTGAGCTTTGGCACGACTTATGCCGGGACACGGGCGAAGACTATCGATACGCTGGTGGCGGAAATACAGGCTGAGTATCCAGGAATCCATGTGGTATCGGCATTGACCTCGCACCTTGTCGTGCGGCGCATCCGGGAAAGGGAAGGGATCCATTATCCATTGCCAGAGGAAGCGCTGCAGCAGCTGTTGGCAGCAGGATATAATTCTATTGCTATGATCACGACGGATGTTCTGCCGGGGATTGAGTATCATTACGCATTGGAGTTGTGGAGGGAATACAGTCCGCAAACCAAACGGATGGTACTGGGAACACCGTTGATGTACTGGCAGGGACAGCGGGGGAAACCGGATGATGTTGGTGATGTCATGCGGGCTGTGAGCAAGGTGTTTCCGCCGTTGGGACGGCAGGATGCTGTGCTGCTGCTGGCGCATGGTTCGCCGCATCTGGCGAACGCCTATCATGGCATCATGCAGCTGAAGCTATGGCAGCAAGGGTGGCCGCGCGCCTTTGTCTACACGGTAGAGGGGTGGCCGCGGCTGGACGATGTCATTCCGCAGCTGCGGCAGCAGGATGTCCGTCATATCACCTTGTTGCCGCTGATGCTGGTGGCGGGCAATCATGCCTGCCAGGATATGGCCGGCGCTGAAGAAGATTCGCATAAATCACAGCTGGAGGCACAGGGATTTGCTGTTGATGCGTATCTTCATGGCATGGGAGAGAATCCGGTCATCCGCAGCCTTTATCGGGCACGGGTCAGAGAATGCTGGTCTGTATTGCAGAGGGAAGCAAGTGAGTAGAAGCTGGGAAAAAGATATATCCCCCAGGGGGGCTTACAGAAGCGCTGGGATATCGGTATGCTAAAGGTATTATGATACAAAGATATTTATGGACACAAGCGGATAGGAAATACTTGCAGCTGGCGATGCCGGCCGCTTGGGAAGGCGTCTTCATGATCCTGCTGAGTTCGGTGGACCTCATCATGGTCGGTGTGCTCGGAACGGCGGCGATTGCAGCCGTAAGCATTTTCACGCAGCCGCGCATGATGCTGCTGACGGTTGCGCGGTCGCTGGCTTCGGCGGTTACCGTGCTCACGGCGGAGCACTTTGGCGGAGGCAGACGGGAACAGGCCGCTGCAATCATGCGGCAGTCGCTGGGCTTGGGGGCATTCGTACTGTTGGGACTGCATATGCTCTTTGGCGCATACCTGCCATCGCTGTTGCTTTGGATGGGAGCGGCGCCCGAGTACCTGGCGCTGGCTCTTGATTATGGCTGGATCGCGCTGGCGGCAGTCTATGTGACGTCATTGACGGCTATCCTGCAGGCCCTGCAGTTGGGCTTTGGGCAGACGGGGACCGTATTGCGGACGAATCTGCAGGGAAATGTACTGAATCTCGTGGTCAATGCGTTGCTGATTTTCGGGTTGGGGCCTTTTCCGGCTCTTGGTGTGCGCGGAGCAGCCATTGGCACGCTTGCCGGCACGCTCTATACGCTGGCGGTAGTAGTGTACAGCCTGTGGCGGCAGGGCCTCCTGCGTGGCAGTTTCCTGCCGAATGCTGCCTATTTCCGACAGATGCTGCCTGTTTTTGGCAGTATCTTCTCTGAGCAGGGTTTTGAGCGGGCAGGTATGGTACTCTATACCCGCATGGTGGCTGAGCTCGGCACAATCCCGTATGCGGTGCATGCCATCTGCATGAATTTCTGCGATTTTTATTACTGCTTTGCCGGTGGGCTGGGGAAGGCCAGTACGGTGCTGGCTGGTCAGGCCAAAGGCCGGCAGGATTGGGGCGGCTGGCGCATCAGCTTGGGCATAGGCGTCAAATGGAGCTTGGTCTTCTCGCTGGCGGCCTGCCTGCTCACGGTGGTGTTCCGTGAGCAGATATTCTGCCTGTATTCGCAGGAGGCAGCCATGCTGCCGCTGGGGGCTATGGTGCTGCTCTTTGTGGCTGTGCTGAGTTTTCCGGAAGCGCAGCAGATGGTCTGCGCTGGTATCCTGCGTGGCAGTGGCCGTTCTGCACAGGTGGCGGCCTATTCCTTTGTCAGCATCGCTGTCCTGCGCCCGCTTATCACGGCGTTCCTGCTCTATACGCTCGATATGGGATTGGCTGGTGCCTGGCTGGCGGTGTTCCTCGACCAAAGCTTGCGCGCTGGCTGTGCGTCATTCCTGACCTGGAAATTGGCAAAGAATCCCCCTGGGGGGCTTACGCAGCCGCTGGAGAATCATATATAATGTGAAAAGACAGATTATTGATGGCAGTACAGCATGTGTTGTACTGCTTTATTCTTGTAAGCATGGTGGTTAGGAGGCAATAACGGGGATGGATTATGCCCTTAAAAGGTTCTTGCAGTTGATTCCCATTCTGCTGGGGATTACTTTTCTATCGTTCCTGCTCATGTATATGGCGGGCAGTGATGCAGTGACGGAGCTCTATACGAACCGTGGTATCGAGGTCGCGCAGGAGGTCATCGATGCACGGCGTGAGGAGCTTGGGCTCAATCGACCATTCTTCGAGCAGTATCTGCACTGGCTATGGTCACTGCTCCATGGGGATATGGGGGTGAGCTATGTCACTGGCGAGGCGGTGTTTGCGGCGTTCTTGCGCAAACTGCCGGCGACCTTGCTGCTGACCGTGCTCTCGGTGGTGCTGACGGTCGTCATTTCGCTTCCCTGTGGAATCGCGGCGGCCGTCCAGCGCGATAAGACCGTGGATTCTGTGCTGCGGTTCGTCAGTTTCATCGGCAATGCGATGCCGAATTTCTTTGTGGCGATGCTGCTCATGCAGTTCCTGGGCATCCAGCTTGGCGTGCTGCCGGTCATATCGGGCGGCATGGATGTGAAGAGCGCTGTGATGCCTACTCTTACGCTGGCAATCGCCATGTCGGCAAAATATCTGCGGCAGGTGCGCTCGGCGGTGCTTGAGGAGTTGGGCAAGGATTATGTGCAGGGGGCCATGGCTCGTGGCGTCAGCGACAGGATCATCCTCTGGAAGAACGTCATGAAGGCGTCTTTGCTGACCATCATGACCTTGCTGGCCTTGTCCATCGGCAGCCTGCTCGGCGGCACAGCGATCATTGAGAGTATATTCATGTGGGATGGCGTAGGCAAGATGGCTGTGGACGCCATCAATATGCGTGATTATCCAGTCATCCAGATGTATGTCATGTGGATGGCCATCATCTATGTTTTTGTCAATCTGGTGACGGATCTCTTATATCATCGGCTCGATCCGCGCATCCGTCTGGGGGTGAGCCGCCAATGAGTGAGGTTACAGTTCGCGTGCAGGTAGTACGGCGCGATCATTTGCGGCGGCGCTTGCTGTTTTTCGGCGGGCTGGCGGGAGTGTTGATCCTGGCTGCGTTCTTCAGCAGCTCATTGTGTCCCTATGATCCCTATGAGCAGAATCTGGCCATCGCCAAGGCGGCTCCGTCAGCGGAGCACTGGCTGGGCACGGATCGCTATGGCCGCGATATGCTGTCGCGTGTCATTGCGGGAAGCTTTACCAGTATTTTCTCTACCTTGCTGCTCGTTGGCTTCATCACCGTGTTTGGCAGCCTGATCGGGATTTTCTGTGCTTGGTCGGGGAAGTGGATTGATACGCTCATCATGCGTCTGGCCGATATGTTCCTGGCTTTCCCCGGACTCGTGTTTGCGCTGGCGGTGGCTGCGGTGCTCGGTGGTGGTGTGCATAATGCCATCTTTGCGCTGGCGGCCATCAGCTGGCCCAAGTATGCGCGGCTGGCGCGCAGCCAGATGCTTGCCCAGCAGGAGCTCCCTTATATGCAGGCGGCGAAGATGGCGGGCTGCACGCCCCTGCGGCTGATCTGCCGCCATGTAGTGCCCAATATTGCCGGGCCGTTGCTCGTGACTGCGATGCTCGATATCGGCACGATGATGATGGAGCTGGCAGGACTCTCTTTTTTAGGCCTCGGTGCCAAGCCACCGATTCCTGAATGGGGCAGCATGATGAGTGATACGCGCAATCTGCTGGCGACACAGCCGTGGGTGACGCTGGCGCCAGGCTTTGCGATCTTCCTTTCGGTCATGATCTTCAATCTGCTCGGTGATACAGTCCGTGACTGGCTCGATCCGAAGAACAGGAGGTAGGCATGAACGAAATCATTCGCTATGACCATGTAGATGTCAGCTACAATGGCAAATGCGTGCTACATGATATCAGCTTTGGTGTCCAGCCGGGAGAAATCCTCGGCATCGCTGGCGAGAGCGGCAGCGGCAAATCGACGCTGCTACGAGCGGCCATGGGGCTGCTGGGCAAAGATGGCCTTGTCACGCGGGGGGATATCTGGTATCAGGGCAAATCCCTGCCAGATCTTGTACCGCAGGAGCTGCGCCGCCTCTGCGGCGCAGATATCGGTATGATCTTCCAGTCAGCAGGCAGTTCCTTCTGCGCTATCCGTACGGTGCGGGCGCAGCTCTGGGAGATGATGCAGGCGCATGGCATGACGGATGCGCAGCTTTTCGAAGAACAGGTGCAGGAGCTGTTTGCAAGATTTGGCTTCCGCGAGCCGCGGCGCATTCTGGAAAGCTATCCGTTTGAGCTCTCTGGCGGCATGCAGCAGCGCGTGGGCGTGGCGGCGGCGATGCTGCTGCGCCCGAAGGTGCTGCTGGCGGATGAGCCGACGTCTGCTCTCGATGTCACGGTGCAGAAGCAAGTCATCGAGGAGATGCTGTTGGCGCGGGAGCTCTTCGGGACGGCAATCATGCTGGTCACGCACAATATCGGTGTCATCCGCGTCATGGCCGACAAGATGCTCGTGCTGCGGGCGGGAGAAGCTGTCGAATACGGCAGCGCCTCGGAGCTGATGTTGCGGCCGCAGGCAAAGTATACGCAGAGACTACTGGCCGCTGTGCCGCAGCTCAGGAGGTGATGGAGTGGTTCCCGTATTGCAGGTGGAACACCTAAGAAAAGTGTTTCCCGTGGATGACAGGCGGACGTTGCTGGCCGTCGATGATGTCAGTTTTTCCGTGGCGGCAGGTGAGAAGGTCGCCATCATCGGCGAGAGTGGCAGTGGCAAGACGACCATAGCGCGCATGGTTGCACGGCTCACAGATGTGACCGCTGGCAGGATATTCCTGCAGGGGACAGACATCACGCAGCTGACCGGCCGCAAGCTGCGCGAGCATTACCGTCATATGCAGCTGGTATTCCAGTCACCGGCCGATAGCTTTGATCCGCGCTGTACCTTGGGCGATGGGATTGCTGAGGGGCTGCGGAACTTTGGCTGGCAGAAGCAGGCAGCCTGGCAGGAGATGGAGCGTTTGCTTATGCTGTGTGGCCTGGAGGTGGAGATTGCACAGCGCTATCCGCATGAGGTCAGTGGCGGCCAGTGCCAGCGCGCGGCTATCGCTAGAGCGCTGGCGCTGCGGCCGAAGCTCTTGCTGCTGGACGAGGCGACGTCGGCACTTGATGTGACGGTACAGGCAGATATCCTGGCCCTGCTCGCACGGCTGCAGCGCGAGCTGTCACTGGCGTATCTGTTCATCTGCCATGACATCGCGCTCGTGCAGGATTTCTGCGACCGCGTGCTGGTCATGCACGAAGGCCGCATTGTCGAGGAAGGCACGCCGGATGAGGTGATCGGTGCCCCGCAGCAGACATATACGCAACGGCTTATCGACAGCGTGTTATGACGCTGCTGTGTTGCCCGAGGCATATCGCTTGCCTCGTTATGAGGGCCATTTCCTTTGGCAGAAGGTAGACATAGGAGGATGATACATATGAAATGGAAAAAACTGGCGGCATTGGCTGTGAGTGTCAGTCTCTGCCTTGGTGTCTTTGCCGGTTGTGGTGACAATCAGGCAGCAAAGCATGCAGGCGGTAAAACCCTGACTATCGGTGATACGACCTTCAACAGCTCAAACGAAGAGCCTGATGTCAATCCGCACAATGCCTATGCAGGCTGGGCGTGCATCCGCTATGGTATCGGTGAGACGCTCATCAAGTACTCAGACAATATGGAAATCCAGCCATGGCTGGCGACGAAGTGGGAAAATATCGATCCGCTGACCTGGAAGATCACGCTGCGCGATGATGTGACTTATTCGAGCGGCCGCAAGATGGATGCTGCTTCGGTAAAGCAGTGCCTTGAGCATCTGATTGCGGAGAACAAGCGCGCCAAGCAGGACCTCAAGATTGCTTCGCTTGAGGCCAACGGGCAGGAGCTCATCATCAAGACGACTGAGCCAAGACCGGCCTTGTTGAACTATCTGGGCGATCCCTATGGCTGTATCATTGATGTGGAAGCTGGTTTTGAAAACGGCATTGTTGCCGGTACAGGTCCGTACATCGTGACGGATATGAAGCCGGACGACCACCTGACGCTCAAGAAGAATGAGAACTATTGGGGCGGCACGCCGAAGCTCGATAAACTGACCATCCGCACGATCACGGACGGCAATACGCTGGCCAACGCGCTGCAGTCAGGAGAGGTGCAGGCTGCTTATGGCATGGCCTATGAGAGCTATCCGTTGTTCCGCAATGATAAATACACGATTTCGCAGATCTCGACTTCGCGCTGCTTCTTTGGCAAGATGAATTTCGATCCGGACTCAGTCTGTGCTGATCCGGCAGTGCGCCAGGCCATAGCTCTGGGGATCGACAAGGAGAATTTTGTCACGACCCTGCTTGAGGGCAATGGCTTTGCTGCAAATGGTGTGTTCCCTGCCGGTTCGGCCTTTGGTGGCGAGAAGGTAAGGGCTGAGAAATATAATCCGGAGGCTGCCAAGGCGGTCCTGGAGCAGGCCGGCTGGGTGGATACCGATGGCGATGGCATCCGCGAAAGGAATGGCCGCAAGCTCGTGGTCAAATGGCTGACATATCCGAGCCGCCAGGAGCTGCCGCTCTTGGCTGAGTCGGCGCAGTCCACGCTCAAAGCTATCGGCATTGCCGTTGACATCAACAATACAGCCGATAACAATCAGGTGGTAAAAGATCCGAAGAAATGGGATGTCTATGCGATGGCCAATGTCCAGGCCCCGACTGGTGATCCGGAATATTGGTTTACGGTGTTTGCTGTATCCACGGCTACGAAGAACCAGGGCAGATACCAGAGTGCGAAACTCGATGCGCTGGAGGCTCAGCTCAGCCGCGAGTTCGATCCGGCCAAGCGCGCCGAGCTGGCCCTGCAGATGCAGCAGGTAGTGCTCGATGACCACGCGTTTGTGTTCTGCTCGTTCCTTAAGATGAGCATGATTTCTAAAGCTAATGTCAAGAACTATATTTCGCATGCTTGTGACTACTATCAGGTAACAGCTGATCTCGATGTTGAGTGATATCCCCCTGGGGGGCTTACGCAGCCTCTGGTTATCCGCTACAATGAAAGCGAAGAGATAGTACAGAGGAGGGACACGTTATGCAGGAAGCTTTGCAGACCGTGCTACAGAATGAGGATAGGGAACTGGCGCAGGAAATCGAAAGCTATTGGGATGCGCGCAGTCAGGCTTTCAGCCAGACACGGTTAAAGGAACTGGCCGGGCCTAGCGCGGCTGCTTGGACAAAGGTGCTGCAGGCAAGGCTGCCGCAGGTGCGGCCGCTTCGTATTCTCGATGTTGGCACGGGGGCGGGGTTCTTTTCCATCCTGCTCGCACGGCTTGGACATGAGGTAACCGGCATCGATATGTCGGCAGATATGCTGCACGAAGCAAAATGCAACGCGTTAGCGGCGGGGGTTACGGTGCATTTCATGAAGATGGATGCGCAGGAGCCTGATTTTGTGGAGGGAGCATTTGATGTGGTGGTGAGCCGCAATCTCACCTGGACGCTGCCCGATGCCATGGAGGCTTATCGCCAGTGGCGGCGGGTATTGAAGCCGGGCGGGCTCTTGATGAATTTCGATTCGGACTATGGGCTGGAGACCTTCTCACGCAAAGAAGAACAGGAAAACGTCCATGCCAATATCAGCCAGGATCTTGTGGATACGTGCAATAGGATCAAGGATGCTGTGCGTATCAGCACGCATCGCCGTCCCGATTGGGATGCCAGTTATCTGCAAGAACTCGGGATGAAGGTGGAGGTGGAAGCGGATATCGCGCCACAGGTCCACAATGACCCTGCCATGCATTATGACAATGTTCCGTTGTTTGCGATATATGCCTATAAATAAAAATGATCCGTTGACTATGTAACGCCCTCTAAGTCGGAGGTGGAATCTGACTTAGGGGGCATTTTTTATCAAATTGCAGTTTATCTGTCCGTACGTGGTTAAAACAAACTCGGTACAGCTCAGCTTGGGTGGGGGCGGGTGCACTTTTTCTCCGCT